>DATLDF010000080.1:0-63678 GCA_035525975.1 Gemmatimonadaceae bacterium
GGAAAGTACGTGCGGGTCGCAGTCGCTAAGACCGTGCCGACACTCTTCTCCGGAATACTCGGCAGGTCGTCCTCTGTAGTCCACGCGCAAGCGATCGGCGGGATTGTTCCCCCCAGCGGAAACTGCATCGTATCCCTCGACCCGTCGAATAAACAAGCCTTGATGGTTCAAAGTGGAGCTGAGTTAACTGCTACAGGATGCGGTATTGCAGTAAACTCGAGCAATCCAGTTGCCATGGAGGTCAAGGGTACGGGTACACTCCTTGGAGGCGGAGCTCCGATTTTGATAAGGGGCAACTACGCCGCTTGTGCTGGTTGCCTCGAATCGACGCCGCAAACGGGCGTGGCAGCAGCCCCGGACCCGATGGCGTACCTCACAATGCCGGCGCCGGGACCATGTTCACCACCATATAACACTGTCGGGTATAAGGTCGTTCAGCCGTCAAACGACACCACACTCCAACCGGGCGTCTACTGCGGTGGGATTAAGGTTGGAACCGTGAACGTCAATTTCGCACCCGGGATGTATTGGCTAGTGGGCGGAGGCATGGACATCGGCTCCGCAGGTCATCTGACTGGAACCGGGGTTACTTTCGTGAACATGAATGGACCGGCTGCGGATGGCGGCGCCAACAAGTTTTCGATCATCAACATGCAGAACAACGGCACGGTGGTTAACCTGTCGGCAATGACCAGCGGGCCACTTGCGGGGATTCTTTTTTATCAGGATCCGTCGGCAGGTAAACCGGGGCAGACCTACGTGAACATGATTAAGAGCGGCGTTGGGACAACATTCAACGGCTCGTTTTATTTCCCAACGCAAGATCTTACGGTTGAATCAGGGGGCTCAATTACAGTCAATGGTGGCATCGTGGCCCGCCAGATTCTCGTTCAGAACAACAATACTCATCTCACCGTCACCGGTGGCGGCGGCGGCATTGGGTTCTTCAGGCTGAAGCGAGCTTCGATAATCGAATAACAAGTTGGATGACGTTTCCCCGCAGGCAATGCGAATGAGATTTCCGCGGCCCTGGATCCACTTCCTCCTGGTCCGAGACGAGGGAAGCGCGATGGTCGAGTTCGCTATCGCAGCGACAGTATTCATCTCGCTGTTACTCGGGATTTTGGGATTCGGCTACGCGGCATGGACCCGGAACAGCATAGCATCGGGCGCAAGAGAAGGGGCTCGCTTCGCGATCGTCCGCGGCAGAGACAGCGGTCGAGTTACCGATTCTGCCGGCGTTGCGAACTACGTGAAGTCTAAAACCCCGCTCGACGCGAATCTTGTCGTGAGAACTACCTGGGTGCCGAATACAAAAGAGGCAGGGTCACTTGTTACGGTCATTGTGACGCACCCAAGACCGGCATTCGGGCCATTTCTTTCGGCGAGAACTGACAGCGCACGCTCCACAATGATCGTCATCTATTGACAGCTGGAACACAAAAAAACCCCCGCAGCCGAGAGACTGCGGGGGGTTTCTCACGAGCCAGTCAGATCATCAGGTGCAGGTGATCAAACCAGCTGCGGACGATGCGCACGTCTTTGCGGAGAGTGAGTGCGCTGCCGATGCCGTCCAGCTGGCCGGGGGGCCAGTCACTGCCGTGGCTGTGACGGTTACGTTCTGCGACGGAAGGAAGCCCTGGAGAGCTGTCGTTCCGGCTGCCGTGCCACCAAAGTACGAGCCAGCGCTGTCTGCAGCGAAGCTCTCTTCATACGTGGCGAGGTTACGAAGATCTGCCTTCATCGACGCGACGTAGGCCTTCTCCTTCGTGTTGGCGAACTTCGGAATCGCGATCGCGGCCAAAATGCCGATGATGACGACCACGATAAGAAGCTCGATCAGCGTGAAGCCCTTTTTGTTGCGTACCATGTGTTGCTCCTGAGAGAGAAAAGCGGAGGGGCGTCCTGTCGAGGGATTCGCCGGGCACATGCAAGGCACTGACGGGGCCACTCTCGCCAAACATCTTTATCGTGTTATCCAACAAGCATTTAGGAATTCCGAGCTCGTGAAGCCGCCTAAGTAAAAACCCGCAGATTGCAATTCGGTGAGGCATTTTGCGGCAAACGTCTGGATACAAGAAACCCCCGCAGAGTCTCAGCTACGGGGGTTCCTGCCCAGCAGATCAATCAGTCAAGCAATGGCTGATCAGGTGCAGGTGATAAGTCCAACTGCTGACGAGGAACAGACCTTCGCTGTGAGCGAGTGGACAGCTGACGCGCTCCACGAGGCTGGCGGGCCGGTGACGGCCGTTGCCGTGACTGTCACGTTCTGCGACGGAAGGAAGCCCTGAAGAGCTGTCGTTCCGGCTGCTGTTCCGCTGAAGTACGAGCCGGCGCTGTCTGCTGCGAAGGACTCTTCGTACGTGGCGAGGTTGCGAAGATCTGCCTTCATCGACGCGACATATGCCTTTTCCTTCGTGTTGGCGAACTTCGGAATCGCGATCGCGGCCAAAATGCCGATGATGACGACGACGATCAAAAGCTCGATCAGCGTGAAACCCTTCTTGTTGCGTACCATTGTGTTGCTCCTGAGAGAGTAGAAATAAAGAGAGAGTTGCGCATGCTTCGGGGGGAAGACGACGCGGGCCCCGGAAAGGCAACACCGCTGCCAACCTTTTTTTTCGAAGCTAAGTCGTTGCGGCCTAACATCTTACAAAAAGAGAAGCGCCCAACCCCAGACGCTTTTGACTGGCACATTGCAACAACTCTTGCATTCTGCAATGTCCCGTTCACCGCTTCGACATGACCGCCCCGCGCACCTGCTGCAGGCTGTCTGCTCTATGAACGATTTGCTGCAGCCGGAGGTCACGAGAATCGTCGCCGGCGGCCAGGGCGATAGCCTTCGCTTCTTCCCACTTTCCTATCGACAGGAGGCAGAACGACGTATTCGCCCGGAGCTGGACATTACCGGGAGCAAGCGCCAGCGCCCGGCGATAAAGCGTGATAGCGCGCGGACAACGTCCGTTGACGGCGAACAGGTCACCTGCATAGGCGAGCAGCAGTGGATCCCTCTGATCGCCGAGTACGACGGCCATGTCCATCTCCTCGAGCGCTTCGCCAGTGCGATTCTTCTCGGCCAGGTCCACCGCCCGCATCCAGTGCGCGCGATGGCTGGAGGGCACGTCCTGCACAGTCTGAAGAAACAGGGTGTCGTTGTCGTGCCACACAGGACTGCGTGTCACGCTGCGAACACCAAACGCAACAAGCAGGACGGCAATGACGACAGTCGCGAGCTGACGGCCGCGCTCGCCTGACGCCGCAGCGGCGACCATAGCCTCACTCGCGACAACTCCAGCGCAAAGCGCAAAGCCCACACTAGCCAGCATGAGCGTCCGCTCCGCGAGCACAAATCCGGTGACGACGAAAAGATTGCTTGGGATCAGCAGGGCAATTCCGATCCAGGCAACACCAAACAGAATGACCGGAAACCGCTTCCTGAAATGCCACGCGATGAATGCAGTGCCCACAAGGACTGCAAGCGCCGGCAGCATCGACATATCGAAAGAGTCGTGTGTACGAATTCGCGGATACGAATAGTCAGCGGACAAGCTCATCGGCCAGACCATCAGTCGCACCCATTCGGTAACGACGCCAAGCATAGTGAAGAACCGGGTACTGAATGCCTGGCCCTTGAGTATCGGCGCCGTTGAATCGATCGCAACGCCGTGCAACACGGTGTAGCGCGCGAACACGAACGTCGCTCCTGCAATGGCCATCGACACAAGCAAAGGCATCAGGGAGCGGAATCGATCTCCTTTTGACCTGCTATCCCCGATGACGCTGAATTCCGCAGCGAGCAGAAGCGCGGGCAGAACAATCGCGTGCTCCTTGAAGGAACACGCAGCGAGGTAGCCAAAGGCCACAAGGGCAATTTCGAGTGGGCCGAGTGTCCCTTTCCTCCTGCGGGGGATGTACAAGGCAACAAGCCCGACGAGAATCAGCGCAACCCACAACTCGGCCTGGCCGACAACGTTGGCGACCGCCTCGACGTGAACTGGATGCACAGCAAACACAGCCGCGGCCGCAAAGGCAGCACGGAGTGGCATGATCAGCTCAGCCAGACGATAGACTGCGGCTGAAAGAACGGCGTAGAGTAGAATGCTCGTGAGATGGAACGGAAGCGGCGAACCGTTTCCAATCACCCACTGTATGGCAAAGACAACCATCGTCATGGGCCGGTAGAGCATCGAGCCCATCTCAGCCCGCCAGTATGTCTCGGTGAAGAGACCCAACGGCTGCGCAAACGTGTGGAGTCGGGGATTCTTGATGATTACGTGAACGTCGTCGAAGGCGAATCCGTTCATCAACCCCGAGATCGACGCTATTACTGCGACGATCGCTATGACAAGCGCAGGATATTTACGAGCAAGATTCAATTCACCGATCTCGGTACGGCCGCTCCGGCGACAGCTGAGCTGTCTGCGTATTTCATGAACCGCACAAGGCGGAAGTCGCCGGGCTTGAGCCGCAAACCCGCTTTCGCGATAACAATCGCATCGTTCATCCGGCCCATCTGCGCCAGACAGTAGGCGAGATCCTCACGTATCTGCGGATTCGACGGATCAATCGCCAGCGCTTCGGCATAGAACGGCAGTGCAACTGCCTGCTGCTTTGAAAGATGCAGTCGGCGTGCGGTGACATACCTCACCTGGGAGTCATTCTTCGGCGCGAGCTTAACCCCGAGTGTCATCTCCAGTATTCCTTCGCCCTTTCCCTGGCCCACGAGGAATTCGCCTAGCATAAGGTGGGATTTCCAGCTGTAGGGAACGTCTTCGACAGTCTGACGGAATAACGATTCGTTGTCCTTCCACACGGGGTTCCGGAAGGAGCTGCGCGCGATGCCCGCAACGATCAATACGGCCACGCCCGCAACTACAACCCTTTGCATCGGCTGGGACGCGTAACGCAACGCCGCCATTACACCAACGCCCAGCAGCATCGACACCCCAACACTCGGCAGGAACAGCGCGCGTTCAGCCAGGACAAAGCCTGTTACGACGATCAGGTTGCTGGGAATGAGCAGTGTAATTCCTGACCAGGCGAACGCAAACGCTGTAGAAGGATGTTCCCTTCTCACGTAAACTGCGATTGCAACCACGGCCAGGAGAATTGCAACTGCAGGGAGCATCGTCGCCTGGAACGACGTCGCGATATCGATTCGCGGCGATGAGTAATCGGCGGATAGACTTGCCGGCCAGACGAAAAGACGGATCCACTCGAGCACGACGGGAAGCATCGTCAGCAAGCGAACGCCGAATCCCTGTCCGATGAACACGCCAGCCTGATCGCCACCGCCGGTCACCTTGCCGATCACCAGCGCTCTCACGACGACAAACACTGCTCCCGCAATTGCCATCGCGACCAGCAGCGGCCAGCGCTGTCCCACGCGCTTGACGGTCGTCGCGCCATCTGCAGAAGGCAGAAGCTCAGTCGCCATCAGCAGCGCGGGCAAAACGATCGCGTGCTCCTTGAACATCAGCGCTCCGCCATACATCGCGCACAGAGCTGTTATCTCAAGCGCACCAACTCCGCGCCCGCGACTCCATTTCAGGTATTTGGAAACTGCGACAATCACAAGGAGAGCCGCGCCAAGCTCGGCCTGGCCTACTACGTTCGCCACAGCTTCTACGTGGAGCGGATGAACCGCAAAGATCGCCGTCCCAACAAGCGCGGTCGCGTTATCGAAGATTTGCCTGGCCAGCCCGAGCATCGCTGCGCACACTGCCGCATAGGCGACGATGCTGACAACATGGAATATGAGGGGCGATCCACCGCCAATGGCCCACTGCAATCCAAACCCCAACGAAGTCAGAGGACGATAGAGACTCGCGCCATACTTCGGCAGCCAGTAGGTCTGCGTGAAGACGTGCCACAAAGACGGCAGCGAATGGATCCGCGTGTCCTCGTAAACAGCCCGAACGTCATCGAACGCAAAGTCGTTCGTAATCCCTGTGATCGATGCAGCAACGGCCAGTGCAACGACAATCCAGACGCCGTGACGGCGAAACTGTTGTTCCCAACTTGTTTCTGTTGCCCCAGCGATCATGCGACCAGCTCGAACCGCGACAATTTCCTGTGAAGTGTCGATGCGTCGATGCCAAGTACTTCAGCGGCGCGCGATTTGTTGCCGCCTTCGCTTCCCAACACCCACATGATGTAGGCACGCTCGATTGCCTCGAGCGACGGATTCGTAATTTTTCGATCAGAGACCAGCGGCTCCGTGCGACGCTCTCGAATTCGCTCGGGGAGAGCAGCCGCCTGAATCGTTCCGTTCTTCGCGAGAATCACGGCGCGCTCAATTGCGTTCTCGAGCTCGCGGACGTTGCCGGGCCATGAGTATGCCTGAAGCTCTTCAGCCGCCTCGACGGTGAGATTCTTCTTCGGCTCGTTTCTCTTGAGAGCGATCTCCGAGAGGAACGATTCAGCGAGCAGCGGAATATCCTCGGGGCGCTCGCGAAGCGGCGGGATGTCGATAGCGATGACATTGAGACGATAGTACAAATCGCTGCGGAAATTGCCACGTGCAATTTCCTCCTCGAGATTGCGATTCGTCGCGGCAATCAGGCGGCAATCGATCGGGATCGGCTCTGTCGCTCCGACGGGAATCACTTCGCGATGCTGCAGCACTCTAAGAAGCTTGACCTGTGTCGCAGCCGTCGTTTCGCCGATTTCGTCGAGGAAGAACGATCCGCCCTGAGCGGCCGAGAACATTCCTGACTTGTCCTTGACGGCTCCGGTGAAGGAGCCTTTGACGTGACCGAACAGCTCACTTTCGAGAAGACTCTCCGGCAGCGCGCCGCAGTTGATCGAGACAAACGGCCCGGTTGTGCAATTGGACAGCTGATGTATGTAGTTGGCGATTACACCCTTTCCCGTTCCCGATTCTCCCTGAAGCAGGACCGTGGAATCGGTTCGGGCAACAGTCTCCGCGACGTTCAGGATATCCAGCCACGCGCGATTGACGCCAATTGGCTTCGCGACAACGGTGTCGCGCCGGCGGATTTCCTTCTTGAGCGCCCTGTTCTCGGTCTTCAGCTGCCTGGTTTCTGCAGCGCGCCGAACAATTGCGACGAGCGCATCATTCTGGAAGGGTTTCTGTACGTAGTGGAAGGCGCCGTCGTTGACGGCCGAGATCGCCGATTGCAGCGAGGCCTGTGCCGTCATCAGGATTACCGGCATGTCCGGATCCTGAGCTCGTGCGGCCGAGAGTATGTCGAGCCCGCCGAAGCCGGGCATTCTGATGTCCGAGATGATGATGTCGGGACGAACCGCGGCGATCTGGTCGATGCCCTGCTTTCCGCCAAATGCGACATGCGCAGCGAAGCCCTCGTTCTTGAGGAGGATTCGCAGCGTGTCCACTATCGCGGACTCATCGTCGATTATCAGTACGGTCGGCCGCGTTTCCTGTTCGCTCATTGCGCCCTTGGGCTATCCGGATTTCGGTATGACGAGGGTGAACCTCGTCTCTTCTCCGGGAGGGCTAACTGTGATCAGTCCACCATGCGCCTGAACTGCACGCTGTACGATGGAAAGTCCCAACCCGCTGCCCCCCGGCTTAGTGGTGACGAAGGGATCGAACAATCGGTCACGAATTTCAGGGGCAATACCGGGTCCCCGATCGACAACCTGAATCGCGTAGGCGCCCCGGGAGAAAGCCGTGTCGCCAGGTGGAAGCTGGTGCGCCTCGAGCTCGCCACCCTCAATTCTTACCTCGCCGTTTGGCGGCGACGCCTGGGTGGCGTTCAGCAGGAGATTGTAGATGGCCCGATGCATCAAGTCCTCGTCCCCTTCCAGCACCATTGGCGCGGTTGGGAAGAAATCGGTCACGTGAACACCGGTCTCGATGTCCGGCTGGGCACTCACCAGACGGGCGGCATTGCGGGCTATGTCCGTCAGGTTCAACTGGTCCATGCGTGTCGCACCAGTGCGCGCAAAGTCAAGGAACTCCGTCAGCAGCCGAGCCAGCCGGTCCGACTCGCGCTGAACGAGTCCGCTGAGAATCTTTTCGTCTTCTGTAGCACGCGGTATTCTCGAAAGCTGCTCGACGGCGCTGCGAATTGATGCGAGCGGATTCTTGATCTCATGCGCGAGAGACGCGCTCATTTCTGCAACGCCCTCGAGCCGTTCCGCGCGAGCCAGCAGCCTCCTCATGTCACTCGCTTTCAACCTGAACTCTGCGAGCTCCGCGGCCATCGCTTCGCGCTCCGTGCCGGCGGCCCTGAGCCTGGCGGCGATGGAAGCGCTGCTGAGAGCTACCACCGCAAAGATGACAAGCTGAATCACAAGGGAGATATCGGCTTCGCCGCCGTGCGCGAGCATGGCGTCCGCGAAGTACAGCACGATTCCGAGGCTGGCGATGAGCGGCACTCGCGACGGGTCGATGAGAAGCGCTGCAACTGCAAAGACTAGTATGTAGAACGGCGCCAGCTGTGACTGCCCGCCCGACCACGTGACGTGAACTGCGGCGGTCACAAGCAGAGTGTCGAAAATGACCTGGATGTACAGGAAGGTTGGAGTGGGGTTCTTCCGCCGCAGGTCAGTCCAGAAATAAGAGGCGCCTGTGAAGGCGATGGTTGCCACCAGGGCAAGCGACGCGATCAGTGTCGAGACAGCGTCTACCTGCAGCCAGAGGGCGACGACGACAAGAAAAAGCGTCGTCGCCAGGGTCAGGCGGCCTATGTAGACCCCCCGGATCAGCTTCCGCGGGTCGAAAGTGGGGAGATTCAATCTGCTTACCGAGTCGATCTGCTACCTCCTGGTCCAGGGCGTCCAAATTGGCCGCGTGGGCCTATTCAGTCAATTCCGGGTCACTACTATATAGATTTGATGGCTATGAATCTTCTGGCCCTTTTGCAGGGTCCCACCGAGCATCTCGGTATCGGGGCGGTCACTGGCCGCCTCGCTGTCGTTTTTCTGCTCGTCGCCGTCAACGCGTTTTTTGTCGCCGCCGAATTTGCCCTGGTCGCAGTTCGGCGGAGCCGTATCGACGAAATGGCCGATTCCGGCGAGAAGGGCGCGAAGGTCGTTCAAAAGGCACTAACACACCTCGATCGGTACATCGCGGGAACGCAGCTGGGGATCACGCTGGCGTCGCTTGCACTGGGCTGGGTTGGCGAGCCGGCGATTGCCGCCGTTCTTGACGCACTGTTTGAACTTTTTGGATTGCCGGCTGAGCCCCCCGGCATGCACACGGGCATTGCCCTGGGCATCGGCTTCTTTATCCTCACTTTTCTTCACATCGTCTTTGGCGAGCTCGCGCCGAAGACAATTGCGCTGGTAAATCCCGAAGGTGTCAGCAAGCTCGTCACGAGGCCGCTTGTCTTCTTCTCGCGATTGATGAGCCCTGTCATCTGGATTTTCAACGGCGCTGCGAACGCAGTGCTGAAGATATTTGGCATCGATCCAACCGGAGAGGTTCAGAGTCATTCGCCCGAAGAGCTCCGCCTTCTCGTAATGCAGGCGAGAGCGCACGGGACACTCAACGAATCTGACAGCGCGATGCTCGCCGGCGTCTTCGATTTCCATGAGAAGAAAGCGCGCGACGTGATGCGCCCGCGGACCGAAGTTGTCGCGCTCGACATTGAGGCAACAGAGGAAGAAGTCTGGAAGGTGGTGAAGGACGAACGCTACTCCCGATATCCCGTTTACCGCGAATCGCTCGACGACGTCATCGGCGTTTTTCTCGCAAAGGATCTCTGGCTTCGCGATGAAGACACGCCGTTTTCCCTTCCCGCGTTGACGCGTGAGCCGCTATATGTCCCGGACAGCAGGCCAGCCGAGCGCGTGCTCGATGACCTTCGGCGGACCCGTGCGCACATGGCTGTCGTTCTCGATGAGTATGGGGGAACCGCCGGCATCATGACGATGGAAGATCTCATTGAAGAAGTCATAGGTGACATCGCGGACGAGTACGACATGGCGGCGCGGAGCGCCATCGAATCGAACGGTGTTCTGGAGCTCGACGGCACGATGTCGCTGATCGACGTCCGCTCGGATCATCGCGTACAGATTCCCGAGGGTGACTGGACGACGCTCGGCGGATATGCGTTCGCGCAGCTGGGGCGGCTTCCGCGAATGGGCGACAGGGTTCCGGTGCCTGGCGGCGAGCTCGAGGTGATCGCGATGGACGGCCGGCGCATTGCCGCCCTGCGAATTCATCGCGCGCCGGGAGGAACTCCGCCTCAGGCGGCGCCGGCACAGAAGAAACCGGGACCGACGACATAGCTGCCGCGCACGATCCGTACGCCGCTCTTCGCTTTCGCGATTTCCGGCTATTTCTTGTCGGACGAATTCTTGGGGTCATCGGCTGGCAGATGCTCCAGGTCGCACTCGGCTGGGAGCTGTACGAGCGGACACACTCGGCTCTCGCGCTTGGAATGGTCGGCCTCGTCACTGCCGTTCCGGCGATTCTCCTCGCGCTCCCGGCGGGTCATCTCGCCGACAAGATGGATCGCAGGAAGATCGTCCTCTGCGCCCAGTTGCTGTTCGTCATCATGTCGATCGGTCTCGCGATCGTTTCCAGCGTTTCGGGTCCGATCCCGCTCATTTTCGCGATTCTTCTCGTTCGCGGTATCGGTCAGGCGTACAACAACCCTGCGCGGTCGGCGCTGCTGCCGCGCCTTGTTCCGGCGGAGGTATTCGGAAATGCCGTAACGTGGTCGAGCAGCGCGTTTCAGACCGCCGCCGTTGTGGGTCCAGCGATCGGGGGATTCGTCATCGCGCTCCAGCACAAGGCGACAGCAGCGTATGTGATCGATGCAACGCTCACCGCCGTCTACTTCGTTATGCTGCTGATGATTCGCGGTGACGGTGCCGTGCAGGCATCGGCGTCAGCGCTGAAGCCGAAGGAGAAGATGACGCTCGAGTCACTGGTGGCGGGAATGCGTTTCGTGAAGGACACGAAAGTCGTTCTTGCTGCGCTCACGCTCGATTTATTCGCCGTGCTCCTTGGCGGCGCGACGGCGCTGCTTCCGATATTCGCCAAGGACATCCTTCACGTCGGCCCCGACGGGCTCGGCTGGCTGCGGGCAGCGCCTTCCATTGGCGCGCTGATCGTCATGGTGGGAATTGCGCATCGCCCACCGATGCAAAAAACGGGTTGGACGCTGATCAGTGCCGTCGCGGGATTTGGGATCTGCACAATCGTGTTCGGGTTGTCGCGATCGTTTCTGCTCTCGATGTCGATGCTGTTTCTGCTGGGGGGACTCGACGGTATCAGCATGATCGTCCGCGGCACACTGGTTCAGCTGTGGACGCCGGATGAAATGAGAGGACGTGTCTCCGCGGTGAACAGCGTGTTCATCGACATGTCGAACGAGCTCGGCGGATTTGAGTCGGGCGCGCTCGCTGCGGCCGTGGGTCCGGTTGGCGCTGTGGTTGCCGGAGGAATCGGAACCGTCCTGGTAGTCGCTGCTGTTGCAGGCGCCTGGCCGGAACTGCGCAACCTTGGCGCGCTCATTCCACCGGTAGAGCCTGAGACTGTTCCGGCTGTCGGGGACTGAGGCAAACAAACTAAAACGGGCCTCTCGGCCCGCTTGCAGCTCGTAGCTAGCGCTCTAGCTCCTTGCCGTTAGCGTGCTAAAACGGAAGCTGCGCTATGTTCCGAAGCGTATCTCGATCCATGCGGTGCCCACCCTCGAATGCGATGAAGTCGAACGGGATGTCGTACTTCTTCAGTTTCTCTTCGTAGCCGGCGATTAGCTTCTCGTCTGCGAACTGATCGCGCTTTCCGTAGACGATCGTCAACGGGATTTTGTGGAACACCGCCGACATCTCCTCCAGGTTGGCATCGCTCGCCAGCGTGGAACCCCAGAGTATGAGGCGACTGACGCCTGACTTTCCGGCCGCCAACCAACGGCTGACCGTGGCGCCGCCCTGTGAAAATCCGAGCGCTGTCACTTTGATCTTTTCGCGATCGAGGCCCTGGAGAGTCTCCTCGTAGAGCGCATCCAGATAGTTGACATAGTCAACTATTTCGTTGTCCCGGTCTTCACGGGTCATCCAGGTCGCGCCGATCCTCGCATCGGGCCCATGAAACCCTGTTCCTTCGGGCAGGTAGAATCGCGACAGCGCCTCCGGCACAACGATAAGCCGGCCCGGTTCATCAATGCACTCGAATTCCTTCACGAAATCGGACGCGAGCTGGCCATAGCCGTGACACGCAAACCAGACCTCGGTTACCGCGGAAGTCTTGTCGCCGAGCGTGAAGTAGCGGGCGGTTCTGGAAACCTGGATGTGGCTTTTATCGGGCATGCCGGAAATCTACAACGGGCACCTCTTTTGCCTTTCTGGTCACCATGAAACGACTCGCAATTCCTCTGTTCGCGCTGTCTCTCCTGGCGTGCGAGGTATCGCCCGAGCAGGAAGCACAAATGGGAGAGCAAACGGCGCGGGAGATCGAGGCCCAGCTTCCGATCGTCAATGACGCTTACATCAACAGCTACATCAACGAGCTGGGCGATACAATCGCCGGACGCACGAGCCGTTCAGACCTGCAGTGGCATTTCTACATCGTGAACTCGCACCAGGTAAACGCTTTTGCACTCCCTGGCGGATTCATCTATGTCAATCGGGGAATAATAGAATCGGCTGACCGCGTCGATGAGCTTGCCGGCGTACTCGGGCACGAGATCGGTCATGTCGTCCTGCGGCATTCAGTAAAGCAGATGCAGCAGCAGCAAAAGCTGGGCGCCGCCGCAACCCTGGCCTGCACGCTCACCAATATCTGCGAGAGTCAGATTGGGCAGGCGGCGATCAACATTGGCGGAAGCGCGCTGGTCTCGCGCTACAGCCGCAAGGATGAGCTCGAGGCGGATTCTGCCGCGATAGAGAACGTGCTCAACGTGAACATCGATCCGGAAGGAATTCCCGCACTGTTCGAAGTCCTGATGGAACAGCGTAAGACGCAGCCGACAATCGTCGATGGATGGTTCTCAACTCACCCGCTGGAAGAATCGCGGATTCGGCAGTCGCGCAAAATCATCGCGGCCAAGGGAGCGGACCAGATGTCCGGCCTGCTGCAGGACCTGCCGAGCTATGCTGCGTTCAGAAGGGCTGTCGCGGCGCTGCCGGAGCCGCCGCAAGCTCCGCCGCAGGTGCGCCAGTAGATCAGAGCGTGCACTGCGGAACTGCGTGAACTAACGGTCGGCCTTCGGCCTCCACACGGATTGGACAGATAACAGCACGGATCAGAGACACTGTGGCCGGCAGCTCGCATCCCAATCCAAAAGCAATCCGCCGAAAGTCCTTCTAATTTTTTTTGACAGCAGAAATACATTCGAGTTCGCTGATCTCCGCTGTTTTTCCTATTCACTTCCGTTTTTTCGCTTCTGATCCGTGCCGTTATCCGCCTGATCCGTGTGGGAGGCCGAAGGCCGACCGGTAGTTTACGATTTTGAGAAACGCACACTCTCCTCGGGCCTGATGCGCGGAGAGCCGGCTTCAGCGGTTAACCCTTACCAGTCGAGCCCAAACGGATCGCCTGGGGGTAGACGAAGTGCGGGACTCGGTGTCGGAAGCTCCTGACGCTCGAGCCACCGGTTGAAGTCCGCGGCAACTGACGTCCAGTGTGCCCGCTCGGCTTCGGTGCCGGCGACAGAAAGAGCGCGCGCACGTCGCCTCAGCTCCGACATCTTCAGCTCGACGAGTGAGCGGACTTCGGGAGCGGCCTCCTTGTCGGCGGCGACGCCCAGCAGACGATCGGCGACTGCACGCTGACTGACACGGCGAAGAGCAGCGATTTTCGCCGACTCCGCACCGGCAGTCTTCCAGCTCGCCGCCAGCGCGTCGATGGTCTCGCCCAGCGTCAGCGGTGACGTGCCGCGTGCAGAGAACTGGACGATGCGTGCAGCGCGCTCTCGCTGGAGAATTCCGTCAACGATCATCTGAGCAAGCGTGCGGGCGGCGCCCAGCTCATCGAATGCCGGACGAGTGCGAGTGCTGAAGAGCTCGACGTTGCCCTGATATGAAAATGGACGCGGCCCAAGAAGCGACAACAACGTGTCTGGAATCGCGAGCTCTGCCGGACTCATTGCCGCGATGAGCGCGGCAAGGGCCTTTCGTTGTGTGGGACCGTCGATGGGATGCGTAGCGACTGTGCCGTCGCCACGAACCGAGTTGGCGTATTCCATTCCACCAATCGTCTTGGACAACGAGTTGATTGCGAAGCGGTGGAAGAAATACATCGGAACGAACCGTTCCTGAAGAAGCGCAACAGGCTCGCCGACTCTTATGTTACGCTCGCCAAACTTTGAGATCGCGACACGACGGACAGCCATCTGGTGGTTCAGGAACTCCGTCGGGGTCGATGCGTCGTCCCACAGATTCGTTCTCGGATCGGATGCATAGTCTGGCCGCGCATCGGCGTCGGAAAGGAAGACGAGTCCTTTGCGAAGGCCGTCAGCGATAATTGCCTGTAACGAATCCTGCTCCGTTCCCGGCGGAAAGATTCCGTAACCCCAGTGAATCGAGAACACGTCGAACGCTCCGGGCCCCACGGCATAAGCCTTCGAGATATCAATGTTGCCGTTGCCGTCGAGCCGAACGCGGGGCGGCGGATAGTCCATTACTGATCCGCGTTCGTACGTCGACGCGATGTAGTTGTGCGACAGGCCAAGCGTATGTCCGACTTCGTGCGCGCTGACCTGTCGCACTCGCGCTAGAACGAATGCAGTGTCGGCGGCGGCGGCGTCGGCGCCCATCAAGCCAGCGTAGATATTGTAATCGGTTCGTGCGCGGTGGCTGTCGAGGCGAGCCTGCCCTTTGAGAATCTCGCCGGTCCGCGGGTCGCTCATCGCTCCACCTACTGACCAGCCGCGCTCATTGCGATTCTCCCACTGGAGAACGTTGTAGCGCGCGTCCATCGGATCCACGCCTTCGGGAAGATCCTCGACGCGGAATCCGCCTTTCAGTCCGGCCTGGTCAAACGCCTGGACCCACCAGCTGACGCCCTCTTTGGTCGCACTCCGAACTGGCTCCGGAATGCCACGGTCGATGTAGTACACAATCGGATTCTTGATCGGGCTGTTCCGGTCATTCGGATTGATGCGCTCGAGCCGATGACGGCTGATCCATCGCACCTCCAATGGATTCTGAATTGGCTGAGCGTAGTCCTTGAACTGAATTCCGAAGAATCCCGCCCGGGGATCGAGAACACGTGGCTTGTAGCTGTCATCCGGCAGCTTGAGCAGCGAGATGTGCTGGCGAAGCGTAAAGGATTTTCCGTCCGGAACGATCTGGGAGATCGTCTGACCGGCCCGTCCCTGCGTTACGTATGTCAGGGCAACGTCGATTTCGTCGTTCTCTGGAAACGCCTTGGTGTAAGGGCGATAGATGCTCGACCGGTCGCGCGCGACGGAGTAACTCCCCTCGTTGCTCGCTGTGAGTGTCTGGGCCACATCGTTCCAGTCACGCATGAAAAAATCGGTCGCGTCAACCAGAATTCTGCCTCTCTCCTGCGCCAGAATTGGAAGGGACCCTGCCGTGCTCGGCGGGAAGGCCTCGCTGACTGTCCTGATGTGGGCCGGATTGTCCAACGCTGAGCTGCGGTAGTTCGTATTCTCAAAGACGACCAGCACCCGGTCGCCGTTCTTGTCGAAGCGGGCGACGAAGTTGTCGCCGCCTGCCCCGCGGTCGATTCCGATAGGATTTGAACCGAGTCCGGTTGCCTGTCCGTAGAACATGAGGACACGCATGGAGTCGGCTGGCAGCTCGAGCAGGATTTTTCCAGTCTTGTTGTCGAGGTACATGGGAATGAAGCCGTCCTTCTTTTCCATTCCGGCAGTTTTGCCGTCAATGCCGGAGGCGGGCGCAGCCGCAGGAGCCGGTGCCTGGGATGGAGACTGAGACGACGCTGATGTGCAAGCGGCTGACAGTACCGCCGAAAACAGTAGGATTTTTTTCACGATTAGATGGGCCTATTAGGGGACGCGCGATTATCGGCCTTGTGGTTGCTCGCCGCAAGATGTCGCAGTGTCGCAAGGCCCCGGGAGAAGCTGGACATCGCCAGTTCACTCGCTAAATCTCGATGTACGCAGGGCGTCCCCTGCCCCCACACTCTCTGGAGACGACATGGTTGGGATTTTGAAAAAGGCGGCTATCGGTGGCTTGGCCGTGGCTGCGATTTCTGTATTTGCAGCACCTGCAAGTGCGCAGGGTCATGGACTTGGCTTCGACACGACAAACTTTGACAAGTCGGTGCGGCCGCAGGACGATTTCTTCAAGTATGTGAACGGCGGCTGGCTTAAGACCCACGAAATACCGGCCGACGCAACGAGCTGGGGATCATTCAACGAATTAAGCGAGCGCAGCCGCAATGCGCTCCACACGATTCTCGAGGAAGCGTCAAAGAGCAACGCCCCGGCCGGCTCGATCGAGCGAAAGGTCGGTGATCTTTACGCCACGTTCATGGACACTGCGGCGGTGGAAAAGCTCGGGATCACTCCGCTCTCACGTGAGCTGAAATCCATAGCTGCCCTCACGAGTGCCGCTCAGCTTCCCGCTGCGTTCGCCCATTTCGGAAGGCTGGGTGTCAATACGCCGATTAGCGTGGGCGTCGGACAGGATCCGAAGGCGTCGGATGTGAACATCGTTCAGGTTGGTCAGTCAGGACTCGGACTGCCTGATCGCGACTACTACCTGAAAACCGATGCGAAGATGCAGGAGACTCGCGCTGCGTACACGAAGTACGTGACCCGCCTTCTCGCTCTGGCAAATCAGCCCGATCCAGCCGGGGCCGCCGCACGAATCGTCGCGCTGGAAACGACGATAGCGACGCCGCAGTGGGATCGCGCACGTAATCGCGATCGTAATGCGACATACAACAGGATGACCGTAGCCCAGCTGGCTGCTCTCACGCCTTCGTACAGCTGGAACACTTACCTGAAGGACGCCGGCCTCACCGCTGCGACCAACGTGGTCGTGCGACAGCCAGATTACCTCAAGGCAATCGATCCGATCCTCACGAACACGCCGGTCTCCACGTGGCGCGAGTATCTGACGTACAAGCTCATCGACAACTACGCGGGGCAGCTCCCTTACGCTTTCAGGGCAGCAAGATTCGACTTCAGGAACAAGTTTCTTTCCGGACAGCAGCAGCCAGCAGTTCTCTGGAAGCGGTCAGTAGACGGTGTCGGCAGCATCCTTGGAGAGCCCGCCGGACAGCTTTACGTCAAGCGTTACTTCAAGCCGGAAGCGAAGGCGCGGATGGACCAGCTCGTCAAGAACATCCTGGCTGCGTACAGGATTGGAATCGACAGCCTTGCGTGGATGAGCCCGGAAACGAAGCTCCAGGCAAAGGACAAGCTCGCGCACTTCACAGTAAAGATTGGTTATCCTGACAAACCGCGTGACTACTCTGCTCTCGTGATCAAGCGCGGAGACCTGTTCGGCAACGTGATGCGGCGCGATGAATTCCAGTACAACGACGCCATCAGCCGTCTCGGCAAGCCCGTCGATCGCACGCGATGGGGTATGACGCCGCAGACAGTGAACGCGTACTACAATCCGTCGAACAACGAGATCGTTTTCCCGGCTGCGATTCTTCAGCCGCCGTTCTTCAATGTTGAGGCAGACGATGCAGTGAACTACGGCGGTATCGGAGCAGTGATCGGACACGAAGTCGGGCACGGCTTCGACGACCAGGGCAGGAAGTCTGATGGATCAGGAAATCTCCGCGACTGGTGGACTGCCGACGATGCGAAGTCGTTTGAGGCGAGGACCACGAAGCTGGGCGCAATGTACGCGGCGATCAATCCGATCGACGATCTCCATATCAATCCGACGCTGACGATGGGAGAGAACATTGGCGACCTGAGCGGACTCGCTCAGGCCTACCGCGCGTATCGCATCTCGCTCAACGGAAAGGAAGCGCCGGTGATCAACGGATTTACCGGTGACCAGCGTTTCTTCATCGGGTTTGCGCAGATCTGGCGCAACAAGTTCCGCGATGAAGCGTTGCGTCAGCGCATCATGACCGATCCGCACTCGCCGTCGATGGCTCGGGCGTACGTTCCGCTCATCAACAACGACGCGTTCGTTGCTGCGTTCGGCGTGAAGGAAACGGACAAGATGTACGTCGCGCCGGCGGATCGGGTAAAGATCTGGTAGGAAGTTCTTAGAAACTACATGAGTGCGGAGTTTGCAAACTCCGCACTCCTGTACTTTTTGATCCTCAAAGCCACCCGACGGAGCGGTACCACGCGGCAGTGGCCTTGAGCCCCTCGGCGAGCGGCACCTGCGGTTCGTACTCGAGATCGAGTCGGGCGCGGATGTCGGAGCAGGTCCAATCCGTCTGGAAGAGCTCAGTGAGACGGTCGGGGGTGATGAATGGTTTTCCTCCGAGCACCATTCCGCGAACTCGCTCGAACTTCGCGACGAAGTCGGCAATGCGCGGGGCCACGGCGACGAACTTCGGCTTCCGTCCCACAGCGTCCCCGATTGCGTTAAGGAACTCTTCCCATGTATGTGGCGGGCCGTCAGTCATGTAGTAGATGCCGCTACCGTCGTTGTCGGCAATCTGCAACACGCCGCGCACCAGATCGCTCACGTGCACAATCGACAGTTTCTGGGTCTTCATCGTGACGTGCGGCGCATAACCGTGCGACACGAATCGAAACAGTGAGAAGACTCCCTTATCGCGGGGACCATAGACCAGCGGCGGCCGGACGATCGCGTTCTTCAGTCCCGACTCTTCGACAATCTCCTCAGCTGCGAGCTTCGATCTGCCATAAAGCGTGATCGGCTTTGCAGCGTCTGTCTCGTTGATCGTCTTTTTGCCTTTGACCGGTCCTGCGGCGGCAATCGTCGAGCAGAAGATCAGGTGTGCGCCTGGAGCAATCTCGTCCATCGCATTCACTATTCTTCGCGTTCCATCGGTGTTGACGCGTGTATAGCGGTCGTCGGAAGCCGAGGACGTGATTCCGGCAAAGTGAAATACTGCTGACACGCCTTCCAGCCCCTTTTTCAGGGCGGTCGTGTCGGTATCGGCAAGGTCAGTTGTAACAGGCTGGATTGACTGTCCGTCGAGCCACTTCAGGTTGCTCGATGGTCTCACGACACATCTGACATTCCACCCGTTAGCCAGAAGCTCGGCGACGAGATGGCTGCCAATGAACCCTGTTCCACCTGTAACAAGTGCGGTGCGGCTATCGCTCATGAATCGTATGTACGACGAGCGGAGAGGAAATGCCAGCCCACCACGGGTGTCGCCGAAATGTCTTCCGACTGCTTTTGGCTAGGTGTTCAGCCTTTGTGGCGGAACGTGATTCTGCCGCGAGTGAGGTCGTACGGCGAGACTTCGAGAGTCACGCGGTCGCCTGCGAGGACGCGGATCCTGAACCGGCGCATTTTTCCAGCGATGGTAGCGTGGACGTCATGACCGTTCGAGACCAACACCTTGAAAGTGGCGTCGGGCAAGACTTCAGTCACGGTTCCTTCGAGCTCGATCGCTTCTTCTTTGGCCATAAAACTCCGTTGTTCTAATGTTTGCTGCGGGACGAAAGAACGGGGCCACCCTGGTTACCCAGGGTGGCCCCGACTTTACTTCACTCTGCCTGCGAGTGGGTTCAACGAACCTTCGTTACGTTCTCGGCGGCGGGACCCTTCTGGCCCTGCACGACGTCGAACTCGACCTTTTCGCCTTCGGCGAGCGACTTGAAGCCGCTACCATTGATGGCGGAGTGGTGAACGAAACAATCCTTCTGTCCGTTCTCCGGGGTAATGAATCCAAAACCCTTTGCATCGTTGAACCACTTCACAGTTCCGGTGGTACGCATTCTGGTACTTCCTCGTGTTGTTATGTTCGTCGGAAGTCCGGAAATGCCGTCCCCACCGACCTTTGTTCTGACTCACCAAATTGAAAAAGACCTGGTTTTATCCAGGTCCCTTGCGTGTACACTGGCGAGTCGGGGCGCACACCCGTGCGCCTAGACAATAAAGATACAGTGGTTTAGATACGTTGTCAATGAAAACCCTCAGCTACCTCTTCCCCGGGGGGCCGGCCTTCTGAAAAGCCGGAACTGCTGAGTGGTTCGGATTTTGGCCGGAAATTTGAGGACGCAGGATACATGACATTGCCCCTCAAGCCGCCCTTCCCTCCCATGGAAGCCAAGTCTGTTGCCACGATCCCCGAGGGCGAGCAGTGGGCGTATGAGCCCAAATGGGACGGCTTCCGGTGCCTCGCCTTCCGGGACGGTGCCAAGGTCCAGTTGCAGTCCAAATCCGGCCAGCCGCTCGAAAGGTACTTCCCCGAGCTCGTCGACGCCCTTCTTGCTCTAGAGCCAAGGAAATTCGTACTAGACGGCGAGATTATCGTTCCGGTCAATGGAGCGCTCTCCTTCGACGACCTTCTGCAACGGATTCACCCTGCTGAAAGCAGGATCAGGAAGCTGTCGGTGGAGCGCGCCGGAAAGCTCATCGTCTTCGATCTGCTTGTCGACGACAAGAACAAATCCCTTGTCGACCTGCCCCTGGAGCAGCGCCGGCCACAACTCGAATCGTTCGCCAAGGCATTCCTCAAGAAGAATGAGATCATTCGAATCTCTCCCCAGGCGACGGACCTGATGACGGTCAACAAGTGGTTCAAGGCCGCGGGCAGTGGACTCGACGGAGTTGTCGCCAAGCGGCGCGACATGAAATACATGTCGGGCGAACGAACGGGCATGGTGAAGATCAAGCACCGCCGCACCGCCGATTGCGTGGTGGGCGGATTCAGATACGCCACAAAAGGAAGAGTCATCGGGTCGATGCTCCTCGGCTTATTCGACGACGACGGCCTTTTGCATCACGTTGGTTTTTCCTCGAGCTTTACGGCGGCAGAGCGCAAGGAGCTGACTCCCCTGCTCGAGGGCATCGTAAAAGCGCCCGGGTTCACGGGTCAGGCGCCAGGCGGGCCGAGCCGCTGGAGCACGGAGCGATCTACCCAGTGGGAGCCGCTGGCGACAAAGCTTGTGGCGGAGGTTGAGTACGATCACTTCACCAATGGCCGCTTCCGTCACGGAACGAAATTCATTCGCTGGCGGCCGGACAAGAAACCGTCGGAGTGTAATTTCGAGCAGGTGGGACCGGTTAAGGAATCACCGCTTGCACTGCTCGAACCGGAGAGAAAGAAAAAACGATGAATGAGCCGGACAACTTGCCGATGCATCGCATCAACTATTCGTCAGGATCGAAATGGGAGCCGATCGTTGGCTATTCGCGCGCAGTGCGCGTTGGCGCGCACGTCCATGTGTCAGGAACGACTGCCACAGGAAGCGACGGAGCGATTGTCGGGATCGGCGACGCGGGCGCTCAAACCGTTCAGACTATCGCCAACATTCAGCGCGCGCTGGAAGCTGTAGGCGCCACGCTGGAGCACGTAGTTCGGACACGGATCTACGTGACCGACATCACACAGTGGGAAGCAGTCGGCCGCGCGCATGGGGACGCGTTCGGGGCGGTGCGTCCGGCAACGTCGATGGTAGAAGTCAGCGCGCTGATCGCGCCGGAAATGCTCGTCGAGATCGAGGCAGACGCATTTCTCGGAGAGCAGGACGAGACTCCCGAGCCGCCGACGCACTGATGACATACAAGTACCACACGCTCGACGTGTTCACAGATGTCGCATTCGGCGGAAATCCGCTGGCCGTCCTTACCGATGCGCGGGGACTAACGACCGAACAGATGACGGCTCTGACGCGTGAGTTCAATTACTCGGAGACCGTGTTCGTTCTTCCTCCCGACGATCCAAAGAATACACGGCGGGTGAGGATCTTCACCCCGGGATCAGAACTGCCTTTCGCCGGACATCCTACCGTTGGTACTGCATTTCTTCTCGCTGCGATTGGTGAGGTGGATCTCGACGGAGATGAAACGCGGATCGTTCTCGAGGAGGGTGTCGGGCCCGTGACGGTCGTCATTCGATCGAGAAACGGGAAACCGTACTTCACTCAGCTCAGCGCTGCAAAAATGCCTGAACGGGGGCCGACGTCCTGTGACGCAGCGACGGTTGCGTCGCTGCTGTCCCTTTCCGTCGATGACATCGACTCAGCAGGAGCCTATTCAATAGAAGCACTGTCCACAGGTGTCCCATTCCTTTTCGTACCGATTCGCGACATCGCCGCACTTGGCCGCGCGATGCTGAATCACGGCGTGTGGGAGAAGACGCTCAAGAACTCGTGGTCGCCCGAAGTGTTTCTTTTCACCGAGCTGGAAGAGTCCATCGCTCGTAATGGAGTGAAGACAGGAGATGGGGTTCTACAGGCGCGGATGTTCTCGCCGGCAATGGGAATTGCGGAAGATCCTGCAACCGGCAGCGCCGCAGCCGCGTTGGGTGGTTACCTCGCATGTCGGTCAGACCGGAAGGATGGGACGCTCAAGTACACGGTTTATCAAGGTGTCGAGATGGGGCGGCCGAGCAAGCTCGAGGTAGAGACTGACGTGACTCAAGGCATCGTGCAGGCCGTGCGGGTTGGGGGTGCATCGATTCTAATCAGCTCCGGGACTCTCCATACACCCTGAGAGAGCTGCACGAAGTCTTTGTTGCGGTCATAGCTGGAGTGGCCAATATTGGGGCCATATCGCCTGCCTGTCGTCAGAAGCCCGGCAGTCGTCCGCTCATTCCGGAGGACATCCAGAAATGCTCCAGCGAGTCATGTCAGCGAGCCGAGTACTTACGTCCTTCCTTCCAGCCGGCTCCAGAAAGACGCTCAAGGCCAGTGTGTTGATGCTGCTGTTTTCAGCAGGATTTACCTCGCTGCAAGGCCAGACGGGGAGTATTGCGGGCCGCGTCAGCGATGCGAAAGGCGGGACTTCGCTTCCTGGGGCCCAGGTGATCATGGTAGGTACACAGCGCGCAGCGACCACACGCGAGGACGGCTCCTATCGCCTCAGCGCTGAACCAGGTCGTTATGTGCTGAGAGCTACCAAAATCGGCTACGCTCCTGCGATCGACACCATCACAGTGGTCGCAGGAGAGACATTCACGCAGAATTTTTCTCTGGTCGCCACCCCAATCGGTCTTGATCAGGTAGTGGTGACCGGTACGCGCGCGACTGACCGGACCGTTCTTGAGACGGCTGCGCCCGTTGACGTACTGTCGTCGACGGAGATTGAGCAAACGGGCCGCTCGGAAGTGAGCCAGGTCCTGGAAATGCTGGCCCCGTCCATCAATTTCCCCCGGCCCTCGGTGAATGATGGTACCGACCACGTCCGGCCGGCGACACTTCGCGGTCTCGGTCCCGATCAGACTCTGGTGCTCATAAACGGGAAGCGGCGCCATACAACTGCGCTTGTCCACGTCAACCAGTCAGTAGGGAGAGGATCAACGAGCGTTGATTTGAACGCGATCCCTGCCAATGCCATCGAGCGCGTCGAGATTCTGCGGGATGGAGCGGCCGCGCAGTACGGTTCCGATGCCATAGCCGGCGTGATCAATATCATCCTCAAGTCGGACGTGGCAACTTCGGCGTCAGCAACGACGGGACGCGTTTTCTCTGAGTACCAGGCTCTGGGTGGAAAGGCAAGCTACAGCGATGGACGGCAGATCCAGCTTGATGGCAATCTGGGACGGACACTTCGCGGAAATGGCTTCATACATGTCAGCGGGGAGTTCAGGGATCGCGAGCGCACCAACCGGTCCCGGGTAGATACCAGCTCACAATGCAATTCAGGCGACACGCGTTGCAGCCCAATTCCAGCGGGAACAAACATCTTCGACGAAACGCTCCGACAGAGCTGGTCCGGGGACTCGGAATCGCGAGATTTTATACTCTTCCTGAACAGCGAGCTACCACTAGAATCCAAAGTCACTCTTTACGGCTTCGGCGGCTTTGGCAAGCGCGACGGTCTCGGCGCAGGCTTTTTCCGAAGGAGCAAGGACGATCGCACTGTCCGATCGGTTTACCCGAACGGATTTCTTCCGCAAATCGCCAGTGACATCAAAGACATCTCAGGGACCGTCGGAGCAAAGGGACTGCTCAACGACTGGGACTGGGACTTGAGTGCCGGGTACGGCGGTAATTCATTCGGCTTCACGATTGAGAACACGGTCAACACATCGTTGGGTGCAGCCAGTCCCACAACTTTTTATGCGGGTGCGCTGCGACTCAGTCAATTCGTGGGGAACCTTGACCTCGTCCGACTTTTCCCGGCCTCACCGGTCGGGGCCTTGAACGTTGCCGTCGGCGCAGAAGCCCGTCGGGAGGGATTCAAGCAGGAGCGCGGCGACGAACAATCATTCGCGGTTGGAACGTCACCCATCCTTGACGGGCCGAATGCGGGCAAGGTCGCACCGCCGTTCTCCCAGGTCTTTCCCGGATTCAGGCCCTCCGACGAGGCCGATGCTTCACGCACCAACATCGGCGGATACATCGATCTCGAAGCTACACCCATCAAGCAGCTATTACTTGCAACAGCCGGTCGTGTGGAGAAATACAGCGACTTCGGATCAACGGCAAACGGAAAAGTCGCAGGCAGATTCGAGTTCTTTCCGGGCCTGGCCATCCGGGGCGCGGCCCAGTCGGGTTTCCGCGCGCCGTCACTCGGCCAATCGAACTTCTCGTCCGTCGCTACAAATTTTGTCACTGTCAACGGCATCAGCACACCTTTCGAAATCCGGACATTCGCAGTTGGAAGTCCGGGCGCCCAATTGCTCGGCGCGAAAGAGCTCAAGCCGGAAAAATCGATCAACTTAAGCGCCGGGTTGACTGCCCGCGCCAGCAACAATCTCTCGATTACGGCCGACTACTACGATGTCAAGATCAAGGATCGAATCGTTCTTTCCGGGAATTTCACTGACGTGTCCGTCAGAACGCTGCTTGCAAACAACGGCATTCCTGGGGTAAGTGGGGCCAGGTATTTCACGAACGCAATTGACACCAGGACGAAGGGGGTCGACGTAGTGCTGAACTACGGGATGGACCTGGGCGAGGCCGGAATCCTCCGGTTTACCGGCGGATATAACCATAACAAGACAAAGGTCACCAGACTCTCGCCGACACCGCCTCAGCTTGCTGCAGTCAGTACTGCCTTGTTCGATCGGGTGCAACGCGCCCTGTTCGAGGTGGGACAGCCGAGCAGCGGCGTGCGTCTCACGCTGAATCACGTATTCCACAACCTTACAGCGAACCTTCACGCCAGCAGGTTTGGGGAGTTTACAATTTTCCAGCCGGCGACCAACGGGTCCGGGGATACCAAGTACAGTCCCCAGTGGGTATCTGACATCGCACTGACCTACAAGTTCCGTCCTGGTATGGACCTCACCCTTGGAGCAAATAACGTTTTCGATACGTATCCGGACACTCTTGCGAGTGCGAATCAGACGCGCGGTATCTATATCTTCCCGGGCCAGTCACCGGCTGGTTTCAACGGCCGGTACGGCTACGTAAGAGCTGCAGTCGATTTCGGCGCATTTTCAAGGACATTCAGGCGGACCGCTTCAAGCGTTACCGCACCGCGCCGCGTCACAGAAAGCAGGAGTAGCGGAGTCGCGCAGTACACAAGTCCAGGATCGACGTCAACCTTGCGGGCGAGCTGCAACCAGTTTTGCAAGCAGGGGAAAGATTGGAGTTCGGGCCTTCATGACTACGGTGCATCAAGCCTCGGCGTAAGCAGGGACTGAAAAGCAGAATGCCCGGAGAACTTTCTCCGGGCATTCTCGTTTCAGGTTCGCGCCGCAGTCGATAAACTGCGTTAATCCAAGTTTGGCTACTGAATGAAATAATAAAGTCCGTAGAGTCCTACCGCGGCACCCGCAACGCCGATCAGAAGTCCTGCGGCGCCTCCGATAACTGCTCCGATGACCAAAGCAGCGCCACCGACAACCATGAGCGCAACGTTGCGACCTGCACCGACGTGAGCGTCATACGCTGCGGGTGCCTTTGATGCACTCGACGCCTGCTTGACACCGAGCCTGGTTGCCTCGACAGTCGGTCCAGCGGACCTGGCCGAATACGAGGGCGAAGCGCTTGTCTGTGATGGCGCCGATGTCTTTGCTGGAGCCTGAGCTACGGCGAGCGCTGCTGGGGACGTGAGTGCCATAACGAAAATGGCGGTACCAGAGATGATTTTGCGATTCAAATGTACGCTCCTGTTTACGTCGGGTCTGTAACGGAAAATACGACGCAACGCGTCGCGAGCCAATCGGCTTGAATCAGTGCACTTGCCGCGCCACGAGTCTTCTATCCGAGGTCCCGTTCTTTCCCACCTGTGGCCGGCGGCCTATCTTGACCACCTGTTTTCCACCGACTCGAGCCGAATTGACCCGCCGAAACGAAAAACCAGCAGCGAGGGCGAGAGGCAAGCCGGCCCAAAGCGGCGAGTCGGACTCACTGGCGTGGGCAGACCTGCTTGCCGGGAGCAAATGGAAGATTCCTGCCGCGCTTGGAATCCTGCACCTGCTGATAGCGATTCTCGCGTTTCATCCCGCGCCGTTCAGCGGGGGTGACGACGCCACATACATCGCGCTGGCGAGGTCGCTTATCGAGCGACACGATTACAGAGACATATGGGATCCGGCGCTGCCTCCGCAGACGCTCTATCCACCGATCTTCCCCGCAATCGTTGCCATTGGCCTGCTCATGGGCCTTGGAATCGCGATTGGACTGAAGCTGATGATGGTCTTTCTCTCGTCAGCCGCTGTGTTCGTGAGCTGTCTGTGGTTGTGGCGCGTTGCCAAGCCCGGGGTCGCGATTGGCGCAGGCGTGCTGGTGGCTCTGTCTCCGGAGATAATCGGAATCGGTCGTGAGGTATTGTCGGATACGCCGTTCTGGTTGTTCACAATGCTCGCGCTGCTCGCGCTCAGGAAACTTGCTGGAGCCGAAAAGGAAGGTGACGAACAGCACAGGGCGGGCGCGTGGAAGTTGGAGCTCGCTGCGTCCGTCGCGATTGTGGCTGCCTATTTCACGCGATCCGCCGGATTGCCGCTGCTTCTCGCCGCCATTATCTGGCTCATTGTGCGCAGGCGAGGGCGGGCCGTTGCGATTCTGCTGGCAACGTCGGTCCCGTTCATTGTCCTGTGGTGGCTGCATGGTCGCAGCAATCCAGGAGGCGGATACCTTGGGCCATTTCTGTACATCGATCCCTACGTCCCATCTCGCGGAACGATCCACTTTCGGGATTTGCTGTTGAGACTGCAGGAGAACGGGATCAAGTACCGGATGTACCACGTTCCGCGGATCGTGGCGGGACTTGGTGCGACAAGCCTCGCGGCTGGTTCAGTACTGACGCTCCTCGCGCTGTTCGGATGGGTGATGCGACTGAGGAGGCCGAGCGTCGTTGAGATCTGGACTGTTTTCTACCTGGGTCTGGTTCTGTTGTGGCCGCCGGCATGGGCTGCGCCCCGTTTTCTTCTCGCCATCATTCCAGTGCTTGCCTTGTACGCGGCGGAATCGGTCGCGTTTCTTGCGTCATTCACTCCATGGCCAGGTTTTGCCGGGGCAGCCGGGATCGCGGTACTCGTCGGCGTTACAGCGCCCGGCATCAGGCATCATCTCTCCGATGGCGAGACTTGCCGCGGTCAGTTTGCAGAGGGCGTAGAGTTTCCATGCACCGAGCCGATCTTTCGCGACTTTTTTCTTACGGCGGCCTCGGTCAAGGGCAAGCTGCCGCCGGGTTCCGTTGTCCTCTCAAGAAAGCCGACACTCTTCTATTTGTATTCGGGCTATCAGAGCAGACTCTATCCGCTTACTCCAGTCCCGGACTCGCTCTTTGCAGAAGCGGCCAGGATTCACGCCAGGTTCGTCGTCATCGACCAGATAATGGACCTCGCGCCGATGTACCTGCACCCGGTTCTGCTCGCGCGTCGTAACGACTTCTGCGTGGTGCCCGAGTTCTCACACGCTGAGGCGGCATTTGCGCGCATCGAGATTGGCGGGCCGCCCCTCGCGCCGGGCGCGGGTCCAAATGCATTCCGTGTCTGTCACTGGAACGCAGTCGCGACCAACTCCGTTTTGGGTCGCTGACTAGTTGTCTTTCGTATCCGCCGGGACGCGCATCGCAAACGCGCCCGTCTGGACTTGTCCGTTGTGCCTGATCTGCACCCAGATTCGATAGTCACCCGGCTTCGGAAACGCGTAGGGGAACGAAACTATATTTGACGAGATGGTCGCCTGATGCATCTGCGACATCTCAGCCTCGCTGACACGCTTACCAAGCTGCCCGCGAATAGTGTCGCCAGGCGTTCGCATCGCGAAGGCCATCTGCGATGCCATGGAGATGGTCCCCATGGGATGAAGGTGGACGAAAACTTCTCCGTCCTCGCGCGCGACGACGGCGTGTCCCGCCATTCCCATGTACGGCTCGAGAGTCGCATTGGAGCCGTCGGGATTTCTTACCACAAATCGCATTGGTGCAGGCTTGCCGGCAACGATGGGGATTCCGTCATTAAGCCATTCCATTGTCGCGCCATCCAATAGCCTGAAAACTCTGACGTTCGGCGACACTCGTCCCACGAACCATGAATCGTCCGGGTCCGTGACTGGCGATGCAGGCGCCGGAGATCGCTGCGGGACTTCCACGGAAGTGACAAGGGTCTGCGTGTATCCGCTCTCATGAACGATATCGGCGAACACGCGATACTTCCCCGGCGCAATCGGAGGCAGCTCGGCGGAGAACGCTATCGAGTCGTTCGATGCTGGATGGAGATGCGCAAAGGTGCCATTCGTTTCCTTGACCAGGAAAAGGTGGACCAACTTTCCGTGGTCCTCAACGAGCGGTGTCCAGCTGTTGCGTCCGTTCTTCCGGATCCATGCGCTGTCCGACCGATGCGTCCAGGCCGGCTCGGTGATGACGAACCTGAGTCGCGCGGGTGCCGTCGAATCAACGAGCGCAATTGCAGCCATGGGCTTGAAGATGCTGTTGACGTAAGAGGCATCCTCGGAATTCCACCAGCGCCAGCCGCCGGCGATCGCGGCGACGAGTAGAACGCTCGTAATGCCCATCGCCAGACGCGCGCGATTTCGTGTCGAAGGAGTTGGCAGCTGGCCGGGAGGAATTACGCTCTCTCTCACTGCCGCGCCGACGATCGTGACGAGCCCCGCGAATAGAACGACTCCCATGATGGCAAGTCCAAACCCCATCGGCTTGTCGAGCTTGAGCCGTGAATACGCCACGACAACAACAGGAACGACAACCTTCCCCCCTCCCTTCGGTCCGCTCACGTTGACGGTGACGCTGTTCGATCCGCCCGACATGATCCAGAGCTTGCCGGCAAACAATCCCGGATCGCCTTCAGCCGCGGTGGCGGGCTCGGGCGGAGGCGCACCACCGGTCGCGTCGAATTTGTTCGCCTGTACGGTGACCTTGTCGGGTACATCGCCGATTGCGCGCACATAGATGTTCGCGACCCCTGGAACCACACCAGCCGTGGTAACCTGCACCGTTACGTGATACGGACCGGCATTCCCCTCGAACCATGTATCGGGACTACCGACGTGACCTGAAGCGACCAGGTACACGAAAAGAACTCCGACTGTTCTTGCAAAAGTTTTTCTCAACGCATCACCCTCGACATGCCCTTGCCCCACGCCAGGCCAATGCGAGCGGAAATGCTGGCCAAAGCACATGCCTTGGCAATTCCAATCGCGAACGCTCTGGCGCTCCAGGCCCCGCTGCTGTCGGTGTCGAGATTCCAGAACTCGTAGCGCCACGGACCAAGTCGTGACGAATAATCCCACTGATCGACCCCGAAGAAGAAATTGCGCGCGGCAGGAGAGAGAAGGAAATCGGCCCAGATCCAGTGCACGGCAAGCATTGCGATAACGAAACAGATTCCGATGACGACTGAAAGCATCCAGTCGTTCAACCGCTTAACTCTGTTGAGCCCGAGATCGATTGCTATTGCCGGCGCGAACAAAAGCAGCGGGAACGGGGGCGGTACCATGCGAGTCACCGGATTGTAAATCGGCGCGAGCCTCGCCTGGGCAGGAACAAGCTGAAGAATCCAGATCGCTACCATCGTGATCAGCATGTATCCGATCGCAACCCGTGTTGCCGGCCACGTCAATCGCGACGCGCGTGCGAACGCCACCATGAACAGCGGCAGAACCATTCCGGTCGCGGCATAGAACGATGATCCGTGCATCTCGTTGCCGTACGCCGCGTCTTCCGTGAGCATGATCGACAGCATCAATACAACGACCGATGCGCCGATGGCGTAGATCAATCCAAATTTCCGCTTCTCCCGCTCTTCGGTCGCGCGGTTTTGTGCGCCGAGTGCCATGAGGATCGCACCGATCTCGATGGCGATCATGCCTGAGGCGAGAATGATATGCGGTGGACTTATTATCTTCACGTCGAGGCCGTACGCGTTATGCCACCAGTTATCGAATGGGGCCGACGTGATCATCATGATCGTGCCCCAGATGCACACCCACGCTCCGATCGGGGCCTGGAAGAGTCTCCAGAAGCGAACGGACTCGCTACGCTGCCCGGCGGTTCCTGCGAACGTGGTGTAAAGCGCGAGATAGCCGCAGCTCAACCCCGAGATAATTGCACCAGCCTGCTGAAGCAGATGCGGCGGCGACCAGAACGTGTCCCGGCCGATCGTCCGATGCCATGAGATGTCCCACACGATCCCCACGACAATTGACGCGGATGCAATGAGCACCGCGTAGATAGTCCATTCCGTGGACGCCTTGCTCGTCGTCGAAACAGAGGCGGCTGTCCCAGGCACACCCGGAACAGCCGAAAATGGTACAGCCATGCTGTGTCCTCTAATAACTGTCTAGTAGCTGCCGCGTCTCCGATGACGATCGGGGATGTCGGTCTTGCCGCGCACATCGGACGAACGGACGCTGCCGTTGCCTTTGTGATCGACAGTAAAGTCCCCGGCAATTCTGTCTACGTCAATGCTGCCGGACCCGTCTTCCTCGACGCGCATGCTGCCGCCGACACCGGCGACATCGATACTGCCGGAGCCGTCTTCGTCGACAATGAAGTCGCCAACGATATTCTTTGCGCGGATTTCACCGGAGCCATCGCTGACTCGCACGCGGCCTTCGACATTTTCGATGATGATGTTGCCGGAGCCGTCTTCGACTTCAAGATCGCCTTTCACTCCGACAATGTTCAGCTCGCCGGATCCGTCCGTGAGCTTCATCGGGCCAACATTTACAAATTTGGCTTCACCGCTGCCATCCTCGACATCGAGGGAAAGGTTCTGCGGGACTTCGATCACGAGATCGAGCTGCATGTTCCAGTCATCCCGGCCGAGGTTCCAGAAGCCGCCGCCACTCTCCTCCGGCATGTCAGCCTTGATGTAAACCACATCTCCTCGGCGTTCCGCGATGAGCTTGATGTCCGCGAGGCGATTGCGCTGCGATGCCCGGGCAATGCCGCGAACCTGCACCTGAGTGATTCCGGCTTTCCCTTCGATGCGGAGGCTGCCTGCTTCAGCGCGAACCTCGATCGACTTTGCGCCTCGAGCATCGACGCTTGCATCGCGGGGCGCAGTGTAGTCATCGAAAGCGCTGGCGTGGATGCGATGGACTGGGATGAAGGCCGCGGTAACGATGAAAGCAGCCGCGAGGCCGGTTCGGAGGATTGACTCTGGTCGCGTCATGTACAGGGCCGTGTTGGAGTTGTCCCGGCTGGGAACCCGGGAATACGGTATTCGACTCCCTGAATCGACGTACGGTTTGAACCAGGTATGGTTTCAGCCGGCCCGAGGTCCCTTTTAGAGGGCCTTTTTTATGGCAGCCTCGAGGTCCTGTTTACCACCCAATCCGGTGTAGACGACGTTGCCTTTCGCGTTGAGCACGACGACGTAGGACGTGGCTGGAACGTCGTAGGCTTCAGCCGCCTTCCCGCTTGCGTCGAAGAGGATGTCGTGACGGATGCCGTGCTTGGCGACGTAGGCTCTGATCCGGGCCGGCGACTGGTTCACGGACACGGCCACGCCGACGAAACGCACTTTGCGGGCGTATTTCTTCTGCGCGGCGATCAGGGCTGGCTCAAGCTCCTTGCAGTTGGGGCACCATGTTGCCCAGAACTCCATCAAAACCGGCCCTTTCCCCACGTAACTGCTGAGGTCGGCGGGTTTTCCGGCCAGAGTCTGGACAGCTGCTGATGGGGCCTTTGTGCCAACCTCGATGCCTGACTCCTGGGCGGCAACGGTCGAGGTGAGGAGGATAGCCGCGAGCGGCAGGATTCTGAGAAGCATCAATGTTTTGGTTAAGGAGCTGCCGACTGCTGATTGCCTAACGACACGCTCAAATGAGAAGCTGTCCCATTTGCACCAGGTAGTACTCCGCAACGCCCAGCATGATCAACGCGAATCCTCGTTTTACCCAAACCATCCACGCGCCGGCCTTGGGAAGCCGCGCCAGCGTTCCGCTGAACAGGCCGACCGCGACGAGCAGGGCGCACATGCCGAGTGAGAAGCTCAGCAGGTAGACGAAGCCAAGTACTGGACGCTGGGTGCGCGTCACCCAGGTGAGGACGGCCGCCATCACCGGGGCGGAGCACGGGGCGGCAACAAGTCCGGACACCGCGCCCATGATGAGCGCGCCCGAAACTCGGCCCGCCGTGCCGGCACCGGAGGCACGAGCCACCAGCGAAGATGGGAGCCTTACCGGAATTACATCGAGCATAGAGAGCGCGGCGATGACGAGAACGTTCGCCATCACGAAATAGAGCCACGGATTGGTGCTTACAGTGCCGAAAATCGTTCCGGACATGCCGGCGACCACACCCAGCGAGGCGTAGACGACAGCAAGGCCAACGACATACGCAAACGTCAGAAAGGCTGTGCAGCTTCGCGGAGGGGCCGAGCCGTCCGCCGACTGCCCGCCGACAATCGCGGCCGTGATGGGGATCATCGGGTAGATGCACGGGGTAAGGCTCGTCAGCACGCCGGCCAGAAACAACAGTCCGATGGCCAGGACGGGGCTGCCCGAGAGCTGTGCGGAAATACCCGAGAAATCCATGCGCGAAACCTATCACCTGCCTCAATGGAAGTTTCGATGGGGCGGGTGTGCGCGGGGTTGTAGATTTCCCCCCCAATGAGAGAGATAGAACGTTTCCGGCGCCGCCTGCTAGCAGTCGCGGCGCTCTTGTTTACGGTCGCCGGCTCCAGGGCTAACGCTCAAGGTTCAGATCCGCTCTCCGGGCTCGACGCCTATATCTCGAGCGCGATGAAGGACTGGCAGATCCCCGGCGTGGCAGTTGGAATCGTTAAGGGCGATTCAGTGGTCTATGCAAAAGGATTCGGAACCCGGACTGTCGGCCGCAGCGAGCCGGTTGACACCCACACCCTTTTTGCGCTGGCCTCCGATTCCAAGCAGTTCACCGGAATTCTCACGGCGATGCTTGTCGACGACGGCAAGCTCAGGTGGGATGCTCCTCTCATTACATATCTGCCGACTCTCAGATTCGGCGACGACTACCTCACGAGCACTCTGACGCTTCGGGATGCTCTGACCCACCGTAGCGGGTTTGCGCGTGCGGACCTGCTGTGGACCGGTCACTACGGCTACGACAGCAACGAGCTGCTGCGAAGAATGCGGTATCTCAAGCCGACGTGGCCGGTGAGGACGCGCTATGGATACAGCAACCTCATGTATCTCGCAGCCGGACAAGCAGGCGCGGCAGCAGCGGGCAGGACCTGGGATCAGCTCATCCACGAGCGGATTCTGTCTCCTCTCGGAATGACCGAGTCGAATACAAGCGTGACTCTCCTTCCGGCGTTGGCAAACGTCGCAACGCCCCACGGAAAAGTTGACGGCGCGGTAAAGCCGGTGAACTACACCAACATCGATGCTGCCGCACCCGCCGGGGCGATCAACTCGAACGTCGCCGACATGGTGAAATGGCTGCGCTTTCAACTCGACAGCGGGCGCGTCAACGGAAAGCGCCTTGTCAGCAAGCGCAACTTCATCGAGACTCACAGCGCGCAGACACCTACGAGGCTCGATTCGACGTATCGTGCGTTCAACCCGTTCACACACGTTCGGAGCTACGCGATCGGCTGGCAGGTGATGGACTATCGCGGACGCGAGATGCTTTCGCATGCGGGCAACCTCTCGGGCATGGCGGCGATGGTTGGCCTGATGCCGGAGGAACGAATCGGGGTTGTCGTGCTGACTAATCTCGAGTACAACGCCCTCAGAGAATCGATCATGTACAAGGTTTTCGATCTGTTCCTGCGCGCGCCCGATCGCGACTGGAGCAAGGTGTCATTAATAGAACAGGCGTCGTTCGACTCGAGCGATGCGAAGGGCAACCGCGATGACGAAGCGAGACGGGTCAGGAATACCAAGCCGTCGCTGGATTTAGCGCGGTACGCCGGAACCTACGCAGACAGCCTATACGGACCGGCTCGCATAACAATGGAAAGCGGCCACCTGGTTCTGCAGCTTGCTCCCAGGCTGGTGGGTGACCTGGAGCACTGGAATTACGATACTTTCAAGGTCGTATGGCGGGATCGCCGCGATGGGACCAACCTTGTGACATTCACGCTCGACCCATACGGACGAGTCGATATGATGAAGGTCGATGTGGGCGGACAGCCTGAAGAACAGCCACAGATGAAGCGCGTCGCAGACGCATCAGCACCAACTTCCACAAACCTGAAATGAGCGCAGCAAAAGCGAAAACCCCATCGGCCAGGCGTGGCACTGCCGAAGTAACGGACAGCGGCGCCGGCTACGAGCCGTCCTACAAGGCAGCCGCGATCGCCGCACTCGCGGTGTTCGTGCTTTACTTCATCACTATCGCGCCGTCGACTGCGATGTGGGATACCGGCGAGTACATGGCGGCAACGAAGGTCCTCGGGCTTCCGCATCCGCCGGGCAATCCGTTCTTCATGCTCATCGGCCACGTGTTCGGGATGCTTCCGCTGCCTGGAAGCTATGCGCAGCACATCAACACCATGGCTGCACTAGCGAGCGCATGCTCGGCTGGATTCTGGTTCCTGATTACCGAGCGAATCCTTTCCGGCTGGCTGGGAAAGAGCTGGCAGCGCCTGACCGGGGCGGCAATCGCAACGCTGATCGGAGCCACGGCATTCACGGTCTGGAATCAGAGCGTCGTGAACGAGAAGGTCTATACGATCTCTCTGTTCTTCTTCACTGCCGTTTCGTGGCTGATGATCTCATGGACGGACGACCCCGAAGGGGAGCAGGCAGACCGCCGACTCGTCATGGTCGCTTTCCTGATGGGCCTGGGTTACTCGAATCACCCGGCCGGCTTTCTCTGTATGCCAGCCGTCGGCGTCGCGATTCTGATCCGCCGCTGGCAGACTCTCCTCAACTGGAAGCTTCTCGTCAAGGGACTGCTCGTTCTTGCCATCGGGCTCACGCCGTTCATCTACGAGCCAATCCGCGCCGCCTACTTCCCTCCTCTGAATGAAGGCGAGCCGACCGCTTGCCTGACAAAGATCGAAGCGTCGTGCACGTTCAGTCAGCTCACGAAACAGCGCTTGATGGACAACATCAATCGCGAGCAGTACGGCCAGAAGATGGAGCGCGGCGCGTCATACACCGCTCAGGTAGGGATGTGGTGGCTCTACTTCAAGTGGCAGTGGATCCGGGACGCGTACGGAGAGCAGGCAACGCTCCAGGCGATGCTTGCCGTTCTCTTCCTCTGCCTCGGGCTGATAGGAGGTTACGTCCACTGGGCGCAGGACCGGCGAACTTTCTGGTATTTCGGGCCGCTGATGTTCACCCTGACATTAGCGCTCATCTACTACATGAACTTCAAGTATGGGTGGTCTCAATCACTCGAGCTCGGAGACAGCGTCCAGCGTGAAGTCCGCGATCGAGACTACTTCTACATATGGAGCTACTCGGCCTGGGGAGTGTGGGCCGCCGTGGGGCTCGTCTATATCTGGCAGACAATCGCCGAGATGCTGGACAGGTCAGACAACGTCGTTGAAGACACGGCCGGTTACGCCAGCCGGCGCTCGTGGCTGCTCGCAACGCCACTGCTCCTCATCGCGTTTGTGCCGCTGGTAGGGAACTGGAGCGCTGCTTCGCATCGTGGTGACACGTTCACTGCTGACTGGGGCGCTGACATGCTCAACTCGGTCGAGCCGTACGGAATCATCATTACAAACGGCGACAACGACACATTCCCCTTGTGGTACGCGCAGGAAGTGGAGGGCGTACGCCAGGACGTTCTCGTTCTCGTTACGTCTTACTTGAATACCGACTGGTTCGTTCGTCAGATGATCAGAAACCCGGTGCGCGAGTACGACGCGGCGAAGGGACCTGCGATCTATCGCAACAAGGTCTGGCCGAAGCCGGTTGGTCCGCCGCTCAAGATGACATTCGCTCAGGCAGATTCGCAGCCTCAGTACATCGAGGTTCGCGAGCCGCAGGTGTTCAAGCAGAATGACATTGTCGCGACGATCAAGCCCGGCTACCTCACTCGCGATCAGATAATCGTGCTGAGCCTCATCAAGGATTCGTACCCGCAGCGGCCGATGTACTTCTCGACAGGCGGCTATTCGCGCACTCTCGGACTTGGCGACTACACGTTAAGGCAGGGAATCGTCGAAAGGCTGATGCCGAAGCCGATTGCGGAAAGCAAGGACACGATCAAGATCGGCGATGGGTATCTCGACATTCCGACTTCGTACGCACTGTGGAGTCAGGTTTACAAGGCGCCGAAGGAGCTGGCCGAGCTTGGCAAGTGGATCGATCGTCCGTCGTTCGGTATTCCGTATACCTACACTGTGAGCGGGTACGTTCTCTCGCAGGCGCTGAAGCAGCAGGGACGAGAGGTCGAAGCGACGCGCATCTATAGTGAGATCACCAGGATGGCGCAGGCCGCCCGCATCACGGACGTACTCGCCAGTCTAGGTAGTGACAGGTGATCTGGTAAAGCAACGGCCACTGAAGATCTGAGATGTGAGAAACGAAAGATCCGAGATGTGAGCCCACATCCCGGATCTTTTTCGTCTCGGATCTCAGATCTATTGTTGCAGTTATTTTCGAAGGATTTCTTCGAACAGCGTTATCGCGCGGGAGTCCATTGTCTGGCCGAGCCAGAACAGAGCGGACTTCCGCACTTCGGGATCGCGGTTGTTGCGCGCGACTTCGATGAGCGCGGGAACGGCTTCGCCGTTACGACGCTGTGAAAGGGCAAACACGGCCGACTTCTTCACGTCTGTGACGTCGTCTTCCTTCGCGAAGTGTGCGCGCGGACCAACGAGACGATCGCCTGCCGCGGCGCCCAGCCAGAACATCGCCTGCTTTCTCGTCGAGAGCGGCCTGTCGTCATTGCGGACAAGCTGAACCAGGCCCGGCCAGATGACGACTCCATCGGCCAGAGTCATCGGGAGGATGGCATCTCGCCCTGCCGATCCACGGTCCGTCGATGCGAGCGCAAGCAGGTAGTCAGTCGCGTCCTTTGCCGACACGGCGCCAAGATCCGTAACGCCGCTCGCCGTGCGCCAGTTGCCGCCAACGTGCGTCCTCAGTTTGGTGACGAGTCCATTGTCGACCCAGAGAACCATACGAACCGGGCCCGTACTGCACTCGTTGTCGTACTCGACATCGGCGCTTTCGTTCGATGACCAGTTCATTCGATTGTTCCCGCCGCGGGATATCGAGTTGTTGTATCCGCAGATCTCGGGCTTCGCCGGAAAGGTGATCCGGACTTTTCCGTCCGGAGCCGCTGCAACTCTTGACGCTATCGACTGAGCCTCTGCTGCTTGAGTAATCAGGCTCATTACGATGATCGCGGACGCATCTACCGCTAGTGATTTGATATTCATGGCAATCTCAGCGGTTGATCATGTCGGCGAGGAACGACGCAACGCGCGGGTCGCGCGACTGGCCGAGCCAGAACATCGCTTTCTTTCGCGCTTCCCTGTCCTTGTCGTTCTTCGCGATGTCCATGAGCTTGTTTAACGCTGCGGGCTCGCGGCGCTGCGAGAAGACGAAGATCATCTGGTCCTTCAGCTCGCGTTCGGGCACGCGGTCGTATAGCTCGGTAAGCTGAGTCATCGACGCTTCTGTTTGACCGGCCCAGAAGATCGCCTGGCGGCGCACCTCATTCGGACGAGAGTCGTCTTTTGCGATCGAGTAGATCGGCTCCGACATGTTGACGCTGTCTGCCAGCGTGAGCGGGAAAATGGCCTCGCCGGCCGCCTCTCCTGATTGAGTCCGCGCAATTCCGAGCAGATAGTCGGTCGCGTCCTTCACCGAGACCATTCCAGCGTCAGTTACGTCATTGCCTGCGGGTCGCCATCGTCCACCGACGTAAGCACGAATCTTCGTCACACGGCCATTCTCAAAACGCGCGACGACGCGGGCTGGACCTTCACTGCACTCATTGTCGTAGACGACGTCTTCAGACTGTCTGGAGTTGATGTTCCAGTTTCCACGGGTGTTTCGGTTTTCCCTGGCGTTGCTCGTGATGCTGTTTTCCCAACCGCAGATGTCGTCACGTGATGCAAACGACATTCTCACTGATCCATTCTTCACGCCGGCCAGGCGGCGGACGAGATTCTGCCCCTCGGCCCGTGGTGGGACGATGCACGCCAATACGACCAGCGCGCCGGCCGTTGCGAGTAAACTGTTGTTTCGCGTCACCGCTTCTCCGCCTACTTGTTGATGATGTCGAGAAGGAACTGCTGAACACGCGGGTCACGAGACTGACCAAGCCAGAAGATTGCCTTCTTGCGGAGATCAGGATTCTTGTCGGTCTTCGCGATGTCGAGCAGCTTGTCGACTGCCGCCGGCGTATTGCTGCGCTGCGAGAGGACGAAGATCACCTGCTCCTTCATTTCCTGGTCGTTGATTCTCGAGTAAAGGGGGATGATTTCGCTTATCCCAACTCCGCTTTGTCCAGCCCAGAAGAGCGCCTTCTTGCGGAGCTCCATCGGCTGGCGGCTGTCGATGGCGATATCCATCATCCACTTCTCATTGCCCTGACCTTTGCGCTGCGACAGCGAGAAGATGACTTTCTCCTTCAGCTCCTCGCTTGTGAGCCTGGTATAGAGCGACCGCAGGAAATCATTGTTGTCTGCAGAGTTTCTTTGGCCCAACCAGAAAATCGCCTGACCGCGCAGATCTTCAGATGCTCCGTCGCGAACTGCGAACTCTCTCAGAATTGCGCTGCCGCGACCACTCCGGTGTTGCGAGAGTGCAAAGAGCGCCTTGTTCTGTAGATCCTCGTCTTTTGACGTTCGGAGGATCGACTCGAGAAGATCGACAGCTCGCTCGTCGGGGACCTGACCCAGCCAGAACACCGCTTGCTCTCGAACTTCTGCGTCGGGGTCGTTCTTCGCGATGCTCATCAGCAGGTCTGCGGTCTTCTCGCTTCGCTTTTGTGAGATCAGAAAAACTGCCTTTCGGCGGAGTGTGACCGAGCACCGGTCGCGGCGCTGGAGAACCTGAGTGAGAATCGGCATCGCGCGATCGGCGTCCATCTGAAGCAGAGCATTCAGCGCTTCGACACGGTCGTCGTCATCGCCCGGGCATCCGTCCGGCACGCCGCGGCTTGACCGTCTATCATCGCGGTCGGCCTTGGCCGCGGCCTTGTCAGCCTTTTCAGCCTCGCGATCGGCGCGTTCTGCGTCGCGATCAGCTTTTTCGATCTTCGCTACGGTGCTGGTCACTTCGGCGGCGCATACTGCGTCACCCTGGCGCGCGAGCTCGCCGCAGACACGCGTTCTGAGTGTCGTTGCGTCACCGCGTTTTGCGACTGAAGGGTACCTCTCGGCGAGATCGGCGAGTGCCTTGCGGGCCGTTCTCAGCTTGTCGCTTCCGCCTGAACGGTAGAGCGAGAACGCGTAGTAGTAGAGCGATTCGCCGGCGTAGGTTGAACCCGGATACTTTCTTACTACCTGGTTGAACAGATCCGCTGCGCGCGTGTTGTCACCCTTGGTGAGGGCTTCCCGCGCCGCTTTGTAGAGTGAGTCTGCGGCATCCTGCGGAGCCCACGCTTCAGGGGGCATCGTGTTTCTGAGCAGCATCGCAGCTTCGGCGGAAGAGAGCGTTTCGCTCATCTTCGGCGATACTGCGACAGGTCCCGGGGTGAAAACCGCGGTGACCACGATAAGTGCGATTGTCTTGATCATTTCTCCAGTATTCCTCTCGGCTGGCCCGCGGGAATCGCGGAACGCAGGCGTGTCATCACATGTCCGTTTTGAATGCTTCCCTGAACCAGCTCGCGGTCCGTTGCTGCAGCGTTGGGCGAGAGCTGTACTATCTGCGCCAGGATCAGCTCGAGATCCTGAAGCAGCCGTGCGCGCCGCGGGTCGTCACCTGCGGGTGAATCGAGGAGCAGACGCGTGCTGGACAGGAGTCCTTTTGCCCAGCCAGCGAACTGCGCGTCCATCTTCGAATCGCGTCCTTCGAGTGAATAGGAAGTGAGCAACGCTTCCGCGTCTTCAAGGTGTCGCTGTGTTGCGACCTGATAAGAGACTGCCGAGGGGGCGATTGCAGATGAGCCGTAGGAGTTGTTCTGAGATCCGCTGGCGAGCTGCAGCCCCCTGCCTGTACCGATGATCCGCGGTGAGTTTCTGATCTCGTTACGCGTTCTCTTTTGCCCGGCCGCTGGAGTCGCCATCGGCGCTTCCGACGCAACGGTGCCCGGCGCCTGCTCGATGTTGGATGGCGACTGGCCCTCGGGGAGTGTTGCTGTGTTGTTTGGCGCGTCGACAGCGGGTCGCGTGACGGCGGCCACTGAAGGCCCGGAAACCGGCCGGGACGTCCAGCGCCCGATGCCAACTCCTGTTGCGATCAACAGCGCTGCGGCGGCGGCGAGTCCGAGCCACGTGTAGCGTGAGCCGAATCGACGCTTCGGGTCGTACGCCGGTCCGCCTGCTGCCCCACCCGACGCGACGTGAAGTCGGGGCCCCGCTGCCTGCGCGGTGCGACCTGCCTGGATCGCGGCCCACATGTCTTCGCTTGGAGTCACGGGCGCGCGATTGTAATCGCGCGCTGCGGCTATGATGTTATCGTCGATGCGTTCGTCTTCTGTCATGAAATCCATTCTCCCCTGAAATCCGCGAGGGCCTCGCGCAGCTTCGCGCGTCCCTGGAACAACCTTGTCTTCGATGTCCCCACTGGAATTCCCAGCGCGGCTCCTATCTCTTCGTGCGTAAACCCTTCGACATCATGCATGAGGAAAACCGTTCGGTATTTCTCACTCAAATCGTCAATTGCCTTTTTGAGCCGGACTTTGAGATCTGGTTCAGCCTCGAGGTCATAGGTGCCGACCGACGCCGCTGCTTCGATGGGGGCTTCACGGTTCCGGGCGGTCTTCACTTTCCTCAGTCCGTTCAGCGCGATCGAGACGCCGATGGTGTGGAGCCAGGTCGAGAGCGACGATTCGCCGCGGAAATCCCCGATTCGCTCGAACGCGCGAATGAAAGTGAGCTGGGTGAAGTCGCGAGCAAGCTCGTCTTCGCCGGCCAACCTGTAGGCCAGTCGATAGACGCGATCCACGTGGGATTCGTACATCTCTCGCTGTGCGGCCGGGTCACCGTCAATGACCCGTGCCACCAGTTGGGTCTCGCTCACCCGGCCTCGTGCGTCGGGAACCGTAAGTGCCATCATCGGAACGTCTGACACAACGATGGGCGAAAGGGTTCGGTTCCTCTAGTCAGGACTACGGGACTGCGGCGGAACCGCTGAGGCTCTGAGGGGGAACGGCGAGGACGCTGAGGATTCGGAACGGCAAAAACCAAGGGGAACTACGGGTGTTTTCCGTACTTCCCCTAATTACCGCTGTTCCGCTTTCTCAGCGGCCTCCACTGTCTCAGAGCCTCAGCGGTTCCGCCGCAGTTTCGCCGCAATTCAGAAGTTCAGGTGATTCCAGTTTGCAATAGCATTGAGCGCCATGGCGAAAGAGCCCTGCGACTCCCAACGCCACAATGGCCGGATGCCGAAAAGAACCACGTGGCCTCTCCCAAGCGGAGCGTCCACGACCGCGGCCTTACCGGCCAGCTCATCTCCACCTGCGAGGAGTCCCGAAACAAGAAGCGAATCCGCCTTGTCGTGATACTTGAGGATGACTCGCGCGCGCGTTGCCTCGCGGGCCGAGACTATCGCCGGATCGATTCCCTCGTTCTCCTGGGTCGTGTCACGGACCGTCACCGACATCACCGGAGTCTGGTTGAAGTAGATCGGGAACGTGGGATCGGCGTATCCATATAGTATTGGGCTCTTCGGCGCCGCGATCTGCGCCCGGTAGATGCCGCCGCGGGCGTTGAGACGCGTTGTGGTAACTGCGCTCACACTGCTGTTGAAGCCCATGTCGATGGGGAGGCGGCTCGAGTTCCCCGTGGTGATCAGCAGTCCCCCCCGCTCGACGAACTTTCTAAGGGCTGAGAGTCCATCCAGACCCATCGCCGGCCTGATGTCGTCCGTCTCATCCCACATTCCAAGGTTGGGCGTCTCGGCCGTCTTCTTCCACGGGATTGCCGGACCAATCATCGGCCGGCCGTTGATCATCGTCGTCGAAGCTCCGTTGACGTGTGGATACACGACAACGTCGAACTTGTCGAGGAAGCCGGGCTTTTTGATGGACTGGTCGGCGATGTAGGTGAACGGAATCCCCATCTGCTCGAAGGCAAAACGGACCCAGCCTTCGTTCTGCGTCTCGATCCAGGTGTGCATGAGAGCGATGCGCGGAGCGGAGACAGCGTGGTTTGCCACCGTTACTGGACTTGCAGATGAAGTCGCGTTCAGTCCCAAGCCCGCGATCGCATCGCGGGTACTGCTGGATGCATTCTCGACGATATACGTTCCAGCCGGATATTTTGCGCCATCAGCGGTGAATTCCGCATCGGCGACGCTTAGTTTCGCTCCGCCCACCTTCCACGGTAATGCGGCCGACCGCCAGTCGCCCAGGTGCTTCACTAACAGCGTACCGGATGATGCGACGGTGCCGCGGACGGATGCCGCACCGGTCATCAGCTGCATCGGCCGCGTGAGAATTGTCGAATCGGCGACCTTGATCGTTTCGACGTGACGAAGCGCGTCGAGCGTCCAGCCAGTGTCATCGTACGGCGGGGGATCGTCGGCCTTGAATTTTTGAATCGCGAGAAGCGTTCTCACCGAGGCTGAATAGGGCTGGTCGAGGCGAACGATCCAGTCGCCGGCATGAACGGCGGTGGGCGGTGAGGCCTTCGTGGAATCCTTGCCGCGACCGCCTTTGGGCGGATCGGACAATGTGAAGTCCGACGCTGCGACGTGTATCTCCGAGCCTTGTGCACGGAACAGGTTCACCAGGTCCGCTGCTTCAGCGGAGTGACGTTGTCCTTTCGGAATGACAAACGCATACGGCGCAGACGTCCGGCCCCGCTCGATCATTCGCTCGGCCTTTGCGACATAGTTCGTAAGGAAAGTCTCCTTGTGATCGGCGACATAGCGCAGCGCGATCAACACACCCGACTGCTGATAGTTGATGTTGCTCCTGATGCACCACTTCACGCCGTTTACCGGAGGATTCGGGCGATCCCAGCGGCGCTCTGTGTCCGCCGCACGCAGCCGAACTGTACCGCAGGACGCTCCCCGCGCCGTGTACGTCTCGTAGAAGCGGCCGATTGAATTGTGCAGGTTTGCGACGGCGAGGAGCGTATAGTTCGGTGCCCAACCATCGTAGAAACCGTGCGTCCACACGCCGGGCAGTCCTCTGCGCGTCAGCTCAGTGATTTCCTGATACGCGAGCGTGTGCCACTCATCGACGACGATTGGATCGTACTCGTCGTTATATGGACCAGTTCCTGTGCTGGTGTAAAGAAACGGAACCGACTCATGAAGGTCATGGACAACGACGGGCTTCCACTGTAGAAATGCCGCCATGACGTTCTGCGTCAGTTTCTGTGACAGCACAATTCCGTCGCGGTTGTTGTCGTGAGCGGTGTACTTGCCCCAGTAGATGAGCGGAACCCCGCCAGGTCCGAGCTTGAGCTGCTGCGCCTGCTTGTCGGCATCGACCATCCTGTCACGGCCATCGACTTCGGTAACCGGCGTGATGATAGTGATGACGTTCCTGCGAATGGTCTGTGAGTTTTCCGACTCATCCACTGTGAGCCGATATGCGAGCTCCATCAACATTTCGGGACTGCCCGTCTCGGGAGAGTGAATCGATCCCGACAGCCAGTAGATCGGCTTCGCTTGCTTTATTAGGCGCGCTCTTTCCGCCGCACTCAGGCCGCGGGGATCGGCGAGACGCGCGAGATCTGTCCGGTATTTCTCGATATTCTGAATCGTCGCTTCATCGGCGATGACAAGTCCAATCATCTCGCGGCCTTCGTCGCTCTTGCCGAACGAGTAGAGCTTCGTGCGCGGCGATGAGCTCGCGACGGCGTTGAAGTATTTGTTGATGTCAGCGACGTGCGACAGCTTTCCGATCGTCCCGGGGACGTAGCCGAGTACCTTCAGCGGCGTCGGCACAGTGGTCGAGGCAGGAAGAGTCTCGACAAGCTCCGTCGTGAACTTCCAGCGCGCGTCGGTCGGAGTGAGCTCCTTGATCCTGGCGGAGTACGCACTGTCAATCGGTTGTTGCGCGCTGACGAGGACGGCGGGAAGACACATCGCGGCCAGCGCGATAATTATCAACGACTTCATTTCTCAATCACCTGGGGGATAGTGGGGGCGGATGCGCGAGTCATGCGCATCACGAAGTACAACAGCGTCAGCACAACAACCATCACCGCCATCGCGGTGAATTCCTTTCTGGTCGAACTGCTCATCAGCCAGACCACCATTGCCGTCGCGAGAACCGGGATAACAGGCCCACCCGGGACGTTGAACGGGATTGCGCCTTCATCCTGAACGTTCATCCGCTTGAGCTGAATCGTCGCGATGCAACACACAGCGTAGACGATCAACGTCGACAGCACCGATACGATCAGCAGGGTCTCGAAAGTCCCGGAGATCGCGAACACTGCGCACAAGGCGGCGTGAACCATGATCGCGACATCGGGCGTAGAGAATCGGGAGTTGACTCGTCCGATGATCTTCGGAATTAGTGCGTCCCGTCCAAGTGCATAGATTCCCCTCGGCGAGCAAAGCATGTCACCGGCGACGTAACCCAGCGTAGATATCGCCGCTCCGATCAGGACAAGCGATTTGCCCGCGCTCCCCAAAGCGCGGCCCGCGGCCTCAGCCAGCGGAGCTTTCGTATTCGTTGCAAGCTCGACCCCCAGAATTCCCTGCGAGACGACCTGGATAAGGATGTAGAGGATCGTTGTCACCACGAGAGCCAGAAAAATCGCCTTGGGCACCGTGCGAGCGGGGTCTTTTACCTCGCCGCTCGGTGTCAGCGCCGACTCGACTCCCAGGAAAGCGAAGATCAAGACAGTGGAGGTGCGGGCAAGATTTGCCGCCGAAGGCATGCCCGGCCAAGTCAGATTCGCGCCATGCACAGCGAAAAGACCGACCGCAACGAGAATGAGAAGAGGCAGCATCTTCGCGACCGTAACGGTCTGAACGACGCGGCTGCCAATCTTGACGCCGCGGATGTTCACTGCGGCGAGAACAACGTAGACAATGACGATGATTGCGTCCTTAGCCACTTTGCCGGCAAGCGCCGGAGCGATCTGGCCGAGCGCTTCGACGAAGACATTTACGACGAAGGCGGATGCCATCACCGCCGATCCGAACCAGAGAATCATTGCGACCATGAAACCGACGTAGGGACCGAAGGCGATTTCTGCGTACGCATACGTGCCCCCAGATAGCGACACCCGGCTGCCGGCTGACGCAAAGCAAGCGACGATGAGCGCCATCGCTACCCCGCAGACGAGATAGGCGACCGGGGCAGCAGCTCCCAGGGTTGCCGCAACTGTCGCGGGAAGGACAAAAATCCCGGCACCGACCGTGTAGTTGATAATCGCTGCCGTGAGCCCGCGCACGCCGACAGCGCGGATCAATCCTTCGTCAGTTTTCATTTGCCTTGTTTGACTGTGAGTCGGGCAACTGCGTCCGCCTGCGCGCGAAGCCGTATGTTCGCGCGTCTCGGGTGAACTGAAAGTCCCTGCACTTGCCTGACGTCAGCCGCTAGATGCACGCCCGGTGCGAGATCACGATTGAGGCCTTTGAGAAGCTGTTCACGACCCTGCCCCATGACGTTGCCAATCGACCAGCGAGCCTGGCTTCTGATGAATTCCCGGACATCGTCGTGCTTCACCCACTCTACGCCCTTCACGAGGAGGCCGGCCGAGCCAACGTCGTAGTCGAGATCCGGGACGTAAAGCTCGTTCGTCGACGGATCGTAGCGTGGTGTGCCGACAAAGTAGACGCGACCATTGGCACCACCGGTGAAGCGCAGCTCCAGCGCGAGCTTCCCACCTCCAATTCCAAACAGGCGCGCGTCCTTCACCTGGAAAGTTCGCCCTGCTTTTTCGAACTTCTTGCCGACAATGTGCTTTTGCAGGAGGTCCGTTGCGAGATCGTATCCGATCACGCCCTCGAGCAGAATGTGAAGGCCATCGCCGACTGCGGCCGGATATAAAGGAGGCAGAGGCGTCGGCACTACCACTGGAATCCGCCCGGTTACGACCCTCGGCGATGCAGAAAAGCCGAGCGCAGTGACGAGAGTCTTCTTTACGCCGACGTTCTGGCCCATTCGAACAGCTGATGGATTGATCGTCAGCCAGACGCTGTCGGTCAGCGGAATCGGCTTCTCGAGGAGATGCCACCAGCCCTCGAAGCGAGACTTTATGTCGAGTGACGCGATGCGATTGTCGATCATCGCCTGTTTTGCGGTCAAGGCATTCTTCGTCGCTTCGATGACCCGATCAGTCACGTTGATATTGAAGACCGTTACCCGACACTGATCTTTCTTCTCGTTGCTGAACGGTTCGACCCGCGCCACACGTGTCTTCCCGCGCAGACGCCAGTCGGGGGCGATTCGCAAATCGCTCGCGATCATGATGCGGGCTCGCGGCTTGACTCCGTCGATTCCACACGAGCCAGATACCTCTGGAACAATCGGCGCCTTGTAGAAGCCTTGTCCGGCGTAGTGAACTACGGCCGAGATGTATGCTGTTTGTCCATTCAGGGAAACGGAAAAGGGATCGCGAACGGCCTCGAACGCGACAGACATTCGCTTGTTTGCCAGCTTCTTCCGTTCCGTGATGTTGCCGAACTTTTTTGGAACAGCCTTTTCGATTGCCGATACCACCGGGCTCAGGTCGTAAGTCAGTGGTATGTCGAGAGTTGACGTCGGGAGCGACGGCAGCGTGTCGTTGTCTGCCATCATTGCAGGCGCCGGAGCGTCAACGTCGAGCTTGGCGTCACAGCCAGCGAGGAAACCCGTCGCCGCGGCGAGCGTCACAAAGGCAGCAAATCGAAACGCGCACCAGTCCACGTGCGTAGTGTTAGTGCTCGAGGACTTCACAGGATGTCGTCGTGCCGTTCGCAGTGGCTCATGGGGTGGCGACGAAGCTGTAGCATGATGCGTTGTTTATCAATAGGCTTCGCATGCTATCTTAGTGCTGTCGAACGAGGGTGTATCTACCTGGGATTTGGACCATTCTGCAAGGGAGGCCTTAAATGTTCGGTTTTGCGCTCCTCGCTCTCATAGTTGTCGTCATTTTCCTCGGAATCAGCTCCTACAACCGTCTCATCGGCCTGAAGAATCAGGTTGCGAACGCGTGGAAGCAGATCGACGTGCAGCTCAAGCGCCGTCACGATCTCATCCCGAATTTGATCAACACGGTGAAAGGTGCGATGAACTTCGAGAAGGACACTCTCGAAGCCGTCGTTTCGGCCCGGAACAAGGCGATCACGGCGTCGACGTCTGGAAGCGTCGCTGCGACCGCTGCAGCCGAAACTCAGCTCACGGGCGCCCTGTCGCGCCTTCTTGCTGTTGTCGAGGCGTATCCCGACCTCAAGGCGACGGGAAATGTCGCGCAGCTTCAGGAAGAGCTCACGGGAACCGAGAACAAAATCGGTTTCGCACGCCAGCTCTACAACGACACAGCTACGCAATACAACACTGCGCAGCAGTCCTTTCCCACGATGCTGTTTGCCGGCATGGCGGGCGCAACGCCGGCAACTCTGTGGGAAATCACAGACGACGCCGAGCGTGCGGTGCCGACCGTGGACCTTTCACTGAACAGCCCAGCAAAATGACCGCTTCTGCCAACCTGTTCGCTCAGCAGGAAGCGAACAGGAAGGCGAGCCGCCGGCTTGTTGCCGGCTTCGTGCTGTTCATAGCATGGCTCGGGTTCGGGGGAGACATCATCTGGTACCTCGCCAGCAGGAATGCGGCGGAGCCAGGCACGTTCTCTGGCGTTCACGTATTTCCTGGACTTGGCTTGCTGTTGCTTGCGATTGCCGGAGCCATGGCGTGGTGGAGCTACAACTTCGGCGCAACGTCCCTGATCAAGTCTACCGGCGCGAGAGAGATAGACACGCCGGGAAACGAGCAGGAACAGAAGCTGGTGAACGTCGTCGACGAGATGGCTATCGCCAGTGGAACGAAGAAGCCTCACGTCTGGCTCGTTCCTGATGCGGCACCGAATGCCTTCGCGACTGGCATTCATACAGAAGACGCGCATCTAGCGGTGACGCAGGGACTACTCGATTCACTGAACCGCGAGGAGCTGCAGGCAGTTGTTGGTCATGAGATGGGCCACATAGTGAATCTCGACGTTCGCCTGATGACACTTCTCACGGCACTCGTTGGTGTCGTAGCGTTGATAAACAACAACGCGTTTCGCCTGATGCGGTTTGGCGGCTCCGGCGGACGGGGCTCGCGCTCGAGCAGGAAGAGCGACGGAATGGGAGTGCTGGTGATCGTCCTGCTCGTGGTCTGGGTCATCAGCTGGATCATCGCCCCGCTCGTTACGCGCTACATGGCAATGAAGGTGGGTCGCTCGCGCGAATTTCTGGCAGATACGATGAGCGCGCAGTTCACGCGGAATCCCGGCGCTCTTGCTGCCGCTCTGGAGAAGATCGGCGGCTCGACGATCAAGCCCAAAATGATCCCGAAAAGCTCCGCGCAGCTTTGCATCGCCGATCCCTTTCATTCGGTGTGGGGAGACCGTGAAGGGAAATTCGCGGATCTCATGGCCACACATCCCCCGCTTCGCGAGCGCGTGAGCCGGCTACGACAGATGGCTTATCAGAACGCCGGAACCGGCGACATCTTCCAAATGCCGTTGAGCATGTCGGAGGCGTAAACGCTTCCGTTCACAAACTGAACGCCCCAGACGTAGATCGGCCCGCCGGTTTCGAGAAGTCCGTGAGCAAGCTCGTGTTTCATCTTGTTGAGGTCGCACCTCCCGTCAGTTGCCTTCTGTGCGGCGGTGCAGTGACTGAGATCGCCGCGAGTGCTGAGCGCACGTACGCCGCCGTTGTAGTAAGCGAGATAAAGAATTCCGCGCTGTTCGTCAGCTGAGAAATTGTGCACGCCGGCATTCGGCTCGCTAAAGACTGCAACTTCCACCGGGGCGCTCAGGTTGCTGACGTCGACCACGTGTACGTCGCCAACCGAACTGGACCCGATCGCGCCCGGGCCCTCTTCTCCAACGAATGCGTACTTCTTCGAGTTGGTCACCGCATCGTGAAACCACACGATGTTATGGGCCTTGCCTCCGACAGTCTTCACGTTGCTCATTTGAATCGGATTTGACGGGCTTCCGCCTTTTCCCCCGCCGCCGATATCCCAGATAGTGAGCCCATCGTTCCATAGCGCGGTCATCATGATTCCGTCGCGAACGTAGACGTCGTGCACGAACGGCGTTCCCATCGTGCGAGCCAACACCTGTGCCGGAGCCGCCGGATTCGACAAGTCGACTATGACGAGCTTCGCGAGTGTATTAGTGGAGCTGCGAGGATCTATTGACAGGAAACCATAGAGCTTTCCGTTAACGACCTGAATCTCCGCAGTGTGAACCCCGGGGTCGGTGTCGGCATTCTGAAAGCGCGCGATCTGTAAAGGCTTTTGCGGATTTGCGAGGTCATATATCACGATTGAGCCCGGTGCGAACTCGGTCGCCACCACCATGTACTTTCCATCGGTCGTGACCTGCACATCGCCGAGGGTTGTCGCGTCGGAAACTATCACGGAATCGACCAGCACTGGGACGTTACCGGACAAACTCCAGATGTTGATCTTGTCTCCGCGTCGCGATACTCCGCCGCTCGTGCGCGTTCCCCATGTTGTCGTGTACGCGTACTGACCACTCACCCACAGCTCAGCCGTGAACCTGTCATTTACGCGTCCATTTCCGGCCACGGTCAAAGTAAACGGTGTGTCCGGCAGAACCGGTTCGTCGACTGGATCGGTGGAGTCGCTGCATGAAGCCAGGCCGACGGCCGCTGCGCAAACGACCAATGTGGCAAATCTTCGGATCGTGCTAATCACTGATTCATCTCCATACCTTCCATTTCTCCCATATTCATCGATTCCCTAGCCAGCGCTGCCCCGTACCTGCCCATCCGGTTCATCATCATTCCGACACCGAACCGCACGCCTGCAGAGAATGACCACATTACGTCAGATCCGTAGAAGCTCCCAGGATCAAACACTTGAAACCGGTCGAGCCCTGCCACGTGCGCCCTTCCGACTTCAATGAAAGGTGCAAGAGTGGTTTTACGGACGGCAAAAGAACGGCTCGCACTCATCGTAGCGATCGTCCAGCGCGTCCTGCCGAGTATGCTCAAATCGGAAGCGGGGCGTGGCGTGCGAAACGGGTTGGCGTCCCTTTCTTCTTCAGCGCGCTCAGTTTGTTCGAGACGGCCTGCGACTGAAAATTTTTTTCTGGTAAGGCTGCCCTCAGCCAGCATGCTCTTGAACGAGAAGGCATCGCGCCCAGATTCCACCTCCTGGGTGCGCTCGAACTCGGCAAGTCCGTAAAGGAGTTTCGACTCATAACGGCCTGAAGCGCTCCACTTCTTGTGAGTAAGCCCCCCGCCCGCGGCTATCTCGGGCGAAACAACCTTTGCATAGCTGACCTGAAACTCGGACGCCTTACGAATTCTTGCGGTTGCCCTTGCAGCCCAGGAATCGAAGAACCGACTGGAGTTCGGCCAGTCTGACGGAGATTCAGGCTCGTCACCACCGAAGCTCGAGGCCTCGAGTCCGACCGGACCGAACGCTGCAGCCGCCACGACAATCGCCCGCTCCGGAATCTGCGCGAGATGATGATTGACCGGATACTTCACGAACGGGCGCATCATGGGGTCGTCGGTACCAAATGGAACGAACCCTTTCCCAGCTGTCGCAGAAAGCACGGCATTCGCATCCAGATCTTTTTTCCATGTCGCGATCACCTCGTGCAGATAGGTATGAGGATGCCGCCGATCCACGTAGCCTTCACCGAACATTCCTGCGTTCAATTCACCGCGCTCGAGCGTCCATCTTTCGAGGTTGAGCGTGAGATCCAGCGCAAACCCATATCGCGGCAACACGCCACTGCCCATGAACATGGGCTGACTGAGATATCCCTCCGTCAGCGTTCTGCCATCGACAGCCGGCGACTCACGCGTTCCAAGGACGATTCCGCTCAAGCCCCAGTGGAACTTCGCGGTTGAATCTGCCCCATGATCCATGTGCATCATGTCCTGCGGTCGCGCCACGCCATTTGATCCGGTGAGCGCAGGGGCAATCGCCAAAGAGGCGCACATCACGAACAATCGATCCAGCTTCACGATGAGAATTCCTGCTAAAGAGCGCGCGCTGGAGGCCGGGGAGCATTCTTCAGCTCTTCCAGTGGCGATGGCGTTTCAGGAGTGAAATCCTCGCCAGGATTGATGAACCGGTCGCGCTCCATTCCGTACTGCTTGTCGTAGAGTTGCCGATACCTGCCACTCAGGGCGATAAGCTGCCTGTGCGTTCCGCGCTCGACAATTTCTCCACCCTCGATGACAAGAATTTGATCGGAACTTTCAATTGTCGAGAGCCGATGCGCGATGACGAAGGTAGTGCGGCCGTGACGCAGAGACTGAAGGCCATCCCTGATCAAGGCTTCGCTTTCGCTGTCGAGGCTGGAAGTAGCCTCGTCGAGAATCAGGATCCGCGGGTCAGCAAGAATGGCGCGCGCAATTGCTACCCGCTGACGCTGTCCACCGGAGAGCTTCACTCCCCGCTCGCCCACGATCGTGTCGTATCCCTGCGGAAAGCCGCTGACGAACTCATCACAGTGAGCGATCCGGGACACTTCGCGTACCTCTTCATCCGTCGCATCCGGACGCGCAAATGCGATGTTGTCCTTCACGCTTCCGTCAAACAGGAAGTTGTCCTGAAGGACGACACCAAGCTGTGACCGATAGTCGCGCAGCCGAACGTCAACCAGTGCCTGATCGTCGATTATTATCTCGCCTATATCCGGCCGATTGAAGGCCATCACCAGCCCGATCAACGTGCTCTTCCCCGATCCGCTCGACCCGACCAGCGCGGTGGTCGATCCAGCGTCGGCAACGAAGGACACGTTCTTGAGAACCGGAATCCCGGGTACGTATGAGAAGCTCACATCCTTGAACTCAACGCGACCAGCCACCTCTCCCAGCTTTGCGCGGGATTCATCCTGCTCGTCTTCTGTCGCCATATCGCGGATCTCGCGGATTCGATCGAGCCCCGCAAATGCCTCGCTTATCTGGGTGCCAACAGATGCAATCTGAATCAGCGGCGCTGCGACGAGCCCGACGAAGAAGATGTACATCACGAGCCCGCCCAGCGTCATCGAGCCATTGAGGATCGAGCTTCCACCAACAACTATCATCAGGACTCCAATGGTCCCCACGATTACCGTGGCGCCTGAACCGACAATCGACGTGCCTGTGATGGACTTGCGAACGTTGTCGAACAACCGCTGAACGCCCACGCCAAAGCGATCCTCCTCGCGTTTCTCAGCGACATACACCTTAAGGATTCGCACACCACCCAGTGATTCCGCGAGGCGGCCAGTGACCTCGGCATTGATCACGCTTCTTTCTCTGAAAAGGGGGCGGAGTCTCGAGAATGCCATCGCCATCAAAACTGCAAAAGATATCAATACGACGAGCATGATCGTCGTCAGACGCCAGTTGAGCGCGAATAGCACCACAATTCCGATTATCGCCGTAAGCAATCCACCCACAAGCTGAATCAAGCCGGTCCCAACAAGATTCCTGACACCCTCGGCGTCAGTCATGATCCGCGATATCAGCACGCCAGTCTTGGTTGAATCGAAATACGAGACGGGCAGATGCAGCACGTGCTTCTGAACGCTCATTCGCATGTCCGTGATGGCCTGCTGGGCGGCGATGCTGACCACCTGTGACAGAGCAAAGGTCGTCGCTGCCTGAATTATCACGGCGGCTGCTGCAGCGAGTGCGATCGGGATCAGCAAATCGCCTCGGTGCTTTGCGAGAACGTTGTCGATCAGCCACTTGGAGCTTCCGGGTAGCACCAGCCCTGAGAGTCTGTTGACGAGCATCAACATCAGTCCGATGGTCAACGACTTCCGGTGGCGCCAGACAAGCTCCCGGGCTTCTGCCCAGGCTCGCTGGTAGTTGATTCCCTTCTTTTTCTGTTTGTCAGTCAAGGTCGGCGTTCGTTCAGTATCCGGGCCTGCATCTGACTGGATTTTGCGCTCCCGGGTTGCTTTAACGATAACCGGATGCGCAAACGTCCGTCACGCCCAGGCGCCCGACGTTACGTAGGTGGCGTCGCCGCGAAAAGCTGCGCCGAGCAGTTCGTGAATTTCAGATTTCGTAACTGGCCGTGGATTGGGGTACTCATGCTCGACGGCGAGACCGGCGACGCGGTCGATCTCAGACTCCTTCATGCCGATCTTCTCGAGCGAAAGCGGCGTTCCGATTCGCGTTTCGAGACCGAGCAGTGCAGTTGGAGCATCCGCAGCTTCGAGCGCGGCGCCGGCAAGGTGCATGGCATGGGCGGCAGCTTGCCGGTTAAACGACGCAGTGTATGGAAGCAGAACCGCGTGCGTTTCTGCGTGAGGGAGGTCGAGCGCTCCCCCGAGCGCGTGACAAAGCTTGTGATGCAAGGCCATCTGCACGCATCCCAGCGCAAAACCGGCCAGCCAGGCTCCTTCCAGCGCGGCCTCCCGCGCAGTCAGCGTGCCTGGATCTGCAACAATCTGCGGCAACGATTTCGAGAGGAGCTCGATACCCCGTATCGCAGCTTCGGTCGAGGCTGCTGTCGCGTCCACTGCATACAGTGCTTCGATGCAGTGCGCGATTGCGTTCATTCCGCTGGCTGCTGAGACCGTTGCCGGAAGGCCGAGAGTAAGCTCGGGATCGTAGATCACGACGCGCGGCTGCACCTTGGCATCGCGTCCGGTTTGCTTCAAGCCATCAGAGGTTCGCCCCCAGATAGGCGTCATCTCCGACCCACTGTATGTCGTCGGAACGGCGATTATGGGAATTCCCGTGGCGAGGGCCACGGCCTTGGCGACCCCAATGGCGGAACCACCGCCGAGCGCGATCAGACAATCCGCGTTCACAGCCAGCGCGATGTTTCGAGCGGCACCGGCGACATGCGAAGGCACATGAATGACAGCGCCATCGAAACGTGCTGCAACTCGATCACGAAGGATTTCTTCCGCACTCCTGGCGAGGCCCGCGCGGCCGGGAGTCGATACGAGCATTGCCCTCGTGATGTCCAGACGCTCTGCCTCGTCGGCCAGCTGCGCAAACGTCCCGCTGCCAAAGACGACACGTGAGGCGCCAGAATCCGACACGAAACGGGTCACTATCTGTCCGATCCGCTCACCGCCGTCATCATTCGTTTGACCTCCGCGATTTCATCTTCGTTCACGAGATGGCCCATTCCCGGGTAAATCCGCATGGTGACTTCGGCCTTCATTCTTTTCAGTATGGCCGCGGTTTCCTCGACTCGTTTTTTCGGAATGTGGGCGTCGACGTCGCTGCACCCGAGGAATACGGGAGTTCCCGCGAACGTGCCGGCGTAGTCGCGCGGGGTTTCGTCGGGACCGATCACTCCACCGCTCAGTCCGCAGACGCCGCCATATCTTCGCGCGTGCCGCGCAGCGTATTCGAGCGTAAGACAAGCGCCCTGCGAGAATCCAAGAAGCATGATGCGGTTCGCTTCGATCCCGGCCGACTCAAGCGACGCGACGATCTCGTCGATCAACTGCAGACCCGAGCTGATACCGGGCTCGTTGGCAGGGATGGGCGCGAGAAATGAGTTGGGGTACCAGGTATTCCCACTTGCCTGTGGCGCGAGGTAGGCGAAGCCTGGTGTGCCGATCGCATCGATGAGAGCAAGTATGCTCTCCGCAGTCCCACCGCGGCCGTGTATCATCACCATCGCCGCTTTTGCAGTCTCGAGGGCCACGCCGGCCGTGTAAACCGGCTGACCCTGATGTGGACCCTCGACCTTTTTTTCGTTCGCCATTTATTCCGGATTTCCAGCAGCGGTGCGGTTACGCGGCAGTCACCAATCGTCGATTACTCTGTGCTCCCGGAGTTGGCCGACGAAGGCGAAGGGACACTGGAAACATTAACGTCGATCGGGAGCTGCACGCCATTGTGAGTCTGGACGACGTCGAGAACTCCCTGCCACACCTGCGCAAACGCATGACCGACATCGGCCGGCTGCTTGTCCTCGGAGAAACCTCGGCCGCTGGCAATCCAGAACGGCGGCTGATCGAGCCGCCCGGCATCAACGAAAATGCCCGCCACGTCCCGGTAGATGGATTTCGCGTTGAAATCGTGCGTGTAGTAACCGGGACGATATCGTCCGTCCTCGAGCACGCGGCGCGTCCACGCCTTGTAGTAGTCCCGCATGGCGTTGGGGATGCGGTCCATTCGCTCGATGTCGAGAAAGACGACGGTGTTTCTCGCAAAGCCCTCATTCGCTGCCCGCGCAATTGCGTCGTTGGCGTCCTTTGTCCCGCGCGCTGCGCTTACGAGATGCGTTGAGCACGACTGACCAGGCTGGGCGCGAGCGTAGCTCACAACCTTGACCGGAACCTTCTTTCTCACGTAGCGCGCCACGCGGCGGCCCTTCACCCGGCGGTAGACCTTAACTCGACGCGTCACGTACTTCGTGCGAACGATCTTCTGCCGCGGCGTGCCACTCCACACCTGCTGGCCAACGTAGATGACTGCGAGGCCCCAACCCATGTCTGTGAGCTTCTGCCGTTTTCCTTCCCAGGTGTCTCCCTTGTGACACGGAGCAGATGGGAGGTAGTAGCCAACCCACTCGTATGGCGCGCCGTCCTGCTTCCAGGCGAGCATGGCACCGTCACCGGGGTATGCATACGTGTCAAAACCGAGGTGTTTACCCGTCCGGAGATTCCCTGTGATGCTCGCGGTGGCGCTGGCGACCGCGGCCCCGATCTCATCGACCGGATTGCCCACGGTCACCGAGGGATCGTAGCTCACTGCGAGAGGCAGCAGCACGACGGAAAACAGAGCGGTCTTGAGCTTCGACATTAAACCTCGCTCGCTGTGGGGAACGAGCCACGCCTCCTGAATACGGAGCGTGCGCGCGACCCATTTGGTACAGTCACACGAGCGAAAAGGTTCCCTTTTTTGACCGGCCCGCTACGAGGCCCGGAAGCCAGGCGGAGTTGATGCCGGTCAACCAGGAGATGACTTCGGACGCTTCAGCTCTCGCGGTCGATAATAGCGAGGGTGCAGCGCGACGCGCAGATGAGATGCTTGTTCTCGTCCTCAATGCGAATGTCCCACACTTGAATTTTGCGGCCGCGATGAATTGGAGTCGCAGTAGCCGTCACGAGGCCTTCCCGCTTTCCGCGAACGTGATTCGCGTTCAGCTCGACGCCCACTGCGGCCTGCTTGTCCTTGTCGATGTTCAGGTATGCACCGAACGACGCAACGGTTTCGGCGAGCGCTGCTGACGCGCCGCCGTGAAGCAAACCGAACGGCTGGCGCGTCCGATCGTCCACAGGCATCGTCGCGACAACTTTGTCTGGAGAGAGCATCACGAATTCAATGCCGATTGCCGTTGCCATCCCGCGGCGCAGATCGTCGCGCATTTCTTCCATAAGGTTGTTCATCGAGTCGGTCATTGTCGAGTTGTGAACGTCGCCGGGTAATTAGCGAGCTACTAACGCCAGCGCAATTCCCACTCGCAGAAAGCGTCACCTTCGTTCACGCAGCGCACGTGTGACGTTTCGGGCTCTTCACCGCCTGCTTCCCGCAATGCCCGGCGCAGACCACCCGTCTGCCGGCGGCAAAAGAGTGGATCGGCTTGATCGAATCCCACGAGGCGGGTGACGGCATATTCCTCGTGTTCTTCTATCACCTCCATGTTGCCGGGATGATAGTACAGGCGGAATAGGGAGATTCGCTGCGTCAGGAACTCCATTGGCGAAGCTTTGCGAAGGATTCCGCTGTAGAGGCGGACGCCCGTGAATTCGATGGAGTGACCTCCTGCCCGCTCGACCCATTCCGGATCAGTATCGCGCAGCTCGTCATCCGCGGCATGCCACAGCGTCAGCAAAAGATCGAGCGGCATTTCTGCCGTAGGCGAGCACCCTTCAATCGCTTTCCTGTCGCTTTCCGGAAGGCGATTCATGATCGCTTCGAGAACTTTGGCGCCTTTCTCGGACTTCACGAAGTCCATCGTCGCGATGAGCGTCGATCCTTTCGCCTGTGCCATTTCAGGCCGTCACTCCCGGCGAGCTGACAGCAGCCGCCGCGCGCGAGGCCAGCTCGCGCCTGTCGGGCTTTCCAGATCCGAGACGCGGGAGCTCGCCAACGATGAAGATTGTTCGCGGCACCTTGTAGCCTGCGAGATGCTGGCGCGCGAACGCGATGATCGCTTCACCGCTGATCTCTTCGGACGAGCTTCGAGCTACGACGAAGGCGCAACCCGTTTCTCCCCAGAGTTGGTGGGGAGCTCCAACAACTACGACCTCGGCAATTGCGGGATGGGATGCAAGAGCGGACTCGACCTCTGCCGGGAACACATTCTCTCCTCCCGAGATATACATCTCCTTCTTTCGTCCGCAGATGCTGAAAAGCCCGGCCTCATCACGCATAGCAAGGTCACCAGTGCGAAGCCATCCATCGTCGGTGAGCGCCTCTGCGGTTCGTTCAGAATCGTGGAGATATCCGCCGAACATCTGCGGTCCGCGCAGCTGCAGCTCGCCCGGCTCGTTGAGCGATGACTCGCTTCCATCATCCTTGACGAGACGCATTTCGAGAAACGGAACGGGCCTTCCGACCTTCCCTGGATTTACCAGCGACTCCTCGCTCGACATGGCAAAACAGTTCGGGCCGCACTCAGTAAGTCCGTAGCCTTCGCGAAGCGTGTATCCCGCCGCCCGAACTCTCTGCATCAGCGAAGCAGGGCACGGCGCTCCACCCGAAATGAAGAATCGGAGCGCAGGCAAGTCGCGTCCCCATGCGTGGCTGCCGTACATCATGATGAGCTGCGTCGGCACCGTGAGCGCGACGGTACATCCTTCCTCGGCCAGCCCGTCAATGAAACTGGCTGGATCGAACTGGTCGAACAAAACAACAGTTCCTCCGCGATACCAGAGCGGGGTTGCGAAGACGTTCCATCCGCCGGTATGAAAGAACGGCGTCGAGACGGGGGCGATGTCGGTGTGACCCAGCTCCCACGCTGTGGTTGTCGCAATTGCGTTGTAGAGAACCTGACGGTGCGGGACGATCACACCCTTTGGCTTGCCAGTGCTTCCCGACGTATAAAGAATCAGAACCGCGTCATCAGCGCCGGTCTCAACGTCCGCTTCCCTGCGTGTTGCCTTCGCAAGCTGCGACGGCGCCTCGACGTCGAGATCGAGCCAGGCTGGATTCGCGCCCGCATCCATCGTCTTCCCGATGCTCTCGCGAAAACGCGTCTCGCCGACGACCAGGGATGACTGGGAATGCTTCAGAATTGCGCTGAGCTCCGCGGGCGCCAGGCGCCAGTTGAGAGGAACCAGTGCAGCGCCCACTCGAATGCATCCGAAGAAAAGCTCGGCCACTTCGTGCCGGTTGCCGGCAACGACAGCAACTCGCTGGCCTTTGCCGACTCTCATGTCGCGAAGCAGCGCTGCCCACTTGTCGGCCGCGGCGTTGAATTCGGCGTACGTCTGGCGAGTACCTCTAGCGCGATCGACAAGTGCAGTTCGATCAGGGGCGAACGACGACCAGTACCGAAGCGGATCGGTGTAACGAGGAAACTGCGGCCAGACAATCCGCTTGGCGCCGCTCACGCCCGTTTGTGCTCCAGCAGGAACCGCATGATTTCCCGAGTCGCATCGGGTCCGCGCTCATCAGTGTAAGTCCCGTCTTTCGATCCACCCGACCACGCGTGTCCGAGCTCGTCGACTGACCACGCTTCGATCACCGATGGCTTCCCGAAAACTCGCTTCGTAAAGTGGAATCCCTGAGGCGTAACACCGGAGCTTTCCAACACTGTCTTCAAGGCGGATCGAGCAACACCTGACTTCAGCTGCGTGACAATGTGGTCAGCGTTTGCGGGATTCACCGTCTTGTCGCTCTTCCCTTGAAACACAATAGTGGGAATCGCCTTGTTCGCTCTCATCGCCCGCGCAACCACGCCCGCAAAATCTGCCGGATCGTCCGCGCCAATTCCCATTCTTCTAATTGCCTCGCCCGTGTTCGTTGCAATCCCGTACGCGATTCCCGAATGCAGGCCTGCCGCCGCAAACATTTCCGGATACGCATACGAAACTGTCAGCGCCATCGCGGCGCCCGCCGACAGTCCAACCACATACACGCGGTGCGAATCGACTTTCATGTCCTTCATCACCTGGCGTGTAATCCCCGCGATGAGAGCGGGCTCGCCCTGGTCTCGCTTTTGATGCGCAGCATCGAACCAGTTCCAGCACTTCAATCCGTTCGCGGCCGCTGGCTGCTCCGGATATGCGACCAGAACCTTCGATGCTTCCGCCGCCTGATTGAAGCGCGTTCCGCGAGCGACGTTGTCCGGATCCTGGGTGCAGCCGTGCAGCACAACGACCAGAGGCAGCCGACTCGATCCGTCGTAGCCAGCCGGGATGTACAGCTTGTATCGGCGCGGACCCGCCTCCGTTTGAAACTCACGGGTTACGAATTGCGCGCTGTCGGCTCCCGCGGCTTCAATCACGACGGGTGGGGCATGGTCAACCATTCGCGTCGTCCAGCATCACTGTCGCCTCCCCATCGAGAACTTTCTCCCCGTTCTGGTTTGTGCAGATCGTTGAAAGCTTCACGCGTCGCTTCGGCATGATCTCCGTCACGGCGATCGTGGCGGTGATGGTGTCTCCAATTCTCACCGGAAGAGTGAACCTGAGCGTCTGCGCCAGATAGATCGATCCGGCGCCGGGCAGTTTGTTTCCAATTGCGGCCGACACGAAGCCGGCGCTCAGCATGCCATGCGCGATCCTGCCCCCAAAGCGAGTCTTTCCTGCCGCCGCTTCGTCGATATGCACGGGATTGAAATCGCCCGTCACCTCCGCAAACGTCATCACATCAGCGTCGGAAACCGTCTTCGAAAACTCGGCCGATTTTCCGACAGTGAGCTCCTCGAACTTCATGTCAAAGCTCCATGATCAGGCGCACGTCCGGATCGATTGCCTTTTCGGGATCGCGCCGGGTGAGCCAGGAGACGAGGAAGAAAATCAGGAACGACACGACGAGCGCGACTGCAGACGCCGTCACGCCCGAAGGAAACGTGAATGCCTTGAAGTACGCCGCTGTCTCGAGTCCGATGGTGATCACGAGGCCGGTTCCAATCGACGCGATCGCCCCTTCACGAGTCGCTCCGTCCCAGTTGAGTCCGACGGCCAGTGCTGGAACGAGCGTGGAGGCAAAGAGTCCCCATCCGAATATTCCCAGGAAAGCGACCATCGTCCCTGAATTCTGTGCGATGATTGCTGCTGCGACGGCCATCAGCACCGTCACTGCTCTTCCCCACTTGAGCTCGTTGGTGAGCCGCTTTCCGAAGGCGACAGGCAGGTCGTGCATCACAACAGCAGCGCCGATATTAATGAATGAATTTGCGGCGCTCATCGTTGCGGCGGCGACCCCAGAGAATACGAGAGCCGCAAGAATCAGCGGGGTGACGCTCAGCAGGAGGCTTGGCGTCGCCTGGTCGGGCGCGGTCAACGGCGCCATCGTTCCGTTCAGAACGAACGCTTTCACACCGACCCCAACACCGAAGTAAAGAAGGAGAACGAGGATGAGCCCGAGCGTCTTGAGCAACGGATACCATTTGAGCTGCATCGGATCCCGCAACATGTAATACTTGTGGACGCCCTGCGGCTGTCCGAGCGACCCCATGCCGAAGACGAAGAAAAATGACAGCGCTGCGAGCGGCGTCATTTTCCCCCACGGGCTCAGGAATTTCGGGTCGTCCGCGAGAATCGATTGAGAAAGGCCGCCGAGTCCGCCGCCAACTTTCAGGACGAAGAGAAAGACCAGGACTGAGGCGACGGCCATCAGCGCTCCCTGGAAAACATCGTTGTAGATGCCGGCGAGAATTCCGCCTGCGACAGAATACGCGAGCGTGATACCCATGCCGATCCAGATTCCCCAGCCAATGCCAACGCCGAAGATCGCGTTGATGACCACACCCATGGCCAGCGCGTTCGTCGCCATATAGCCGATGATGCCGACGAGCATCGCGACGCCGGAAAGACCTTGTGCTGCCGGAGAGTTATAGCGGGCCCCGATCGCATCCGGGACAGTCATTAGCCCGCGTGCTTCACCAAGCAGTCTCATTCTCTTCGCGAGGACCCACGCGCCCATCACGTTCGTCACTGACGCCGGCAGTACGATGAACATTGCACCGAGACCGACCGTATAGATGAGTCCAGGGCCGCCAATGAACGCAAAGCCCGATACGGACGTCGATACGGACGCGACAGTCAACGCGATGAGCCCGATGCCGTGTCCAGCGACAAAAAAATCGGCCGCTGTTTTCGTTTTGCGCGCGGCCCATACGCTGATCGCGATAATCACCGCGAAATAAGCGAGGCCGACACCAATCACCGCCGGCTGCGCAACGTGAGGCAACGAAGTCTGCAGCAGCGCGAACGCGGAAGTCGTGGTGGCGATCATCGGCCTTCCTCTTTCGCTGCCTGCCCGGCCCTTGTGCGGGCTGCGAGCTCGCGAACGCGGTCGATGTCGGACTGACTCAGCGTCTGCGTGTCAAACGTCAAAGCGTAGGCGACGGGAAGAACCACAATTGGCAAAAGACCGATTCCATAAATCACGATAGCCGCGCGCGCAGGAAGTCCGAGCCAGAGCGTGCTGTCGGCCCCCTCGTTCGCCGGAAGCCCCAGAGCGAGACAAAAACCAGACGTGAGGACTATGAACACAAACAGGAATGGGAATTTCAGTTTACCAATTCCACCGCTTCCGCGGGCTGCTCCCAAAGCCATGATTCCGCCGAGTGCCGCAGGAATTCCAACTGCGAGGAGCCATGGTGCCCATTCCGGAGCGCCCCCCGGCGTGAACGCGGCGGCATACCCTGCAGCAATTGCGCATATCGCGAGGATCAGCGTCACACGAGCAAGTCTTCGCGTGAGATCGATTCGATGGGCCGTCATTAACTCTTCCTTTTGTCTGGATGCCACTCAATCGCCATCGATCCCATCGCCAGACCGGCACCAGAGCCGGTCATCAGGATCAGGTCACCATCCTTGAGCTTCCCTGCGCAAGCCGCGTCGTCGAGCGCCATCGGGAGACATGCGGCGCCGGTGTAACCCCACTTGCCCATGATCGTGTGAGCCTTCCCGATCGGCTCGCCAAGAGTGCTCATCACGTCGCGGATCGTTGAGAGATTCACTTGCGTCCACAGCCACTGATCGACGTCGCCGGTGCTCTTGCCGATTCTCGACAGCACCGAATTCGCTATCCTTGGCCAACCAACTTCGTTCACTTCCTTTGGATACTTCGTGACGAAGCGAAGCTTGTTGCGCTTGCCTTCACGCAGAATCTCCTCAGTTATTGGCTCTGCGGTCCCGCCTGCGAACACACCCATCCCGGGCGCGAGCCTGCCATCTGCAAACAGCTCTGACGCGAGAATGCCTGGAACGGATGCGCTCTCGAGGACCACCGCGCCGGCGCCGTCAGCGAAAATCGTCGACGTCTTCTTATCATGCTGGTCGACGAACTTCGACATCGCGTACGCACCGATGACGAGGACCCGATTGTAGCGCTCATCAGCTCTTATGTATTTCCAGGCAGTGTCCAACGCTGTGACGAACCCCGCACACGCGCTGTTGATGTCGAATGCCCCCGCGTTCCACGCACCAATTCGGGCCTGCACAACCGGTGCTGTTGCTGGTGAGATGTACTCGGGCGTATCGGTCGCAACGATAACGAGGTCAATGTCTGCGGCAGACACTCCAGCCGACGTCAATGCCTCCTCAGCCGCAGCTGCAGCGAGATCAGCCGTTGACTCGTTCGGAGCGCAATACCTTCTCTCACGAATACCAAGCGTCATTGAAACGAACTCGTCGATGTCTTCGCCGAGTATTGCGGACAGCTCAGCGTTTGTGACAACCCGCTCTGGAACGTACGAGCCCGTCCCGGTGATTACGGCTTCACGAGCCGCACTCAACTGCTGCTGTCTCTTCGCGGTGCGGCAGTCGTTCCGCGCACAACTAACCGTGATGCAATCGTTCTCTGTGGACGATTGCCGATTCTCGGTTCTGCTTCAGCAGCCGTGAGACCTTGAAGCAGAAGCCTCGCAGCGCGTGCTCCGAGCTCACGTGCAGGGATCGCGACAGTCGTGAGCGAAGGGATCAGAAGCGATGCCAGCTCGATGTCGTCGCAGCCGACAATCGACATCTCGTCGGGGACCTTGACGTTGTCGAGCGAACAAACCTTG
>DATLDF010000089.1:0-5395 GCA_035525975.1 Gemmatimonadaceae bacterium
GAGATGACGGGTGAAGCGTTCACGTTTTATTGCCCTGACGAAGAGCAGGACATCAGGGCGATCGAGCGCGCGATCAACAAGAAGCTTCCGCGCGTTATCGTAGAGGGATTCGATTATCACGCGCGCCCCGCGCAGCGACTCGAAGTCCCTCTGGCAGAGCGGATTGCCGAGATCAGGAAGAAGAAGGCTGAGGATCGGGCTAGAGCTGCGGCCAAGGCAGCGCGTCGCGGTGGCGGAGGCGGTTCTCCCTCTTCCCATGCGAAGCCGGCTTCTGGGAGATCTTCTTCGCAGAGATCATCCGGCCCTCGAGACAGGACATCCGATGGATCGTCGCCCTATGCTGGCTCCAGCTCAGGGAAGAGCTCGCGGCCGAGCAATCGGAATCGTGGACCGGGAAGAGGTCCTCGGTAACGCGTTATCCCGTTGGGCCCGTTGGGCCCGGGGACACGAAGGACACGAAGAAAAAGCCGAAGGACACGAAGAACACCAGAAAGAAATGGGGTAACTGCGGAACTGCTTTTCCGTAGTTACCCCTAATCATTTTTGTTGAGCTTCGCAGAGGCGATGGACTGCGAATTAGCGCCCTTCGTGCCCTTCGGCTTTTTCTTCGTGTCCTTCGTGCCCCCCGGGCCCAACGGGCCCAAAAGGAGAACGCTAGTACGAAGCGATCTCCCGATATGCCGCCTTGAACGTCTCAACCTGCGGCAGAATCGCATCCTCGAGCTGCGGGGCGTACCCAACGAACGTATCCGATGACGCAACCCTCTTGACCGGAGCATCGAGCCAAGCGAAGCACTCATTCGCAATCTCAGCCGCGATCTCGGCACCGTAACCCCACGACAAAGAGTCTTCGTAAGCGACGATGACGCGCGAAGTCTTCTTCACCGATGCGAAGACCGCTTCACGATCCCACGGGCTCAAAGTCCTGAGGTCGATCACCTCGACTGAAATCCCTTCCTCAGCAACGGCGTTCGCAGCGGTGACGGCGCGTTGCAGCGTCGCGCCATAAGTAACAAGCGTGACGTCAGATCCCTCACGAACGGTCTTCGCCTTCCCGAACGGAATCATGAAATTCGGACCAGGATTCGCGCTCTTGTTGTACGTCTGACGATACAAATGCTTGTGCTCGAGGAAAATCACGGGATCCTCGCAGCGAATCGCGGTACGCAGCAATCCGTTCGCGTCCAGCGCGGTCGCCGGACAAACAACTCTCAGTCCCGGGCAATGCGTGAACAGCGACGCTCCTGTCTGCGAGTGATAGATCGCGCCGCGGATGTAACCACCATACGTCGTACGAATGACGATTGGCGCGGCGAAGTTGTTATTCGACCGCCACCGCATCGTGGCGAGCTCGTCGCGGATCTGCATGTATGCAGTCCAGATGTAGTCGAAGAACTGAACTTCGACGACAGGCTTGAATCCGCGGATCGCCAAACCAATCGCCCTGCCGACGATGTTCGCCTCGGCCAGCGGTGAATTGTATACGCGCTCGCCACCGAACTCCTTCTGAAGCCCCCACGTGACCTTGAAGACGCCGCCCTTGCCCTTGACCTTGTCGAGATTCTCCTCGCGGGAAACGTCAGCGACATCTTCACCGAACATCACGATCTTCCCGTCGCGACGCATCTCGTCCTTCATGCATGCATTGAGAAGATCCACCATCGTCGTGGGCTCGCCGGAGAACCTGGGATCGTCCTCGGTGTCGAACTGCTCGCCGGTTGGATCAACGTCGGGAGAATAGACACCGTAGTAAACCGTGTCGGCGGTCGGCTGCGGCTGTTCGAGCGCATCATCAGTTGCCGCCAGCACGAGCTCGTCGACTTCCGTCAGAACTGCATCGATCTCGGACTGCGTCGCGTGTCCTTCTTCGACGAGCCACTTCGGAAACACAGTGATCGGATCGCGCGCCGCATCAGCTTCGCGCTCTGCCGCCGGCCGGTACATCGTCTCGTCATCGGATAGAGAATGCGAGTACGGACGAATCACTTTTGCATGAACGAGAACCGGGCCCTTTCTGTCGCGCGCGTACTGGACAGCCCGCTTCATGACGTCGTAGCTCGCCATGAAATCGCAGCCGTCAACTTCCTCGATGAGGAAATTCGGGAACGAGCGGACAAGCTTGCTGATCGATCCTCCGGCCGTGTTTACTTCCACCGGAACCGAGATCGCGTAACCGTTGTCCTCGACGAGATAGAGGACCGGCAGCTTGAGGTTCGAGGCCGTGTTGAGCGACTCCCAGAACTCGCCTTCGCTGGTAGTCCCGTCGCCGGTCGTAACCAGTACCACTTCGTCGTCCCTGAATCCCTCGGTGATGCCAAGAACCTTCGCCTTGAGGCTCGCCTCGGCCGATCCAACGGCCTGCAGAAACTGTGTTCCGGTCGGCGATGATGCCGACACGATATTGTAGTCCTTGTGCCCCCAATGGCTCGGCATCTGGCGACCGCCGGACGCCGGGTCAATCGCGGCACCGACAGCTTCGTAGAGCATCTCCGCCGGCGTGACACCAAGCGCCAGGCAAAGCGCCCGATCGCGATAATAGGTGTAGAACCAGTCATAGGCGGGCTTCAGAACCATGGCCGCGGCGGTGAGTACAGCTTCGTGTCCGGCGCCCGAGATCTGGAAGAAGATCTTGTTCTGCCGCTTCAGCTGGACTTCCTTGTCGTCCAGGCGCCGCGACAACAACATGTTTCTATAAACTCCGACGAGCTCCTCGGCCGATAGGCTGGAGCTGGTACCGCCGGCGGTCTTTCTGTCAGGTAGGGTTCTGGTTGCCATCTCGTCTGCGTAAGGGTGCTGCGCTAATAATAGTGGGCGGCCATGTGGGCGGTCTATGGCGTCAAACCTCGATTTGAGCCCCTGATGGTGTTCAATATGCAACTGCCGTCATCCGGAGGTTCAAATGACAAAGATTCGGGTCCTGTTGGTCATCGGCTTGGCCGGAGCTCTCACCGCAGCGTGCATGCAGACGTCCACCCCGTCTGACGGAGCAGGGAGCACAACCCCGCCGACGGGAAACCAGGGTGTCGGAACAGGCACCAAAGAATCCGACTGGGCGGCAATCCTAAAGCTTGAAGAGCAGGCAAAAGCCATCGCCAAAACGACTGGCTGCGCGTCATCGAGCGAGTGCCGCTCCGCGCCGGTCGGTTCAAGATCGTGCGGGGGTCCGCGCTATTACATCCCATGGTGCGCAAAATCCACGGATTCGGCTGCGCTTTACGCGAAACTCAACGAAGTCGCGAGGGCGGAACAGGCTTACAACAAGAAATACGATCTCATGTCTACCTGTGAATACAGGTTAGCACCGAAGGTGGAAGTTGTGGCAGGAGCCTGCACGGCTCGCTAACGCCCGATTTCTGGAGGGCAGACGCGATTCTTCGTGCGTTTGTCTCCGGCAATCGCTAATTTGGTCGCGCTACAACAGAGTACGTCAACTCTCCAACGGAGGCAGTTGAATGAACCTCGTTGCGCGCGCCAAGGCGATCCTCACCACGCCCCGCACGGAATGGCCAGTGATCGATAACGAGCCTCTCGATCTCGGCAGCCTTCTAACTGGTTATGTGCTCCCGTTAGCGGCAATCGGTCCTATCGCGACCGCAATCGGCTGGTCGATGTTCGGCTTCGGCGGTCTCTTCAGGGTATCGATGGGAACGGCCATCACGCAGGCGATCGTCGCCTTCATCATGGCCATCGTCGGAATGTTCGTTCTCGCCTGGATCATCAACGCGCTCGCACCGACATTCGGCGGTACGCAAAGCATGCCCCAGGCGATCAAGCTTGCGGCATACTCATCGACCGCAGCCTGGGTAGCCGGAATCTTTGGACTCATTCCAGCGCTGACGATCATTGCCGCAATCGGCGGTCTCTACAGCCTGTATTTGTGCTATCTGGGACTGCCGGTTCTCATGAAGAATCCCGAGGAGAAGACGATGACGTACTTCATCGTCATCATCGTCGCGGCAATCATCCTCTACGTTGTCATCGGGGCGATCACTTCCAGGGTGTACATGTAGCTCGTGATACTCTCTGGATTTAATAGTCCACCGGCCGAAGGTATGCTTCCCCAATCGCAGTGCCGCTGACCATCGCAACGGTGGGAAGTTTGCGTTTCCAGTGAGTCCCGGACAGTCTCTTCTGCACGAGCGCAACTTCGTCGCGACTGAATCCATGCGCCTCGACGTCGGCAGCTGCATATCCGCTCGTCAGCCAGTTGAGAATCTGATCAGCGCGAGCGTAGCTGATACCGAAATCGCCCTCGTCAGTCTGGCCTTCGATCAAATCCGCTGACGCGGGCTTGCCTACTATTTCCTCGGGAACGCCGAGGTGACGGGCAAGCGCCCAGACCTGCGTCTTGAACAAGTCGCCGAGCGGGTTGATCGGCGGCGAGTCGTCAGCGTGCCAGGTGAAGTAGCCGAGCAGCCGCTCGGTCTTGTTTCCAGTACCTAGCGGAAGGGCGTGATGCTTGGCCGCCTGATCGAAGATCGAGATCATTCGCATTCGCGCCATGACGTTGCCGCGTCTCGCGGGATCTGCTTCAGGCTCGTTGGACAGATATCCATCAACGGCTGAGCTGATGTCGATAGTCCGGCCTTCGGTTCCGAGCTGATCGATCACGAGCTGAGCATGCGCCAGTGAATCCGGGCTCGAAGTCCGGTAGGGAAGTCGAATGCCGATGACGTTTGTTGGCCCGAGTGCCCGCGCTGCAAGAAACGCTGTAACAGCAGAGTCGACACCGCCTGAAATTCCGATGACGCCTTTTGTGAATCCGCGAAGCTTCAGCTCTTCGCGAAGGAACGAGACGAGCCAATCAGCGGTGAGTGCGGGATCGATGTCGAGCGAGGCTGGTCCAACTACGGAAGTCGGGGCTGCGGTGACAGAAATCCTCGAGGGAACAACGGTTTCTTCACCGTTCGCGTTGGCCTTCTCGTCCGACCGCTTCACGCGCGCGGGCGATGATGGCGCCGAGACATTTCCTCGCGACGCACCATTTGTCGAAGCGGGATCGTACGTCAGGGTCGGCGCCTCATCGAGCTGAATCTTCTCGATGGTTCTCACGAGATGGGGAAGCATCGTCTGAAGGTCGGTCAACAGCGGCATCTCGACCCGTGCTCGCGTCAGCTCGGAAGTGTCGAGTGTCACTGTCGCGATCGCCTCCTCCCACATGGGCGCGCGCAGCTTCACATCGCCCTTTGGGCCGGCGACAATCGATCCGCCCGGAAAAGTCTTTCCGCCTTCGGCGCCAACCAGGTGAACGATACTCGTGAACACGCCATGCTCCGAAGCGATGTCGCGCGCGAGCCTTTCCCATCTCTCGAGACTCGACGGACCGGCGTGATCGTCAGTTCTCGGGGTAAGCCCTCTGGCAGGAGAGGCTGACGGGATGAAAATCACCTGAGCG
>DATLDF010000012.1:0-2143 GCA_035525975.1 Gemmatimonadaceae bacterium
CGCGATTGAAAAATCGCCACTGTATTCGGGTTTTCGCCACACGCTTATTCTGATCTGGTCACCCGGGTTCAGGCCATTAGAAGCGGGGGCAGGGGCAGCTCCATCAGGGGACTGGGCCAGCACGGGCGACGAAATGGCAAGCGCAATAAGCGCAGATGCAATGCGGATCAGATTCTTCATGATGATGAATGAGACAGAAAGCCGTACCGCGGCTGATTTAGCCGTGTCAGACCAAGGGAAGTTAGTACCTGTACAGCACGTCGAGCAATCGTTAACCCGCGAGGCCGTAACGCGTTTTTCCCTCGGTCATGGCTGGGGAGTAGGAAACACCGTTCAGCTTGGCCCAGCGCATCAGGGTATACAGTGCCCAGGGGCGACTCCAGTTGACTCCGGACTTCCGGCCCTCGAATGCCTGCCAGACGCTGCCAACCTCGGAAATGTTGAGCGATACGGGATTGTCTTTTCCGCGGAGGACCGAGTCAACTTCGGAGTGCATTTCCTTGCGCATCCAGCGGTCGAACGGAAGCGTGAATCCCATCTTCTTGCTCGACTGTTGCTCTCCGTCCAGGAGGTCGGACATTGCCTCGACGAGAAGCGGTTTTACCTGTCCGCGATCGAGTTTCAGGGTTGCGATTGCTTCCTGCGCAACCCTCGCCACTTCGGTGTCGACCATCGGAACCCGCAGCTCGAGGGCGTGGGCCATGCTGAAGACGTCACTGTCGCGCAGCAGCGTGTTCCTCATATAGCCTGTGAGCTCGTAGTGTGATACCTGCTGTTGCAGCGTCATGGTGTGGATCGCGACGCCGTCGATTTCGTCTGCGGCCTGCACCGCCGACTGTCTCGTCGCACCCGTGAGCCTTTCCACGTGACGATCGTCGAACAGCGTACGCGATGCGCGATAGGCAGCGTGCGCCGCACTGCCATCTCCAAGCATCGACCCAATACGGCTAATTCGCTGATCGTCGAATGGACTTATGCCCAGTGCGCCGAGGCGGCGCAGGGCGGGCGGAAGTTGCCAAAGAGGCGCAACGGTTTGCGCTCTGTAAAAAGACGGGTACCCGCCGAACAGCTCGTCGCCGCCGAGCCCCGAGAGTACGACCTTCAGTCCGAAGGTGTGGACGGCGCGACTCACGACGAAAGTGTTGAGTCCATCGAGCGAGGGCTGATCCATGGCGTTGAAGACATCGGGCAGTGCATTCAGCAGGTCGCGGCCCTCGAGCATCACCTCGTGATGCTCTGTTCCAAAGCGGTGCGCGGCCTTACGTGCAATTTCTGCTTCACTGAAATCCGCTTCTTCAAATACGACAGTGAAGGTTTGGAGGCGCTTGTCCGCGATTTCACTCGCAAGTCCGGCGACGGCGCATGAGTCGATTCCACCGGAAAGAAAAACACCGACGGGGACGTCGGCGACGAGATGATGTTTGACTGAGTCGCGCAGCGCCGCGCGAATGCGGCTTGTGGGCGATCCTTGAGCTGGCTGGCCGGACGTCTCTGCGCGGAACGACGACGAAAATCGCTGAGCAGGCCCAAGCGAGAACCGATCTCCACTTTTTCCAACTTCCAGAAAACAGCCGGCCGGAATTGCAGTTACTCCTTCGATGATCGTCAGTGGCTCCGCAACCGAACCCGTAGACAGATACGTGTTGACTGCGGCGGACGAAAGACGCTTCTCGACGCGACCCGTCGCCAGAATGGCGCGCACCTCGCTCGCGAAAAAGATGTCGCCCTCACGCTCTGCGATGTACAGAGGCTTGATGCCGAACGTGTCGCGGGCGAGATAGCCCTTGTCGATCCGCTTGTCCCAGATCGCCAGAACGAACATTCCGCGCAAGCGCGCGAAATAATCCGGACCGATTTTGCGGTAGCCTTCGACTATCACTTCAGTGTCGCAGACGCTCTTGAATTTCGTTCCGCTGGCTTCAAGCTCGCGACGAAGCTCCATGAAATTATAGATCTCGCCGTTGTACGTGAGGCAGATGCTCAGGTCGGTCGAGAACATGGGCTGGTGGCCGTGCGTCGATACGTCGACGATCGCAAGCCTGCGGTGTCCGAACGTTGCGGCCGGAGTCGAATCCCCGCACGCCAGCTCCTCCACCCCTACGTCATCGGGGCCACGGTGCTGAAGAAAGTTCGTCATCCCCAA
>DATLDF010000016.1:0-51018 GCA_035525975.1 Gemmatimonadaceae bacterium
GCTTGATCACGACCTTGCTCCAGGGCGATACCACGTCGAATGGAAGACGGCGGGACGTGACGGCCACCCTGTATCTGGCGACTTCTATTTTGAAATCGCTAATCCTGATCTGACGCCGCCATTGGTGGTGGGAGAGGGCAGCTTATCGGATCCGAAAATGATGCCGCCGATGGAAATGCATCATGACACCCTTTCCCTGCCGAGCTCGAGATCGTTCAACGCAGAATCGCCGGCATATGCATTGATCAGATTCGTGCAGTTCGTCGCGCTTGTGATTCTACTCGGCGCGTTTGCATTCTGGCACGTTGTGCTCCGCTTGCTTCGACGAAAGGACGGCGATGCACCCGTGCTTGGTCGAGTGCGAGGGCGTCATGAGCGACTTGCGATAGCAGCCGCTGCAGTTCTTCTGTTGTTCGGCGTGATTCGCCTCGTCGCGCAGTCCATTGCGATGCACGGCATTGACCAAACGGTATTCTCTCCGATGCTTCCGATGATTGTTGGAACAAGCTGGGGAATCGGATGGCTGCTGCAAATGGCAGGGTCGTTGCTTGTGATCTTGGGAGTCCGGCTTGCTCGACGAGATGAGAAGAGAGGCTGGAACGTTGCAACCGTGGGGGCAATAGCGATCGCCTTTTCGCCGGCACTGTCAGGCCATGCCGCCTCTTCGCCTCATTTCGCCACCCTCGCAGTTTTGTCCGACGGTCTTCATGTAATGGGCGCTGGAGGCTGGCTCGGAAGCCTCTTTTTTGTAATCGCTGTCGGAGTACCCGCTGCCCTCAGTCTCGATAGCGATCGGCGAAGCGGTGCCGTAGCCAGTCTCGTGAACGTTTTCTCCCCCGCAGCGTTGATGTTCGCCGCCGTTGTAGCGGCGACGGGAGTGTTTGCAGGATGGCTTCACATCGGCTCGATTCGTGGACTCTTCGAAACGACCTACGGGCGAACGCTGATCGTGAAGCTCGGAATCCTCTCACTCGTCATTGCGACTGGAGCGCACAACTGGCTGCGCGTCAAACCGACTCTCGGCAAAACTGAAGGCACGACACGTCTGAAGAAAACGGCTTCCGCGGAAATTTTGATCGCCATCTTCGTTCTTGCAGTCACCGCGGTTTTAGTCGCTACTCCTACAGCAATAGACGAAGAGCTGATGCGACCATCGGCTTCAGCTCCACTTTCCAGATGAGCAAGCGGGAGCCGCATACGCAGGGGCACGGGGATCACGATCACTCCCATGGTGATCATAAGGCCAAACCGGTGGCAGAAGATTCCTCTGGGCACTCGTCTAAAGCGAAGCCCGCCCATCCTGCTCATCACGATCATGCGGCAATGATGTCTGATCCGGCAATGGCCAAGCAGATGGAGAAGGACATGGCACGCCGGTTCTGGGTTGCCCTGGTTCTGACCGTGCCGATCGTTGCGATCACGGGGCACTTCCCCGGACTGCCCATGTTCGTGCACCCGCCACTGGCGAGCTGGATTGCTTTAGCCCTGACAACGCCTGTGGTGTTCTGGTGCGGCTCGATTTTCCTCATCGGCTCCCTGCAGGCGTTGCGAACGCGAAAGCTCGACATGTCAGTGCTCATCGCCACCGGTGTGCTCGCTGCGTATCTCAGCAGCGTCTACCTGACGATTATCGGATACCCCACGGCGTATTACGAAGCGGCGGCAATGCTCGTCACGTTCGTTCTTTTCGGGCACTGGATGGAAATGAAGTCCAGGAGGGGAACGTCGGATGCGCTGCGCGCACTCTTCGATCTCGTTCCGCCGACAGCGCGAGTAATCCGGAACGAAAAAGAGACGATGCTACCCACCAGCGAGGTTGTTGTCGGTGATGCTATTCGCGTGTTCCCGGGAGAAAAAATCCCCGTGGACGGTGAGCTGGGTCACGGGGAGACTGAAGTCGATGAAGCACTGATAACCGGGGAAAGCGAGCCCGTTCATAAATCTCAGGGTGATGCACTCATTGGCGGCAGCATCAATACAAGCAGCGACCTCACAATGACGGCCACACGTGTTGGCAGTGACACGGTGCTCGCCCAGATCGCCGCTCTGGTTGAACGCGCGCAGAACTCCAAAGCACCGGGGCAGCGTATCGCTGACAAAGCGGCAGCGGTTCTCGTGATAGTCGCAGTGTCCGCCGGAGTAGTAACGTTTCTCGCCTGGACCTTTTTCGCCGATGTGTCATTCCTGACCGCACTGACGTTTTCTATCTCCGCCATCGTGATTGCCTGCCCGGATGCACTGGGGTTGGCGACGCCAACAGCTGTCGCTGTAGGCACCGGACTCGGAGCGCGGCGGAACATTTTGATAAAAGATGCCGCCACGCTCGAAGGCGTCAGCAGGGTTCAAGTGGTCATACTCGACAAAACGGGCACGCTCACCCTTGGAAAACCCACTGTGACCGACGTCGTCCCGGCTGATGGGGTAAGCGAGGAAAAGCTGTTAGCCACGGCGTCCGCATTGTCGCGCACTTCGACCCACCCGCTATCCCAGGCGATAGTGCGTATGACAGAAGAAAAACAATTCGCAGTCGATGCCGCTGAACAAGTTCGCAACGTTCCCGGGAAAGGCGTTCACGGCAACGTCGGCGGCGATGTGGTTCTCGTTGGCAACTCAAAGCTGTTGGCCGAGAACGGAATCGCTCTCGGTACGGCTGAGGTGGACGGAAATCGTCTTGCAGGGGAGGGGCGCTCACTGACCTATGTCGCAAGAGCCGGACATGTTCTAGGGGTCCTCGGAATCACCGATGCAATCCGTGAATCAAGTGCCGAAGCAATACGGCAGCTGAAGGAGGCCGGTGTGAAGACCGTGTTGATGAGTGGGGACGTGAAGCCGACAGCTGAGCGTGTTGCCCGAGAGGTTGGGATAGATCAGGTCTTCGCGGAAGTGAAGCCGGAAGACAAAGCGGCGCACGTTAAGGAGCTGCAGAGCAAGGGTTTGGTAGTTGCAATGGTTGGTGACGGGATAAATGATGCACCCGCTCTCGCACAGGCTGACATCGGGATTGCCATCGGAGCAGGTACCGATGTCGCTGCTCAGGCAGCTCAGGTCATTCTGATGAAGTCCGACCCTCTCGACATCGTCCGGGCGATCAGGCTCAGCAAAGCCACTGTGCGGAAAATGAAACAGAATCTCGCGTGGGCCAGCGTTTACAATCTTCTCGCAATCCCTGTCGCTGCGGGGGCGTTCTACACAACGCTCGGCTGGTCGCTCAGGCCCGAGGTGTCGGCGTTATTGATGTCGGTGTCGTCGATCATCGTCGCGTTGAATGCTGTCTCGCTACGACGAGCTAAGATTTAGGGATGGAAACCAATTAACCCCGATGGAAATCACCTCATGATCACACGGAGTCGACAAATGCGCTCGACAATCAGACTCACAGTACTCTGCCTGGTTCTCCCGGTCGGTATGACGACACTTATCGGCGCGGTTGCCGCAAAACCCGAAGCCGCGAGGAGCCACGCTCATCCGGATTCTGCCGCTGTCGCGAGTGTAGTGAATGAGTTTCACGAGGCGCTCGGTAAGGGGGATAGTACCGCGGCTTTATCCCTGCTCGCGTCGGATGCTGTAATCCTGGAAAGCGGCGGCATCGAGACTAGAAGCGAGTACCGATCACACCATCTTTCTGGCGACATCCAGTTTGCCCGAGCCGTCAAGTCTGTTCGCAACCCGATCAAGGTAGTGGTCGCCGGCCAGACCGCCTGGACAGTGAGCACCAGCACTACGCAGGGGGACTTCAACGGTAGAGCTATCAACTCGACTGGAGCAGAATCGATGGTATTGTCACGAGGGGCCACTGGATGGAAGATTCGCTCGATCCACTGGTCATCCCGAAATCGCCGCCCCGCGTCCTGAGATCGTTATCAGGCAGTTTCGACAGATTGACGAGTAGCGAGCTGCAGAGCGTATATTAAGACCATGATGCAGGGTGCCGGTGTCCGCCTGGGACGATTCGTCGTCGGGCTTTTAGCCGTATTGTGTCTCGGATGCAGTTCATTCGACACACTTCGGGTCGGCGCGACATCGGGAGTTATGGTCTCCTGTTCGGACAGCCAACCGGCCAGCCACTCGGCTCACAAGGCCCAGTCAACGATATCCTCTGAGGAGTCGATGTCGTCCGCGACGGCGCAGGGTTGCGGCTGCGACCACTGCGTGGGAACACAGACAGTCGCCACGAGTGTCCACCCGGTGGAACTTCCTGAGCCGGAGTCGTTCAATCTCCTGCAGCGTTTCCCGGCAAAGGTTTCGAGAGAGCCGTCCGTACCCCCTCCTCAACTGCACATAGCAGTCTGAGTTTCCGCGAGCGTCGGCTCGCACCGACGGCGACGACGCCGTCCTCCAAAACTAGAACGCATTTGACGCTGGTGCGGAGCATCCTGCTCTGATCTGTGTCCGTGCACTCATTCGGATTCTCTCGTGCGCATCACGTTCACGACAACACTTTTGCGATCGGCAGTCTTTATGGCCGCCTTGCCTGTAATTGCGGACATCGCCAGCGCCCAGGCTCAAGCGCAGTCGATAACCCTCGAAGATGCAGTGCGCGCCGCGGCGGCAAATCCTTCAGTCGGAGCTGCTCGCGCAAGGGTTCGCGCCGCACAGGGCACGCTTCGGACTGCCAGGGCGTGGACCAACCCAACGTTTACGTACCAGGTCGAAAAGGCTCCCCTCCCCGGTGCAAGGTCCATGGCGCTGGAGAGAGAAGAATCGATAATCGCGATGCTTCCCCTCGCGCCGATGTACCAGCTGGGACCTCGAACGGCACGAGCCAGATTTGAGGTGTTGAGCGCAGAGTACGAGTTCCGGGACGCTCAACGGATGGTATCGGTTGCGGCAGCGTCCTCGTTTTTCCGGGCTGCCACTGCACAAGTGGGACTGCGATCTGCGGAAGAAGTCGGCAGTTGGCTTGATACACTCGTCGTCTATACCACGCACCGGGTGCGCGAAGGTGCAGCTGCCGAGGTTGATCTCCTCAGGCTTCAGGTAGAGCGCGGGCGCGCCGACGTCGATCTCGCGATGTCGAGAATGAATCTGGCACGAGAGCTCGCGGAGCTCTCGGCGCTGACGGGTGTCGAGGCCGACAGCGTCAACATCGATTTTTTCTCTTCCATTGATTCGGCTAAAGGATACAGTTCGCTCGATTCGCTTATTGCTCTTGCCCTGACTGGGCGGCCGGATCTTGCAGGAGCCAGTGCTCGGGTAGAGGCCGCAGCGTCAGGAGTGGTCTTGGAGCGGCGAGGAGTGTTGCGCGATCTGGATGCGATGGTCGGTGTGATGAGAATGGAAGAGGGCAGCTCGATGATGGCAGGAGTGAGCCTTCCCTTCCCCTTGTTCGACCGCAACGCGGGTGAGATTCAGCGAGCGAGGGCGGAGCTGAAGGTTGCCGAGTTTGATCGCGAGCTCGCGCGACGACGAATCATTTCGGATATCCGATCTGGCTTTATCGCGACAAGGTCGCTGCAAGCGGCGCTTCAGAAAACGAGTGCCCTTGTGTCCAAGGCCGAAGAAGCCCGCCGCATCACCGAATCAGCTTATCGCGAGGGTGCCGTACCGCTCAACCAGGTCATCGACGCAGCCCGTGCGCTCGCGGAGGCGAGACAGTCTTACGCAATGGCGTATTTCGGATGGAGACAGAATCTGTTCGAGCTCACAAGCTCCACAACAATTCAGGCAAAGGGAGCCACACAATGAGCTCGCGCTTGCATATCACAGGTGTGTTAGTCGCCGTAGCGATGGCCGGATGTTCCGCCGACAAGAGCGCGCAGGAAAACGACGCCGGCGCACAATCGGAGAAATCCTCGGACACGACAACGTCCGCAAACCACGTGGCTCTGACTGCGGCACAGATTCAGAATGCAAAGGTGAAGTGGGCCTTGCCGATGATTGCCGCGATCCCCGCGACAACCGAAGTTCCCGCACAAATTGTGGCGAACGAAGACAGGACGGCCCGTGTTTCTGCGCCCGCCGAGGCTCGCGCAGTTGCCGTGCACGTAAGTCCTGGACAACTCGTTTCGACCGGCACTCGACTCGTCACACTGCAGAGCCAGGACGCAAGCACGGCTCGATCGGAAGTCTCGAAGGCACAGGCGGAGGTCGCCTCGCGCCAGGCAGCGGGAGTTTACTCGCGCACAGCTCGCGAGCGAGCGGAACGGCTGCTCTCCTTGAAAGCCATTCCGCGTCAGGATTACGAACGTGCAATCGCCGATGACGAACTGGCGAAAGCGGGATTGGCCCAGGCCCGAAGCGAACTGATCCGGGCGCGATCGGCTGCGCAACAGCTTGGCGTTGATCCGGTAAGCGGTGCAATGACGCTTCGCTCCCCGATTTCCGGTGTGGTGGTGTCGCGGGAGGTTGTTCCCGGCGCGGTCGTAATGCCCGGCACACCGTTAGTTACGATCACTGATCCCTCTTCCCTGTGGCTCGAGATTGCCGTTCCACAAGGACTTTCTGCGAACGTGGCCACAGGGTCTACCGTCCGGTTTACCGTCGCTGCGGCACCGACGGACACGTTTACTGCCCGCGTTCAAAGCGTCGGGGGTGCTTACGACGCCAACACGCGTTCATTACCTGTTCGAGCGGTCATCGCGAATCCTGGCAATCGGCTTCGTCCCGAAACGTTCGCCAAGGCCTGGATTAGTGGGGGAACCGCCGAGTCCTACCCAACAGTTCCTGACGCGGCGATTCAGAGAATCGGCGGAAAGCCAGTGGTTCTGGTTGCAACGCCTGACACAAAAGGCGGAGCGACATTCGAAGCACGTGAGGTTGAGATTCGGAGCGTGGGTAACCGGTGGGCCGTGATTCGCGGATTGAAAAGCAGTGAGCTCGTAGTTATCGACGGTGCCTTTGCAGTAAAGTCGCAGATTGAGAAGGCGAAAATGCCCGAGATGGAGATGTGACATGATCAATCGTCTTATCTCATTCGCGCTTCGTTTTCGCGCAGCAGTTATCGGAGCGGTGGTTCTTCTCATCGCGGTTGGAACCTGGGCGTTTTCCTCCATCAACGTCGAAGCGTTTCCGGATCTGACGCCGAATCAGGTTCTTGTTATGACAGGCGCACCGGGACTGTCAGCATCCGAAGTCGAGAATCTTATCTCGTTTCCCATCGAGACAGAGATGCTGGGTTTGCCTCGCACGGAAAACGTGCGATCAATCTCCAAGCCGGGCGTGTCGGTCGTCAGTGTGACCTTTGCGGACGACGTCGATCTGTATTTCGCGCGGGCTCAAGTGCAGCAGCGAATGCAGGACGCGGCGATGGATATCTCTGGCGGTTATCAGCCTATGCTTGGCCCGCCAGCCACTGCGATGGGAGAAGTATTCCAGTATCTGATCGAATCAGAGTCGCTCTCGCCGACAGAGATTCGGAATCTCCAGGACTACACCATCAAGCCGAGATTGCGAACCGTACCGGGTGTCGCGGATATCAATTCCTGGGGCGGAATGGCCCAGCAGTTCCAGGTCGTTACTGATCCCTCGAGGCTCGCGGGCTTTGGTCTTACACTGCATGACCTGGAACAGGCAATCGCGAATAACAACGACAACTTCGGCTCCGGCTACATCGAAGACCGTGGCGAGCGGTTGCGTATCCGCGGTCTGGGCAGGGTGAAAGGGGTCAATGATATCGGAAGCATCGTGGTGAGTACGAGAAGTGGTAATCCGATCTACGTGCGCGACGTCGGCGAGGTTGTCACAGGCGCAAGTCCCCGCGAAGGAGCAGTTACGAGGGACGCGAAAGGAGAGGCACTATCTGCAACAGTCGTTGTCCTCAAGGGTGCGAACGCGCACGAGGTCATCAAGCGCGTGGAGGCAAGACTCGAAGAGATCAAGCCGCTTCTGCCAAAGGGCGTAAAGCTTCGAACCTTCTATAACCAGGGCGATGTCGTAGATCACACGACGCGAACGGTATTCAAGAATCTGCTGGAGGGCGGCTTATTGGTCACTCTCGTGCTTTTCCTGTTTCTCCGAAACGTGAAGGCGTCGCTGATCACCGCTTCGATCATTCCGTTGTCTCTGCTCTTCGCATTCATCACGATGCGAACGTTCGGCGTTTCGGCGAACCTGATGAGCCTTGGCGCACTTGATTTTGGTTTGATGGTCGACGCGTCGGTAGTGATGGTGGAGAACTTCGTCAGGCGACGGTCTGCATCATCGCCGGGTCAATCGCAGACCGGCCTGATCCGGGAAGCGGCATTTGAAGTAGGGAGGCCGATTGTCTTTGGGGTTTTCATCATCATTGCGGTTTACATCCCCATTTTTGCTCTCGAGGGCCTCGAAGGCCGCATGTTCAAACCGATGGCGTTCACTGTCTGCATGGCGGTGGTCGGCTCGCTCCTGCTTGCCCTGACCTATGTCCCGGCCGTCGCGACATTCGCATTGCAGGATGTCGAAGAATCACACGCACAGTGGTTTGAGAAACTCCGCGACCGGTATCGCAAGACACTTGAATGGTGTGCCGGACGGCGGCGGATCGTCATCGGAGCCGCGTTTGGAATACTGGTTGTTGCACTTGGCTCGCTTCCGTTTCTTGGCACGGAGTTCATGCCGAAGCTCGATGAGGGCTCGTTGCTGATCGAGACGCGACGCATTCCGAGCACTGCGATTGGACAGGGCATGGATATCTCGAATCAGGTTGAGCGAGCTCTATTGAAATTCCCCGAGGTTGCGACGGTAGTCACGAACCTCGGCCGTCCTGAGCTCGCCATCGAAACGATGGGACTCTATCAGGCCGACGTTTACGTCAATTTCAGGCCAAAACGCGAATGGAAAGCCGGCTCACTCGACGAGCTGATTCCCAGTATGGATTCTGCGCTATCCGAAATTCCGGGGCTCGATTTCGAGTTTAGTGCACCCATGGCAATGCGCCTCGAGGAAGTAATCTCGGGCGTGCGTACGCAGCTGGGTATCAAGATTTATGGTGACAGCCTTCCTTTGCTTCAACAGAAAGCGGAAGAAGTTCGGGGAATTGTAGCGGATATCGAGGGCGCTGAAGACGTATCGGTTCGCGTGAGCGCCGGCGCAATGCAGCTCGAGCTCGACATCGATCGCGTGGCACTCTCGCGCTACGGCTTGAACGTCGAGGATGTTCGCGAAACCGTGGATGCTGCGGTTGGCGGACAACAGGCGAGCGAGCTGATCGATGGCCGGCGTCGTTTTCCGATAGTTGTGAAACTCGCCGAGCCTTACAGGGATAGTCCGGAGGCAATCGGACAACTGTTGATGCAGACGCCAACGGGAGGTCGCATAACACTATCGCAGGTCGCCAGCATTCGCGTGGTAGAAGGTCCAGAAACCATCGATCACGAGGGAGGCCAGCGATACACTGTGGTTCAGAGCAATGTGCGCGGCCGCGACCTCGGCAGCTTCGTGAGCGACGTTCAGCGAGCCGTATCGGCAAAGGTGAGCTTTCCTTCGGGATATTTCATTACCTACGGGGGGCAGTTCGAAAACCAGCGGCGGGCAATGCGCCGCCTCGCGTTCATTGTCCCTGCCGTGCTCCTGCTGATTTTGGCGTTGCTCTATTCCACCTTCGGTAACACCCGCCAGGCGCTGCTGGTGATGTTGAATGTTCCATTTGCCCTTGTCGGCGGAATTGCGGCTCTATGGCTTACCGGAATCAATCTTAATCTCAGCGCGTCGATCGGATTCATCGCGCTCTTCGGTGTCGCAGTCTTGAATGGCGTTGTGTTGATTTCATACGCCAACCAGCTCTTGCGTGAAGGCCTTCCGCTTGGTGAAGCGATTCGGGACGCTGCGCACACACGCCTTCGACCTGTACTCATGACAGCGCTTGTAGCCGGAGTCGGGTTCCTCCCAATGGCGCTGTCTCGAAGTCAGGGATCCGAAGTTCAGCGGCCTTTGGCAACAGTGGTCATCGGAGGTCTGATTACGTCGACGCTTCTCACCTTGCTCGTCCTGCCGTTGATGTACGAATTGGTCGAAGAACGGAGGCCGCGCTTCTCCGGGTTTTTCGCGGGCATGGGGCACACCAAGCAAGATATTTCACGCGCTCCATCAAACCAATCAGTCGACCGCTGATCGATCACTCAGGTTCTAAACTAAACTTCCCGCGAGCCACCCCTGACCCCGCTTACGTCTTTCGGTCTGTTCGCAGTAACTGCCATGCTTGTCTGCTATGCGCTTGAACCGCGAGGCCGTGGATTGACACTGGCTTTTGCGGTCGCATGCTTGCTCGGGTCAGCCTACGGATTCCTGCAGGGAGCGTGGCCCTTTGGTCTAGTCGAACTGGTTTGGGCCGTGGTGGCGTTTCATAAGTGGTGGGGCCGACGCGTTGATTAATGTCAGCGCCTATCGGCGGCTGATGGCAATTCGGCAAATCTTGCGATGCTCGCCTTGTCGACCCTTAGGGTTGTCCTCGGACTATTCACGACACCGCGGGTCCGCTGTGGCGGGTGCTTCTGAGCCGGCTTCATCACGCTGTCGATCCATGCGGCGTGTGTAGACACGCGCGTGAAGACATCGACAGCTCCGTAGCTGCCTGGGCCGTCCACTCCGTCATATCCGGCGGAGCTCACACCAGCGACGTAAGCCTTGCCGGCAATCGTGATCAGCGCAGGCCCGCCGCTGTCACCCCGTCCGGGTGCACCCTCGAGATCTGTTCCTGACGGCGGCGGCGCGATCATAGGGGGCCGCGTGTTTGGGATAATATTTCGACACAGGGCAGGAACCGACCGTTGCCGTTTAACGCTGCCCGCTCAGCGGCGTCTACCAGTTCACGCATAATCGGACTGCATGTATGAAGAGACGGAACTCCCTTTTGATCGTAGGTGCGCTCGGGTTTTTGTTCGGCGCCACCCTGCCCTGCACTTCCACCGCACAGTCAACCGCTCGACCCGCTGCACCTGCGGCCCGCCTCGATCATCGAGAGCTTGCCGCCGACCAGCAGGTTATTCATGTGCTGAACCGGCTCGCATTTGGTGCGCGACCTGGAGACGTGCAGAAAGTCCGCGCAATGGGCGTCGACAAGTGGATCGATCAGCAGCTCCATCCCGAGCAGATCGACGATCAGTCGCTCGAGCAGTTCCTCAATCATTACAACATTCTTCGCGAAGATCAGGGCCAGCTTCTTCAGGAGTACGCGATGGCCCAACGCGATCGCCGTCAGATAAGTCGCGATGCAGGCGATACAGCCCAGGGCGGCGGAGTATCACGCGAAGATCAGATGGCACTGCAGCAGGTTCAACTCAAGCGTCGTCAGGTAGCTGGAGCCCTTCAGTCATCACGCGTTGCACGAGCTGTCATCAGCAATCGCCAGCTCGACGAGGTCATGACTGACTTTTGGCTCAATCACTTCAACATCTTCATCCAGAAAGGACCGCCGCAGGCGTATTACCTGGCCAAGTACGAGCGCGACGTGATTCGTCCGCATTCGCTTGGAAAATTCCGCGACCTGCTCGAGGCGGTCGCGAAGAGTCCGGCGATGCTCTTTTATCTCGACAACGCACGCAGCATGGCCGACAGCACCCGGCCTCGTCTGGCGAATTTCGATCGAAGGCAGAGACCGGCCGGCAGAGTATTCGCCCGTCGCGGTGCTCAGCGCGGGCAAATCGGACAGATGAATCCGCAGCAGTCACAACAGATTCGCCAGAGACTGAACCAGCTCCAGAACGGTGGACTCAACGAGAACTACGGCCGCGAGCTCCTCGAGCTTCACACTCTCGGCGTCGACGGCGGATACACGCAGCAGGATGTGATCAACGTCGCTCGCGCCCTCACCGGCTGGACGATCAATCAGCCGGCACAGGGAGGCGGATTCATCTTCCGTCCTATGATGCACGATGCCGGCGAGAAAACGGTGCTCGGTCATAAGCTGACGGCCGGCAGAGGAATAGAAGACGGTGAAGACGTACTCGATATCGTGTCACGTCATCCATCGACCGCACACTACATATCGGAAAAGCTCGTGCGTCATTTCGTCTCAGACAATCCGCCGCAAGCGCTTGTGGATCAGGCGGCCGCGGTCTTCACCAGAACCGACGGAGACATTCGTGAAGTGCTTCGCACGATTATCACGTCGAACGAGTTTTTTTCACAGCAGGCATTTCGAAGCAAGGTGAAGTCGCCGTTCGAAGTTGTTGCCAGCGCAATGCGCGCAATGGGCGCTCAGGCGGACAGCACTCCGCGGACCGCTCAAGTAATCGCATTCCTTGGTCAGCCAATTTACGGTCACCAGGCGCCCAACGGGTATCCCGACACCGGCGACGCATGGATGAACGCCGGCGCGATTCTCAATCGAATCAATTTTGGAATGGCAGTCGCCGCGAATCGAATTCCCGGCGCGCGCATCAACGCAGTTCCCGGACTCGACACGCTCGGCTCCGCACCTCGTGCAAAACAGGTTGACGCAGTTGTCGCGCTGATGCTCGGCGGATCGGCATCGCCGGACACGCGTGCGGTGTTGATGTCGGGAGAGAATCCGTTGCTCGCGAACGGCGCCGCATCTGCCGCAGCGATGGAAATGGCGGCACAGCCTGCCAGCGAAGAGATGATGCCGCAGCAGCAGACACAGCCGAACGCTCGCAACGCCGCGCAGAACCGACGGCCGCAACAGGGACAGCAAGGACAGCAGCGCCCACAGGGAAATCCGCTCGCCGGTCGCAACGGAGCCCCGATGCCACAACTCAACGGAATCGCACAGGTAGTCGGCCTGGCTCTCGGCTCGCCCGAGTTTCAGCGCCACTAGCTAAAGAGGTCTATATGGAACGCAGAGCATTTGTAAAATCGGGAGCGCTTGCTCTCGTAACGATGGGCTTGAGCCCAGGCTTTCTCCGCCGTACCGCGTTCGGCGCCCAGATGTTACAGGCACCGAAGGGCAAGACTTTGATCTGCCTCTTTCAGCGCGGTGCGGCGGACGCACTCAACATCGTGGTTCCTCACGGCGACAAGTCGTACTACGGCCTGAGGCCCTCGATTGCCATTCCACGCCCAACCGGCAGTGGAAGAACGATCTCGAAAGACGCAGCGATCGATCTCGACGGTTTTTTCGGACTGCACCCGTCGCTCGCTCCGTTCAAGCCGTTGTACGATCGCGGCCTGCTTGCGCCGGTTCACGCGGTTGGAAGCCCGAGCACGACGCGCTCGCACTTCGACGCGCAGGATTACATGGAGACCGGCACACCCGACGTGAAAGGAACGACGGATGGCTGGCTCAATCGCTATCTCGCGGTGAAAGGCACATGCGACGAGTGCAAGGTTACTCCGTTCCGCGCGGTTGCCCTCACGCAGCAGACTCCGCGAATCATGGAAGGCTCGAACGAAGTAGTCGCGATGAACAGCCTCGACGAGTTCACCGTCCGCGCTGCTGGCTCGTCTGCCGACAGACTCGAAGCTCTCTATAGAACTGGCTCAGCTGACCTGATTCACGGCACCGGCACAGAGATGTTCGAAGCGGTGAAAATGTTGAAGGCTGCGAATCCGCAGAAATATCAGCCGCGCAACGGGGCCGAGTATCCGAGATCTCAGTTTGGCCAGCGTCTTCTTCAGATTGCGCAGCTCATCAAGGCAGACGTCGGACTCGAGATCGCATTCGCTGATGTCGGTGGCTGGGACACTCACGTGAACCAGGGCTCGACAAATGGTCAGCTCGCCAATCGTCTCGACGATTTCGCACGGTCGATCGCGGCACTTGTCACCGACCTCGGCGACAAAATGGGCGACACCCTCATTCTGACGATGTCAGAGTTCGGAAGAATGGCGAAGGAAAATGGAAATCGTGGGACCGATCACGGTCACGCCGGCGCGCTGTTCGTTATTGGCGGAGACGTGAAGGGCGGCAAAGTTCACGGCAAGTGGCCCGGCCTCCAGCAGGAGCAGCTCTACGAAGGAAGAGATCTCGCGCTTACTACTGACTTCAGATCTGTCTTCTCGGAAGTGACTGCGCGACACCTTGGAACAACGAAGCTCGACAAAATCTTCCCTGGATTTACCGCGCCGAACAGCGGGTGGCTCGGCTTGATTTAAGCGCGTGGCGCGTGGCGTGTGGCGCCAAGCGCTACACGCCACGCGCCTTATTAGAACTTGAAAATGCGCCCCAGCACCTTCCCGATCTTCTTCCCAAGATCATCGCCCTTCTTTCCCATCTCGCGCCTGATCTCCTCGGCAGGATCGCTCCAATCCGGCTGAATCTCTTCCGGTCCATGCTCGAGACACTCCGTGCGTGGGCCGGTGCCGGGCTTGAAATATTCGACCTTCCGCGCCGGGCACCAATCCGTCGCGATCCATCCAGTAGTCGGATCGATCATCACGGCTTCGCTTACACCGGGCGGCGGATCCCACGCCCCCGGAGCAACCGGTTCGCGCCATCCGGTAGTGAAGAACTCTGCCCATGCAGGTGACGCGAGCCGTCCCCCCGATGCGTCATAGCTGATCTGGTGCGGGTCGTCGTATCCAAACCAGAACGCAGCCACAAGATTTGGCGTGTAGCCGACAAACCAGACATCGGTGCCATTGTTTGTCGTTCCTGTCTTTCCAGCGATCAATCCCTTTGCGCCGTAATCGCGAACCGGTCGCCCGGTTCCGTAATCCACCACTGCGCGAAGCATTGACGTGAGCTCATACGCATCTGCCGGCGCAATGACCCGGCTGGGCGGAACTATCTCGTCGCTCCATAGCACTTCGCCATCGCGCGACTCGATTCGCTTTACGAGTCGCGGCGTGACCTTGAACCCGCCATTCGCAAACGGTGAGTACGCTCGCACCAGCTCGATGGGCGTTACGTCGACGGCGCCGAGCGCGATTGCTGGAAGGTTGGGAATGTTGCTTTCAATTCCCATGCGATGTGCATTCTCGATGACCCTCGATGTGCCGACCATCTGGCTTACTCGAACCGCCGCAACGTTCGACGACTTCATCAGCGCGCGACGAAACGTGATGGTTCCGAGGTAGTCGTTCTTGTAATTCTCCGGTGCCCAGACCTGGCGGCCTTGTACGATTTCGACAGGCTCGTCCTGAACCTCGGATGCAGGAGAATACCCGGCGGAAAGAGCCGTCACGTACACGAACGGCTTGAACGCCGAGCCCGGCTGGCGCCTTGCCTTCAGTGCGCGGTTGTAGTTGCCGCGCTCGTAGCGCCGTCCGCCGGTTAGTGCGCGTATATCTCCGTTGCGAGGATCCATTCCGATCATCGCGCCTTGAACCGAGTGGCGCGACCCTTTGAAGTATCCGTTCGATTCGTTCTGAATAGCTGAAGCGCGTCGCGCGACTGCTCGGTCGGCGGCGATCTGAGCTCTGTTGTCGAGCGTTGTGTAGACAGTGAGGTCGGCGGCGTCTTCATCCGTCTGGCTCAGAACTGAATCGGTAAGGGCGCGAACTGCATCGAGGGCGAACGAATCAGTGCGATCGTCAGGTCGCCATTCCTGTTTCTTGATTCTGAGGTCGGTCGCCTGAAGGCCTGGCAGTCGATTCGCCGACACATATCCCTCGTTGACCATCAGCGAGAGGACGAGATTGCGGCGTGTCACCGCGCGTTTTGGATTCCGGCGTGGCGTGTAAGCCGACGGCGCTTTTGGAAGAGCCGCAAGCATGGCCGCTTCCGGAAGCGTCAGGCGGGTGACCGTTTTCCCGAACAGGTCACGGCTGGCGGCTTCGATTCCGTAAACGCCGTTGCCCATGTAGATCGCGTTGAGGTACAGCTGAAGGATCTGATCCTTCGTAAGGGAGCGTTCCATCAGCCGTGCGACGCGAAGCTCAACGAGTTTCTGCGAAAGCGAGCGATTCTTGTATTTGTGGACGACGAAGCTGTTGCGCGCCGCCTGCATCGTTATGGTGCTGAAGCCTTCGCGCACTCCGAACGATTTCACGTTTCTTACGGCCGCGCGAACGAAGCCCCGCCAGTCCACGCCGTTGTGCTTGTAATACCGCCGATCTTCCGTGGCAACGAACGCCTGGCGCACGAAATCCGGGACCTGCGAAATGGGTACATTGAGCCTGCGCACGATGGCCAGCCGGCCCATCAGAACGCCATTCCTGTCGTAGATCCGGCCGCCTTCGTCCGGATTGTAGGACTGGATCTGACGCGGAGTCGGACAGTGGTCATAGCCGCACGTCGCAAGCCAGGAGTCGAATACGATGACTCCTAGAATGCTTATTGCGAGAGCACTTTTCAGTACTACGTCGCGCCGGATCTCGATCTCAAACTTCCCAATCTTTATCATGCACCGTCAGTCCGTGGTCAACCAACTCAAAGCAGCAGCGCTTGTGATCGTCGTTTCCGCCTGCGCAAGCAAGGCCGACACCAAGCCTGCCCCTGATTCCTCCAACGCCGCCGGAACCGCGGCGGTTTCATCCAGTGATACCCCGGCTGCCTCAACTGACGCCAATGCGGGCCAGGCTGCCAGACCCGAAGGCTTCAACGTCACCGCCGAAGACTCGAAACGTGTTCCCAACGAGCTCGGCCGCATCCCTGTAGTCGAGTACCACCTGATCGTGGATAGGGACGCCATGTACTCGCGTCAGCGAGAACACTTCGCCTCCGATCTCGAGTTCATCTACAACAAGGGATACCGTCCGGTCACCATCTCGCAGCTTTTAGACCGGAAGATCAATCTGCCGAAAGGATTGTCTCCAGTCGTCTTCGTTTTCGATGATGCGTCACCCAGTCAGTTCAGCTACATCGAGAAGAACGGGCAGCTGGAAATCGACCCGAACAGCGGGATGGGCATATGGCTCGCTTTCAGGAAGAAACACCCTGACTGGACCAACGCCGCGGTGTACTGCCTCCTCTCAGGAGCGGCTGCCGGGCACAACTTCTTTGGGAACAAGGGAATTGATGGCCAGAAGGACGAATGGCGTTTCAAAAAGGTGCGGTGGCTTCACGAGCAGGGGTTCGAGCTCTGCAACCACACGCTGTGGCACGCCAACCTCTCCAAATATTCTGACGCTGTAGTGCAGGAACAGATCGCTCGAGGCCAGCTCGCGATCGATTCCGCGGTGCCCGGGTTCAAGGTCCGGACCTTTGCCTTGCCGCTGGGCGTATGGCCGAAGAATCGTGCCCTCGCCAAATCGGGCTCATGGACCGATCCGAAGACCAGGAGAGTCACGACCTACAACAACGAGGCGATTCTCGAAGTGTCCGGCGGACCTACTCTCAGCCCTTATGACCCTGCGTTCAATCCCCTGAGCATCAAGCGCATCGAAGTCATTGGCCAGCAGATGCAGCAGACGTTGGAAAGGCTGGATAAGAACGGCACACGCTACGTCTCGGATGGGGATCCGTCGAAGATCGCAAAACCGGTCGCCGCTCCGGCTGACAAATAGAGAGTTAGCAGAGAACTGCGGAACAGCTACCAGGGAGAAGTGGGAGAAACGGGAGATACGGAGACATCATTTCAGCCTCCAGAATCTCAACAGATTTTTGGGTTGACTACGAACTGCGGAAACAGCGGCGACCGCGATGTCGCTGTAAATCAAGAAAAGAGAAACTTGAGTCGGCAACAATGTCTCCCAATCTCGCCGTTTCTCTCATTCCTCCCTGATAGCTGTTGTGAAGTGCCGCCGGTCCGAGTTACGATTTTTTCTCGAGCTGCGACCACCGGTCCACAGCTCGACGAAGATGCGGTATCACGATCGACCCGCCAACGACAAGTCCGACCGACATCGTCTCGAATATCTCCGGCCGAGTGACCCCCTCCTCGGCGCAACGGGTGAGATGGTACGTCACGCAGTCGTCACAGCGAAGTACGAGAGATGCCACCAAGCCAAGCAATTCCTTCGTCTTAACATCCAGCGCACCCGCTTCGTACGTCCGCGTGTCGAGCGCGAAGAAGCGATTCACAACAAGATTGTTTTCGCCGAGTATCTCCGCGTTCATCCGCTCGCGGTATTTGCGAAACTCTTCGAGTGAGCCGGCCGACTCGTCGTCATGGGTGTGAGTCATAATCTCCACTGTCTCAAAGTTCTCAATGCTGAGTCGAGCGCATCGCGCTGCTCCCTGTGTGTCGCTGTCGTCAGCAGCTGTTCGTAGCTCCTGATCGCAAGATCCAGTGCGTCATGATCATGCTCCGCGCCGGCGAGCGACGCGGCGTTGTCGGCCAGGTTGGCGCGGGCCAGATCGTCGGTTGGGAAACGCTCCGACACCTGCTGCCAGCGCTTGACCCGGTCCCGTGGACTGGACTCAGCCAGAGCCCAGAGGTGCCAGCCGGCGCGGTTCTCCGGATCGGCGGCGATAGCCCGCGAGGCCAGGTCGCTGACTGGCTCGGGGCCCGAGCCGATCAGCCAGTAGTGATTGGCGAGCGCAACCAGAGCGCGGGCGTCATTGGGACGCTCGGCAACAGCGCGCTCGAGGGCGGGTAGCGGGTCTGCAATTTCGTCCAAAATGTGTCTCTGGTCGGGTCAGTGTGTTGCGAAAGATACGTACCCGCACTACCATTCGATCAGATTGCTGGACAATTCCAGCCTTCGTGTGTACCATTCCAGAAATAGCGCAGCCCATCGAGGCGCGCCTACGAACCGAATGAAGTTGCGGGATGCCGCGTGAGTTTTGACCGCGCCCGCCGCAGCAGCCAGTCGCGCTACTTTTTCCCTGCCACACCACAATTTGATGAACGAACGCCGACGTCCTTTTCGTCGCGGCCGAGGCCAACGCCCGTCCGGTCCTCGTGCCAACGAACCTTACGGAGATGCTGATCCGTATCGCGATGCAATTGAACCAGCACCACAGGAATCCGAGAGCTTCGATGCTCCCAGACCAGATAGCGATATGAATGGCAGTGGAAACGGAGACGAGACATTCTCGTCGCCTGTCGACGCACCGCCGCCACCGGCGACTGAATCCGGACCTTCGGACTCAGGCCCGCCGCAGCAGCAATACAACAACAGCCAGCAACAGCAGCCTCAGCGAAATCAGTTCGGCGGCCAGCAAGGCGGGAACCGCAACCAGAACGACCGCGGCGACAACAACAACCGCCGCGATGGACGCCGCAACCAGCGCAATGGACGGCGAGGCCGCAACACCGGCGGCGGCGGCGGTGGCAACAATCCGAACAGACAACAGCAGCCGCAGCAACAGCAGCAGCGTGACCAGGCTAACCGGCAGCCGTTGGCACCGATCATTCCCGATGGCGAGACAACAGGCTGGTACGGCGTGGCCCGCGATGGCGGCTTCATTCGCCGCGCCGCGAACAGCTACCTGTCAGATCCGGGCGATGCGTTCGTTCCTCCGAATGTCGCCCGACAGTTCAACCTTCGGCCTGGTGATGCCGTATTCGCAACAACGGGCCGCGATCATCGCGGGCGCACCGTCGTCGCGGAGATCACGCAGATCAACGGCGACACTCCCGACGCCGCGCTCAGGCGTCCCGACTTCGGAGCACTCACTGCTTCGTATCCGGAACGAAAGCTCAAACTCGAAACAGGTCGTCCGGCAAAGGGCGGCCCTGAGCTCACGCGTCGTGCGATCGATCTCATAGCGCCTATTGGTTACGGCCAGCGCGCGCTCATCGTTGCTCCTGCACGCGCCGGAAAGACCATGCTGCTTCAGGCAATTGTCGAAGGCGTTGCCGTGAATCATCCGGAAGCCGTTCTTCTCGTTCTGCTCGTCGACGAGCGTCCGGAAGAAGTGAGCGAGATGATCACATGGGGTTACGGCGAAGTTGTCGCATCGAGCTTCGACATGCCCGCAGCTCGCCATACTGACGTCACCGAAATGGTTCTTGAGCGCGCACGCCGCATGGTTGAGCTGGGAAAGGATGTCGTGATTGTTCTCGATTCAATCACCCGAATGGCCCGCGCTTACAACACAGTCGAGCGTGGAACGGGACGCACGTTGTCAGGTGGTCTCGACGCTACCGCGATGGCCCGTCCGAAAGCTTTCTTCGGATCCGCGCGATCGGTTGCTCCCGAGCACGGCGGTGGCTCACTGACAATCATCGCGACGGCCCTGGTAGAGACGGGATCCCGCATGGACGACGTCATCTTCGAGGAGTTCAAGGGAACAGGAAACTGCGAGATCAAGCTCGATAGATCACTGGCCGAGAAGCGGATATTCCCGGCAATCGACGTGTCGACGAGCGGTACCAGACGCGAGGACAAACTCTTCCCGCCGCACCAGCTCGAGCACGTCTACACCCTCCGGCGCGGGCTTCAGCAGATGCCCTCCTCCTCGGCCATGGAATGGCTGATCAAGAGGATTGCCGGTACCCCCGGAAACGACGCCCTGCTGGAAGGGCTGTAAACCCGGCGCGCCCCTTGTTCTGCGGGCCCACGCCTTGCTCTTTAGGGCGATATGAAGTGGCCTGAAATCAGATGGGGGTGGGGAGCCGCGGCGATACTGCTGCTGCTCCCCGCCGCCCTTGCCTCCCAGACAACGGCCACACCGGCCCCCAAAAAGACCGAGCCCATAAAGTGGGAGGTCAGACGGCTCAAGCTGAACGGGGTCAACGCGGTCGACCAGAAAGACCTGCGCCTCAGCATCGCGACAGATGCGTCGCATTGCGTCAGCATACTTCTCTCACCGATCTGCTGGATCAGCAAGAGCCGGTTTTTCTACACACGCAAGTATCTCGACCGCGTCGAGCTCGCGCGCGACCTGCTCCGCATCAGGGTCTATTACTTCAAGCGCGGATATCGCGAGACTGACGCGGACACGCTCGTGAAGGAGATCAGCACGGACGATGTCGCGGTCACCTTCAACATCACTGAAGGATTGCCGACTCTTGTCTCGGACATCACTGTCAATCAGACGCAGAAGCGGCTTTCGGATCGGGAAATTGCGAAGCGCGTCGTCCTGGGAAAGAACTCACCGTTGAACCTGATCCGGCTCGACTCCAGCCGGGTTTTTTTGTCACAGGCCTTGTGGGATAAAGGCTACGCTGATGCCATCGTTGACACCGTTGTCCGGGTTGACACTGCGGCGAGACGCGCCACCGTCGAGATCAATCTCGATCCGAGATGGAAGGCGACAGTCTCCGATATCCTCATCGAAGGCAACAAGAAGATCGACACGCGGACAATCCTGAAATCTCTGACTCTTCGACCAGGCTCGCTCTTTAAGCGATCTGAGCTTTTGCGCAGCCAGCGTGCGCTCTACGAGTCGAACCTGTTTCGGCGCGCGGCGATCGAAGTCCCGAGGCAGGGAGATTCGTCGAAGGTGCTGATCGTAAGGGTTCAGGAAGCGCCGCTTCACGAAAATCGCCTGAGCCTTGGCTTCAACACGGTGGACTTCTTTCAATTCGAAGGACGCCTGACCCAGTACAACTTTCTCGGCCGCGCCCGCCAGCTCGACGTGCAGGGAGCAGTCGGCAATCTCCTTGCGAACCAGTTGAATGGGAAGTTCGTCTTTCGCGACGTGAGCAAGGCGACCGAATCGGCGGATGAGTCGAAATACTTCGATCCCACTTACAATCTCAGCTTGAATCTTCGGGAGCCATGGTTTGGTGCTCAGGCGAATGAGCTCGGTCTCAGCTTGTTCGCTCACCGCCGGAGCTCGCCCGGAATCTACGTCGACAAGGGGTTCGGCTCGAGCGCGACGTTCACGCGGGAAATCGTCGATCGCGGCCCTGCGAGCATCAACTATCGCTTCGAGATCAACAGAGTCGAGGCGGGCGACGTTTACTTCTGCATCAATTTCGGCGTCTGCGATCAGACTACTCTCGGTGCACTGCGCGAGCGCCAGCGGTTGTCACCCCTGACCCTGACCAGCTCGATCAATCGCGCGAACGATCCGTTCTCGCCGACAACCGGATATCGAACGACTTTCGATTTCGAGCATGCATCGGCATTTACGATTTCCGACTTCAGGTACAACAGGGCAAGCGGCGACGCGTCCATCTACAATCCGGTCCGGAAACGCGGGTCGCTTGCCGGCCACCTGAAGATCGGGTGGGTGAGAGGGCTTCACAGTACGGCGACGGCTCTGGGTGTCAACACTACGGAGTCACAGCTTCTTCATCCGCGGAAACGTTTTTATTCGGGAGGCTCACGCTCAGTTCGTGGCTTCGGCGAAAACCAGCTTGGCCCGAGAGTCCTGACGATCCCCGCATCCAAGCTCCGTGCGAATGACCCCCGCTGTGGCGCTGCGGTTGACATCACCACGTGCGATCCAAATGCTGCCGGGCTCGGCCGCGGTGATTTTGAACCACGCCCGCTCGGCGGAAATCTGGTGGCTGAAGCAAGCGCAGAGTTCCGTTTCCCGATCTGGCAGCAGCTGTTCGGCGCTGTGTTCGTTGACGGTGGTTACGTCTCACAGAAAACAGCGCCTGCTCTTCCGAAGAGCGCGAGAGCTGTCACTCCGGGCTTTGGAGTTCGGTATCGCTCGCCTGTCGGGCCGATTCGAATCGACCTTGGAGTCAACCCGGGTCGGGCGGAGGAATTGCCCGTAGTGACCGAAACGACTGTCAACGGTGAAAAGAAGCTCGTCACGCTGACGAAGTATCGAACGTTCGCACAGCAGGGCTCGGGCTTCCGCGGCGCGCTCAACCGCCTGACGCTCCACCTCTCGATCGGCGAAGCATTCTGATGAGACGGCACTTGATCCGCGTAATGGCCGTGGTCGTGGTTCTGGTCGTGCTCGTGGTGATTGCCGTATTCACCGTCGCAAACACTGATTGGGGACGTGAGAAGGTTCGTAACCGCGTGGTTGCGATGATCCAGGGCAACACGCACGGAATAGTGAAGGTCGGGTCGGTCAGCGGAAATCTCCTCAAGGGTTTTACCCTCAACGATCTGGTCATAACCGACAGCAGCGGTGCTCCCTTCGTCAAAGTGGATTCAGCATCGGCGCGATACGGACTCAGGTCGATTTTTGGCAAACGCATCGAGCTCGACGCAGTTCGTCTCGTGCGGCCGGTGTTCGTCCTGGACAAGCCGCCTGGGGGCAAATGGAACTGGGACCGGATTTTTCCGCGCGACACCATGACGAAGGCGGGACGCAAGAAAACCGGGTGGGGGACGTGGATTCGGTTTACCGAGGTGACGATGATCGATGGCGACGTAACGGCCAGATCTCCGTGGACTCCACGTTTGGCGAAGGACCTCAACGAAGCTGATGTCATTCGAACGGCGATGGGACCCGAAGGACGCTTTCTAATCGTGAAGGTCCCTAACGGATACCAGAAGATTTCGACGTTCCATCACATCAACGCGAAGATCCCGCTTCTCCGGCTTGAAGATCCGGCGTACGAGGTTCGTCACGCCGACGTTGCCGCGCTGAGCATGATTGCCGAACCGTTCAAGCCGCCTCAGGCCGACGTCAGGTCCCTGGTTGGCTCGTTTGACTTCACCGGCGATTCGCTGTGGTGGGAAAAAGCCAGCGCAGTTCTTCCCGGCAGCAAAATCACGGGTGCCGGCAAGTACAACATCAACAACAGCAACCTTACGCTTCGCCTTCACGCTGATCCGGTAGCTTCTGCCGACATCCGCTGGGTGTATCCGCGGATTCCGGCGAAGGGTTCAGGCAAGATGGATTTTGCTCTCGACTGGGTCGGCGATACGAGCGTGTATGTAGTTCGCAACGCGGACATGATGGTCGAGAATGCTCACCTCAAGGGTGATCTCGGGCTGGTCTATCGTGGCCAGGACGTCTCAGTTCAAAAATCAAACTTCACGTTTGCATCGCTCGACACCCGGCTCATCGAGCGTGTCTTTCCGCTCGTGAAGATTCCGCGATCCGGGATTCTCAACGGGCGCGCAAAGCTCGACGGCGATCCGAAGAGTCTCGCGCTCGATGCAGACGTGACGTTCGACGACCGCAAGGCCGGCCGGAATCACGTCATAGCTGTGGGGGGCATCGGTTTCCCCGTTGGCGGTCAGGCCTTCGCGAAAAACCTGAAGCTGACATTGCGTCCGATTCAGATCGACGTTCTTCGCAGTTACGTCACGAGCCTGCCGCCTGGCGGAACGCTGGCAGGAACAGCGACACTCAACGGCAATCAGAAAAACCTTGGATTGGACGCTGATGTTGTCGTTAGTCAAAAAGCGGGAACGAGTCATGTTCTGGCTGTCGGCAACGTCGGCCTGCTGAAGAACGATTTCCGCGCTGACAACCTGCGCCTCACGATGCGACCGCTGCAGGTCTCTCTGCTCCGCAACTTTGCGACGAATCTTCCGATCGGCGGAACGATTACCGGCACTGCAACACTCAACGGACTGGCTCGCTCGAGAATGACGGCAAAGGCCGACATCACTCACGTCGACCGTGGCAACCAGTCCCGGTTGACTGGAACTGCGGCCTTCAGGCCGTCGCCGAGCGGCAACGCCGCCTCCACGTGGTTCGATGTGGACGCGCAGCTGCACCCGCTTTCGTTTGCGACTGTCGGCCGCTTCTTCCCAAAGGCAGGCCTTCGAGGTTCGGCGTCGGGTCCGCTTCGCCTCACCGGAACGATGGCGAATCTCGCCGTGAACACCCGACTCGGCTTCCAGGATGGCGGCTCGCTTGGGCTTGTCGGGAAGTTCAATCTCGCGAGCAAGGTGCCTGTATACGACGCGAAGATTGACGCGAACGTGTTCAACGCCAACGCCCTGATGGCTAAAGCGCCACGCACTTCGGTGACCGGCCTCATCGCGGCAAATGGGGTCGGAACAGATCCGGCGACGATGCGCGCGAATATCATCGCCGACTTGAAGGGCTCGACCTACGACACACTATCGATCACGAGCGCGACGGTAAGATTGTCGGCCGCTAACGGAATGGCTCGGATCGACACTTTATCGCTTGTTGTTCCGGAGGGGATCGCCGAGGCCAAGGGTACTTTCGGGCTTGCGGCGGGAACTAGCGGACAGATGACGTATCACGTTGAAGTCGATTCGCTCAATCGCCTTGCTCCATTCTTCCCCGCAGATACCGGCGCGGTTCTGCCGCGTCCTGGAATCCTTGCAGGTCGCTCGGCGAAGGTTAAAGCGGACAGCGCCAGACTTGCGAAAGCCACTGAAGTCGAGCGCGCTGTCACAGGAAGAGCGGCGCCGACAATCGCGCCTGTCGACACGCCGCGTGTGATCAGCAGGAGTGTTCTAGCGGGCTCCCTCCGCGCCGACGGAGTGGCCACTGGTAACATCAAGAACTTCGGGCTCAAGGGAACAGCCAGCGGCCAGCACATCGTCGCACGTGGAAGCTCTGCTGAGAAGTTTTTCGCGACTTACGACTGGACAAATGCGCTCACGCCGCAGTCGCGGGTCGACGCGGATGTTTCGGCAACCAAGCTGCTGGCGTCGGGTTTCGATCTCGACAGCGTTCACGCGAAGATCAATTACAAGAAGCCGAATGGAGCGGCGGAAGTGACGGTTGTCCAGAACGCCGTAGACATTTATTCCGCGAACGCCGATTTCGTCCTCAACAAGGATGCAAACGAGGTTCGCCTGAATCGGATGCAGCTCAGGTTCGATTCGACCGTGTGGGCATCTACGCGCCCGTCACTGATTCGCTGGGGCGTGGCAGGGATCGACATCAACACGCTCGAGCTGCGTAACTCCACCACTGGGCGGATTTACGTCAACGGACTGCTGCCGAAGAGCGGACGCGCGAACCTGGAGCTCGCTGTAGATAATTTCGAAGTCGCAGACCTCATCTCTCTGGCACAAAGCGACATCCCCGCGCACGGCCTCGTTTCATTCGATGTGAAGGCAGCGGGCACTGCTGCCGATCCGACGTTCTCGGGCTCCTTCGGGACGCAGAACTTCTTCTACAACGGCACGCTGGTTCCCGAGCTGCACGGAACGTTGAGCTACGCCAACCAGACGCTCACGACGAACACCGACGCGATGCGCGGGGGTCAGCAGCCGTTCTTCTCCATCAAGGGAACGATTCCGATCAACCTCGCGTTCACGGGTGTGACCGGCCCGCGGATATCGAAAGACAGGCAGATGGATGTCGCAATAACGGCCGACAGCCTGCCTCTGGACATGATTCCGAACATCAACACGTATGTCACCAACCTGAAGGGAAAGACGGTCGCCGACTTCAAGCTCGCCGGATCTCTCTCTCATCCCGAGGTCACCGGCAAGTTCCTCCTCGACAGCGCTCAGGCTTACATAGTTCCGATCGGCCTCATGCTCACGAGGATGAACGGCTCGATCAGGATGCTCCGTGACACGGTGGTCATAGACTCGCTTGTGGCCTACAGCGGCGGCCGCATCCAGATCAGTGGCGGTTTGGGGATTGGATCTTTCCGCGAGCCATCATTCGACCTGAAAGTGTTTGCGAACAATGCGACCGTCCTCAACGACAAGGACGGAAAGCTGAATGCGAACATAAACCTGGCGATCAACGGTCCGTTCAACGACGCACATGTCGGGGGCGATGTTCGGATTCTTGATGGCGTTCTGTTCGTTCCCAAGTCCGAGGGAAAGAAGATCATCGGCACAAGTGACCCGGCGCTGTTCAGCGTGATGGATACTGCGGTTCTGGCAAATCGCGAGATCTTCCCGACGCAATCCCCGCTGCTCGCGAACCTTCGGATGGACGTCAACCTGCGCGTCGACCGGGACGTGTTCGTCCGCTCGTCGGACTTCAACATCGAAGTTTACAGCGACGGCGACCTGGCGATTCACGTCAACCGGGCGAAGGAATCCCTCGTCCTCGACGGCGTACTTCTGAGCGAGCGTGGCGAATACAGCTTCCTGTCCAAGCGATTCGACATCAAGCACGGTTCCGCGACCTTCATCAACTCCGACGAGATCAATCCAACGCTCCAGGTGACGGGCGGTTACGAAGTTCGGCTGCCTTCGCGTGAAGCGATCAACATTCAGATTCTGATCGGCGGAACGATGCGTAACCCGCAGATCTCGCTCGAGAGCGATGCTCAGCCGCCTATCACTCAAAGCGACCTGCTCAGCTATCTCGCCTTTGGGCGGTCTTCCTCCTCGCTGCTCCAGCTCGAGGGAAGCGGGCTTGGCGGCAGCAACAATCTTGTCGGGGCCGGCGCCGCGCTTGCCAGCAAGCAGCTCGCCGCCGTCGCCCTGGGTGTATTTGCAGACCAGGTATCTGGCGAAGCGGCACGGGCTCTTGGCGCCGATGTATTCAACATTGCGCCTGCCGATGTTGAGACTGACGTTGGCAGCTTCCTGCGCGGCACGCAGGTGGAGTACGGCAAGTACATCAAGTCGCACACCTTCATTTCTGTCACGGCTCGTCCGGATCCATCGGCGCTCCGGCGCCCCGGCATTCTCGTTCAGCACCGGTTCGGCGGACTGAAGGGCTACAGCCTGGAAACCAGCCTCCAGCCGCGCTTCCTGCTCAAGGAGCCGACGCTGGACCTCCAGGCTCCGACGACGACCAGCGTCCTGAGCCTGTTTATCGTTCGGAGTTGGCGCTACTAACTTCGGCGGAACCGCTGAGGCGCTGATTACGGCGGAGAACGCTGAGGAACAGTCTGCTCATGAATATCCACTCAGGGCGGACATTCCTTCCAGGGTTAACAGCGGAACTGCCACGTCGTTCTATAGCTCCCCCATTGTTGTTTTTCTCAGCGTTCTCCGCCGCACTCAGCGTCTCAGCGGTTCCGCTGCAGTTCTAACCTTTGTATCACAAAGTACTTGACACCACAGACCGAAAGCAGATATTTGAGATAACCATCCATCTAATCGCGAATGTCCAACCCGCAGATCCAACCCGCTTACCGCTCTCCAGCCGCCCTATGGGCCGCCGGGATAGCCGTCGCAGCTCTCGGCGCCTGTATCCTGTTCGACGCGATGCCGGGCGTGAACTGGGTGATGTGGACGTTCGCCGCCGTCGTCGGGCTGTTCGCCTTCGTGCGCTCGGGGTTTTCGGCAGGATCCCCGGTAACGTGGCTGTCGATTCTTGCCGTTGTCATCGCCGGCGGAGCAGCGGTCACCGCCGACGAGTTCCTGCATGTATTGTCCCTCGCGTCGATCATTCTGTTGCTGGCCGTTTCGATGCTCCTGTCTGTCGATCCGCGCGTCGAAAGAATCAAGGCGAGCCATGTCCTGCTTGCAGCCCCCGTCGCATTCGTACTTGCCCTGGCTGAGTCGCTCCGCCGCGCCACCGATGCGCTTCAGCTGGTTCGATCGCCGAGAGTGCGCTCTATCATCAGGGGTGTTGCGATCACAGTACCGATAGTCCTCGTATTCGGGCTGCTGCTTGCATCGGCCGATCCGACGTTCGCGTTCTGGCGTGACACTATTCGAGACCTCATCGCGGATTGGGCGTTCATCCCCAGAACAATCTTCTTCTTTGGATTGCTTGCCATCGCTCTGGGCGCATTTGGTTACGCCGAGCGAGGCGTCAACGCAGGCACGCCGTCCCTTGCTCTGCCGCCCGGCTCCGACCGCACTTCCGATGGATGGCTCGGGTCAACTGAGCGCCTGATCCTCATGGGCGCCGTAGCCCTGCTCTTCTGGGTTTTCCTCGCTGTTCAGCTCAGCTACCTCTTTGGCAGTCTCCCGACTATCGTCGGGTCCGGAATGACATTCGCCGAATACGCGCGACGGGGGTTTGGGGAGTTGTCGGTTGTCGCGTCGTTCACTGCCGTCATCATCATTCTCACTGAGAGATACGGAAAGAAAGACGAACGTCAGGGTCTGCTCAGGGCGATTACGCTTTCGGTAATCGTCGCCGTGTTCCTCCTCCTGGCATCTGCGTTTCACCGGGTGTCGCTCTACGAAGAGGCATACGGCTACACGACTGCCCGTCTCTATGCGCAAGCGTACATGATCGTTGTCGCGATTAGCCTCGTTGCGCTCGTGCGCGAAGTGCTTACCAGGCTCGATCCTTCACGACTATTCCTGCGCGCGTGGATGACCGCTGCGCTGACGTTCGTGGTTTTACTCTACTGGAATCATCACGCGTGGATTGCAAACAGGAACATCGATCTCTTTGCGTCCACGGGGAAACTCGACACCGTCTACCTCACCCGTGATTTGTCCGCAGATGCGATTCCGACGATTGTCCGCCGGCTCCCCGCCCTCCCGGAACCGGCGAAGTCGCAGCTTACTCAGGCGGTGAAGCTGCGAAACAAGCGGCACTACGTCGACCGATGGTTCGAGTGGAACCTCGGCCGCGCGAGAGCAGCCGAGGCTTTAACCCGGCTTTGACGCCACTCCGTATTCATCCCAGAACGTTGCCATAGCGCGCATACCGATCCGGAAATTCTCCTCACTCATCCATTCGTCCGGAGCGTGAGCGTTTTCTCCAGGCAGTCCAAATCCGACGAGTAGAACCGGGGCACCCAGTATCCGCTCGAAGTCACCGACAACCGGAATCGAGCCGCCTTCGCCGACGATCACGGGCGGCTTTTCAAACGCTGTGGCGAGCGCGCGACGCGCTGCGTCGTAGAGTGGACCATTCAGCTCGGCTCTCCATGGTCTTCCACCGTGGAGAAATTTCACCGTCGCCTTCACACCCGGCGGCGCCACTTTCTTCACATGCGCCTCGATGAGCTTTTCGATCTCGTCCGGGTCCTGATCCGGGACGAGGCGGCAGCTGACCTTCGCCATCGCCTTCGATGGAAGCACTGTCTTGGCACCTTCTCCGGTGTATCCGCTGAGCAGCCCGTTCACTTCGAGAGTCGGGCGAGCCCAGAGCTGCTCGAGAATGGTGTAGCCTTTTTCGCCCCCCAGCTCTGAGGCGCCGGTCTCTTTACGGAAAGTTTCCGGCTGGAATGGAAGCTTTTTCATCTGCTCGAGAATCGTCGGTTCCCACGTTCTCACGGCATCGTAGAAACCTTCAATCGTGATGTGGCCGTTCTCGTCGTGCATCGTTGCGAGAATTTGAGCGAGAGCCATCGCGGGGTTTACGACTGCTCCGCCATAGGCCCCCGAATGAAGATCGACAGTTGGGCCGATGACGTTCAGCTCGAAATAGGCAAGGCCACGGAGGGACGAAAGAATTGAAGGTTGTCCCGGAGCGAACATTGCCGAATCAGAGATGACGACTGCTTCTGCGGCGAGAAGCGCCTTCTGCTCCTCGACGAACTCCTCCAGGTGGTCGCTTCCGATCTCTTCTTCGCCTTCCGCGATCACGACGACGTTGACAGGAAGTTTTCCCCGCGTTGCGAGGTGCGCCTGCAGCGCCTTGATGTGAAGGAAGAGCTGTCCTTTGTCATCGACAGATCCGCGAGCATAAATGTTTCCGTTGCGGATGGTCGGCTCGAATGGCGGCGAGGTCCAGAGATCAAGTGGCTCTGGAGGCTGAACATCGTAGTGGCCGTAGACCAGGACGGTTGGTGCGCCTGGTGCGCCGCGCCACTCTCCTATGACAATGGGATGTCCCGGTGTTTGGTGAACCGTGGCCTTCAGCCCTGCGTTCTCGAGCGATGATCTTATCCACTCAGCTGTTCGCGCAGTGTCAGCGTTGTTCTCTGACTTGGCACTCACGCTGGGAATTCGCAGAAGATCGAACAGCTCGTCCCGCGTGCGGGCGTAGTTCGTATCCAGATACTCCGTCAGGTCTGATTTTGAGCTGTCGCTTTTGGCAGCGTTCATTTTCTTGTTGATGAGGTCTTGTCAGGCGACCGCTTTTGCTGCGGCCATTCCGGAAACAGTAGCGAGGATCGACACCGAGACGCTTAGCACCAGGTATGCCGCGGTCTTCCCATACTCCGCGCCACGGAGCAGTCCAACCGTTTCGAGACTAAATGCGGAAAACGTCGTAAATCCACCGCAGAAGCCCGTCATCAGCGCGGCTCGCATGTTCGGGTGGGCCTGAACATTCACATAGTGCTGAGCCAGCACGCCGATCAGGAAACAGCCGAGGACGTTTACAACGAGCGTGCCCGCCGGAAATCCGGAATGAGCCGATCGTTGAATGAAGCCCCCAATCAGGTAGCGAAGCACGCTTCCGGCTGCCCCACCGAATCCGATCCACAGTAGCATGCGCGGGAAGTTAATGCGGGATTTGCCGTGATGCTTTGGATTCCAGTATTTGAGGCGTGATCAGGTGGAACCCTTGCCTTCCCGAGTGTCCACCGCATAGTTGAGAATACAAAGGTTATGACGCTTGGGATTTAGAACGGTTCAACCGGTTCCCGGATGGCAAACAGGCTCGCGAACGAAACCAGTCCCTACCTGCTCCAGCACGCGAACAATCCGGTCGACTGGTATCCCTGGGGAACCGAAGCTCTCGAGCGCGCCGCCACCGAGGATAAGCCGATCCTGCTGAGTATTGGCTACGCAGCGTGTCACTGGTGCCACGTAATGGCTCATGAATCCTTCGAGAACGAATCGATTGCCCGTCTCATGAACGAGCTGTTCGTGAACATCAAGGTTGACCGTGAAGAGCGTCCCGACATCGACGCCATCTACATGCAGGCCGTGCAGGCAATTGCCGGTCACGGCGGCTGGCCGATGACGGTGTTTCTAACCTCTCAAGGCGAGCCATTTTACGGCGGCACCTACTACCCTCCGGAAGATCGGCAGGGAATTCCTTCATTTCCGCGAATAATTCAGTCGGTTTCCGATTCTTACAGGAATCAGCGCGATGCAGTTGAGACTACGTCCGCGCAGATCCGCTCTATCTACGCATCCGCGCAGGTCCGTGCAAAGAGCGAAGGGGCTTTGGGTGCTCATGCGCTCGATCTCTCCTATCGGGGCATCGCGCAGAAATACGACAGTCGGTACGGAGGTTTTGACGGAGCTCCGAAGTTTCCACCCACGATGGTTCTCGACTTTCTCCTCAGGTACTGGAAGCGAACCGACTCGGCGTACGCGCTCGAGATGGCATCGGACACTTTCAGGAAAATGGCTAACGGTGGGATTTACGATCAGGTTGGCGGCGGCTTTCATCGATATGCCGTTGATGCACGATGGCTCGTCCCGCATTTCGAGAAGATGCTTTACGACAATGCCCTGCTCGTGAGGCTTGGGGCGAATCTCTGGCAGGCGACACACGACGCCGATATCAGGCGTGTCACCGAACAAACTGTTCAATGGCTACGGCGCGAGATGACATCACCCGAGGGCGGATTCTACTCGTCCCTCGATGCAGACAGCGAAGGTGAAGAAGGGAAGTTCTACGTCTGGACGGAGCGCGAGCTCGACGCGATCCTCGGTCCTGACTCGCCGCCATTCAAGTCGTATTACGGCACGACAGGCGGAGGGAACTTCGAGGGACACAACATCCTCTACATTCGCGCGCACGCGGCATCGGTTGCCGCGCGGGAAGGAGTCACGCCCGAGACGTTCCAGAAAATGATGGCCGATGCAAGAGAGAAGGTGTATCTCGTCCGCGCCCGGCGGACGTGGCCGGCGCGTGACGAAAAGATCCTCGCTGGCTGGAATGGACTCATGCTTCGCGGGCTTGCAACTGCGGCGCGCGCTTTTGAAGACGAGGAAATGAATCGTCTCTCAATCAGGAACGCCGAATTTCTTTACCGCGAGATGGTAAAGAACGATCGGGTGATGAGATCGCACACAGCCGGCGTCACCCGCATCAACGGTTTTCTCGAGGACCAGGCAGCCGTCGCACTGGGGTTCATTGCTGTATACGAGATGACGTTCGAGCCGGAATGGGTTCGCAGGGCGACTGCGCTCGCTCACAAAATGATCGAGCTCTTCTGGGACGACCAAATCGGCGCGTTCTTCGACACCGCGAAGGATTCGGAGGCACTCATCGGGAGGCCGCGCGATTTTACTGACAACGCAACTCCGTCAGGCAATTCGCTCGCACTGGATCTGCTCGTCACGCTCTCGGAGCTTACGCAGGACAGCGAGATGCGACGACGGGCGAATTTCGTAGTCGAGACGCTTGCCACGCCACTCCTTCGTTATCCAAATGCGTTTGGGCATCTGCTGGGTGTAACCGACATGCTTACGAATGGAGCGGTGGAAGTTGCGATCGCCGGTGATCCCGACGACAAGTTGTTTCGCGCGCTGGAGCACGAAGTTGGAACCCGGTACGTTCCCTCTCTGGTTCTGGCTGGAGGCAGAGAATCGACGAATGTCGCTCTGCTCAAGGGCCGAGAGCTTCAGAGCGGAATGCCGACAGCTTATGTCTGCAGGTCGTACACATGCGAAGCGCCCGTCACCGATCCGGCCCGACTAGGTGAACAGCTCGAGAAAGCCGGACGCATCCCAACCCCACTGATTTGACAGACATCAAGCCTTCGTTCACTCGCGGAGTATTCGCGGGCATCGTTCACGACGAGCTCCTGTTTCCCTACCCGGCGTCACTCGATAAACGCAATCCGGACGAAGCCGCTGTCGTTCGTCGCCTGATCGGGGAGATCGATCGAATGGAGCGGGACAAGGTCATCGATTCCGCGAGATTCGACGAAGAGGAGACTGTCAGCGAAGAAGTGACAACTGAGTTCGCCCGTGCCGGCCTTCTTGGATTGTCGATCCCGAAGCAATACGGGGGACTTGAGCTCTCGGCCACAGCATATGCGCGCGTGTTCGAGCGCATCTCGGCTGCCGATGCATCACTGGCAGTCCTCGTTGGCGTTCACTGTGGCCTCGGCTCCAAAGCGATAGTTCTTTACGGGAACGACGAACAGAAGGCCCGCTACCTGCCGATGCTCGCTCGGGGCGAGACGCTTGCCGCATACGCGCTGACCGAGCCGGAGACTGGATCGGATGCGCAGAACATCAAGACGACCGCAAGGCTTTCGGACGACGGAACGAAGTGGATCCTCAACGGCCACAAGATCTGGATTGGAAACGCTCACCGCGCAGGCGTAATAGCGACGTTCGCGCAGACTCCAGTCGAGCGCCGCGGTGAGACAGTCATGCGCTCGACGGCGTTCATCATCCGGCCGGACATGCCGGGCTTCAAGGTTCTCGGCACGGTGCAAAAACTTGGCATTCGTGGTTCCACACAGGCGGAGCTTCTATATGACAACATGGAAGTGCCCGTTGATCACGTGCTCGGCACGAACGGGAAAGGATTTGCCGTTGCGGTTCATGTGCTGAACGCCGGTCGTCTCACGCTGGCTGCCGGCTGCACTTCAGGCGCGAAGAGAATCGTCGGGGAAATGGCGCGATACGCAGAGCAGCGCGTTCAGTTTGGCCACCCTCTCGCGCATTTCGAGATTACTCAGCGGAAGCTCAGCCACCTGGCCGCCTCGGCCTACGCGGCAGATGCAATGCTTGGCATTCTTGCTTCTCTGGCAGATCGCTCGTCGGAGACCGACTTCTCACTCGAGGCGGCGTGCGCAAAGGTTTTTGCAAGCGACCTGATCTGGGAGGCCACCGACGAGATGGTTCAGGTTGCAGGCGGCAGAGGGTTCGTCAAACCGTATCCCTATGAGCGTCTGCTTCGCGATTCGCGGATCAATCGGATTTTTGAGGGTGCCAATGAGATTTTGCGTTTGTTCATCGCACTAAACGGAATTCAGGGACCGGCGGAGGCATTGAAGGAGATCGGGAGTGCCCTCAGAAAACCTCTGCGGAATCTCGGACTGCTTAGCGGCTTTGCGACTTCGCGCCTTCGCAGCATGGTCGGTGGGTCCGACATGGTCGATACGCCGCTTCATCCACGCCTTCAGGATCACAGGAAGTTCTTCGAGAAGCACGTCGCCGATCTCAAGGTGGCGACCGACAAGGCGATCATGCGGCACCGGAGCGAGATCATCGATCGTCAACTTGTCCTCGAGCGTCTCGCGAACATGGCGATCGAGCTGCTCGCGACAGCATCCGTGATTTCACGAACCCAGAGCATCCTCGAGGAGAAAGGCGAGGGCGCTTCCGAGCGGGAGCTCGCGTTGTGCGATTTGTTCTGTGTGGAGTCGGGACTTCGTTTCCGCGCGGCCAGGGTGACGCTGGGATCGTTCGCAGAAATCACCGACGCGAAGAGGCGCACGGTTGCAGCCGACGTCAGAGAGGCAGGCGCTTATTTCGTGGAGGACTCAATTCTCGAGCTGAGCCCAGATCTGCACAGCTCTTGAGGATGGTTCCGCAGTTTCCGCAGATAACCTTGCACTTGATCTCGCGAATATCAGTGGAGCCGCAGACGTCACAGACTTCCTGCACGCTCATTCGAAGTCGAGCGCGAGGTCCATTGCCTTCGCCGAGTGGGTCAGGGCTCCAACCGAGATCCAGTCGACGCCGGTTTCAGCAATTCCGCGAACGGTTTGGAGCGTCACACCGCCTGACGCTTCTGTAACTGCTCGCCCATCGACGAGCGCGACGGATTTGCGCAGCTCGGCGTTGCTCATGTTGTCGAGCATTATGATATCGGCCCCGGCTTCGACCGCCGCTCTCACCTGGTCGAGCCTGTCGCACTCGACTTCGACAGGGGTATTGCGTGGTGCAATCCCCCGCGCTCTTTGAACTGCGAGGGCGACGTCCCCGTTCAGGGCGACGAGGTGGTTGTCCTTGATGAGGACCGCCGATGAGAGATCCATGCGGTGATTCGTCCCTCCGCCTGCTCTCACTGCGTACTTCTCCAGCCGTCTCCAGCCTGGCGTGGTCTTGCGGGTGTCGAGAATTCGCGCGCCCGTCCCTTTTACCGCTTTTACAAATTCAGCTGTGAGCGTCGCAACTCCAGAAAGCCGTTGCATGTAGTTGAGCGCGACCCGCTCGGCGGACAAAAGCCCGCGTGCGTGGCCCGTGATGAACATGACGGGAGTTCCAGAAACAACAGTTTGTCCATCCTTGACTGCCGCGCGCGCTGAAACCTTGGGATCACGCTGCCGGAACGCCTCGCGAGCCAAAGCGATTCCTGCAATCACTCCGGCTTGACGTGCCACCAACACGCAGCGAACCCTCCGGTCCGAGACAACTGTCGCAATCGTAGTGATGTCGTTGTCCGCGCAGTCTTCGGTGAGCGCCTCACGCACAATCGACTGCGTCATCAAACGCGAATACGGAAATCGAAGCTCTCCGGAGGGAGGAGCCAAACCTCGTTCTGCAAGGACGGCGATGCGCCTGCTGCGCGGGCTCACTCGCCCGGATCCTCGGTCGTCTCGGGCTTCATCGACAACGGTCGCTGCCCGCCGATCGCGATCATGCGCTCGATTGCCGTGCGAGCCTTCGCGGCAGTTTCGGGATCGACCGTTATGACATGCTCCAGATTCTGAAGCGATTTCAGGACTTTCGGCAATGTCGTCACCTTCATGAACGCGCACACCGCCAGCTCGTTTGCCGGATAAAAGGTCTTCGTCGGGTTCTCGCGACGTAGCCGATGAAGAATTCCAACCTCTGTTGCAACAATGAATTCGTCAGCGGCAGAAATCTTCGGGCGGTTGATCATTCCTTCCGTCGAAAGAATCTGAACGCCTTCCGGATCGACATCGCCCGCTGATACTGCTTCCACCGCGCTGGTCGCGCAGCCACACTCAGGATGAATCAGAAACTCGGCTCCGGGATGATTGGCACGCTGGAGATTGATGTGCTCCGGATCGATTCCCGCGTGAACGTGACACTCGCCCATCCACACATGCATGTTCTGGCGACCTGTCACACGACGAACGTGTGCGCCGAGGAACATGTCGGGCAGGAAGAGGATTTCCTTTTCTGCCGGAATCGAATTGACGATTTCGACCGCGTTGCCAGACGTGCAGCAATAGTCGCTTTCCGCCTTCACGTCAGCAGTTGTGTTCACGTACGAGACGACAATGGCTCCTGGATGCTCCGCCTTCCATGCACGCAGGTCATCTCCGTCGATTGTCGCAGCCAGTGAACAACCGGCAGCAAGATCGGGGAGAAGAACCTTCTTTTCTGGCGAAAGGACGGCAGCGGTTTCTGCCATGAAATGCACGCCACAGAACACGATGATGTCCGCGCTTGTCTTCGCCGCTTCGCGACTGAGCCCAAGTGAGTCACCGACATAATCGGCGACGTCCTGAACTTCCGGTCGCTCGTAATTGTGCGCGAGAATTATCGCATTGCGTTCTTTGGCCAGCGCCTTGATCTCGGCCTGTAGCGCGGGGACATCGTAGTCAGCTGCTATCAAGTTCGTTTCACCATTCAATGTGCTTTCCTTTCCATTTCTTCACCGCGTGAGGAAAGTCGCTCCGGTAATGCCCGCCGCGCGATTCCTTTCGTAACAGGGCGCCTTCGGCGATCAGGCGCGAAGTGTCCACCATGTTGCCTTCTTCAGTCGCGCCGGCCGGCAGACGCTTCTTGATCTGACCGAGAACCTCGATGCACTTCCGCAGGCCTTTTGCCGTGCGGTCGATTCCCGCGTAGTCCCACATAACCCTGCGAATGTCATCGGCAGCCACCTGAGCTGCGCCGCGATCCCCGAGCGGCGGCGCCTCCCAGGCTGTCTTCCTCGGAACTCCAGTCATTTTCGGCAGCGAGATCATGTCGCGAGCCACCCGTTCTGCGAAAACCAGCCCCTCGAGAAGCGAGTTTGAGGCCAGACGGTTCGCCCCATGCACACCTGTCCTGGACACTTCGCCGCAAGCATAAAGCCTGGCGATGCTCGATCTGCCGGCAAGGTCTGTGACAATCCCTCCCATCATATAGTGCGCAGCGGGAATCACCGGAATCAGGTCCTTGCCGGGATCGATTCCCCGCGCCTTGCACAGAGCGAAAATCCCAGGAAATCTCTTCTGGAAACTCTTCCCCAGTTTTCGCGCGTCGAGCCAGACGTGGCTTCCGTTTGCCTGTTCACGAAAAATCTCGCGCGCCACGATGTCGCGCGGCGCTAGCTCGGCCAGCTTGCTCTTCTTCATCATGAAGCGCACGCCCGCGTCGTTTAGAAGCACGGCGCCTTCTCCTCGAACGGCTTCAGAGATCAGGGCGAGCGGGTTTTCTGGCGTCTCGAGAGCGGTTGGGTGGAACTGAACAAATTCCATGTCGGCCAGTTTTGCGCCGGCACGGTGCGCGATCGCGTAACCATCTCCCGTCGCGACAGCCGGATTTGTCGTGTACTTGTACACCTGCCCGCACCCGCCTGTAGCCAGCACGGTTGCATCTGCGATGATCTCGATCGGGCGACCAGCTTTCGTAGCGCGCACGCCCCTGCAACACCCGTCCACGACTATCAAGTCGAGAACACGGCTTTTCTCGAGAACGGTGATGTTTTTCGTCGTCCGGACGAGAGCGATCAGCGTTCGCGCAACTTCAGCCCCGGTCTGGTCACCATGCGCGTGCACGATGCGCCGGCGTGAATGAGCCGCTTCCTTGCCAAGCTTGAAGTCGCCACCGGGTTCGAGGTCGAAGTCGGCGCCGGCAGTGTGAAGCTCTCTGACGCGTGCCGGTCCCTCCTCGACTAGAACTTGTACCGCTTCCGAATCGCAGAGAGCCGCTCCGGCGGCAAGCGTGTCCTTCCAGTGGAGCTTGGGTGAATCTCCAGCGTCCAGCGCTGCCGCGATCCCGCCCTGGGCGTAGGCGGTCGCGCTGTCGAACAGCGACATCTTGGTTAGAACCATAACGTCGCCTTCGATCGATGCGCGTCTGGCGGTATGCAGTCCAGCTACACCGCTGCCTACTACCAGGAACCGGGTTCTTAGTCTCTCAACCATTCTCTTGCACTAGTCTCTCAACCATTCTCTTGAACTTAAGGTCGTTGTCGGTAGGCCACGAAGGTCGTGTTCCCCCCTGCAAGAATCCGGCGCTGGCGAAAACAGGCGGAGAAACGAAGACAGAGATGCTTGCAGGAGCCCCGTTTGTAAGCGAATATCCCCCCTGAATGCGGAAACTCCTCATCGTCGCCGTAACACTCCTCGTGGTTCACGCCGCACTGTTGTTTGCCGGCGGCCGCGGAGTGATCGAATCCAGCAAGCCGGGAGCCCTCAACGTCGGTATTGTGCTCGACGTCGGCGGCCGCGGCGATAAGTCGTTCAACGACGGCGCATATGCCGGAGCTGACAGCGCACAACGAATCCTCGGCCCCGCCATTCGCTTCATCGAGCCCGGCGAAGGCTCCGATCGCGAGGCCGGCCTGCGGCTGCTCGCGGCCGAGAAGATGGACCTCGTCATCGGAGTCGGATTCATCTTCTCCGACGACATCACCAAGCTCGCAAAAGAATATCCGAACATTCCGTTCGCATGCGTCGATTACGCGCTCTCGGTTGATGACAAAGGCAACGTCCTGCCCCCACCGGCAAATGTCGCCGCTCTCAAATTCCGTGAAGAGGAAGGATCATTCCTCGTTGGCGCTCTCGCGGCGCTTGTCGGCAAGTCGAAGAAAGTTGGATTCGTCGGCGGAATGGACATCCCGCTCATCCACAAATTCGAGGCCGGCTATCGCGCGGGCGTAAAGCACGTCTGCCCTGACTGCGAAGTCATCGCTCAATACGCCGGCGTCACTCCTGATGCGTTCAAGAATCCCGGTAAGGGCAAAGAGCTGGCTCTCAGCCAGTACCAATCAGGCGTGAACGTGATCTTCCATGCATCCGGCTCCACCGGACAGGGCGTCTTCGAAGCCGCGCGCGTGATGAACAAGCTGGCGATCGGGGTGGACGCCGACCAGAACGACGAAGCCCCGGGACATGTTCTCACATCGATGGTCAAGGGCGTCAATGCGTCAGTCTTCAACGCGATCGAGAAAGTTCAGACTCACACCTTCAAGGGTGGCATCTACTCGTTCGGTCTGGCCGAGGGGGGTGTTGGATACGTCTACGATGACAGGAACAAGGCGTTGATTCCCGATAGCATCCACGCACGCGTCGAGGGGCTCAGGAAGGAGATCATCGCCGGCAAGATCAAGGTGCCAAGCACACGATGACAGGATCGCCAGTAACGACAGGCAATCGCGACAATCTCGCGATCAGTATGGAGGGGATCGACAAGACATTCGGCTCTGTCCGCGCCAATCGCGGCGCGTCACTCCAGGTGCGAAAAGGAGAAATCCACGCACTTGTCGGCGAAAATGGAGCCGGCAAATCCACCCTGATGAAAATTCTCGGCGGACTCGAACCTGCCGACGCCGGAAAGATGGAAGTGAACGGCACCGACGTCACCGGCTGGAATACCCGCCAGGCAATTCAGGCGGGGATCGGTGTCGTACACCAGCACTTCATGCTCGTCCCCACACTTACTGTGGCCGAGAACATCGTACTTGGCATGGAGCCGAGGAGCGGTGGAAGGTTTGACTACGACAAGGCAGTCGAAGACGTCACCAGGCTCAGCACCGACACGGGACTCGCCGTTTCGGCCGACAGAAAAATCGCCGACCTGTCAGTCGGTGAGGCGCAGCGAGTGGAGATCCTGAAGACTCTCTACCGGGGCGCTCGTATCCTTGTTCTCGACGAGCCCACCGCTGTGCTGTCGCCACCGGAAGTAAAGGAATTGTGGACAGTCCTGCGCAAGATGCGCGACAACGGCGACACAATCGTCCTGATAACGCACCGCCTCGATGAAGTCATCGAGATCTCCGACACGATCACGGTGATGCGCCAGGGTCAGACAGTCGATCGCATCACGACAGCTGACACAACACCGTCGGAAATCGCCAAAGCGATGGTGGGCCGTGAAGTGGCTCTTTCATCTCGCGAAGAAGCGGGCATCCTGACGACGCCGGCTCACGGGGGCTCGAACGGGGCCGCGCCAGCGCAAGGACCAGCCGCGCTAACCGTGACAGATCTAACGGTGCTCGGCTCACGCAAAACGCGCGAGGTCGATGGTCTTTCGTTCTCTGTGCAGCCGGGTGAGATACTCGGGATAGCCGGAGTCGAAGGCAACGGGCAGACCGAGCTCATTGAAGCACTTGCCGGGCTTCGGCCAATTTTGTCGGGCAATATCAAGATCGACGGAAATGATGTCACCTTCGATGACGTGCGCGAGCGACGTGACGCTGGACTCTCGCACATTCCGGAAGATCGCCATCGCCGGGGCCTGATTCTGGATTACTCGATTTCGGACAATCTCGTTCTCGGCCTCCAATCTGATTTTTCGAAGAACGGAATTCTCGATGCTGACCGCATCGGTCAGAATGCCCGGACTCAAATCAAGGCTTTTGATATCCGACCGCCATCCGCCGAGCTGCCGGCGAGAAGTCTGTCGGGTGGAAATCAGCAGAAGGTCGTCATCGCTCGTGAGATGGGACGCGAGTTCACCGTTCTTCTCGCATCTCAGCCAACACGTGGCGTCGACGTTGGTGCTATCGAATTCATCCATTCGCGTCTTCGCGAAGCGCGCGCTGCAGGCAAGGCGATCCTCCTCGTTTCGGCAGAGCTGAACGAGGTGCTCGCGCTGTCCGATCGCGTCGCCGTGATGTACCGCGGAAAATTTGCCACTGTCGTTCCGGCGTCCGAGGCGAGCGAGGAATCGCTCGGAGAATACATGATCGGCACACGAAAGGAGTCGGTGGCTTGAACCCTCGCAGAAAGGAACAGCTCGAGGAAGCACTCTTCCCACCGTTTGTGGCGCTGCTGGTGGCGCTCATCTGCGGCGACCTGCTGATCATGAGCTACGGCCAATCCCCCGCGACGGTATATCGGCTGCTGCTCGAGGGGACCTGGGGCAACGCGTACGGATTCGGTCAGGTGCTGTACAAGGCGACGACACTGACGTTCACCGGCCTCGCCGTCTCTCTGGGCATTCGCGCTGGTTTATTCAACGTCGGTGCCGAAAGCCAGCTTGCTGCCGGCGGATTTCTCGCTGCGCTCGTTGGCCTTGGGTTGTCGCCGGCCATCCCGGGGATTGTGGCGGTCCCGCTCTGCCTGATTGCCGCTGCGGCCGGAGGCGGAATTGTCGGCGCAATTCCCGGGTGGCTCAAGGTGAGATTTGGCGCGCACGAAGTTATCGTGACGATCATGCTCAACTTCGTCGTGCTTGCCCTTCTCAACTGGATAGTAGCGGCACACTTGCACGTTCCGGAAACTCTGCATACCCCTGAAATTCGCGCAGGCGCCATGCCGCGGCTCGAATCAGTGATTTCTTCATTCCACGGATCGGCGGCGAATTTCACGATTCTGATCGCCTTGCTCACTGCGGTTGCCGGATGGTTCTACCTGTTCAAGAGCCGTCGCGGATTCGATCTGCGCGCCGTGGGACTACAGCCGGATGCTGCCGAGTACGGTGGAATCAACGTTCGCGGTGTGTGGCTGCGCGCCATGACAGTCTCCGGAATGATCGCGGGCGTCGGCGGCATCAACTACGTCCTCGGCTACAAGCACTATTACGAGGAAGGATTCGCCGGCGGGTCGGGATTCCTCGGCATTGCAGTAGCGCTTGTCGGAAGAAATCATCCGGTTGGCGTTGTGCTCGCTGCCCTGTTCTTCGCGACGCTGTCACAGGGCGGACTCGCAATTCATGCATTCGTGCCGAAGCAGATGGTCGAAGTGCTGCAGGGCGTCGTGATTCTTGCTGTGGCGATGTCGGTGCCTGAAGTGCGAGCGGTTCTTCGCCGGGCACGCAAGCCGGTAGCCGCATGAATCCGATCTCGTTCCTTACGCAGATGCTCCGCATCGCGATCCCGTATCTGTTCGCGGCGAGCGGTGGCGTGATTGCAGAGAGGGCAGGAATAATCAGCCTCGAGCTCGAGGGCTTGATGTTGACTGGCGCATTCTCGGCGACGCTTGGAGCACACTACAGCGGCAGTCCATGGATTGGCGTCCTGGCTGGAATCGGCGGCGGTTTGGTTTTCGGATTGATTCACGCGGTCGCAACGATTCGCTATCGCGCCGATCAGGTGGTCGTTGGCATCGCGATCAACCTTCTTGCAATTGGAGTGACGCGGTTCTTCCTCAAGCTGGCGTTTCAGAGCTCATCGAACTCTCCGCGCATCAATGGATTCGGTGGAAGCGCGGCGGCGCACGGGCTTGATAATCCTCTGGTGTGGATGGGACTTCTCTCCGCGCCTGTCCTGGCGTTCTTCCTTTATAAAACGCCGTTCGGCTTGAGAGTACGGGCAGTTGGAGAGCATCCTGACGCGGCGGCAAGTGTCGGCATCAGCGTTCCAAAAGTTCGTTATATAGCGGTCGCAGTTTCCGGGATGCTCGCGGCGCTTGGCGGAGTTTTCCTCGCGCTCGACCAGCATCAGTTCACCGATCAGATGACGTCAGGACGCGGTTTCATCGCTGTCGCCGCCGTGATCTTCGGACGCTGGGATCCAATCAAGGCGGCACTCGCCTGTCTCTTCTTCGCTGCGGCCGAGACGCTCCAGATTCAGCTTCAGGGAAATCAGCTCATTCCGTCGCAGTTCATCGAGATGATTCCCTACCTCCTGACAATCATCGCACTCGCGGGGGTCGTTGGCCGGGCAGTTCCGCCGGCTGCGCTGGGCAAGACAGGGGAGTAGCCCGTGCTCAAGAAGTTGCTGGTCCTCATCATCACCGCGTTCGTGGACATGGTGGGTCTCCTCATGGTGATCCCGCTCATGCCGTTCTACGCGCGGAAGATGGGCGCGGGATCGTTCATGGTCACCGTGATGGTCGTGTCGTTCACGGCCGCGCAGCTTCTCAGCGCTCCACTGTGGGGACGATTCTCTGACAGGTTCGGACGACGCCCTGCACTGCTCGTCGGACTCGGCGCAGCAGCAATGGCGTATCTGGTCTTTGCTGTTGCGAACTCCATCTGGCTTCTTCTTCTTTCGCGAGTCGTTCAGGGAGCGGGCGGCGGTACAGTTGGAGTCATTCAGGCTTACGTCGCCGATGCAACGGAACCGGAGAATCGCGCGAAGGCACTCGGCTGGTTGTCTGCTGCGACCAACCTCGGCGTGGCGCTTGGTCCCCCTATAGGATCATTGGCGTTGCTGGGCGGCCACAGTGGGCCTGGACTGCTGGCTGCCGCCCTCTGCCTGATCAACATGCTGTTCGCCTGGAAGTACCTGGGTGAATCGCGCGATATGGAAGACGCGCGAAGCGCGACCCGCAAGCCCAACGCATCACGCGAGGCGATCCTGAGAGTGATTTCGCACGCAAAGGAGCCAGGCCCGCGGTTGATCTGGATCTATGCGATCGCGATGGGATCCTTCTCTGCCGTCACCGCTATTCTTCCGCTGTTTCTCGCCGACCAGTTCGGAATCGGGGAAAAGAAAGTCTGGATTTTTTTCACGTACATCGGCGTGATATCCGTTGTCACGCGAGCCGGTATACTTGGCTGGGCAGTCTCGAAGTATGGTGAGGCGCGTCTCGCGCGAATTGGGCTCGTTCTGCTCGCGGTTGGTCTCGCGTCGTATCCATTCGTTCACAATCTCGTGCTGCTGGCCATTGGAATAGCTCTCGTTCCGCTCGGCACGGCGTTCACGTTTCCCTGCGTCACGTCGCTGCTGTCCAGAGTAATCCCGAGCAGCGAGCGCGGGCTCTACATGGGGGTGCAGCAGACGTATGGCGGGCTGTCCCGCGTGATCATTCCGTTGTGGGCAGGCTATTCGTACGACCATCTCGGCCGGGCTGTTCCCTTCCTTACGTCGGCGACGCTTGTTCTGGCGTCACTTTTTCTCGTCCTCAGCGTAGATGATGGGAGGACTGTAAAGCCGGCTCCAGTTGCAAACGGAGCAGCCGCATAGATTAACGGCTCGAGCGGATTATTCCGCGGCCGATAACAACGATTCGAGGAACCATGTTCTTATCACTGATCCTCATCGCAATTGTCATAGTTGTCTGGGGCGTATTCTCGTTCAATCGCCTCGTGCGCCTCCGCAACCAGACACACACGGCGTGGGCGGACATCGACGTCCAGCTCAAGCGCCGGCACGATCTCATTCCGCAGCTCGTCGCGGCAGTGCAGGGCTACACGGGTTACGAGCAGAGCGTCCTGAAAAGCGTCACCGAGCTTCGCACGCAAGCGATGACCACAACGAGTCCCGCCAGGCTCGGCGAAACTGAAGCCGCGCTTCAGAGGGGCGTCACTCAGCTTCTTGCCGTCCAGGAAGCCTACCCCGACCTCAAGGCGAACGAGAGCTTCCTTCAACTCCAGCGCGATCTCGTTGGCGTCGAGGACAACCTTCAGTACGCACGTCGGTTCTACAACGGTGCAGTTCGCGAGTACAACACCGCTGCACAGAAATTTCCTGACATGCTCGTCGCGCATTCGACCGGATTCACTGAATCCGAATTCTTCTCGGCCGATGAAAGCGATCGCGCGGTTGTAAACGTCGAGCTGGGATCATGAAGCGGATTGTCGTTGCGCTGGCTGCGCTCACTCTTGCCCAGGCTGCCCACGCGCAGGAGAGAATTCAGTCTTACAACAGCCAGATCGAGATTCGCGCCGACGGCAGCATCGACGTCACTGAGGAGATAAAGGTCCACGCCGAAGGCAATCAGATTCGCAGAGGGATCTACAGGGATTTTCCCACGCGATATCAGGATCGGGCCGGCAATCGTGTCAGCGTCGCCCTGCAGGTACTCGGTGTAGAGCGGAACGGTGTGACGGAACCGTGGTTTACACAGAAGATGACGAATGGAGTCCGCATCAATACAGGCAACGACGACTTTCTTCCGGTGCCTGCGGATTACACGTACAAGCTTCACTATCGCACGACGCGGCAGCTTGGATTCTTCTCCGATCACGACGAGCTGTACTGGAACGCAATTGGTACTGGCTGGATCTTCCCGATTGAAAGTTCTACAGTCGTCGTACGCTTGCCTTCACCGGTGCCGGTGGAGAACCTGCACGCAGAGGGATACACCGGGTCTCAGGGCGCAAAGGGAACCGCCTACGCGGCGGATATCCCAGAACCCGGAGTCGGGCGCTTTCGGCTGACTCAGCCGCTCGGCCCGTATGAAGGCTTTACCATCGTCCTCACGTTTCCGAAAGGATTGATCCACCAGCCGACGCAATCCGAACGTGCACGGTGGCTGCTTTCCGACAACCGTGGAGTTCTCGTCGCGCTTGCGGGCTTCATTGCGCTAATCCTGTATATGGTGCGGGCGTGGCAGCGCGTTGGTCGCGATCCTCAAAAGGGTATTGTCATCGCGCGCTATGAGCCGCGCCCCGGCCAGACGCCAGCGGGCCTGCGCTTCATGGAGAAGATGGGCTACGACATGAGGTGCTTCACGGGAGACATTCTCGCGCTTGCAGTTGCCGGAAAGCTCAAGATCCACAAGGAGGACCATCGCTTTCTCAATGATGAGTGGAGCCTCGAGCGAATCGATGGTAAGTCGTCGGCGCCAATATCCCCCGGGCAGCAGACTTTGCTCGCCGGCCTGTTCCCCGGCGGCCGCGGCACTCTCGAGCTCAAGAACACGAACGCATCGATCGTATCAGCGGCCCGTAGCGCGCATCAGAAGCTGCTTGACGACGAGCTCCAACCCAAATTCTTCAAACGCAACGGCGGGAAAGTCGGACTCGCATTCCTCATCGCACTGCTGACAGGCATTGCCGCTTTCGCAAGCTCGGGCGGCTTTGGAATCCCGTTCATCATTGCGATAATGGTGCTTGCGGTGGTCTCGATGATCGTCTTCGGGTTCCTGATCAAGGCACCAACACTCGAAGGGCGCGCTCTACTGGATGAAATCGAAGGGCTCAAGCTCTACATGAAGGTCGCGGAAAAGCAGGAGCTGGCGAGCATGCGTGGCCCGGATGAACCCGTGCTCGACGCCAGGCGATACGAAACCCTGCTCCCGTATGCAGTTGCTCTTGAAGTCGAGGACGCATGGACGAGCAAGTTTACGGCGGCGGCTGGTGCGGCTGCCGCCGCGGAGGCAGCGAACAACATGGGCTGGTATGCCGGCCGCGGGCCGATCTCGAATCTCGGCAAGTTCTCCAATGAGATTGGGTCGAGCTTCAACTCGACGATTTCTTCAGCGTCGACTCCACCCGGAAGCAGCTCAGGCGGTGGAGGCGGAGGGTCGTCTGGTGGTGGAGGGGGAGGAGGCGGCGGAGGGGGACGCTAGGCCATCCGCTCTTCAAAGCTGCGCGCAGTCATCGTCATTAGAAGGACCAGAAGAATGAGCAACACGCTATAGGCCGACGCCGTGCCGAAGGCGAGCTGTCTCAGCTGCGCGAGAATCTCCATGGAGATCGGCCTGTTCGAATGCGTGTAGAGAACGACTCCCGCAACGAACTCGCCGACCGCGGTCACCGCCGCGAGTAATCCGCCGGCCACCAGTCCTGGCCGCGCTGCGGGAAGTACAACCTTCCGCATCGTGAGCCACCACGATCCGCCGAGTCCGCGGGCTGCATCCTCGAGCGCGGGGTCTAGCTGACGAAGCGATCCTTCAACAGCAGTCGATACGAGAGGAATTCCCCTGATGAAATACGCCAGCGGGAGAATCCAGAACGTCCCGACGATGAGAATGCGAGCGCTGAACAGGTCGTTGCGGTTGAACGTCGCGGCGAGCCCCAGTGCGATTGCCGTTGCGGGTATCGCCCACGGTAATGCGACGAGAACTTCCAGAGTTCTTCGCCCACTGAACTTTCTCAAGACGATCAAGTACGCAGCGACAAAGCAGACGACGAGATTCGCCGCCGTTGCGATCACAGCCATCGACAAACTGTTGACCATCGGCCGCCACAACGCCGCCTCCGAGAAGAGACGGCGGTAATTGTCGAGCGTGTACTCCGGCGGCATTACCTGGGTCGTCCACGCTCCGTCAACAGCGAACGAAACCAGAATGATCATCAGGTGCGGAAGCACCAGCACTATCACCGTGATCGTCGCCAGCACTGCTGCGATGATCTGTGCCCGTCGCGACTTGATTACGCGCCGAGTCGCGGCACCCTTTCCGGAAGATGTGTATTTCCGCTTCCTCTCGAGCCAGCGAAACAACGCGAGACCGGCAACGGCGCTCAGGGCGAGCACGGTCGTCTCGACGTACGCGAGTCCGAGCGAGCCATTGAGTTTCGACGAAACTATCTGCGTCGCGAGTACCCTGATCCCCCCGCCGAATACGTAAGGCGCCGAGAAGGAGCCCAGCGACGTCATGAAGACGAGAAGCATGGAGCCCGCGAGTGCTGGAGTCAGGAGCGGAAGGGTGACATAGCGCAGTCGCTGCCACGATGTCGCTCCGAGTCCCGCTGCTGCTTCGTCGAGAGTAGTGTCGAACCTCTCGAGACCGGCCGACACGAAGAGGAAGACATACACGTACATCGTGTACACGTGGACGAAGATGATCGCCGATACTCCCTGTAGCCGCCACGGCGCTTCGGTCAATCCGAAGATGTGCTGAACCGCGCGTGTGAACACGCCACTCTCGCTGTACAGGAAAAGGAAGGCAATAACGCCAACGAGCGGGGGCAGCGCGGCCGGAAGCGTTGCAACAGCACGGAGGACTCTGCGTCCGGGAAAGTCGAAGCGGCTGAGTAGAAACGCCAGCGGCACGCCAACAAGGAGTGACCCAACTACTGAGGCAAGCGAGATGACGATGCTCGTCCAGAGTGCTTCACGATCGGCGGGACTCGCGAAGAACTCACGCCAGTGTCCGAGTCCGTTCTCGAAGCTGCCGGCGATGACGGCGATGTTCGGGTAGACGACGGTCCAGACAAGCAGGGCAAACACTGGAAGTGCCAGCGCGAGGCTTTTTCGCGTATCGCCCTGTTTCATTGCAGCGCCCTACTCTGCTGCGACCAGCGGCAGCGGTTCGCGGCCTACGCGCACACCGGTCGTTTCTCCTTCGCGCAGTCCCATCACTCCCGACTCGACTTCGAGAACAGTCCCGTCGTCCACCTTCACGCGATAGACTGCGCTGCCTCCCGTAAATCGCCTGTTGATGACTTCACCGCGCCAGCCGGCATCGTCCTCTATCCCTGCGATCTCGAGTGCATCAGGGCGAAGAACGACCAATGCCGCTGGCAGCTTTGCGCGTCCCGCAGGACGCGTCGCCGTGAACTGGCGGCGCCGACCGGCGATTGTCACAGCCACCACATCGCCAAGATCCTCCGCCGGAAGGATCGTGGACCGTCCGATGAAGCTCGCTACCGACAGAGATGCTGGCCTGTCGTACAAGTCTTCAGGCGTGCCGATCTGCAGGAGAATCCCTTTCTTGATCAGAGCGATTCTATCAGCGACTGCAAACGCGTCTTCCTGGTCGTGCGTCACGAACAGCGCGGGCACACCGACGCGATGCAGCATCGACCTCAGCTCGTCCCGCGTCGATTGCCTAAGTGTGGGATCGAGATTCGACAGCGGCTCATCCATCAACAGAACCTTGGGCTCGATGACGAGAGCGCGTGCAAGTGCGACACGCTGCTGTTCGCCGCCGGATAGCGACTGAATGGATCGTGGTCCTGCCTTCTCAAGACCCACGGCGTCGAGCGCCGCGCGCGCTTTGTCGAGACGCGCCTGCTTTGCCACTCCACGCGCCTCCAGACCGAAGCCGACATTCTCTTCAACCGTCATGTGCGGGAACAGCGCGTAATGCTGAAACACCATGCCGAAGCCACGGTTCTGCGGAGGAACGCTGGTTATGTCGCGTCCGTCGAACATCACGCTTCCGCTGTCCGGTGTTTCGTATCCGGCCGCGATTCTAAGCGTTGTCGTCTTGCCCGATCCGGACGCTCCGATCAAGGCGAGGAGCTCGCCTGATGGAACCTCGAACGAGATGTCGTTTACTGCGACATGATCGCCGAAGCGCCTGGTAATGCCGTTGAGCGAGAGTGAGCCTGCGCTCACTTGCCTCGCCTGCTGTTCCTGATGTTGGCGTCCCAGTACTTCATCCACTCGCTCAAATGCTCGGCCATCATCTTTCTGTCGACAGGCATGGGCTTGATCTTCGCGTTTGCATCCCGGATCCACTGCGGCAGCTGGTCCTGCGGAATGTCGGTGCGTGCAGGGATCCTGAGATGATTCGCCGCCGCGTCATGCATCGCTTCTTTCGACGTGACGAACTCGTAGTAAAGCTGCGCTTCCTTCGGGTGCTTCGTTCCCTTCACGATTGCAATTCCGTCGACCAGGAGCGGCGTTCCGCTCGACGGAATGATGTAATCGACCGGAATCTTGAAACGCTGCTGAAGCGTTGCGATGTCAGGCATGTCCCACAGAGTGATCACACCTTCCTGGCGTCCGAGCTTCTGGTAAAGAATCGTCGGATTGAGCGTGTACTCGCGCGTGTTCGCGTCGAGCTTACGCAGCCACTCGTATCCTTCCTCGGGCGATCCCGTCTTCGTCATCGACCGCGCGACAATTGCCCCGAAGATTGCGCGCATCGTTCCTGACGCGATTGGATCGCGAATCAGGACTTTGCCTTTCCACTTAGGGTCGAGCACGTCGTCCCAGTCTTTCGGCGCATCCTCGCGCTTCACTACCTGCGTGTTGTACGCGATGACTTCAGGCGTGAGATAGGTGCCGTACCAGTGGTCGCCGGCATCGCGCGCTTCGACAGGGACAGCATTCTGCCACGTCGGGATGTACGGCTCCAGCAGATTTTCCTTCGTCGCCCGGTCAAACGCTTCGGCCGGAGCGCCAAACCAGACATCTGCCTGCGGATTGTCCTTCTCCGCGCGGATGCGGTCGAGTACCTCCTGCGATCCCATGTCGACCCACTGCACGTCGATTTCGGGGTGCGCTTTCTCGAAGGCCTTCTCCGTCGAGCCGAGGAGCTCTGGTCCGTGCGGGGAGTAGACAGTGAGGATGGTGCGCTTGTCGCCGGAGCAGCCAGCGAGAGTTGCCGCAAGAAGTGTTAGAGCGAGCGCACGTTTCATCTGGCTGGTGCCTTCATCGAGAGAAGATTGACGAACAGTCTGGTACCGCCTGGATTGCCGGCGGGAAGCTGCCTGAAGAACGAGAGCGTAGTGTAGACGTACAAGCCCTTTCCGTACGGGGTGACCAGGATCCCGCCGCGATTGGCAGGCTCACCCGGATCGTTCCCGGAAATCAGAGGCTGATAGTGCTCGTCAAACGTACGCGGCATATAGAGACTTCGCTCCTGCACCCACCCATTGAAATCTGCCTGCGTAATCCTGTTCGGGTAGTTGAAGGCGGGCGATTTGTCGTCGAGGATCGTGAGCGGAGCGACTTCTTCCGTGATGCGGTCAGCTGGCCGTGACAGCGTTATCGGATACGGCATCATTCCGGGCTGCGTCATTTCGAACTGGCCGTATTGAACGACAAGCGTGCCGCCATTCTTCGCGTAGCTCAGGAGGTACGGATTATTGTCGATCAGCTCTTTGCTGGCCTGATACGCGCGCGGCCCAACGACAACCGTTGTGAACTTCGACAAATCGACGGTCGGAATCTCGGACGGCTGAACTATCGTTACAGGAATTCCGAGCTGGACCAGAGTTGGCTCGACGTTGTCGCCAACGCCCGGGATGTATGCGACTCTGAGATTCGACGGCACCTTGGCGTCTATCGCACTGATCTTCACCGTCGACGGACGATAGATCCGCTCCGGTGAAATGTGGTCGTACTCGATT
>DATLDF010000018.1:0-33683 GCA_035525975.1 Gemmatimonadaceae bacterium
CGTCCACAACGACAAGACTCTCGAAGCACGCAAGGGCGTTCTCGAATTCCTGCTGATCAACCATCCGCTCGACTGCCCGATCTGCGATCAGTCCGGCGAGTGCGAGCTCCAGGACTTCACCTATCAGGAGGGCCGCGCCGACTCGCGTTATCGCGACCCGAAGCGCTTCAATCCTGTCGAGGATTTCGGCGGCGACGTCATGTACGTCCCCAACCGATGCATTCTCTGCACGCGCTGCGTCCGCTTTATGGATGATGTTGCGCACGATACCGTACTCAACATCAGTGAGCGCGGTGACCGAGCTGTCGTCGGAAAGTTCGAAGGAAAGGACCTGACGCATCCGTGGGCTGCCAATGTGATCGACCTCTGCCCGGTCGGTGCGCTGCTTTCCAAGGATTTCCTGAACAAGGCCCGTGCGTGGGAGCTCGATCGCGCAGCGTCGATCTGCCCGAACTGCACGCAGGGCTGCAACATCATGATCGAAGTTCGCGACAACAGCGTTGCACGCCTCAAGCCGCGCCCGAACGAAGACGTGAACAAGTTCTTCATGTGCGACTACGGCCGTCTCAACTATCGCTGGATGAACCGCCAGGACCGCGCCGAGCTGCCGATGGTGCGCAACGGATCTGCGCTTGCGCCGACTGAGTGGGAAATGGCTATCACCGCCGCCGCCCAGATCCTTCGCGATGCAAAGCCGTTCGTCCTGGCGTCGCCGATGCTATCGAACGAGACGCTGTTTCTCCTTACTCGCCTCCTCGCCCGCAAGGGCGGGCAGGGTGTGTTCAGAGTTGCGACCGGCGAAGAGGCCCCGCTGCCGGGCGTCGAGGACCTTGCCCTCCGGCGCGACAGAGCTGCCAATGTTCACGGCGCAGAAATCCTGGGTTACACGCGATCAGACAAGCCGCTCGAGGCCATTGGCGCCCACGACATCCTCGTTATCGCTGATGACGACCTTCGCGGGCTGGACGTCAACGTTGCTTCAAAGGCAAAGGCAGTGATCGTCATAGGGACGTCCATACCTGACGGACTTCAGAACATCGCCGTCGTTCTGCCGATTGCAAACTTTACTGAAGAAGAAGGCACGTTCACGAATCTTCGCGGACGCGTGCAGCGCTTTATGCAGGCCAAGGCCCCGCCGGGACAGGCACGTCCGAGCTGGCTCGTTCTCGGTGACCTGCTTGGTGCCCTTGGCGCCCAGGACTCGTTCTACCTGCCGTCAGACGTGTTCGCTGACCTCGCGAAGGACAAGCCGGAATTCTCCGGACTTTCATATGACACGCTCGGGATGCGTGGCTTGCCTGTCCTGAACGCCGAGACGGCAGGAGCAGCGCGATGATTCATCTCAGCGCGCTGCTGCAGGCCGCCAATCCGCAGGGGCCGCCCGGCACGGGCGCCTTCGTGATTTTCACGCTGATCAAGATGATCATCGTGTTCACAGTCTATATGATAAGCGCGGCCCTGCTGACTCTGGCCGAGCGAAAGATCTCGGCGTGGATCCAGGGTCGTCACGGCCCGAATCGAGTTGGTGGACGAGGTGGCTGGCTTCAGCCGGCCGCTGATGGCGTCAAGAATTTCATGAAGGAAGAGACTTATCCGGCCGCGGCCTACAAGCCGATTTTCATCCTCGCCCCGGTGCTCGCGTTCATTCCCGCGCTCACGACTGTCGCGGTGATCCCGTTCGGGGCGCCACTGCCGACGCGATGGGGCCTCATTCCGATGATTGTTGCTGATCTTCCGGTTGGCTTCCTCTTCGTGCTCGCGATCTCGTCGCTTGGCGTTTACGGCATTGTGCTCGCCGGCTGGGCCTCGAACAACAAGTACGCGCTGCTCGGCGGACTTCGGTCGAGCGCCCAGATGATCTCGTACGAGATCTCCATGGGCATGTCGACGATTCCAGTCCTGCTGCTGGCCGGCAACGTGACTTTGAGCACCATTGTGACGCAGCAGGCCTACGGCGGATGGAACGTCGTCAACCTGACGATCGCGTTCTTCATCTTCCTTGTCGCCGCATTCGCAGAGACGAACAGACTTCCGTTCGATTTGCCTGAAGCCGAATCGGAGCTCATCGCCGGATATCACACCGAATACAGCGCGATGAAGTTCTCGCTGTTCCCGATCTCCGAGTACTGCAACATGGTCACCGCCAGCGCGTTGATGGTGACCTTGTTCTTCGGTGGCTGGGACGTTCCGTTCACCGGCAGGGACAACATCGGCCCGTACAGCGGCTGGCTCACCCTGCTGTCGATTCTGATTTTCCTCGTCAAGACGTCTTTCTTCCTGTTCTTCTATATCTGGATCAGGTGGACGCTGCCGCGCTTCAGGTACGACCAGCTCATGTCACTTGGCTGGCGATTCATGCTTCCCCTGGCGCTCGCGTACATCGTGATCATTGCGACGGTGATACTGATTCTTGACTCGGCCCAGATTCATCGCGGCGCGATGTACAGCTCGATTCTTGGCGCCGTGAACATGGCACTCGTCGTGATCGTATTCGCGATCCTCGATCGTGGCCGAATCATCAGCCCGGCGTACGGACGCGCTCGCGCAGACCAGATTCAGCGGTTGCGCGCCGTGAGCGCACGGTCCCCACTATCTGCAGGAGTCAACGACTGATGACGATCGGCGTGAAGGTGCTCGAGCGTCCAATCGAGGACGTCAGCTACGTGAGAGCGACAATCAAGGGCATGGCGCTGACATTCAAGCACCTGTTCCAGGAAAAAGTCACGGTGCAGTATCCTGAGCAGAAGTGGGGAATCTCTCCGCGCTGGCGCGGAACGCACCGCATGCTCACGACAGAGACAGGCAAAGCCAAGTGCGTCGCGTGTGGACTTTGCCCGACTGTCTGCCCGGCCAACTGCATCAAGCTCGTTCCGGGCGAGGACGAAAACGGCAATCGGTATCCGCTGGTTTTCGAGATCGACGAGTTCCGCTGCATCTTCTGCGGCTATTGCCAGGAAGTGTGTCCGGAAGAGGCGATTCACGTCGGACGCCACTACGAGAACTCAGAGTATAGCCGGGCCGGTTTCGTGTACGACCTGGAGCGGTTGACGGCTCAGACGCATCCCGTTTGCGAGATGTGGGACCCAGACGATCCGAAGGGCGAATGACACCAGACATGTATCCGCTCTTCTACACGTTCCACTTCTATTTCTTCGGAGTGGTATCGATCGCGTCAGCCATTGCCTTCGTTACCAGAAAGAGTCCGGTGACCGCGGCGCTGTGGCTGGTGAACACGATGTTCTCACTTGCGGCGATCTACATCCTGCTCGATGCGCAGTTTATCGGCGTGATGCAGGTGCTTGTCTACGCGGGCGCGATCATGGTCGTGTTCCTCTTCGTCGTCATGCTTCTGAATCTCGGACATCCGTCGGAGATCGCGGATACGAGAGGAAAGCTGCCGGTGCTTGCGGCGGTGGTAATTGGCATCGGCCTGCTTGCCGAGATCATGACAATCTCAAGGACGAAACTCAACGGCAATTTCATGGTGCCCAACGGCAACGCCCTGGCTGAAATGAATAAATACGGCGCGGTCGGGTCTGTTGCCCGTCCGCTATTCAACGAGTACCTGCTTGCCTTCGAGCTCACCAGCGTTCTGCTGCTGGTCGCTATCGCGGGCGCGGTTGTTCTCGGCAGACGAAAGGACGGAAATGCTCGCTGAGTCTCTCGCCCTGTCGGCGGTTCTTTTCACCATCGGCGTGATCGGTGTCCTCACGCGCCGCAACGCCATCATCATCTTCATGTGCGTCGAGCTGATGCTCAACGCGGTGAATCTCACGTTCGTCGCGTTCTCGAGATACTACGGCGCCGCCGGACAGGTGTTCGTCGTGTTCGTCATGACAGTCGCTGCCGCTGAGGCGGCGGTCGGTCTTGCGATCATTATCTCGATCTTCCGTCACCGCCAGTCGGTGGACCTGCAGAACATCGACCTACTTAAAGGATGATGCTACTTCAGATTGCCGCTGCGGCGCATCCGTTGAACGGTACGGTTGCAGAGTGGGTGTGGCTGCTTCCGATCATTCCGTTCCTCGGGTTTCTGATCAACGGCGGAATCTCGCTGTTGAGTGCCGCCAAGCCGGGACCATCGGATCCGGACATGGGTCACGGTCACGATGAGTCGCACCAGGATGCACACGCCGAAGAGCACGGTGCTCACGGCGATGATCATCACGCCGTAAAGCCGCACCGTTATGCCGCAATAGTGAGCATAGTCGGACCGCTGGTGCTGGCGCTTTCATTCGGCCTGGCGTTCATGATATTTGGCGCCATGCGCTCCGTGAACATGGAAGCGCCGTTTATTCAGCAGTACTTCAGCTGGATGCCCGTTGGAAGCTTGCAGATCAATGCCGCGATTCAGCTCGATCAGCTGTCGATGCTGATGGTCCTGATCATCACGGGCGTCGGCACGCTGATCCACATCTTCAGCGTCGGCTACATGCGCGAAGATCCCGGATATCCGCGTTACTTCGCGTACCTGAACCTGTTCGTGTTCTTCATGCTCGTGCTTGTCCTTGGCGCCAACTATCCCGTGCTGTTTGTCGGATGGGAAGGCGTCGGACTCTGCTCGTACCTGTTGATCGGATTCTGGTTCTCAGAGAAAGCAAATGCAGATGCCGGCAAGAAGGCATTCATCGTCAACAGAATTGGAGATTTTGGTTTCCTGATCGCCATGTTCCTGTTGTTCTCCAGGATCGGAGTGCTGGATTTCGCCGGCGTAAAGGCCGCCGCACCTGGAATGGTGTTTGGCGGAGCGCTGGTTACGGCAGTGTGCCTTTTCATGTTCCTGGGCTGCGCGGGAAAGAGCGCGCAGATTCCGCTCTACATCTGGCTGCCTGACGCGATGGCCGGCCCGACGCCGGTGTCCGCGCTCATCCATGCTGCCACGATGGTCACGGCTGGTGTGTATCTGATTGCGAGAAGCTCTTTCCTGTTTTCGATTGCCCCGGTTGCGAGCCTTGTGGTTGCCCTTATCGGTGGGCTGACAGCGCTGTTTGCGGCGACGATCGGACTGAAGCAATGGGACATCAAGAAAGTCCTCGCTTACTCAACGGTTTCTCAGCTCGGCTACATGTTCGTCGGCGTCGGTGTCGGCGCATACACGGCCGGCATGTTTCATCTCATGACCCACGCCTTCTTCAAGGCGCTGTTGTTCCTCGGATCAGGCTCGGTGATCTACGCGATGCATGCTGCGTATCATCACACGGGCAGCCACGAGGACGCGCAGGACATGCGCAACATGGGCGGGCTCAGAAAGTACATGCCGATCACCTGGGGCCTGATGTGGGCGGCCACGCTCGCAATCGCAGGGATTCCGCCGTTCTCCGGATTCTTCTCCAAGGACTCGATCCTCGGCGCAACCTTCGAGAGAGCAGGGCATTCGACTCTTGCCGAAGCGAGCCTGTTTGGAATCCCTGGGTCGACGCTGCTCTACCTCATCTATGTATTCGGTATTGCTTCTGCGCTCCTGACCGCGATCTACATGACGCGGATGATGATCTACACCTTCCACGGCCCCAACAGGACCGGCAGTAAGGAAGAGTCTCACCTGCACGAAGCTCCGTGGGTCATGACCGGTCCGCTGGTCGTGCTTGGAGTGCTAAGCGTGTTTGGCGGGTGGCTCAACCTTCCCGAGCTCATCAAGATCGGAAAGGTTGGCATTCTCGATCACTGGCTCGATCCGGTTCTTGGCGAAGCGACGAAGCGTGTCGCCGAGGTTGGCGGGGGCGAAGCAGCTCACTCCGCAAGCACCGAGTGGACGCTGATCCTCGTCGCTATCGCCGTCGCCGTTACAGGAATTGCGCTAGCGTTCGCGCGACTCAAGCCGACGAACCTTGTTCCAGCCGCGCAATCGCCGGAAGAAAGGGGCTTCGAGCGCGTCCTCGCCAACAAGTACTACGTGGACGAGGCGTACGACGCGGCCGTAGTCAATCCGACCTATCAGATCTCGAAGCGTTTCTTATGGCGCGGAATCGACGCGGGCTTGATCGACGGTCTGCTCGTGAATGGAAGCTCCGCGCTGATGCGCGCATTCGGTTGGATAGGATCGCGAATCCAATCGGGTGCAGTCGGTACGTATGCGTGGGTGCTTGTCGCTGGTGTGCTCGCGGTGCTCGGCGCCGTCACTCTTCGTTAATAACGGAATAAATGGAAGCCTTTCTCCAGTCCATCGGATACGACTCCTGGGTGCTGCCGGCACTGCTGATCATCCCGATTGTCGGGGCGATTGTCCTGCTCGGCCTTAGCAAGACCGCCGACGGCGACGCCGAGTTGAGTGGTTCAAACGGCCAGGCGCGTAACATCGCATTCGGCGTGTTGCTGCTCGAATTCATCGTGTCAGCAGGCTTGTGGTGGACATTCGATCCGGCGAATACGGGATGGCACGCAGCGGTCGACGCGCAGTGGATTCCAATGTGGGGAATCAGATTTACGCTTGGAATCGACGGCATCGCGCTCATGATGATTCTTCTCACGACTTTCATCATGCCGCTCACCGTCCTGGGCAGCTGGACAAGCGTCAAGACAAAGGTCCACACGTTCTTCGCCATGATGATGATCCTCACGAGCGGAATGCTCGGCGTGTTCATGGCGCGCGATCTCTTCCTGTTCTACGTGATGTGGGAAGTGATGCTCGTTCCGATGTATTTCATCATCGGAATCTGGGGCGGCGAGAGACGCCTCTACGCTGCGATCAAGTTCTTCATCTATACGATGTTGCCGTCGCTGCTGATGCTCGTAGCGATTCTGTATCTCGGCGTCCATGCAGGTTCAGGCGGAACGCCGAATTTCAGCTACGACAATCTTCTCGAGAACCCGACCCTGGCGCCTAAGGTCGCGATGTGGTTGTTCCTCGCCTTCTTCGCCGCGTTCGCTGTGAAGGTGCCGATGTTCCCGTTCCACACATGGCTGCCCGATGCGCACGTAGAAGCGCCGACAGGCGGATCGGTGATCCTTGCCGCTATTATGCTGAAAATGGGAACGTTCGGCTTCCTTCGTTTCGCGCTGCCGCTATTCCCGGGCGCAGCTATGAACCCGACGGTCCGCGCTATCATCGTGACGCTCGCAGTCATCGGTATCATTTACGGCGCACTTGTCGCGCTCGTGCAGCCGGACTTCAAGAAGCTTGTCGCGTATTCCTCTGTCAGCCACCTCGGCTTCGTGATGCTCGGCATCTTCGCTCTAACGCTGCAGAGCGTGCAGGGCGCTTTGATGATCATGATCAACCACGGCATCTCCACCGGCGCTCTCTTCCTTTTGATTGGAATGATCTACGAGCGGAAGCATTCGAGAGCGATCGATGCCTATGGCGGAATCGCGCGTGTTGTTCCGATCTTCGCCGCGATTCTGACGCTCGTCTCGCTTAGCAGTATCGGCCTCCCTGGTACAAACGGGTTCGTCGGCGAATTTCTCGTGCTGATTGGCTCTTTCAAGGCCTATCCGGTCTTCACGACAGTTGCGACGACTGGCGTGATCTTCGCCGCGGCGTATCTGCTGTGGGCAATTCAGCGGATCCTGTTCAACAAGCTCGACAAGAAGGAGAACGAGCACATTCCCGACCTGAACTGGCGTGAGATCGGGCTGATGGTGCCGTTCGTGATCGTGATCATCTGGCTCGGTGTTTACCCCGCGCCGGTACTGCGACGCATGGAGCCTGCTGCCCAGAAGTTTGTGACGACGGTGCAGCAGGGAGCTCAGGCTCCGTTAACTCCTGACGCTCCGGCGATTGCAGCGATGGGGGCCTCACGATGATCTACGACCTGTCAGTACCGAGTCAATTGATGTCGGCGTTCGCGCCGGACATGCTCCTGATGGGCGGCGCGATGGCCCTTCTTCTTTGGGCAGCGTGGCGTCCCGAAAGTGAAGCGCATCAGCGCAATGTTGGCGTCGCGAGCATCGTTCTCTGCGTCACCGTCATCATCGCGATTGCGTTCTACATCGCGAGGGGCGCAACGAGCCTGCCGGGTATTATTGCAGTAGATAATTTCCGCTGGACTGCCGACATCGTGTTCCTCATCGCGACGATCGGAACAATCGCGCTGTCGATGGATTACAACGCGAAGGAAGGGATCACCGCGGGCGAATCTCACGTTCTACTGTTGCTGGCAACGTCAGGCATGATGACGCTCGCCGCGGCGCGCGATCTCATGATCGTCTTCCTCGGCGTAGAGATCATGTCAGTTGCGGTGTACGTACTTGCCGGTCTTAACAGGCGGAGTGAGAAGTCGGCTGAAGGCGCCCTTAAGTACTTCCTGCTCGGGGCGTTCTCGACGGCGTTCCTTCTATACGGAATTGCGCTCGTCTACGGCGCCACCGGCACCACCAACCTCACGCTTATCGGCGCTCGAGTCGCACAGGTTGGCCTGAGCTCGAACGCGATGCTCGTCGTTGGAATTGCGCTGTTGATCATCGGGTTCGGATTCAAGGTCGCGCTCGCTCCGTTCCACATGTGGGCCCCGGACGTATACGAAGGCGCGCCGACCCCAATCACCGCCTACATGGCAGCAGGGGTGAAGGCAGCTGCGTTCGCCGCGTTCCTGAGGGTATGGCTCGAAGCGTTCTCCGGCGTGACGTCGAGCTGGCACGGTCCGATCTGGTGGCTGGCAGTCGCAACGATGATCGTCGGAAACCTGGTTGCGCTCTCACAGAAGAACATCAAGCGCATGCTTGCCTACTCGAGCATTGCGCACGCCGGATACATCCTTGTCACAATAGCGACCTCGACTCAGGCGTCGACCGGCGCGTTCATGTTCTACCTGGTCGCGTACACACTTGCGACCCTCGGTTCGTTCGGAGTGATCGTCGCACTGGAACGCGATGGTGCATCGCAGCTCAACATTGACGATTACGCCGGGCTCTGGACTGTACGACCGTGGCTGGCAGCGGCAATGGCTGTATTCATGCTTGCCCTGCTCGGATTCCCGATCTTCGGTGGAATCGGGTTCTTTGCGAAATACTGGATCATTCAGTCGGCGCTCCAGGCTCCCGTGCCTCAGACGAAGCTGGTGATCATTCTAGTCCTCACCAGCGTCGTGTCGGCAGGCTACTACCTGTACGTCGTGATGGTGATGTTCATGCGTCCTCGCAAAGATGATGCGCTTCCGTTGCAGCACACCGGCGGGTGGACGAAGTTCGTTATCGCCGCGGCGGCAGTGCTCATCCTGGTACTCGGCGTACTTCCGAACTCGGTTATCAGATGGACTCAGCGAAGCGGCAATGTGCCACCTGTAGCAGCTCCTGCCACCGCTCAGATCACGCCTGTATCCAACCCAAGGTAGTCCTGTGCTGTCCAGAACGATTTTTCGTGAGTACGACATCCGTGGAGTCACCGGGAAGGACCTGACACCGGATGTCGCGCGATCTGTTGCGCGCGGTTACGCCGCCTTCCTCACTTCGCAGGGCGTCACCGGGACAATCGCTGTCGGCCGCGATAATCGTCCGAGCGGAAATGAGCTCCACGCAGAGCTCGTCGCCGGACTGCTCGAGAGCGGCTACGACGTCGTCGACATCGGCGTGATTCCAACGCCGCTCGCGTACTGGGCACAGCACAACCTCGACATCGCCGGAGGCATCCAGATCACCGGCTCGCACAATCCGCCGGAGTTCAACGGATTCAAGCTCGGCGTCGCCAAGCGGTCGATCTACGGTGAGGACATCCAGAAGATTTACGAGATCATCGTCAGCGGAAAATTCCCGGAAGGAAAGGGAACACTCAGCAGCGAAGACGTAATCGACAGATACGTCGAGGACGTTGGCCAGCGGATTGGAAAAATATCGAAGCCCATTCGCTGCGTTGTTGACTGCGGCAATGGAGCAGGCGCAGTTCTCGCCGACAAGCTCTTCGAACGAATCGGAGTGAACGCGCACATTCTCTTTGGTGAGAGCGACGGCACGTTTCCAAATCACCACCCGGATCCCACGGTTCCCGAGAACCTCAAGGATCTGATCGAAGCAGTGCACGCCGACAAGGCCGAAGTCGGCATCGCGTTCGATGGAGACGCGGACCGCATCGGGCTCGTCGATGAAGATGGGACGATCATCTGGGGCGATCAGATCCTGATCATCTATGCCCGCGACGTTCTCGAGCGCACCGGAAAGGACCAGTCGATAATCTTCGACGTTAAGTGCTCGCAGGCGCTTGCTGAAGAAGTTGAGAAAGCCGGGGGCGTGCCAGTAATGTGGAAGACAGGCCACTCTCTCATCGAAGAAAAGATGCACGAGACGCACGCGCCGATCGCCGGCGAGATGTCTGGCCACATGTTCTTTGCCGAGGGCTGGTACGGCTTCGACGACGCGCTCTATGGAGCGGCGCGCCTCCTTCGGATCATCGCTGACGGCGGTAAGACGGTGAAGCAGATGATGGCCGACGTTCCCAAGTTCGTTTCGACACCGGAGCTCCGTGTAGACTGCGCCGACGACAAGAAGTTTGGACTCGTCGAAGAGGCAAAGAAGTATTTCGCGGCGAAGCACAAGGTGATCGAGGTTGACGGAGTACGAGTCTTGTTCGGCGACGGCTGGGGACTCATCCGCGCCTCCAACACGCAGCCGGTAATCGTGATGCGCTTCGAGGCTCGCACGCAGGAGCAGCTCGACAGCATTCGCGCGGAGATGGAAGGTTGGCTGCGCCAGCAGGGCGTCGCCGTCTGACGTGAGCACAAGGCGACGGCTCCTGGCCGGGCTCGTCGCTGGCGCCGCGGTACTCCTCGTCGGCCGCGTCGCCGCCGTCATATACGCCGAGTACGCGTGGTATGCCGCGCTCGGTGCGACACCGCTCTGGAGAGAAAAGATTTACGACTCTTCAGTGATCCACACCACGTCCGCAATCTTCGGCGGCCTCTTCGCGCTGGTGAACCTGTTCGCCGTCAGGCGCAGCATCGTATCGCTGGCCTTCCCACGGCGACTGGGAAACGTGGAGTTTGGCGAAGCTGTGCCGCAAAAACAGCTTGATAGAATGGCATTGGTGCTGTCAATCGTCGTCGCTGCGGTCATGACCATCGCCGTGCCACGATGGGAAAGCCTCGCGCTCCTTAGAACAGGTGCCCGGTTTGGCGAGACTGATCCGTTCTTCAACATGGACCTCAGCTTTTTTACCAGCTGGCTGCCGCTCGAGAGCGAAGTCTACAGGTGGTGCCTTGCACTGCTTGTCGTCGTTGGTGCGATGGTCGTGGGCTTGTACGCGCTGACACCGAGCCTTCGCTGGCATCACGGCTCCTTCCGAGTCTCTGTTCGCGTCCGACGTCACCTGTCTGTCCTGTCGGCTCTTTTTCTCCTGACAATGGCCTGGAGTTACAGGCTCGACGGATACGAGCTGCTCATGCATGGCAGCGGACCAGACGGGATGTTCTCTTACGTCGACCATCAGTGGCTGATTCCCGCGTACCTGTCACTTTCGGTTGGAACCGTGGCGGCGGCCGTGCTTGTTCTTGTGAGCGGCTGGATGGGCCAGGTGAAGGCCGGATTCTTCACCGTCAGCGCCGTTCTGATCTTTTCTGTCGCGCTCGATCTCATTCTGCCCTCTGTGGTCCGTCAAGTTGGGATGGCCACGGGACAAACCGCGCGGGACACTCCATATGCTTCGACGCGAGCTGTGTTCACGCGAAGGGCGTACGGCCTGCCGCGCGACGAGGCGGTAGTGATTCCTAAGGAAGAATCGCGCTTCGCATCCTTCGTTGATTCGGCTCGCGTAGCCCGCGTCATGACAATCGCGAAGGACAGCTCAGTGGTCTACCCAGGCGCTTCTGGCTCTGCGATAGTCAAGCGCGGGCCAAGTGTCGCCGCTCCGATGCTGGGGGACGGGCTCAAGCGACTCGGAAACGCCTGGGCCGAGCAGAGGCTCGATCTTGTGTGGAGCTCATTGCCGGCAAATACGAAGCTCGTACGGCACCGCGATGTGCGCGAGAGGCTCGGGGCGCTCGTCCCCTTGTTTGTGCAGGGCAGCGACGTTGTGCCCGCCTATCTTGGCGATTCTCTCACCTGGGTCGTCGAGCTCTACTCGGCCTCAGACACTTATCCCCTGAGCAAGCACTACGTGCTCGCCGGTGCCGACCGCTCCTATTTCCATCACAGCGCGACTGCCTTGTTAAATGCTGCTTCCGGTCGAGTAGTAATCGTTCCAATCCCTGGTGCGGATCCAATTGCCACCGCATGGCGACTGAGGTTCCCGCAGCTCATCCGTCCCGGCGCGCCAGACCTTCTCGATGCGCTCACGTCGTCGCCGCGGCCGTCGTTGCCCGACAGTCAGCCTGCGGAGTTTCCACCGGGCAGTGATGCCGCCTTCAAGGCCGCCGTCACTCGCCTCTATGCGAGAATGCGGGGAGCGCTCTCGGCAGGCGACCTCAAGGCGTTTGGCGCCGCGTACGACTCACTCGGAGCGATTGTAGAAAAACACTGACGGGCAGGGACTACCGTAGCCCGTTAATTTCCATGTTCTAATTCAGAAACCACTCACCCGCGATTGAACTCGCGGAGCGGAGAAAGTGTGAATATCCACGAGTATCAAGCGAAAGAAATTTTTCGGAAAGCGGGAATTCCGATCCCGCCCGGCGAAGTGGCCTCGACCGCGGCTGAAGCCGAGGCGATAGCGAGAAAGTTCGGCGGAACTGTTGTAGTAAAGGCCCAGGTCCATGCAGGCGGTCGTGGAAAGGCTGGCGGAGTCAAGCTTGCCAAAACTCCTGAGGAGGCGCGTGAGGTTGCGGAAAAGATTCTCGCTCTGACGATCAAGGACCTGCCCGTCCTGAAGGTGCTCGTCACTCCCGCTGCCGACATCGAAACCGAGGCATATGTCGGTGTGATCGTCGATCGCGCATCGAAGCGCGCGGTATTCATGGTCAGCCCCGCTGGCGGCATCGACATCGAGCAGGTGGCTGCGGAGACCCCCGAAAAACTCATGAGATATCCGGTCGATCCGCGCTTCGGCCTCATGCCGTTCGAAGCGATGGAGCTTGGATTCTTTCTCTATGATGACGTCAAGAAAGCCAGAGCGGCCGCGAAGATCATGCAGCAACTCTACTCGGCATTCATCGCCAGTGGCGGCTCGCTCGCTGAAATCAACCCGCTCGTCACGACACCCGCGGGCGACGTTGTAGCGCTCGACGCAAAGATGGTCATCGACGACAATGAGCTCGATCGCTATCCGGCTATTGCCGCGCTCCGCGACGAATCATCCGAAGATCCGTCGGAAGTCGACGCACGGAATGCCAACCTCACGTTCATCAAGCTCGACGGAAACGTCGGCTGCGTAGTGAATGGAGCCGGCCTCGCGATGGCCACGATGGACCTTGTGAAATACTACGGCGGAGATCCGGCGAACTTCCTCGACATCGGTGGCTCGTCCAATCCCGAGAAAGTCGTGAACGCGCTCCGCATCATCACATCCGATCCGAACGTAAAAGCGATTCTCTTCAACATCTTCGGTGGAATCACGCGCACCGATGACGTCGCGAACGGAATCGTCACCGCCACCAAACAGAATCCACTCAAGGTGCCGATCGTAATTCGCCTCACCGGCACGAACGAGGAAATCGCACTGAAGATTCTTACAGAGAACGGATTCTCGGCCATGACTGACATGGACGAAGCCGTGAAGAAAGCCGTTTCACTAGCAACCGGGGCCGCAGCGTGAGCATCTTCATCAACAACGACACCCGGCTTATCGTACAGGGAATCACGGGCCGGGACGGATCGTTCCACACGAAGCAGATGATCGAGTACGGAACGAAGGTCGTCGGCGGCGTCACTCCAGGAAAGGGCGGACAGAAGTTCGAGAACCATGTTCCGATCTTCAACACAGTGCAGGACGCCATCAAGGAAACCGGCGCAAATGCGACTGTGATCTACGTACCTCCGATGTTCGCGGCGGACGCGATGATGGAAGCGGCGGATGCCGGAATTCCTTTCATCGTTTGCATTACCGAAGGCGTTCCAGTCCTCGACATGACGAAGGTTTACCCCTTCGTGAAAGAGAAGGGATCACGCCTCCTCGGCCCCAACTGCCCCGGTCTCATTTCGCCAGGCAAGTCGAAGGTCGGAATCATCCCGGGCAGAATCTGCACTCCCGGGAACATCGGCCTGGTCAGCCGCTCCGGAACCCTGACATACGAAGTGGTCTTTCAGATGACCCGCGCCGGAATGGGTCAGACGACCTGCGTCGGAATTGGTGGAGACCCGATCAACGGGACGAACTTCATCGACTGCCTTGCCGCATTCGAGGCAGACGCCGACACGCACTCGGTTGTCATGATCGGTGAGATCGGTGGAACCGACGAGCAGGAAGCAGCGAAGTTTGTAAAAGAGAAGATGACCAAGCCCGTCGTCGGATTCATAGCTGGCCAGACCGCCCCTCCGGGTCGCCGCATGGGTCACGCGGGCGCGATCATCTCGGGCTCGGCTGGAACTGCGGCCGAGAAGATGGAAGCGTTCGAGGAGAACGGTGTCGGAGTAGCACTCCGCCCAATAGACGTCGTGGAACTTCTGAAGAAGCACTAACTAAATCATTTAAGGACATAGACATGGCTGGCAACACCACTCTTACAATTGTGAAGCCCGACGCGTTTGGCTCGGGCAAAGCGGGAAAGATCATTGCTCACCTCGAGCAGGGCGGGTTTAAGGTCGTGGCAGCGCGTGTAATGCATCTGACCGATGCCCAGGCAGGCGCCTTCTATGAGGTTCACAAGGAGCGTCCGTTCTACGGCTCCCTGGTGAAATTCATGACCTCAGGCGCGTGCATGCCGATGGTCCTGGAAAGAGACAACGCCGTGCTGGCCCTCAGGGACGCGATCGGCGCCACGGACCCGGCAGAAGCCGCCGATGGCACCGTCAGGAAGCTTTTTGCGGAGTCGAAGGAGCGGAACGCTATCCATGCGTCTGACTCCGACGAGAACGCGGCTCGTGAGTCACGGTTTTTCTTCTCAGAGGCAGAGCTCATCGCGGCTCGCTAGTTCGTCAACTGCGGTCACTGCGGCGGAACCGCTGAGGCTCTGAGAACGGCGGAGGACGCTGAGGAAGCAAAAAAGGGGGGAACTGCGGTAACAGCCGCAGTTCGTTTTTAACAAAAAAATAGGACAGTCCGCCCTCGACTCGATCTGTCGGTGGGCGGACTTTTTTTCTCAGCGGTCTCCGCCGTTCTCAGAGCCTCAGCGGTTCCGCCGCAGTTCCGCCGCAGTTAGGGGGTGTTGAGGACTTTTCGCGGGGCCCTAAGGTCGCTAGTTTTAAGAGCTTATGCTGTCGTTTGACATCCGTTCACTGGAGTCGCAGGCAGCGCATGTTGAAGGTCGCCTCGACACCGATGATCCGGTGTGGGAAGACGGAGACGTGCGCCCTGCAGCGCCCATAAAGGTAGAAGGCCGGCTCTCGTCAGCAGGTCCTTCGCGGTTCTATTTCAGCGGGCACATCAGTGGAGACACCGAGATGGCCTGCCGCCGCTGCCTGAAGGAAGTCGGGGCCTCCGTGAGCGAGGATGCGCATTTCATTTTTTCGTCGGAAGGCGACGACGCTTCGGATGATCCGGACGTCTATCCTTTCGACCCTAATGCGCATTCGCTGGACCTCCGTCCAGCAGTTCGCGAGCTTTGGCTGCTGTCCGTGCCGAAATTCGTGTTGTGTAAGGAAGATTGCAAAGGTTTGTGCGCCACATGCGGCACCGACCTGAACCAGGGGGCGTGTGACTGCGCACCAGCTGTTACAGATAGTCGTTGGGATGCACTGCGATCAGTTCGCAGTCAGCTGCCCTGATAAAGCTCTACCCTCAACTTAGAAATCAACAATGGCCGTACCAAAGCGCCGCACGTCGAAGAGAAAGAAGCGCGCCCGCAACACTCACAAAACCGCTCCGGCGATCGCGATCCAGAAGTGCCCTCGCTGTCAGAGCATGAAGCGCCCGCATCACGTCTGTGACGAATGCGGCTACTACGATGGTGAGCAGAGAGTAGCGGCAAGGGAAGCGTAGAATTGGCGCGCATCGCGTTGGACGCCATGGGGGGCGACTTTGCACCCACGGCAACTATCGCAGGAGCGCTACTCGCACTCGACCAGCTGGGAGATAATCACTCCGTTCAGCTCGTCGGGCAGACAGCAGTGATTGAAAACCAGCTCGCCGAGCGTCTTAGCGGCGAGCTGGCTCATTGTGCGCATGTGCGTGAGCGGATTTCGATCGTCGAGGCTCCCGACAACATCGGCATGGCTGAACGCCCCACGGCAGCGCTGCGCAAGAAGCCCAATAATCCGATGGCCGTCGGAATCAAGATGCAGGTCGACGGAGAGTCCGACGCATTCGTGTCGGCAGGAAACACAGGCGCGCAAATGGCAGTATCGGCCGTCATGCTTGGACTCCATGCAGGGCTGAAGCGTCCGCCGGTATGCACGATCCTGCCGACGTCACGAGAGCCGATAGTCTTCCTCGACTCCGGTGCAAACGTCGACTGCTCGGCACTCGAGCTGGTGCAATTCGCATTGTGTGGATCGGTCTACGCGGAAACGGTGCTTGGACGCCCGAACCCGGTCGTCGGCCTGCTCAGCATCGGCGAGGAAGAATCGAAGGGCAACGCTGTCTCCAAGGAGGCGTTTGCTTTATTCAGCGCCGCCGGCTTCAACTTCCAGGGCAATATCGAAGGACGCGATCTGCCTGCCGGAGCGAGCCACAGGGGTCCGGTTGACGTCATTGTCTGCGACGGCTTCACCGGTAACATTGTGCTCAAGTTTTACGAAGGCGTTATCCCGATGGCGATCGACCTCATGCAGCGCGATCCCGAGATCGACATGCTGCGTGTGAAGAAAGCGCTTGGCGCATTAGACTCCTCCGTCTACGGTGGCGCGCCGCTGCTCGGAGTTCGCGGCATCAGCATGATCTGCCATGGCAACTCGACATCCCGCGCCATAAAGAACGCCATCGGCGCAGCCGTAAAAGCATTTGAAACGAAGATGAACGACAGAATCGGTGAAAAGCTCGCCCACGCATCGCAGAACGGGGCGGCCGAGAAAGTCGCATCATGAAACGTCCCATCGCTTCGATCGCCGGAACCGGCCGCGGCATCCCCGAAAAGGTGATGACGAACCACGACTTCGCAGCGATCGGAATCGAGACGTCGCATGAGTGGATTTTCGAGCGGTCGGGAATTGTCGAGCGTCACATTGGCCGCGACGACGAAACCACCTGCTCGATGGCTGCGACAGCCGCGCGCGCCGCGATGGAAAAAGCCGGCGTTCACGCGGGGCAGCTCGACGCGATAGTCCTCAGCACAGCAACGCCGGACAGGTGGCTCCCATCAACTGCCGTCGATCTTCAGGCCGAGCTGGGCGCAAGCCGCGCTGCGGCATTCGACATCGGAGCCGCCTGCACCGGCTGGCTTTACGGAATGACTGTCGCTGAAGGCATGATCGCATCTGGCGTCGCAGAAACAATTCTTGTCGTCGGCTCGGAAAAGATGAGCTCGATCGTCGATTGGAAAGACCGCGCTACGTGCGTGCTTTTCGGGGACGGTGCCGGAGCCGTGATTCTTCAGCGCTCGAGAACAGGAAAGGGAATTCTCTCGACTTTCATGCGCAGCGACGGAAAGCTCGCGGACCTGTTGTATCGCCCCGCCGGCGGCGCCGCGATTCCGATGAGCCAACAAGTTCTCGACGATCGATCGTACCTTGTGCGGATGGCCGGGCGAGAGGTGTTCAAGCACGCCGTCCGCTCGATGTCCGAAGCGGCTGATCGGGCACTCGACGGCGCGCGACTCACTGGCGATGACATCGACCTTCTCATCCCGCACCAGGCCAACGTCAGAATCATCGAAGCCACTGCCAAGCACTCGGGAATTCCAATGGACAAGGTTTACGTCAACGTCGATCGTTTCGGCAATACGTCATCGGCTTCGATTCCGATCGCCATAGACGAAGCGATCGAAAAGGGCGTCATCCGCGACGGTTCGACCGTTCTCCTCGTTGCTTTCGGCGCCGGCTTCACGTGGGCGTCGATGATCATTCGCTTCTGACAGCAATGAACGTCGTACTTCTTTTCCCGGGGCAGGGATCACAGAAGACCGGAATGGGAAAGGACCTCGCCGATGCTTTTCCGCAGGCGAGGCGAGTCTTCGAGCAAGTCGATGACGCCCTTGGATTCTCGTTGAGCACCCTGTGCTTTGAAGGTCCGGCCGACGATCTCACGGCAACACTCAACGCGCAGCCTGCACTTCTCACCCACGGCGCCGCTGTCTGGGCAGTCGTTCGCGAGTCATTGGCCAGCCGGGTTTGCGCTGCGGCCGGTCACTCTCTCGGTGAGCACACGGCGTATCACGCTGCCGGATCCACATCGCTCGTCGATGCAGCGAAGCTCGTGAGGCGACGCGGCCAGCTCATGTACGAGACGGGAGTCACCCGACCCGGTGCAATGGCAGCAATTCTCGGCAAGCTCGACGACTCGATCGAGTCATTGTGCGAGCTCGCTGTTCGCAGCGCCGGACAAGTTGTCCCCGCCAACTACAACACGGCCGAGCAGATCGTCGTCTCCGGCGAAGTGGCTGGCGTTGAACGGGTGATGGAGCTCGCAAAGCTCAATGGAGCGAAGCGGGCTGTTCGTCTTCCCGTAAGCGGCGCGTTCCACTCACCGTTGATGGAGCCGGCGGAAGCAGGGTTTCGCCAGGCCGTTGACGAAACGGAATTCGCCGAGCCCGCTTTCCCGGTTTACTCCAATGTGACTGAAGCTCCATCTGCGTCGGCAGCCAGCGCGCGCGAGCTTCTCGTTAAGCAGCTGACATCCCCCGTTCGGTGGGCCGGTGAAGTGGCTGCGATCGCGGCGAAGTATCCCGACGCTCTCTTCGTGGAGATGGGCCCCGGCAGCGTTCTGACCGGCCTTCTCACGCGAATCGTACCGACGGCAGCGGGCATGGCATGCGGCACGCCGGCAGAGATCGACAAACTCCTGACTCGCATAGCCGCATGAACATCGACCTCACCGGGAAGAACGCGATCGTTACGGGCAGCACGCGTGGCATCGGAAAGGAAGTCGCCAAAGCGCTGGCCGATAGCGGTGCGCGCGTCGCTGTCGTTGGACGTGAACTTGCGAATGCTCAGTCGGTTGCAATGGAGATTGGTCACAGCGCGACGGGATTCGCGTGTGATGTATCCGATACGGCTGCTGTCGCAAAGCTCATCGCGGATGTCGAAAGGGAATTCGGTGGAATCGACATACTCGTTAACAATGCTGGACTCACGCGCGACAACCTCGTGATGCGTCTGAAGGACGAAGACTGGGACGAGGTCATGAATGCAAACCTGCGCGGCGCGTTCGCAGCAATCCGTGCTGTCTCGCGAGGGATGATGAAGAAACGTGGGGGCCGGATCATCAACATGGCGAGCGTTGTTGGGCTCAATGGAAACAAGGGTCAGGCGAACTACGCGGCGAGCAAGGCCGGGCTGATCGCGCTGACGAAGTCCGTCGCGAAGGAGCTTGGCTCCAGAAACATTCTCGTGAACGCAATTGCGCCCGGCTTTATTGCGACGGAAATGACCGATGCAATGACGCCAGAGGCCAAGTCGGCTCTTACTGGCCTGATTCCGCTCGAGCGTCTCGGACGCACCCAGGACATCGCATCAGCTGTCGTATTTCTCGCTTCGGATCACGCGTCGTATATCACCGGCCAGGTCATTGTTGTTGACGGCGGCATGGTGATGTGACGCGAGTTTCACCCGAGAGGACGTAACTTTCTGGCCTCACAAGAGTTAACTATATTTCAACGCTACACCACATACACCAGGGGACTGTACCATGGCCGATAATTCGGAGAAGGTTAAGGACATCATCGAGAAGGAGCTCGGAGTCGAAAGAGAAAAGCTCACCAACGAAGCGAGCTTCATCGAAGACCTGGGCGCCGACAGCCTTGACATCGTAGAGCTGGTCATGGAATTCGAGAAGGAATTCAACATCGACATTCCTGACGAAGATGCTGAAAAGCTGCGTACTGTCGGTGACGCACTCGGCTATCTGAACAGCAAGATCCCGGCGTAATGAAAAGAAGGGTCGTCGTCACGGGGATGGGTGCAGTTACGCCCGTCGGAAACGACGTGGCGACGATGTGGGAGTCGCTCCTCGCTGGCCGCTCCGGCGCTGCGCCAATAACGCACTTTGACGCGACCACCTTCGAAGTGCGGTTTGCGTGCGAGGTCAAGAACTTCGACCCGCTGCAGTTCATGGATCGCAAGGAGGCGAAACGCGCCGATCAATTCACGCAGTACGCTGTCGCCGCGGCAAAGCAGGCGATGGTCGATGCGGGTTTTGGTGACAATACCGGCTATGACCCTTTCAACACCGGCGTCATAATCGGCAGCGGCATCGGCGGACTGAAGATCTTCGAGGAACAGCACGACGTTTATCGTCAGCGCGGTCCGAGCAAAATCTCGCCTTTCTTCATCCCCATGTTCATCGGCGACATTGCTGCCGGAATTGTCTCGATGCAGTGGGGGGCGAAAGGCCCTAACTACGCAACCGTATCAGCTTGCGCCACAAGCGCTCACGCGATCGGTGACGCGTACAGAACCATTCAGTACGGCGACGCCGACGTGATGATTACGGGCGGCGCCGAGGCTACAGTCACGCCGATGGCGATTGGCGGGTTCTCGAACATGAAGGCGCTTTCCGAGCGGAACGATTCGCCGGAGACTGCGTCACGTCCGTTCGACCTGACGCGCGATGGATTTGTCATGGGCGAAGGCGCCGCTGTCCTGATTCTCGAAGAGCTCGAGCACGCGCGCAAACGCGGCGCCAGGATCTACTCCGAAATTGTCGGCTATGGAGCGACAGGTGACGCTTATCATCTGACGGCACCGGCTCCAAACGGAGAAGGCGCTCAGCGAGCCATGAAGCGGGCACTGAATGATGCTGGCCTTGCCCCTGAGGATATTCAGTACATCAACGCACACGGAACCTCGACGCCGGCGAACGACCTCAACGAGACTGCTGCGATCAAGGCAGTGTTCGGCGAGCATGCGTTGAAAGTGAGTGTCAGCTCGACCAAGTCGGCGACGGGACACATGCTTGGCGCCGCAGGAGCGGTTGAAGCGGTGATCGGAACACTGGCCATAAACAACGGCATCGTTCCGCCGACAATCAATTACTCGACGCCCGATCCCGATTGTGACCTGGACTACACTCCAAACAAGCCGGTGGAGCGTGAAGTGAACGCTTTCATCAGCAACAGCTTCGGCTTTGGCGGGCATAACACGACGCTCGCCATCAAGCGGTATACGGACTAATCCATGCCGGAGATGAAAGACTCCGGCCCGCAGAACACATCGAGTTCGACACGGCTTTACCGGACCGGAATCGGATACGATTCACACCGCTTTGCCCCGGGAGGACCGCTGATCCTGGGAGGCGTGTCGATAGAGTCGAGTGTCCATCTCCACGGACATTCTGATGCAGACGCCGTCGCGCATGCAGTGACTGACGCGATCCTTGGAGCATGCGGCGCTGGCGATATTGGAGAAATGTTTCCCAACACATCCGCCGAGAACCTGGGCCGGAATTCGATGGAGATGCTCAGGCTTGCTGTTCAAAGAGTGAATCAAAAGGGCGCTACCATCGTAAATGTTGATGTGACAGTCGTTGCTGAGCTTCCAAAGATCGGTCCCTATCGCGCTGACATGTCGGCCGCTATCGCGCAGGCGCTCTCGATTCCCTTCGATCGCGTTTCAGTGAAAGGCAAGACAAACGAAGGAATGGGATGGATCGGGCGAGGGGAAGGAATCGCGTGCATTGCTGTCGCGACAGTCTCTACTGAAGAGGTGAGCGCATGAGCGTCGAGTCAATTCTCCTCTGGCTTGGCGACCTGCCCATAGCGACACTGTACGTCGCGATGGGCATAATATCCGCGATCGAGAATATCTTCCCGCCGTTTCCGGCAGACATCGTCGTGGCCTTCGGCAGCTTTCTCGCCGCCCGCGGCAAGGCATCGCCCTATTCTACGTTCCTCGTGTCGTGGACAGGCAACGTGATCGGCGCTGCATTCATGTACTATGTCGGGCGTCGCTATGGGTCCGGCGCATTCATGTCAAAACTGGAAAGATGGGGAGGCAAGAATGCCGAAGTGCGTCTTCGCACCCTGTACGCTCGCTACGGGATGCCCGCACTCTTCGTCAGCCGCTTCCTTCCCGGCGTAAGAGCCCTTGTTCCGCCTTTCGCGGGCGCCATGAAATTGCCGCCACTGGCAGTAGGTGCTGCGATCGCGCTGGCTTCCGGAGTCTGGTTCGCTTTCATCACATGGATAGCGTTTCGGGCGGGAGAGGACTGGGACGTTCTCTACGCTAAGATTCTCCATTCCAGCAAGATTGCCGGCATTTCCGGATTCGCTCTGGTCGCGGTCGTAGCCGCGTTTTTCATTGCGCGCCACGTGATTCGGAAGCGCCGCAACGCCAATAGTGGCTGACGCAGTCACCGACGAGATCTCGCGAGCATTTCGCCTCGAGCGATTCAACGATCATCTCTCGGTAGAGAAGGGCGCATCTCCAAGAACCAATGAGGCTTACCTCCGAGACCTCGCGCGCTTTGCCACGTTCTGTCAAATCAAGGGGGCGACAACTCCGGCCGCAGCCACGGCGAAGATTCTTCGAGAGTATGTCTATCACTTGAAGGACTTGGGGCTCGCCCCTGCGTCTATACGACGCAACGTCTCAGCGGTGCGCAGCTACTTCAAGTTCATGCTCGGCGAAGGGGAGCTGGTGCGCGATCCCAGTGAGCGACTCGAAGCGCCCAGGCGCTGGCGGACTCTCCCTGAAGTGCTGACTGTCGATGAAGCGACTCGTTTGATTGCAGCGCCGGCCCTCGAAGAACCGCTCGCCTTTCGTGACAGGGCGATGTTGGAGCTTGCGTACGGCGCAGGCCTTCGAGTTTCGGAGTGGATCTCGCTCACGACGAAAGACGTGCTCATGGACGACCATCTCGTTCGTGTTTTCGGAAAGGGGTCGAAACAGAGGCTTGTTCCCATTGGGAGAAGCGCAATCGCCGCGACTGCCATCTATATGAGGGAGCTTCGCCCCAGGCTGGAGAAGGGCCAGGGCAGGGGAATCCTCTTTCTCAATGCGCGAGGCCAGCCCCTCTCCCGCATGGGCGCGTGGAAAATCCTCCGGAAATACGTGGAAATCGCCGGGATCAAGAAGGCCGTCTCTCCGCATACCCTCAGGCATTCCTTCGCGACGCACCTGCTCGAAGGTGGCGCGGACCTCAGGGCCGTACAGGAAATGCTTGGTCACGCGGATATATCGACGACGCAGATATACACTCACGTCGACCGTGAGTATCTTCGGTCAGTCCATAAACAGTTCCACCCACGCGCATGATCCTTGTCATCGACAACTACGACTCGTTCACGTACAACCTCGTCCAGTATCTGGGCGAGCTTGGCGCGGACATGCTCGTCAAGCGGAACGACGAAATCGATGTTTCCGGGATCAACCGCCTGAAACCGTCGGCGATCGTGATTTCACCGGGGCCGGGCGTTCCGGGCGACGCTGGTGTGAGTATCGACGTCATAAGGAAGTGCGGCACCGAGATTCCCGTGCTCGGTGTTTGCCTGGGCCATCAGGCGATCGCCGAGGCTTATGGTGGGAAAGTGGTTCGCGCGACCAGGCTCATGCATGGGAAGACCTCCCGGATTCAGCATTCGGGATCTGACCTGTTCGAGGGAATCCCAACCCCTCTGGAAGTAATGCGATACCATTCACTTACAGTTGACCCGGCGTCGCTGCCGGACGACCTCGAGGTCCTGGCATGGGGAGAGGAAGTAAACACCGAAATTCACGCGATGCGGCATCGGCGGAATCCGGTGTGGGGAGTGCAATTTCACCCGGAGTCGATCATGACGCAGAGCGGAAAAAACATCCTCGCAAACTTTCTCCGGCTGGCGGCATGAGGGTGCGAGTTCTCGCAGTCGCATGCGCGCTTGCCAGCCTGTCATTCTCTCTCGCTGCGAATGCTCAGACACCGGACGCTCAGGAAGTCGATACGAGTTACCAGACCTACGGTGAGGGGCCGTTCAGCCTGCCGCTTGGCGTCGGCCTGCGCATTCCGCGCTATGACAGGGTCGACGGGCTGGCTTTGCCGTGGGGCCCGAAAATCTCGCTTGCCAGCGGGCGTTTCGAAATCGACCCAACAGTGACATACCGGTCGCATCTCGGAAAGTTCGACCCCTATGCAAGGGCCGATATCAGGCTTGCTCCGCACGATGGTGTCGCCGTCGAGGGCGGCACAGCGACTTTTTCAAATGACGAGTGGATTCGAAGCACGATTGTGAATTCTCTCGCATCGTTTGGAGTGGGCAGCGACGCGCGTAACTATTTCCGGGCTAATCGCGTGACCGCGGAGCTGCGCCACGAATTCATCAAGAACGGGACGACGCTCATTCCGCGCGCTGGCCTGCTCCATGAAGACGCGTGGTCAACGGGATCGGCAGAGCCACACACGTCCGCGCCGTGGAGCATCTTCGGAAGAACCGGTGAAAGGAAAATGCGTCGTACCAACCCGTCCATCGCGCGCGGACACACGACGTCAGCGATGGCCGGAGCTAACTACGATTACGACGTCAATGAAATGGTCGTGAAGCTGGACGGAAACCTCGAGCATGCTTTCGACTCCCCTGAATACATGAGGGGAGGGAAAACGACCGGGAATTTCACGCAGCTGACACTGCACGGTGAAGCGAAGTTTCCAACTGTGGGTACCCAGAGCTTTGCCTTTCGCGGACACGGTCTGTTAACCCCCGGCGACGGCGCGCCTCCCCAGCGCTACGGATACCTCGGAGGCGCAGGAACTCTGGCAACCGTTGACCTACTTGCTCTGGGTGGCGACCGCCTTGTCTACGTGGAAGGCGAGTATATCGTGCCGCTCGTCAAGCCGATCCTTCCGTTCGCAGGTTCACCGATTATCGGCCTCCGTTACGCTGCGGGCTCAGCCGGTGCGGGTGAGCTGCCCGAGTTAATCCAGAACATCGGCGCGTCGATTGGAGTGAAATTCATCAAGATCGAGTATCACATCGACCCGAATTACAAGAAGACTGCCTTTACCCGCAAGCACGCATTTTCAGTCGGCCTGTCGCTGTCGATGTGACGCGTTTTTTCAACTGAAGTAAGTGATTCACTGCTCGCGTCCGGTGGTTGAAACGCCTATATTAAATGGCGTGACTCTTGCATCCAACCGCGCGAATTCAGGTGGTGGATGAGGACGCTCGTGGTTATTCCGGCGCGCCTCGCCGCAGTCAGACTCCCCCAAAAACCGCTTCGTCTCCTGGCCGGCGTTCCCCTCATCGTCCGAGTGTGGGAACGCGTGTCCGAAATGAAAGTTGGCGACGTCTGCGTTGTTGCCACCGACGAGCCCAGTGTAGCCAAAGCCGTCACTGATGCCGGCGGCGAGTGCGTCATGACCAGCCACAGCCACACATCGGGTACCGAGCGGGTGGCGGAAGTCGCTGCGATGCCTCGTTTCGCCGACTGCACGACCATCGTGAACGTACAGGGTGATGAGCCGTTCATTGGCGAAGCAGCGGTGAGGGGCGCAGCAGAGATAGTCTCTTCGGGGAAGTTTCCGGTGGGGACCGCCGCATCTCCCGCTTCCTGGGACATAGCGTCGAACCCTAACGTCGTGAAAGTAGTACTCGGCAAAGACGGACAGGCGCTGTATTTCTCCAGAGCCGGCATTCCGTATCCCAGAGATTCCGAAAGCATTGGATCCACCGGGATACAGATGCTTCAGCACATCGGCGTTTACTCGTACACCCGAGGTGCGCTCGAGCGATGGATTTCCCTGCCACCCCATCCCCTCGAGAACACTGAACGGCTCGAGCAGCTCCGGGCGCTTGCAGATGGAATTCCGATCGGTGTAGCCATTGCCCATGAGGTGGCCGCGAGCGGAATCGATACAGAAGACGACCTGGCTGCCGCGAACGAGCGGTGGCATGAATTCATCGAGGGACGGTAACCAATGCAGCCACAGTCAAAGGAACAGACGCGATACATCTTCGTGACCGGCGGCGTGGTATCGTCGCTTGGGAAGGGAATCGCGGCGGCGTCGATCGGACGGCTTCTCGTCGAGCGCGGAATGCGCGTGACGATCATGAAGTTCGATCCGTATCTCAACGTCGATCCGGGAACGATGTCGCCGTTTCAACACGGCGAAGTGTTCGTTACTGACGATGGCGCGGAGACCGATCTGGATCTCGGACACTATGAGCGCTTCATCGATCGGTCGCTCTCCCAGGCAAACAACGTCACGACGGGTCGGATATACCTCAACGTCATCACCAAGGAACGCCGGGGCGAATACCTCGGTTCGACCGTCCAGGTAATTCCGCACATCACGGACGAGATCAAGTCTGCGATGAAGCGACTGGCCCCCGAGAGCGATGTCGTCATCGTGGAAATTGGTGGCACCGTCGGCGACATCGAGTCGCTTCCGTTCCTCGAGGCGATCAGGCAATTCAGGCACGAGATCGGGCGCGAGAACGCGATCTTCATCCACCTGACACTTGTTCCATTCATCGCGGCAGCCGGCGAAGTGAAGACAAAGCCGACGCAGCATTCGGTGCGGGAGTTGATGGAAATCGGAATTCAGCCGGACATTCTGATTTGCCGATCGGAGAAAGCGCTGTCAGAGGAAGTGAAACGCAAGATCGCCTTATTCTGCAACGTCGAGTTTGGCGCGGTTGTAGAGAGCAGGGACGTGCCCACGATTTATGAGATTCCTCTTTCGTTCCACGAGCAGGGACTCGACGAGCGAGTGATGCACAGGCTTGGGCTACTCGGGCGAAAAGCGCCCGACCTCTCAAGCTGGCGCAAGATGGTTCGCCGCGTTGTCGACCCGTCAGACAAGGTCAAGATTGCGGTTATCGGCAAGTACACAGATCTCATTGATTCTTACAAGAGCGTACACGAAGCGTTGATTCACGGCGGAATTGCCAATGATGTCGGTGTCGACATCCATTGGCTTGCTAGTGACATGTTCAGCGGCCGGGAGAAGACGCGCGAGCTTCTCGCGGATTTTCACGGTGTCCTGATTCCGGGAGGATTCGGAGTGCGCGGCGTCGAAGGAATGCTCGAAGCAATCCGTTATGCACGCGAGTCCGGCCTGCCGTTCTTCGGTATCTGTCTTGGAATGCAGACGGCAATCATCGAGTTCGCGAGGAACGTCATCGGGCTCGACGACAGTCACTCCAGCGAGTTCGCTCCCGAGTGCGGCAACCCGGTTATCTCTCTCATGGAATCGCAGCAGCACGTTACCGACATGGGAGGCACCATGCGCCTGGGAGCATACCCGTGCAAGCTTGGCGTCGGCACGCGCGCGGCAGAGCTCTATGGCGTGCCCCAGGTCAGCGAGAGACACCGTCACCGTTACGAAGTGTCCAACGCCTACCGCGATTCGTTTGTCGAGCACGGGTTGACGCTCAGCGGCGTCTCGCCCGATGGCTCGCTCGTCGAGATCATCGAGCTGCAGACACATCCCTGGTTCATCGGCTGCCAGTTCCATCCCGAGCTTCAGTCGCGGCCAACTCGCCCGCATCCGTTGTTCGCGGGATTTGTCGCCGCTGCGATCGACGCGAAAAGCAGCCGCGCCGGGAGAAAGCGCGCGGTTCTCGAGAAAGCGGAGTAGAGTGTCAGCACTCTTTCCAACGGACCGGCTCTTTGTGATTGCCGGTCCATGTGTCGTCGAAGGAGACGATCTCAACCTGGAGATCGCGCGTGAGCTCAAGCGGCTCTCGCCCGGCGTTCCGGGTGGCATCGTCTTCAAGGCGAGCTTCGACAAGGCAAATCGGTCCAACCGTGGTGCCGCGCGTGGTCCCGGAATAAATGAGGGCCTCGAGGCACTGCGGCGCGTCAAGGACGCAACAGGCATGTCACTCATCACCGATGTGCACCTCCCGGAGCAATGTTCAGAAGCAGCCGGAGTTGTGGACGCACTTCAGATACCGGCATTCCTTTGCCGGCAGACGGATCTCCTCGAGGCTGCCGGCGCCACAGGCAGGCCAGTGAACGTCAAGAAGGGTCAGTGGCTGCAGCCTGAGGGCATGCGCGGCGCAGTGGAGAAGGTGAGACGCGCCTGCGAATCCCCCGTCGAAGTCGCGGTGACCGAACGAGGCAGCTTTTTTGGCTACGGCGACCTCGTTGTGGACATGCGCAGCTTCACGAGAATGAGTGAAGCGACCGGGGCACCAGTCATCTTCGACGCCACTCACAGCGTTCAGCGCCCCGGAATGGGTGAAGGCGGGGCAAGCGGCGGAGCCCGCGAATTCATTCCGACGCTTGCAATGGCAGCGATTGCCGCCGGCGCCAACGGGATATTTCTCGAGACGCATCCCGACCCCGACAATGCGCCGAGCGATGGACCGAACATGCTGCCGCTTAAACAGCTCGAGGGGTTGTTGCACCGGCTCGTGTCGCTCTGGGAAAACGTCAACCGATGAACCACGCCGAGATCATCGAGCGCGGGCGCCGCGTTGTCAGAATGGAGCGCGAGGCGCTTCAGGAAAGCGAGAGGCGCCTGGATGAGAACTTCGCCCGCGCAGTTGAGCTCCTCGCCAGGTCGACAGGCCGGGCCATCATCTCGGGTGTCGGGAAATCAGGGCACATTGGAAGAAAAATCGCCGCGACGCTGACGTCTACCGGCACGCCGGCGACCTTCCTTCATCCCGCGGAGAGTCTTCACGGAGACCTTGGGATCGTCGGCGAGTCCGATGTTGCGATTCTCATCTCGAAGAGCGGAGAGTCCGATGAGCTTGTCGCTCTTCTGGATCATCTGAAGCGCCTTGGTGTCTGTACAATCGCGATAACGGGCGACATGAAGTCAACTCTCGCCCGCCACACCGATGTTGCTCTGGATGCATGGGTTAGCGAAGAGGCCTGCGTTCATGATTTAGCTCCGACTACGAGCACGACTGTCGCGCTCGCGCTCGGGGATGCTCTCGCAGTTGCGCTTCTCGAGGAAAAGGGATTTCAGGTCGGCGACTTCGCCCGGCTGCACCCGGGCGGGTCACTTGGACGCCGTCTGCTGACGCAGGTGAAAGACGTGATGGTCACCGGTAACCTCCTTCCGGTTCTGTCGCTGAAAGCAACGATGCGCGAAGCAGTTGTTCAGCTGGCAGAAAAAAGGGGAATTGCAGTCGTAAGGAACGAAGATGGAACCGTCGCGGGAGTCGTCACTTCTGGTGACCTGACTCGCCTCATGGAGCGTGAGGAGAACGTGATGCCGATTCCCGTAACCACGATAATGACTCAGACACCGCGGCTCGCCCACGACGACGAGCTCGGAAGCGCCGTTGTTTACAGAATGGAGCAGCACGGAATCATCTCGATGCCCGTAATCGATAAAGAGAGCAAGCTGGTTGGCGTAATTCACCTGCATGACTTGATGCGGGCAGGAGTCGTATGACCCGCGCCATGGGTGCAGCATTGATGGTTCTGTGTATCGCGCTCGCGTCAGGGTGTGATACGCGTACCGCGCCGCCCATTGTGCGCAGCGCCACCATGGCCGATTCGGCCGACCAGATCATGTACGGCGCTCACTTCAATCTTACCGACAAGGGACTGTCGCGAGCCGAGCTCCTGTCGGACACCGCGTACTTCTTCGAAGACAACACGCGTGTCGAGCTGAGAAAGGTCGAGGCCACTTTCTACACGACGACAGGAGCGCGCGACGCTTATCTGACGTCCAAACGCGGCACCTACCGAAGCCGTGTCGGAAGCATGGTCGCAAGAGACAGTGTCGTCGTGGTCACTGAGGAGGGTCGTCGCCTGACGACGCCTGAGCTGAAGTTCGACCAGGGAATGAATGAGATCGCGAGCGACAGCTCATTCGTTCTCACGGAGCCTGGACGCCGTCTCGAGGGTATTGGGTTCAGGTCCGATCCGAACATGCAGAACATCAGAATCCTTAAAACCAAGAGTGGCTCGACTGGCGCCGTGACGCTTCCGGGTCAATGAGCCTGAAGCTGATCGCCGCAGCAGCTCTTTCTTCTCTCGCCCTGATCTGTGGAGCGGGCGCGTCAGCACATGCCCAGCAGGTGCAGGCAAAGCAATGCCTTCTCCAGTACGAATCGAGCTCCGGCAACACGAGGACCAATGCGATAAAGCTGGCGAGCGAGCGTTACAACGTGTTCCAGGGCGGAGGCGTCACGTATCACTGTGAGGGGCAGGGGAACACACTCGTTGCCGACAGCGCGGAGTATTACGGCGACAACGCGCTTCTCTACATGATCGGCAACGTTCATTACACGGAGAATCGCGCGAAGGTAGACTCGGAGCGAATGACGTACTACCAGCTCGAGGATCGGCTCGTTGCGGAAGGAAACGTCAACGTCCGGACTCAGAGCGGGACCACAATCAAGGGCCCGGTCATCGACTACTACCGCGCAACGTCGGCGCGTCCGCTTGCCAGGACAGTCGCGAGCCAGCGGCCGCACATGTCGATCATTCAGAAGCCCGCTGCCGCCGACAAGCAGCCAGGCGAGCCCACTGAAGTCGACGCGAACACAATTGTCGCTGAAGGTGACAACCTGGTCTACGCTACCGGCAACGTTCAAATCGCGAGACCCGACCTGCTTGCAAAGAGTGACTCTGCCTTTCTTGACGGAACTCGCGAGTTTGCGCGGCTGATGCGGACACCTTCAGTTGAAAATCGGGGGAAGGGCCGCCCGTTCACGCTCACTGGCGGCATCATCGATCTGTACTCGAAGAACAAGCTCCTGGAACGCGTGGTGGCAACGCCGACCGGTCACGTGCTCAGCCAGGACATGGAGCTTCTTGCAGACTCAGTCGACCTGCGGGTGAAAGACAATCAGCTGCAGGAAGTAATCGCCTTCGGAAGCAAGTCGCGGGCAAAATCTCTGACGCCTGATCGCGAGATTACGGCTGACTCGATCGATGCTATCATGCCGGCGCAGCGTCTTCGGGAAGTACGCGCTATCGGCAAGGCGTTCGCGAACAGCGCGCCTGACACTGCCCACATCCTCTCGGACGTTCGTGACTGGATGCGCGGCGACAGCGTCATAGCCGAGTTTGACAGCGCCGCCGCCGGAGATACAACAAGCCGTCCAAAGCCAAAGCGAATCGTCGCCAGGGGAAACGCGAGTTCGTACTACCAGATGGCCAGCAGCGGCGGAAAAACAAAAGCTGCCCCAAACGTTAATTACGTTCGCGGCCGCATCATCACGGTGTTGTTCGTGGATAAAGCCGTTAGCACCGTCGACGTAACAGATAAAGCATCCGGGGTTTACCTGGAGCCGGTCGCCCCAGCGACTACGCCTTCAACTACCAGGGCGGCACCAGGAACAACGCCGCCAGTCAACCGGCCCCGCAAGACCCCATGAGCCAGGATTCATTTTCACCCCGCATTCGCGAAATAATCAAGAAGCTGTCAGGCGATGAGCGATCGATGTCCATCGCGCTCGCTGCAATCGTCCGCGAAGCCGATGACGCTGGCTCCGCGCCGTTCCATAGCGTTGCGATTCGCTACCGCGATGAATGGCTTCGGAACCTGCGGGCCGAGGGAAAGGATGCGGAAAGGGAAGCCGGGCGTCTCGGCGTCGATGAGGTCGAGGGTTATCTCGCGACCTCGATCCTTCCGAGAATGGTCGGGGATGGCATCATCCACCAAATCGACCCAGATGCCGACCTTTCGGACACGAAAATTCAGCTCACTGAGCAGGTCTGGCAGGACATCAGCCCGAACAAAGGCGAGATCGCCGAGCTGATTCGCCACACCGGCGAGCATTCGCTGTCGGACCTCACTGAGGCACCCCGGATCGTTGCTGGCGGCAGCATTCTCGAAGCAGCGCACCTAATGAAGAGCTACCGGCGGCGCGCGGTGGTGAACGATGTGGGGCTTAGGCTGCAGCAGGGAGAGATTGTCGGACTTCTTGGCCCCAACGGAGCCGGCAAGACCACCACCTTCTACATGATCGTCGGCCTCATCGAGCCTCAACAGGGCAGGATCATTCTGGACGGCAAGGACATTACGAACATGCCGATGTACAAGCGCGCCCGACTGGGTATCGGCTACCTGTCCCAGGAGCCCTCGATTTTCAGGAAGCTGTCCGTCGAGGACAATATTATGGCGATTCTTGAGACTCTCGACATTTCAAAGGCTGAGCGACACAAAAGGCTTGAAAAGCTCCTCGACGAGCTCAGCATCAAGCGGCTCCGGAAGAACAAGGCATATTCATTGTCTGGAGGCGAGAGACGCAGGCTCGAGATCACGCGGGCCCTGGTTACCGACCCGAAATTCATGATGCTCGACGAGCCATTCGCCGGCGTTGACCCCATCGCTGTCCACGACATCCAGACAATTGTCGCCGGACTGAGGCACAGAGGCATTGGGGTGCTCATATCCGACCACAATGTCGAGCAGACACTCGATATCGTGGACCGGGCGTACATTATGTTCGACGGACAGGTCAAAGTTTCTGGCACTGTTCGTGACTTGGTCTTCGACGACACGGTGGCCGATATCTATCTCGGACCTACCCTTACGGCGCGTCTGCGCCAGCGTTTTTCTCACGTGCAGGAAGCAGGAGCTGGATCGTGAAGCCAGGAATGAGTCAGTCAACCCAGCTGCGGCAGGAGCTGAAGATCAATCCACGCCTTTATCAGGCGATGGATCTTCTGTACATGCCGCTGCTTGATCTTCAGCAGCACCTTAAGCAGGAGCTCCTCAACAACCCCTTTCTCGACCTTGTGGAAGCGGAAGAAGAGGACGAAGAAGAGCAGACAGAAAGCGAGCCAGAGGCAGTAGCTGAGTCTCCGGAAGAAAAAGAGCGGGGCGAAGAGATAGACTGGGAAGAGATTCTGCTGGATGGTTTTGATACCGCCGGAGGGCGCCGCGAAGAGCACGAAGAGCGCGAATATTACGAGCCGGTTACTGTCGCAACGCGCGACCTGAGCGATCACCTGAGAGATCAGGTGAGCCTCCTCGAGCTCGATCCACGCCAGATGCTCCTGGCCGACGAGTTCCTCGGCAACATCAATGACGACGGTTACCTCGCAACGCCGGTAGAGGAGATTATCGCCTCGGTAAACGAGATGATCATGCAGGCGGCTGAGGCGGAGGATCGTGATTTTGGAGATCTGCCGACCTACACCCTGGAAGAAGGCGAAGCGATGCTCGGCACCGTCCAGGAGCTCGATCCTCCCGGCGTCGGCGCACGTGATCTGCGTGAATGCCTCCTGCTTCAGTTGAAGGAAGCCGGACTGACCCAGTCCGTTCCATACCGCCTGGTTCGCGACTGTTTCGAAGAGCTGATCGCTCACCGCTGGAGTGAGATATCGAAGCGCTTCGGTATCAGCGCGAGTGACGTGCAGAAGGCGGCGGACGAAATCGCCAAGCTCGATCCGAAGCCTGGGCTCAGGTTCCGGTCAGGAGATGAGAACTACATCATCCCCGATCTCATAGTCGACAAGATCGACCAGCACTACCACGTTTTCCTGAACGACGCGAACCTTCCGCGGCTTCGCCTCAGCAAGGCCTATCAGGAAATCGCCCGCGACAAGAAGAAATTCGACGGCGAAAACAAGGAGTTCATATCCAACAAACTGAACTCCGCAAACTGGATGATTCAGGCCATCGAGCAGCGTCGTCAGACGATGCTCAAGGTGATGAACTACATCGTCGACAGGCAGCGCGAATTCTTTGAGAAGGGCGTTCAGTTCCTCAAGCCCCTGACACTGCGCGAAGTGGCCGA
>DATLDF010000032.1:0-9757 GCA_035525975.1 Gemmatimonadaceae bacterium
GGAGTTGTCCTCACGATCCTTGGAGCGGTTCTTCCTTCGATCATCGAGCGCTTCGGGCTCGACAAGGCGCAGGCGGGTTCGCTTTTCCTGCTCATGACGTTTGCAATCCTCGCCGCTTCGATTGTTTTTGGCCCTCTGGCCGACCGCTACGGATACAAGGGATTGTTCCTTGTCGCCAGCGCGCTCATCGCATCTGGACTTGAAGGAATTGCATTCGCCGGAACCATGACCCTTTTGCGGGTCGCGATTGTCGTGATCGGCTTTGGCGGCGGAATAATCAACGGCGGAACGAACGCGCTGGTGGCAGACATCAGCAGCGACGACAAGAACGCCAACCTCAACCTTCTCGGCGTGTTTTTTGGAGTGGGTGCTGTTGGTGTTCCCTTCGTGCTTGCGACCTTCGGCGAAGACTTTGGGCATGCTACGCTCATTGCCGCGGTTGGTGCGCTCGTTCTGATTCCCTTCGTGGTCATCGCCGCAACGGCCTTCCCGGGCGCGAAGCATCCAATGGGATTCCCGATTGCCGACGCCGGCAAGCTCGTGCGCGACCCGCTCTTGCTGATGATGTCGTTCATGCTGTTCCTCGAGAGCGGAATGGAAATCACCGTGGGGGGATGGACGTCGACCTATGTGCACGAGGTGCTCGCTGTTCCCGCCCGGCAGGCTCTTGTAATCCTCTCACTGTATTGGCTGGGCATGATGGTGGCTCGCCTCGCGCTCGGCACTGTGCTGAAGACCGTACCGCCGGTGCGTGCTGTCTTCGTCTGCATTGCCTTTGCGCTAGCTGGCGCGCTGGGCCTCCGACTTACGACTGATGCACGCGTTGCAGCGGTGAGTGTCTTCATGCTCGGCGTCGGTTTCGCCGCACAGTTTCCAGCCATTCTCGGAATCGTCGGCGAACGCTATGCGGCACTCTCGGGCACCGCTTTCAGTCTCGCGATCGCCATCGCTCTGCTCGGCGGAATGCTGATGCCGTGGATCGCCGGGGTTCTGGGCGCGAAGTACGGATTGCGCGAGTCGTTTTTGCTCGTCCCGGCAGCACTGGTGCTTCTTGCGGTGCTGTTCGGGCTTCTTACGCGCGCTCTGCGCAGCGAAACATCAAGGCAGGCAATCGCATGAACCTGGCAAAGCAGTGGCTGTCGGCGACGCGCTCGATAATGGACGACATCGAGGCGACGCAGTCGGATTCGATCCAAAGCGCGGCCAGGTTAATGGCGGATTCTATCGAAGCCGGCCGCTGGGTCCACACGTTCGGGTGCGGTCACGCGACGATCCCCGTCGAGGAGATGTATCCTCGCATCGGTGGATTTGTTGGATTTCATCCGATGGTCGAGCTGCCGCTCACCTTTTTCACGCGAATCACCGGCGAGATGGGGATTCACCAGTTCCTCTTTCTCGAGCGCGCCGAGGGTTACGGCGACGCGATAATGAAGAGCTACACGCTCGATGAGCGCGACACTATGTGGATCTTCTCGCACACCGGGATCAACAACGTCAATATCGATGTCGCTCTTCGCGCGAAGGCACTTGGACTGAAAGTCATTGCGACCGGGTCGGCAGATCAGGTTGGTACGCCGCGTCATCCATCCGGCAAAACGCTTTTTGAGTTAGCTGACGTTGTCATCGATACCCGGGTTCCGGCTGGCGACTCAGCCGTGCCGCTCGATAATCACGTCGACAATGTCGGGCCGGTTTCGACGATGGCATTCATCACAGTTGTGTGGATGACGATCACCACCGTTGCCGAAATACTCGAGAAGCGCGGCGTCAAGCTTTTCATTCACCCGTCCCACAACGTTCCTGGCGATACAACTGCCCGAGAGCGCCTCGACTCCGCACTCGGCGAATACAAGCGGAGAATTGCGGGAGTCTAGTTCCGCTTCAGGCGCTCAGTCACCATTCGCCGGAAAGTGCCGTCCTCCAGAAATGGTCTGAGATACGTTCCGGGGCAGTCGGTCTCTGCGTAGTTGTAATGTCCGCCGATGTTCTCGAGCGGAACATTGAATTCCCTGACCGCCCACGCCATCAGGTCCGCGATTGATTCGAGCTGTCCCTGCGTTGGCTTCTGCTTGCTGTAGTTACCAACGACACTGATTAGAAAGTGTCCGCCCGGATCGTAGGTGGTGTTAGTCTCGCCCTGAAAGTGGTAATCACGGCCTTCGTAGACCTCGCCATTGTAGCCAAGTAGGAAGTGATACGGCACGTCCCACCAGTTGCGGTCTGATGCACCCCACGACTGAAGCGCCCGAAGCATCTTCGGCACATCGTCCTCCGGTTTCAGAGGCTGCGCGTTCCCCTCGTGATGGAGGGTGATGTGTGTGATGCGGTGCGGGATGCGCAGTCGCATGTCGGCGCCGCCGGCAACTGTTGAGTTCGCAAGCTGCGCCGGGATCGACGCGACCGTTGCCACTTCGAGCGCCACCAATCCACCGCCGAGCTCGCCGGGCGCGTAGATCGCCACGATTGCGACGTGGTACCCTTTCCAGTTGAATGCCGAGCCTTCTGTTACAGTGCGTAATTCGGTCGTGTCTGGTAGTGCAAGACGAAGGCGGACGATGTCGACTGGCTTTGCACCAGTGGAATCGATGCCAACGCTGACGACGGTCACCACTGCGTCGTGAAATGCGAGTGAGTCGCCGGTTTTCTTGTTTCTGCGCGTCGCGTCTGCAGCGTAACCGAGTGGCGGTTGTGACTGCCATGCCGAGTGGGGGATTACTGGCGGCAGGGAAGCGGTTGGAGCGCGGTTGTGAGCAGCGCATCCAAACGCACCGGTGATTGCAAAAGCCGACAGCAGAGTTAGGCGTTTCATGCGACCGACAATAACACGCGCTGGAGCACTCAGGGAGAGGGTGGGGCAAATAAAGACAGTTTCCAGATGGCTAATATCGCGCGCAGATGGGATATATCGTATGATTGCCCATAACCACTGAGTGAGCTTGAAAACGCGAATCATCCTCGTCCGCCACGGACCGTCCATTCACGCCGGTGCTCCGGGATTGATGAGCCGGAATGACGCGCAGCAGTGGCTCGACACATACGATACTGTAGGAATCAGGCCCGACGCCGAGCCGCCGGCGAGTTTGATGGACCTCGCGAGGAATGCGACCCACATAATCGCCAGCGATCTGCCCCGCGCGATTGAATCAGCCGCCAGGCTCGCACGGGGCCGGGAGATTGGCGTGTCCAGCCTTTTGCGCGAGTCAAAGCTTCCAGTTCCGCAGTGGCCGGCCCGCATGCCGTTCGTTGCATGGGGATTGGCGGTACACACTGCGTGGATTTTGAGAATTACGCGCGGAGTTGACGTAACCGAGTCGGAGAGAGCTAGAGCGGCCGAATCCATAGACTGGCTGACCAGACTCGTCGGCGACTCCTCGGTCGCCGTGGTGGTAACTCACGGCGTCTTTCGACGGATGCTTGCAAGTGAGCTGATTCGCCGGGGTTGGTCCAACACCGGTCGTCGCGGAGGCTACAGACACTGGAGCTCGTGGAGTTTCTCCCGCGATTGATTGCGGAAGTGCGCGCCACTCGCGATTCTTTAGTGTGCAGTGCAATTCGGAGGTTCCAATGAAACACAAAGGCGAACGACACATCCCCGACTTCTCATCGAAGAAGCCCAAGGCAAAGAATCCCCTCGCACCAGATGGCGGCGTCGCCGCGACGACCCCGCACGTGAAGCCACCCCAGACCAAACCACAGAACACGTCGGTCAAGTCCGGTGGCCGCCGAGGAGCATAGCGCCCGACTGACAAGTCTCGCACGTGGCTCGGGACGGTGCTGTTTGGCGTCCGGGTCTACATAAACAGGTTCAGCGCGCACGGCTGAGTGGCGCGGCGGGCGAAAAGCGGCTATTTCGTTGCCACCATGATCCCCACAATCCGCTTCCCCGCCCGGCTCACCGGCGCCGCACTTTGCCTGGTCGTCAGCACCGCCGGCGCACAGCAGCCCATCGACATCGCGAAGCTTCAGACCGAAGCCGTGCAGCGCACACGCGAATACCTGCGCATTAACACGACGAATCCTCCGGGAAACGAAGTGGAGACGATGCGATGGTTCGCGAAGATCTTTAAACAGGAAGGCATCCAGTTCGACACCGCCGTCTCAGCTCCGGGACGTGGCAATATCTGGGCGAGAATCAAGGGCGGCAACCAGCCCGCGCTCATGCTGCTGCATCACATGGACGTCGTTCCGGCAGACCCGAAGTACTGGGACGTCGATCCCTTCGCTGCGACAACGAAAGACAGTGTGATTTTCGGCCGCGGAGCTCTCGATACAAAGACACTCGGCGTCGTCGAGCTCGAGGCGTTCCTCGCCCTGCACCGCGCAAAAGTTCCGCTCGATCGCGACGTGGTCTTCATGGCGACCGCCGATGAAGAGGCCGGTGGCAACTTCGGCGCCGGATGGGTCGTCAAGAATCGCCCTGAAGCGTTCAAGGGCGTCGGATTCATTTTGAACGAGGGTGGCGGCGGCGACGTCGACGAAGGTGGACGAGTGCAGTTCGCGATTGAAGTGACCCAGAAGACTCCGTACTGGATCAAGCTCACTTCAGTTGGCAAGCCGGGACACGGATCGACGCCGGCGCCTGAATCCGCGGTCAACCGGCTCATACGCGCTCTCGCGCGACTTCAAACCTATGAGTTCGCTCCACGCGTTCTGCCCGCAGTCGCCGCGTACATGGCAGCCGTCGCACCATCGATGGAAGCAAGGTGGAACGACGGCTTCAACAATCCCGCGAAAATCATCTCTGACCGAAGCACGCTCATGGAGCTGCAGATCGAGCACGCGGCTTTCGCAGCACTTCTCCGCAACACATGCTCGATCACCATGCTCCAGGCGAGCAACAAGATCAACGTGATTCCGCCCGAAGCGCAGGCGCAGGTAGACTGCCGTCTACTTCCGGATCAGGACCACGCCGTTTTCCTTCGCGAATTCACAGCGGTTCTCAACGATGCGAACATCAAGATAGACACAGTCGTCGCCTTTTCCGCCGCCGTCTCGTCGACCGATACGCCGCTGTACAAGGCAATGACGGATGCCATCCGTCGCAGTTGGCCGAGCGCCACCATCGCCCCAGCAGTTCAGACCGGCTTCACCGACAGTCACTGGTTTCGCGACCTTGGCATCGCTAGCTACGGATTTGCTCCGTTCGTCATTCCTGTGGCAGAAGAATCGGGGACCCACGGGAACAACGAGCGGATCTCGATCGAGAATATCAGGAAAGGCACAGCGGTGATGCTGGAGATCGTCCGTGCCGTCGCCGCCGATAAAAACTAGTGTGGCTATGAAGCGATCGTCACGGGAACTGTCGTTTCTGCTCGCCGGCATTTCTCTTCTCGCAGCACCATTTGCATTCGGCTTGCTCCGCTGGCTGACGACAGGCACAGACTGGCGCTACCTCTCCGTAGCGATTGTGGCTTTTGTCGGCTCGAGCGTCGTCATCGGAACAGCCCGATCGCAGAGCAAGACATCGACTGTGACAGTTGGCATTGCTCTGATTGCGTTGATCGCCGCAACGCTTGCCGCGGTTCTCGGGGCAAGATTTCTCACGAACACCTACTCAGCCGCGAGCTGGATGGTTGCGCTTGCATTTGCTTTCTGCACGACGGTTGGGACGGTTCTCTACTTCGTATCCAAACCCCGCGGAGGCTAGGCGCGGTCGTCCTATATGTCGCCTGCACGAACAGCGCGCTCGACTGCATCGAGAACAACTGGCCATAAGGCAGGCGCGCCAATTTGTATGGGCCCCATCCGCGCAAGTATCTGGCTCTTGGTGATTCCGTGGATTCGCCACGTTCCACCGTCACGGGCTGCGTCGTTCATCAACAGACCTTGAAGACGATCGAGCGCATTCGCAAATCGGGCTGTCGGCGTCTCGCCGACCTCGAACTCATCCCACAGCGCGCGCATTTCGCGCGCATCGTCGTCAGCCAGCAGCCCGAACAACCGACCGGCCGCCAGCACCTCACGATCCGCCTTCCCGGCATTTGCCGCAGCATCGAATGCGAACGTGTCCCCGGCGTCGATCTCGACGACGTCATGTACCAGCAGCATCTCGACAACCCGCGAGATGTCCGTGCCGGCCGGCGCGTACTCAGCCAGCACAACTGCCATTGTGCCGACGTGCCATGAGTGTTCCGCGCTGTTCTCGAGACGCGATCGGTCGATCAGCGAAATCCGTCTCGACACACTCTTCAGTTTGTCGAGCTCGAGTATGAAAGCCAGCTGTCGATCGAGACGATCAGTCACCCAGTCGGGCCGGGAACGGAGCGGAACAAGTCAAGTGCTTCCGGATTTGCGAGTGCTTCTGTATTCGTCACCGGCCTGCCGTGCACTGCATCGCGCACAGCAAGCTCGCTGATCTTCCCGCTGATGGTTCGCGGAATGTCCGACACCGCCAGGATCTTTTTCGGTACGTGAAGCGGACTCGTGTTGTCCTTGATCTGCTTCCTGATCTTGTCGCGCAGCGCGTCGTCGAGAGTCTCGCCCTCGCGCAGCCTCACAAACAGGACAATCTGCACATCGCCGGACGCCCCTTCCCCCGTCTCCTGGCCGATTGCCACGCTCTCGAGGATCTCGGGCAATTGCTCCACTTGCCTGTAGATCTCGGCTGTCCCGATCCTTACGCCACCCGGGTTCAGAGTCGCGTCACTGCGACCGTAGATCACCATTCCGTTCCGCTCGGTGAGCTCGCACCAGTCGCCGTGCCGCCACACGTTCGGATACTTCTCGAAATAGGCAGCGCGATACTTGGCGCCGTCGGGATCGTTCCAAAACCCGACGGGCATGCTCGTAAACGGGCGGGTGCAGACGAGCTCTCCCGTTTCCCCGACAACGGGCTCACCCTTTTCGTTGAACACGTGCACCGCCATGGCGAGTGACCGGCACTGAAGCTCACCCCGATACACCGGTCCGATTGGATTCCCGCCAGCAAAGCAGGAGACGATGTCTGTACCGCCGCTTATGCTGGAGAGATGAACGTCTTCCTTGATCTGGGAGTAGACATAGTCGTAGCTGTTCACCGCCAGCGGGCTCCCGGTTGACAGAATCGTCTTGAGCGCCGAAAGATCATGCTTCGTGCCGGGCTGCATACCGCGCTTTTCGCACATGCCGAGGAACTTCGCGCTTGTCCCGAAGACCGTGATTCTCTCTGCGGCGGCCATCGCCCACAGCGAATCGTGCTCGGGCGAGAACGGCGAACCGTCGTACAAGATCAGCGTCGATCCAACGGCAAGGGCACTCGCAAGCCAGTTCCACATCATCCAGCCGCACGTCGTGAAGTAGAACACGCGATCAGTTCGTTTCAGATCGGTGTGAAGCATCAGCTCCTTGTAGTGCTGGAGCAATGTTCCTCCGCCGCTGTGCACCATGCACTTGGGCAGCCCGGTAGTGCCCGATGAGTAAAGGATGTAAAGCGGATGGTCGAACGGCAGCCGCTCAAACTCCACCTCGGCAGCTTCTGGCTCGATGAAGTCAGCCCACAGTGCCGCGTTCCTGATACTCGATATTCCCGGGTTCCTGTCGCCATAGGGTACCACGACAACGCGCTCGATCGTCGGAATCCCTGAGACTACCTCGGCGACTTTAGCGACGCAGTCGATCCGCTTCGTAGCGTAGGTATAACTGTCAGCACAGAAAAGAATTCGCGGCTCGATCTGGCCGAATCGATCGAGCACCCCTTGAACTCCAAAATCAGGCGAGCATGACGACCAGAGCGCGCCGATGGACGAAGCCGCCAGCATCGCGACGATCGCCTCAGGGATATTCGGAATCAATCCGGCGATTCTATCGCCTTTCTCGATGCCAAGCTTGCGCATTGCCGACGCTACCTGTGCGACCTGGCGATAGAGTTCGGCGTAGGTCACGCGTCGCTGGCGCCCACTCTCGTTCCACGCGACGAGCGCTTCCTGGTCGTCGCGGTATCTCAGCAGATTCTCCGCGAAGTTGATCCGCGAGCCGGTGAACCACTTTGGGCCAAGCTCCGGATCGGGTGGCGCCATCCGGTCAAGACCTGCTACAACATCGTCCCATTGAGGCTTGCCGCCGCCGCGTTCCTCGGCGATGACGTCCGCGAACTCCCACATCAGCGACCAGAATCTCTCGGGGTGCTTCACTGACCACTGGTACAGTTCGTCGTACGTGGTTCCAACACCCGCCAAACGCAAAAACGCAGACATGTTTGCCTGCGCTATGCGTTCCGGCGACGGAGTCCACATCGGCTCCGTTCTGAGGTCTTGCATCGTTCAGCTCGTCGGCGGACTGAACTGAGCGTGCTGCGTATCGACCCACGACTTGTGGTAGCTCTTGTCTTCGATGTCCAGCGCCTGCTTCGCAACCTTGAGCGGGCGGAAGCTGTCCATCATCACCGCGAGCTCATCGGTGTACTTCGCGCCGATACTCGCTTCTGCGCGTCCCGGATGTGGACCGTGCGGAATTCCATCGGGATGATGAGTGATGCTTCCAAACTCGATTCCCTTGCGGCTCATGAACTCGCTCGACGCATAGTACAGCACTTCATCCGAATCCACGTTGCTGTGATTGTACGGAGCCGGAATCGCCTCAGGATGGAAATCGTACGGACGCGGGCAGAATGAGCACACGACGAAGCCGTCGCCCTGAAATGTCTGGTGAACCGGCGGCGGCTGATGAACGCGCCCGACGATCGGCTCGAAGTCCATGATGTTGAATGCCCATGGATAGAAGAATCCGTCCCAGCCGACTACGTCGAACGGGTGGTGATCGAGAATCAGCTCATTGATTCCGTCGTACTGCTTCACGAAAAGCGGGAAATCTCCCTTTTCATCGTGCGGCTTCAGCTCGAGCGGCCTGCGGATGTCGCGTTCCGAATACGGCGCACCCTCGATGATCTGACCAAATTCGTTGCGATACCGCTTCGGTGTCCGAACGTGTCCGCGGCTTTCGAACACAACGAGCTTAACCTGCTCCTGTGTAAAATCGATTTTCCACTTGTGAAGAATTCCGCGGTGGATGATGAGATAGTCCCCCTCACCGAACGGAAGATCTCCATATACCGTCTCCAGTACGCCCTTCCCCTTGCTCACATAGACCAGCTCGTCCGCCTGAGCATTTCGATAGAAGTGCTCGTCCTGCTTGTCAGGCTCGACGTACAGCATCGCGATGTCCTGATTGAAAAGCAGCGGTATCCTGTCTAGTGTCGGACTTCCGCCCTTCTTCGCGCGTGCGGTGAGAAAATGCCGGTGATGAAGAGTCTGATCAGAATCAGCCTCGTACTTCGTCTCCTTCACGCGCCGGACTGACTTCACCGTTGTCGGCGGGTAGATGTGGTACAGCAGCGACGACGTTCCGGTGAATCCTTCGTGACCCATCAGCTCTTCGGCGTACAATCCACCGTCAGGCTTCCTGAATGCGATGTGCCGCTTTCGTGGAATTGAGCCGAGTGTGTGGTAGTTGGGCATTCAGGGATTCCTTTAGAGGTTGCCGCGCAGTGCCTGCTCTCTCTCGATGGCTTCGAAGAGTGCCTTGAAGTTACCGGCGCCAAAGCTCTTTGCGCCCTTTCGCTGAATTATTTCGTAGAAGAGCGTCGGCCTGTCCTGGACTGGTTTCGTGAAGATCTGGAGCAGGTAGCCTTCGTCATCCCTGTCGACGAGAATGCCCAGCTCGCGGAGCGGCGCAATGTCCTCGTCGATATGACCCACTCGCTCCGGAACGCTGTCGTAATAGGTATTCGGGACTTTCAGGAATTCAACGCCGCGCGACTTCATGTCGGTGACGGTCTTGATGA
>DATLDF010000033.1:0-137966 GCA_035525975.1 Gemmatimonadaceae bacterium
AGAAGCGGCTCGTTATCGATGGTGACTTCGGTTCCGCTGTACTTACCGTACAGAACCTTGTCGCCGACCTTGAGCTCCATCGGGACGCGCTTGTCCTTCTCGTAGCGTCCGGGACCGACGGCGATAACTTCGCCCTGCATCGGCTTTTCTTTTGCGGTGTCGGGGATGAAAAGCCCGCCGCGCATCTGTTCGGTCTCTTCCAGAGCGCGAACGACTACGCGGTCCGCGAGTGGAGCAACGCTGGTGTTCTTCGTGGCCATATTGTGCATGCCTCCTGCTGAGATGGCTAAAAAAAGGTCGTTAGCACTCGATGGTGTTGAGTGCTAACGACCTTAAGTTATCGGGTCCGGAGACCTAATTCAAGGCACTTGCTCCGGACACCGCTCTTCCTCGGGAAATATCACATTTCTGCGGCTTATTTGACCGGCAGCATCACATGAGCATATGGTGTGCCCGGCCACATTACATATGCGCCCGCCTTGCTAGGATGGGTGGGAATTCCGTCCAGCATCCTGGCGTCGGGATATACCACCATCACATGTGATCCAACGTGATGCCAGTCGTTGGTAGCGGTCGGCGCCTTTGCGCTTGCATCCGTGTTGCTTTCCCAGTCGTTCGTGCTCAACATGTATGAGTAGCCAACCTGTTTGACGTTGGGCGCCTTTTGTCCGGACATCAGCGCGCCGATAAATGACATCCATGTAGCATCGAGGCACATAGCGTTGTTTGAGTTGTACTTCGACTTCGGGTCGCCCGGCATGCAGGTCCAGCCGTTTGTCCCTTCGCGCAGTGTGGTCAGCTTGCCATCCTTCGCTGCTGCCATCACAGTGGCGTGGGCAGAGATGGCCGATGGCGCCGCGGACAGGGCGGTTGCTATCTGAGCGGCTTTCGATTGAGCGAGTGAGACAGAGGGACAAAGCGCTGCCATTATCGTGGCGGCTAGCGGACCAGCGAGAATCTTTCGCAGCATTGCGTCTCCAGGGGCGAGGGAACGCCCATACGTTAGGGGACGTCGAGCAAAGCGCAATATCACCCCATCAGGATCTCGTACCCCATTCTGACGCCCTTCAGAGTCAGGAACGGATCGACCTCATCGAACGACCGAACGTGCGGCATGAGCGTTTCGGCAAGTCCGCCCGTTCCAATCACTATGACATCCGTCTTTCCCCATTCTTTTTTGATGCGTCCAACGAGTCCGTCAATCGAATCGGCTGCACCATAGAGAACGCCCGAACGAATACATTCGTCAGTACGTGTGCCGATCACCTTCCCAGGCATTACCAGCTCGGTCGCCGAAAGCTGCGACGTTCTCCGAAAGAGAGTGTCTGCAGAGGTTCCAACACCTGGCTGAATAATGCCACCAATGAATGAGCCGTCAGCCGTAATGCAATCGTAGGTTGTCGCGGTTCCGAGATCGACAACTATTGCGTCCCGATTATACAAACGGCTGGCTGCCAGGGTATTCGCGATGCGATCGGCCCCTACAGTGAACGGCTCATCGACAACTAACCGAATCGGAAGGCTTGCATGGGCGTCAATAATTGCCGGGTCTGACCCAAAGCAATCCCTGCACGCCTCCGCCAGTGGCCGAGTTACGGGCGGAACGACGGAGCAGATTGCGCTTCCCTGCACTGCGGACTTTTCAATTGCACTCGCGTTCAGAAGTGAGCGGAGCAGCAACGCGAATTCGTCGTGCGTTCGCGGAGTGCCCGTCGTTACGCGCCAGTGCGCGTGAAGCTCTTCGCCGTCAAAAAGCCCGGCTGTCGTCTCTGTATTGCCGACGTCGAAGGTCAGTATCATGAAGGAAGGTCGAGGACTAGTGAGCCGGTGCGGAATCTGGCGACAGAGTCTGCGAGCGCAACGAGCAGCTCACCACCTGGCGTTATTCCTTCGACGATTCCCCGGGCGGGCTCGCGGCACAGGCGTCCGCGAGCGAGATCGCGAGCATCCCACTCTGCAAGCTCGATGGACGTCAGGTGCCCGGTCGCCCTGGCGGCGAGTCTCAGCGCCGGCACTAGCTCAGTGAGCACTTCAATGCGGCGCGTCCCGTTGTCGAGCGAACCCGCCAGAGGGAAATCAGCCGGAGCGCAAACGTTGACACCGACTCCGACGGCAACCCAGTCGAGACGCGATTCGCGCCACCGGGCCTCAATGAGAATTCCGGCGAGCTTCCGGCCCTCGACAAAAAGGTCGTTTGGCCATTTCAGGCGCACCGGTTCGGGAGCGAAGCGATCGAGAGCCCGCGCAGCACGCAGTCCAATCCGAAGAGACAAGACATCGAGGCCCGAGGTATCGGCGGGTCGTTCGACGAGCGTCATCCAGATGCCTGACGCTGCCGGTGACGTCCACCTTGCACCGGTTCGCCCCCGTCCGGCAGTCTGCCTGTCAGCAACCACAAGAGTTCCCGCCGGACAACCTGCCCCAGCCTTTATGTGTGCTACATCAAGTGTCGAAGTTGTGACTTCAAGAAGCTCGACTTGCGGCAGGTCCAGAACTGTCGCCAGCTCGATCGAGGAAAGGCCGTCAAACAGGTAGTCGTCAGCCACGACTGTAGATAACTGCCAGCACAACCAGCCCGAGCAGCACGCGATACAGCGCGAAGATGCCGTAGCTGTGCTTGCTCACGTACTTCAGCAAAACCGAAATTGCGAGCCATCCACTGATGGCCGACGCGAGGATGCCAACGACGACTTCGGCACCGAGTCCGCCGTTCCTCAACACATCAGGCGCCTTCAGCACCACTGCAGCCGCAGTGATCGGCATGCTCATCAAAAAGCTGAAGATCGCGGCTGACTGGCGGTCGAATTTGAGAGCGCGGCCGGCAGTAATGGTTGATCCGGAGCGCGACACTCCGGGTACCAGCGCAACAACCTGCGCACATCCAATCAACAGCGCGTCAAGCGAGCGCATTCGCTCGATCCGTCGCTCCTGAGACGAGAACTTGTCTACCGCCCAGAGAATGATTCCCATCGCAATCAGCGTCGAGGCAATCAGCGTCGGCGAACGGAAAACTGTTTCCGCTTTCTCCTCGAGCAGGAGGCCGCCGATAGCCCCCGGGATTGTCGCGATGATCAGAAAGATCACGCGCTTCTCCTCTGGAGTATCGACCTTCCGCCTGGTGATCATCGAGACCGCCGCGGCAATGAGTTGCGCCCATTCCTTCCGGAAAAACCACAACACCGCAACCAGCGTTCCGAAATGCAGCGCAACGTCGAATGCGAGACCTGGATCCTCCCAGCCGAACAGGTACGGCGCGAGCGCAAGGTGGGCCGAGCTGCTTATCGGGAGAAACTCGGTCAGTCCCTGAATTAGGCCGAGTACGATGGCCTGAAAGATCGTCATTTGATTTAGGCTAGCGATGTGGTGTAGAGGCGCTCGTATTGACTGACGATCTCGTTTAGCGAGAAGCGAGCCCGCGCATCGGCTGCGCCAAACTCACTCATCGTTCTCCACTTTTCCCTGTCGGTCAGAATCGATAGCGCTGCGTTGGACATACCCTCGACGTCACCAACCTCACAGAGATACCCGTTTTCTCCATCCTTGATCACCTCCGGCAAGCCGCCGGCATTCGATCCGATCACCGGGACGCCCGACGCGAGTGCTTCGAGTGCACTCAACCCGAACGACTCGCTGGTTGAAGGAAGAAGGAAGAGATCGGCGGACGCGAGCAGAGGCGCGACGACGTCGAGCTTCCCAAGGAAGAACACGGAGCTCTCGATTCCAAGGTGCCGAACCTCGTCTTCCGCCTCGGCCCTGTCCGGCCCGTCGCCAACCATGACGAGCTTGCCGGGCACCTCCGCGTTGACGCGCGCAAATATCTGCACCACATCACGCACCCGCTTCACCCGGCGGAAGTTCGATATGTGCATCAGCACCGGCTCCGACTTGCCGAGCTGCTCCTTCAACGTCGCGGGGTATTTCGATCGATCGTAAACTTCGGGATCGATGAAGTTGTGAATTACGCCTACGTCACACTTGTCGCAGCCAAACGCGTTGTACGTCTCCTTACGCAAAAACTCCGAGACAGCAGTCAGCCGGTCGGATTTTTCGATCGAGAATTTTGTAATCGCATTAAAGGACGGGTCCTGGCCGACAATCGTTATGTCAGTTCCATGGAGCGTCGTGATTACTTTCACGTCCCGATGCTGCTGGCGAAGCATCTCCCGCGCAATCCAGGCACTCGTGGCGTGTGGAATCGCGTAGTGACAATGAAGAATGTCGAGCTCGTGAGTCAGAACTACTTCGTGCATGCGCACCGCGAGCGCGAGATCGTACGGCGGATACTCGAACAGCGGATATCTCCCGACATCCACTTCGTGAAAGAACACACGTGGAAGAAATGACGGCAGGCGGAACGGCTGTCGATATGTGATGAAGTGAACTTCATGTCCACGCGCCGCGAGAGCGATCCCCAGCTCGGTCGCGATCGCCCCTGAGCCACCGTATGTCGGATAACACGTAATGCCGATCTTCAAGACGTCTCCTTCCACCACCGTTGCACTGTTGCTTCCCAGTCGGGCCGGCTGGGATCGACCCGCGTGACCTGCGAAAGCCCAAGCTGATGGCGAAACCAGGTGCGCTGCCGCTTGGCATACTGCCGAGTCTCAATAATGATCCGCTCGCGCGCCGATGACAAATCGAGCTCGCGTCTGGCTACTCGCCTCATAATGCCGTAACCGCTCGCCTTCCACGCGGGCGCGTCCTCCGGAATTGCCTGATCCAGGTTGCTGACCTCGTTAACCCACCCGCCGTCGATCATCGCATCGACTCTGTTCTCGATGCGCTTCGCGAGCCCGTCACCGGGATCTACCACGAGATATGCCGGAGCGTGGATTGACTCGCGCGATCGCGATTCATGAAGGTCACTGATGCGATAACCTGTCAGTTCGGCCGTCTCTATTGCACGAATGAGTTGTGACCGTCCGAGATGACTGCGGCCGGCGTCAAGCATCCCGCACCACCGCCGGAGATCGCCTAACGACATCGGCGCAACAAATTTCTCGAATGACGCGCGCTTCACCGCGTCAATCTCCGGCGCTTCGAACAGCGGCTCGAACAGCGCCTTGATGTAAAAGCCGGTTCCTCCAACAATGATCGGAACCTGGCTCGCCGCTCGCGCCTGATCGATCCATGTATCAGCTGAAGCCGCCCAGTCCGACGCCGAGTATCGTTCAGTGGGATCGGCAACGTCGATTCCGCGATGTGGAATTGACTTGAGCTCTACGGCGTTCGGCTTCGCGGTACCAATATCGAACCCGCGATAAATTGTCCGCGAGTCGGCACAGATGAGCGTGCCCGTGTATTCCATCGCGAGTGCGCCGGCGACCGCCGATTTTCCTGCGGCCGTCGGACCGCAGATGACGCGAATCCTATTTTCTGCCAAAGCGTCGGTCCAGCTCGTCCCATTTCAGCTGAACGATGGTTGACCGTCCGTGGACGTCGTGAGCCGGCAGCTTCGTGTCTCGCAGCGACGCGAACAGGGCGCGCATCTCCGCCGTCGAGAGCTGCTCGCCGGCCTTGATCGCCGCTTTGCATGCTACCGTGGCGGCAAGGTGCTCGTGGCGGGTCGCGGTTCCCGCAACTCTGTCACCAGTCAATGCATCGAGCGTCTCGCGAAGGCAGCGCTCCGCATCGAATCTCCGATGCGGCATGGGAACGGTGCTGACGATGAGAGTATTTCCGCCAAAGCCTTCAATCTCAAAACCAAGCTTCTCGAGATACTCGCGATTTAATTCAAAGGCGTCGCCCTCAGCTGGTCCGAGATGAAGCGTGATCGGAAGAAGCAGACGCTGGGCTGGCGCGTTCCCGCTCTCGAGCGAGTGCATGAATTCTTCGTACAACACGCGCTCGTGAGCTGAATGCTGGTCGATCAGGACCAGACCTTCGTCATGCTCGAACGCGATGTACATCCGGCGAAACTGGAAAAGCTCCGGAATCTCTGCGTTGCGCGTTTCGACCGACGGCGTCGTTTCGTTTGCGCATTCGTCAGAGCCATTCGTGCTCTCGTTCGTTTCTGCGAAGAGACCTTCGGCTGGTCTCGTTGGTGAGAATACCGCCGATTGATCGACGGGTGAACTGAGAAGTTCATCGGACGTGAATCGCGTTCCGGAAAAGAACCGGCCGCCCATTACCGCTGACGCGTCGAAAGTGCCAAGCGCGCGACGGACCGCCGTTTCAACAGCCAGCTCGAGCGGCCAGCGGTCGGCGAATCGAACCTCTGCTTTTGCCGGGTGGACATTCACGTCAACTGAGCTGGCCGGCAGCGTAATGTTGAGAAATAACGACGGTCTGAGGCCGGCAGTGATCGTCGATCGATATGCAGCCTCGGCCGCGCGGACTATTCCGGCGTCGCGAATGACCCTGCCGTTGATCGAGATGAATATTCTGCGCGTCGTCGTTCCAACGTCGGCGGGTCTTTCGACAAGTCCGCTCGTGTGGACAGTTCCGGCGACATCGTCAACGTCCAGCAATGCTTCGGCGTACTTGCCTCCCCATATTCCGCTCACTCGCGCGCGAAGCGATGAGACAGGAGGAAGAGTCAGCGCCTTCTTGCCGTCGTGAACAAGGTTGAACCGAACGTCCGGTCTCGTGAGAGCGATGCTTCCAAACGCATCGGCGATGGCGCGCCATTCAGAACGGGGAGTGCGGAGAAATTTCTTTCGCGCAGGGACGTTGTAGAAAAGCTGCTCCACACAAACTGTTGTTCCACGCCTTCTTGCAGCAAACTCGAGTTCCGACACGGTTCCGCCGGCTGAAGACAGCGTTGTGCCTTCTCCGTCCGAGCAGCTCGTTTCAATCCTGAAGCGCGAGATCGAGGCAATTGCAGGAAGCGCTTCTCCGCGAAAACCGAAGCTCGAGACGCCGACAAGATCAGATGCGATTCGAATCTTCGAAGTTCCGTGACGCAGGAGAGCGGTCATGACGTCATCGCGGTCCATCCCGCTTCCGTCATCGGCAACGCGAATGAGCTTGTGTCCGCCTTCCTCAACGACGACGTCAATGCTGGTGGCGCCCGCGTCGAGAGAGTTCTCGACGAGCTCCTTCACGACTGATGCCGGACGCTCGACTACTTCACCAGCAGCGATCTGGTCGGCGACGGCGCTCGGAAGCACCGCAATGACGCCCAACTTACCAGTCCCTGCCGTTGGGCGGCGGAGTTGGAACGCTCTTGCGCTGCTTTCTTCCCTGGACGTCCTGCTCCTGCTGTTCCATTGAATTCAAAATCTGCTCTGCCCTTGCCTCGTTCATTCCGGGGATGGGCCGAGGCTGCGGGGTTTCGTTTGACTGGCCACCGGGGGTGGGCTGCGGCGTCGGGTTTTTCGCTCCTCCGCCTCCACCTCCACCGCCGCCACCGCCGCGATCCTCATCTCGAAGGGCGAGCTCGTAGTTCCACTTTGCGTCCAGGTCGTCGGGCCGGAGAGACAGAACGCGCTTGTAGACCGCAAGTGCGCTGTCGAGCGGCTCCTTCGCTGAATCGCCTTTGACAGCGAGGCCAGCGTTGAGATGAATGAGTCCTGCGTTGAAGCCCCCTCGATATTGCACTTCGTCGTCCTTGCTGAGCGCGGCCTTTTTGAGGATTGGAAGCGCATTTTTCACTGAATTGGAATCAGGCTTCGCCATCATCGCCGTACCCTGGTTATACAGCTTCGCCGACTCCTTGTCACGTATGCCGCCATCAGAGCATCCGTTGGAGAAAAGCGATAGGATCAGCATTGAGGCGGTGGTGCCGACAGCGGACATCTCACGCCGGCGACCCCGTCGCGTTGCGAGGAAGGCGTCGAGCAGGAGCAGCAGGATCGCAGGAAGCAGGAAGTACTGGAATCGCTGAGCGAGGTTTGTGCCTTTCGACATCGATCGGGATTCGGTACGCAGTTTTGCCAGCGTCTGGCGCACTGTCGAGGCGCGGTCGGCATCACTGGGCGGTACGAACACTCCTTTCCCCGCGTCGGCCGCGGCCCGCAGCAAGGTCGGGGAATATTTGGAAACGACAGGGTTGCCCTGCTGGTCCTTCTTTTCTGTCGTTGTCCCATTTTCTGTCACCGGAATTCTCGCTCCGGCCTCAGATCCGAACCCCACTGTAATGATGGTGGTGCCGGCCTGGGCTGATCTCTGAGCCTCAGCTTCGACGTCATCAACGTTCTCGAACCCCTCACCGTCACTCATCAGGACAATCGCCCGCTCCGAAGCCGACTTGGAGAGCGCAAGGAGATTGTTGGCCTGGTGCAGCGCGCTCGAGAGTGAGCTGCCGGACTGACCGACGACCGTTGGATCCAGATTGTCGATGAAGAGATTCAGGCCGGCTTCGTCGACGGTGATCGGGCTGAGCACGTAGCTCTTTCCGGCGAATGCGATGAGAGCGAACCGATCGTTTGGCGAAAGTCGTCTCAGCCGATCGACCACCTGTTTCATCTTCGCCAGGCGATTGGGCGCCTCGTCCTGTGCAAGCATCGACGATGAAGCATCGAGCGCGAGAATCACGTCGATTCCAGGCTGCTTCACTACAGCGCGCTCGAGCCCCCACCGTGGGCCGGCAAAAGCAATCGCGATGAAAAGAGCGGCAAGGGCAAGGCGAATCGGCCGCCACCTTGATGCAGACGCAGCTGTCGGTGCAAGACGGGCAATCATCGCCGGCGTTCCGAGATGCTCGAGTCGTCGCGCGCGAACGTTGCGCGCCTTCACAACCAGTCCAGCGGCGAGGAGAGGAAGTATCACGACCAGCGCAAGCGCCCACGGCCAGCTGAAAAAACGGAGGTCGATCATGTTCATGGCAGCGGCGCCTTCCACGCTGTCAGGGCGAGCTCCAGCAGCAGAGCCGCCATTGCAAGGCCAACGGCCCACCGAAACAACTCGGTGTAGTTCACGTACGAGCGCGACTGCACGGGCGCACGCTCGAGCCGATCGATCTGCGCGTAGATCTGGCCAAGCGCGGCCCCGTCACGCGCGCGAAAATACCGCCCGCCCGAAAGTGCCGCGATTTGCCTGAGCAACGCTTCATCAATCTCGACCTTCTGGTTCTCGAACCTCAGCCCGAAAACGTCACGACCCACCGGTACAGGAGCGACTCCTTCAGTGCCGACTCCGATGCCATAGATCTTTATTCCGTAAACGGCAGCAGCCTTCGCTGCCGATAGCGGATCGATGTTGCCGCGGTTGTTGACGCCATCGGTGACGACGATCATGACCCTCGAGCGTCCGGGTGCATCGCGAAGGCGATTTGCAGAAGTCGCGATACCAAGTCCGATTGCAGTTCCGTCCTCGAGCTGGCCGGCTTCCAGATTATCGATGGCCTGAAGTACGACAGCCTGATCCGTTGTCAGCGGAACCTGTGTCAACGCTTCGCCGGCAAACGCGACAACCCCGATCCTGTCGCTCGCGCGATTGCGAACGAATTCCTTCGCCCTGAGCTTCGCGACTTCCAGCCGGTTGTTCGGCCTGAAATCCTGCGCCAGCATCGAGCTCGAAAGGTCGAGCGCAAGAACGATGTTGATACCGGAGCTGGTGATGTTTTCGACATGCGCGCCACTGCGTGGACGTGCCAGCGCGACTACCAGGGCCACGATCACGAGATTGCGAAGGAAGAAAATCGTCCGCGCGATTCCCTGTCCGGCCCGCGGTCCGCGGCCCAGTACTGACGTTCGCGAGAAGACGATCGCGTCCTCGGATCGCTTGCGTCGCCACAGCCACCAGACGGGCAGGAAGACCAGAAGAGCCAGGGCCCACGGCGTCTCGAACTCAATAGTCGGGAACGTCATGCTGCCTCCCGATCATCGGCGACTTTTTCTGCTTTCTCTGCTTTTTCTTCCTTTTCCTTCTCGACAAGATGAGCCTCGATGGACTCGACGACAGCCTTCGCGCTGAGTCCCAGCTTCTCCCCCTCGTCCGCTGCGACGCGCACAGCAGCGAATTTGATCAGGTCGGTGCGCCACAGCAGCTCGCCCAGTCCCTTCGCCACCCCGTGAATCCAGTCAGCGGAAGCGAGAAGCTCCGAAGACGTTTGCGATCGCTCAACTCCGGGTGCGCGCGCGCTCAGGTAGTCGCGCATTACATCGGACATGAGGGCCGCGTGTCGCCCGCCCTCTCCGGCCGCGACCAGGCCAAGTGCCTCGATGCGCCCGAACTCGCGTTGCGCCGCCGTGTACGGATCCACCGGAGCGCTCTTCCTGTTGCGATACCACACCCACACTCTCCACAGAATTCCCGCGACTACGAGTGCAGCCAGCGCGATGAACCACGGCAGCCAGTCAAACGGCCTGATCTCCATTGCTGGTCGTGCTGGCCTGGGAATCCACTTGCCCGTGTCGGCCGGCAACACCGACTTCACGAAAACCCGGGTCGAGGCAAGTGACACGTAGCCGGTCTTTCCGTTCAGTCGCACTATGATGTCGCCGAGACCAAGCGTTTGTGAGTTGACGTCCCACGCTGCGAGTCGGTAGGCGGCACTGCCCGTGACGCCAGTCGAATCCTGCGATGTCTGCACAGCGGGCTTGCCGATGATCTGAGTGGCTGTCGCGGTGGCCTTCGCAGCCGAATCGCTTTCTGTGGGAAAGTCGATTGTCGCTCCAACTGGCGCCCGAATCTTGATGTAAGCGATAAACCTCTGCCCGACAGTAACCGTGTCCGGTGAGAGGCGGACGCCAAGCTGAACCGGAAAGTCTGGCAGCGGCCTCGGCGCGACTGGCGGAGTCGCCGTAGCGGGCGCAACGACCTGGAGCAGAACCGCGAGAAGACCTGCGATCATCTGCGGCGGGCCTGCGTCTCTCGCGAGCGGAAGAACTTCAACAGCGGCTCGATGTAGTTGCCATCGGTTCTGATCGGCACTTCGTCGATTGCCAGGCGCCGCAGGAGGTGCTTCCGGGTCTCCTTCTGTTCGGTGACCTGTTTCTCGAAGTCTGCGCGCACTCGTTGGGAGCTCGTGTCGATCTCAAACGTCTCATTCGTTTCAGGATCGACGAACCGTGCGAGGCCGATGTTCGGCAGCTCGCGCTCACTCGGATCTTCAACTGTTACCGCGACAACGTCGTGACGCTGCGCGAGAATCTTCAGGGGTCGCTCGATATCCGGAGCGTCGAAGTCAGAGATCAGGAAGATGATCGTCTTCTGATTGAGTGTGCGAGCGAGGTGGTCCGTCAGGCCGGCGACGTCGGTGCCCTTTCCTACAGGCTCGAACGTCAGGATGTCGCGAAGAATCCTGAGGACGTGCTTGCGACCCTTGCGCGGTGGAACGATGTACTCGATGCGATCGGTAAAGAGCACCACGCCGACGCGATCGTTGTTTCGGACAGCCGACATCGCAAGGACTGCCGCAAGCTCGGTCGCAAGCTCGCTCTTGAATCGCCTGACGGTTCCGAATCTTTCCGATCCCGACAGATCAACGGCCAGCATCACGGTAAGCTCGCGCTCCTCGATGTAACGCTTCACGAACGGACGGCGCATCCGTGCCGTCACGTTCCAGTCGATCGTACGGACTTCGTCTCCGGGCTGGTACTCGCGGACCTCGGAGAACTCCATTCCCTGTCCCTTGAACACGCTTCTGTACTCGCCGGTGAACAGCGAGTTCACGAGGCCGCGTGTCTTGAGCTCGATGAGCTTTACCTGACGCAGGATTTCCGGCGGAACGCCTTTGCGAACTGCCTCGCCGGGCGCGCCAATCGCGTGCTGGGGTTCACGCTTACGCTCGCGGCTGCCGCGGAAGAGTTTCCACCGTGACTCGCGCGGCTCCTCTTCGCCGCGGGCGAGTGGGTTTACTCCGCCGCGCCTCCGGCCTATCGAGGAGCGGCGTCCGATCACGGCGCCGCTACAGCCGCCAGGATCCGGCTGACAATCGCATCACTCGTGACTTCCTCTGCCTCTGCTTCGTACGTCGTGAGAACGCGGTGGCGGAGCACGTCGGGCGCGATTGCCTTCACGTCATCAGGCGTTACGAACGCACGCTCGCGAAGGAAAGCATGCGCGCGCGATGCCTGCGCAAGCGACAATGTCGCTCTCGGGCTGGCACCGTACTCGATGAGGGGAGCGAGATCCTTTAGACCTGCTTCTGCCGGAAAGCGCGTAGCGTGAACGATCGACACGATGTAATCGACGATCCGCTCGTCCATATACAGGTCGGCGATTCTCTCGCGCGCTGCCATAATAGACTCAGGCGACGCCACGTGCTTCACGTCAATCTTGTGCCCGCTCGCCATGCGGCGAAGGATTTCCTTCTCTTCGTCGCGCGTAGGATATCCGACGTGAAGCTTGAGCATGAAACGATCGACCTGCGCTTCGGGAAGCGGATACGTTCCCTCCTGCTCGATCGGGTTCTGGGTCGCGAGGACGAGGAAAGGTTCGTCGAGCTTGAACGTCGTCCCGCCGATGGTCACCTGCTTTTCCTGCATTGCCTCGAGAAGCGCAGCCTGAACTTTTGCGGGCGCGCGATTTATCTCGTCAGCGAGAATGATGTTCGCGAAGATGGGACCTTTTTTGACGCTGAACTGGCCGTTCGACTGGTCGTAGATCTGCGTACCGAGGATGTCGGCCGGGAGCAGGTCGGGAGTGAACTGAATTCTCCTGAACGTCGTGTTGATCGTCTCCGCCAGCGTTGACACTGCCAGCGTTTTTGCCAGTCCCGGGACGCCCTCGAGGAGGACGTGACCGCCTGTCAGAATGCTGATGACGAGACGCTCGATCAGATAGTTCTGGCCGACGATGCGCCGGCCGACCTGATCGACGACCTCGTGGATCATGCCGGTATCGGCAGAAGAATGAACTTGTGTCGCCACGATCGCGTCTCCTTTCTGGGTTCGTGCTAAGACTTGATTAACACTGCAGACAAGCGATACCCGGTTTCAGCTTACCGCTCCCGGTTACCCGATCCCGGGTACCTGGTGCCTGATGACGGGTAACCGATCACGGTGACCGGTCACCGGAGACCATATCTACTGAGTTATCGCGAGGATAATGTCTCTCTCACGCCCGTTCAGCGGCCGTGATGCGCCAGACGGCAGCTGGCCAAGGGCAACTGGACCAAAACGGGTACGCACAAGTCGCTCCACCACAAGGTCGAGCGCCTCACAAAACCGCCTGATTTCGCGGTTCTTCCCCTCCGTGATAGTCACCTCGAGCTCCCACAGTCCACGACTCAGATTGTGGGCGGAGATTTCGCGCGGTTGAACTACGCCGTCGTCGAGCTGTACACCGTTGCGGGCCGCCCGGACCGCGGCCGGCCCATCGCCACGAACGGTGGCAACATATGTCCGCTCGATTTCGGTGCTTGGGTGCGTGAGCTTGTGGGCCGCGTCGCCGTCCGTCGTGAAGAGCAGCACGCCTTCTGTCATGTAGTCGAGGCGGCCAACGTAAGTGAGGCCCGGCTTGTCCGGGATGAGGTCGAAAACGGTCTTCCGTCCCTGCGGATCCGACTTCGTCGTCAGAACGCCTGGGGGCTTGTTCAACATCAGCCATGTGTAGCCGATCGGCTGGCTGACCGGCTTCTCATCAACCGTTATGGTATCGACGTCGAGGTCGACGCTCTGGCCGGTGACAGCAACTTCACCATTGATCTTCACGCGGCCCGAGGCGACGAGCTCTTCGGCCTTTCGGCGCGAGGCAACGCCAGCCCTGGCCAGCGCGCGCTGGATGCGCATCGTCTCGGCCATCAGCCTTCTACACTTGCGTAAGGAGAGTCGCTGTTCTGGGTGTCAGTCGCCGCTTCCGGCGCCGATGCCTCGGCAGACTCTGGCGAAGCTTCAGCCGGCACGGGCACGGCAGCGGGCTTTGCAGTCGCGTCAACTTCTTCCACGTCGGGGCTGAGGAGTGTTGGCGCGGGCGGAGCGTTGGGATCACGCAGCGCGACCGCAAGCTCGTCGGCGCGCGGGAGCTCGCCGAGATGCCGCAATGCGAACTGCTCGAGAAATCCGGGAGTCGTGCCGTAGAGGAGCGGTCGTCCCATTCCTTCACCGCGGCCGACGACTTCGATCAGCTCTCGCTCGTGCAGTGACTTGAGCATCTGGCCGGCGCCAACGCCGCGAATCTCTTCGATCTCGGCTCTGCCGATGGGCTGACGATACGCCACGATTGCCAGTGTCTCGAGAGCGGCGGCCGACAAGCGCTGTGGTCTGGCGGCAAGCTGCGCGCGCTCGATTGTCTCGGTGAACTCGGGACGCGTGAGAATTTGCCAGCCGCCGCTGACTTCGATAAGCTCGACGCCGTGCCCGTCCTCGTCGTAGTGGCGGCGCAGCTCTTCGAGCGCGGCCGTGACGTCGGCCTCGGTGGTCTCGCCGTCAGCGGCCATCGCCTTGAGATCGGATGCTGCAACCGGGTGTGCGCTCGAGAAGAGCGCCGCTTCAAGCAGCTTCGCTAGCTGGATCACTTAATATTTCTACAGAGGCAAAAGGTCGTTGCTGCGCGAGACGAAGCTCGCCGCGTTTGGCCATCTCCAACAGTGCAAGAAGCGTGGAAAGAACCTGCCACGGCTCGGCGTTCATGGGAATGACGTCACCCCAGCGCGCTCGCGCGCGGAGGGCGAGCACGGCTTGAATAGTGGCGATAGCGCCGTCCACATCGAGTGCGCGAGGAACGACATCGTGAACTGTCGGTCGCTTCGCGACGCGAAGAATTCTGTCGACTGCCGCGAAAAGCTCGGGCAGTGACAGTGATAGCGCCGCTGCAGCTGGGGCCGGCGACGAGAAATTCTGCGGCAGATACGCACGAGCGAAGCGGTTGCGACGGTCGTCGCTTCGGCGCTCGAGAATGTCGACGACTTCACGCACCTGCTGGTACTGAAGCAGGCGACGTACGAGCTCGGCCCGGGGATCTTCCCAGGCCTCGTCGCCATCACGGTGCGGGAGGAGCATCTGCGCCTTGATGCGGACGAGACGCGCGGCCATCTCGAGGTAGTCGGCGGCTTCGTCGAGCGCGAGCGTGGAGATTCGAGCGAGGAACTGCTCGCAGATACGAGCGACTGGGATGTCCTGTATGTCGATCTGCTCATCACGAATGAGACTGAGCAGAAGGTCGAGCGGACCGGAGAACTGCGTCAGCTCGACAACGAAGACTTCGCCCTCGCGCATCGAGGCGCCGTTCATCAAACCGTCCATTGGCTCGGAATGACGTATGGAATGACGGTGCTCTGCAGGAGGCCGATGAGCGCGAATGCCGGCTTGAACCAGATCATGAGGAGCGGTCGTCCGACCGAGATCAGCAGGAACAGCACTACGAGACCGTAGCGTCCAATGCGCTGGTAGCTGAGTCCCCAGGCCGGCGGAAGCAGATACTTCATGACGTGCGACCCGTCGAGCGGAGGAATCGGAATCAGATTGAATGCGGCAAGCGCGATGTTGAGCTGAATCCCGTACAGCAGCATGAGCTGAAAGATCGAGGCCGCCGGGGCGATGGCCGGTGCCGCGCTGCCGATGACATGCACGAGCATCATGAGCGGGACGCAGATGACAGCTATGACGAGGTTGGTCACGACTCCGGCAAGCGAGACGATGATGTCGCCTTTCTTGAAGTTCCTGTAGTTGCGCGGATTTACAGGAACGGGTTTCGCTCCGCCAAAGACAACTCCACCGGCCATGAACAGCATGAGCGGCAGGAGGATGGTCATGAACGGATCGATGTGCTTCACAGGATTCCAGGTCAGTCGGCCGAGCTGATAGGCAGTCATGTCGCCGTTTTTGAGGGCCGCGTAACCATGAGCATACTCATGGGCGACCATCGAAAACAGCAAAACGGGAGCAATCAGAATGAAGTTCTGGAGCTGGCTCAATCTCTTCGGGAAAGGGGGATTCCTGCAGACGACACAAGTTAGCGCGGACGCTACCATCGCGGCAGACTGATTGTTTAAACGCCGGGGCTTCGCCGCTATTGGCTGTTGGCAACATTAGCTCGTCAGCAATTAGCTACAGTCCCGTCTCAAAACGACGCAGTTGGTAGCGTCATGGTGTGGGCGGCACGCGAACATGAACAGCCAATGGCCAGCCAGCTAATGTTGCTAATCGCCAATAGCAGCGAAGCCCGGCGTTTTTGACCGCATACGGTTGACCCCGCCCGCCTGACCGGATATTTTTCAAGGCTGCCGATGCTCCTTGCCCGGCAATCAACCTGATGGAGAAGACCCAGTGCCGAATATCGCGTCAGCGAAGAAGAATATGCGTAAGTCCAGGGCCGCCTCGGTGCGTAACCGCGCCCAGCGTTCCGCCCTGCGCACTGCCCTCAAGAAGGGTCACGCCAGCGGCGCTCCGGCCGACGATCAGACCACCGCTGTCACGCTCCTCGACCGCGCCGCCCGCAAGGGACTGATCCACAAGAACACAGCCGCGCGCCACAAGAGCCGCATGGCAAAGAAGGCCGCAGCGAAGTAAGCGGTTCTGTAAGCGACAAAAAGGGCGCCAATGGCGCCCTTTTTCGTTCCCTACATCGTCGCCAGTTCCCCTCCGCACCGCTCGCAGTACCACTCGGTGGGATAGTTAGGAGTTCCACACTCGGGGCACTTCAGCGTCTTGGCCTGATCAGTTCTCGATTCAGGCGGCTTGGGCCTGGCGGCAACGCCCCCGAACGGCGGCGTCTTGCCGCTTCGCGGACGCGAAGGCGTGGATCTCGAGTCCCCTGACGACGACGGCTGAGGTGCCGCCGGCTGAGGGGTAGGAACCGGCGGCGGGGACGACAACACAGCGGCACTGGCCGCTGCAGCATCCTCGAGTGGAAAATGCCCTTGATCACGTGGGGCTGAATACTGCGTCGGCGTCACATCGGGTGCTGAGGGCGGAGGCGGAGCATATGTGCTCGTTAGTTCCGGCGTGTCCGGGGCTGCGATGGCGGGATTCTCTGCCTGAGCAGTGGCAACCGGCGTTAATGCCTCCTCCGGGATTTCCGCCGGCGGTTCAGCCCCAACGTCTTCGCCACTGCCTGTCGAGCCGACTTCACTCAGCTTCTGAATGCTACGGAGCTCACCAAGCTGGCTGTCGAGGCTCGCTCGATCTGCTGCAATCTTCTCGAGCGCCTGGTCGGCATCGGACTTCAGCTGCTGCCACTGCTGTGGCTCGTACTCTCCGACCGTCGCTCGCAGCTCGGCTTCCTGAAGCGCATCACGCCTGGTGTCTTCTTCACGCGCGACCTCGACGAGACGCGACGAAAGCGCGGTAATGCTCAGCTGGAGCTCTTCGGCGTGGCCCTTGATGTCTCCGATAACTCTCTCGAGGCGCGTGTTGTAGTCACCCTGCACGCGCTCGAACACGTGCGCGGGAGTACCGTCGCGCTTTGATTCGAGCGTGGTTATCCACTGCTCGTACTGTTGCCGCTCAGCGATGAGAGCGCGCAGCGACTCGAGCGCGTTAGTCTTTGATTTCGTCATCGTCCCCGGGATCCCGTATTGGCGTTCGATTCCTGCGATAATCTGTACGCAACGCGCCCGCCCACAACTGTGCAAACTGCGCGACCCGTCAGTGTCAATCCGGCGTAAGGTGTGTTCCGACCCTTCGTGAGGAAAGCCGCCGGTTCAACGAGCCACTTCATCGACGGGTCGAAAACAGTGACGTCCGCCTGAGTTCCCTTCGCCAGAGTGCCGCCGGGCAAGCCGAAAATCCGGGCTGGATTGCACGACATCTTGTCCACGAGCGTACGAAAATCAATATGACCAGTCTCGACGAGATTTGTCACTGAAACTGCGAGCGCCGTTTCGAGCCCGACGATTCCGTTCGGCGCATCGGCGAATTCGCGCTCTTTTTCGTCGTAGTGATGCGGCGCGTGATCGGTCGCGATCAGGTCGATCGTTCCGTCCTTCACGGCTTCACGGAGTGCTTCGACATCCCTTTGTGTGCGCAGCGGAGGATTCATCTTCGCATTCGTGTCGTAAGACATGACGCGATCTTCGGTCAGCGAAATGTGATGCGGACACACCTCCGCTGTCACGTTGATTCCCCGCTCCTTCCCCCATCGAATGAGCTCGACAGATCCATGCGTGCTCATGTGCGCGAGGTGCACATGTCCGCCGGTGCGGCGGGCGAGGAGAATGTCGCGAATCACCATTATCTCCTCGGCCTCGGACGGAATTCCCTTGAGGCCGAGGCGGGCGCTGACCATTCCCTCGTTCATCGAACCGCCGTGTGCGAGCGTCGGCTCCTCGCAGTGGTCGATAACAGGAATCGAAAACGTTCGCGCGTACTCGAGCGCCGTCCGCATGAGCTGAGCGCTCACGACTGGCTTGCCGTCGTCGCTCACCGCAACGGCACCGGCTGCGACCATTTCTCCGAACTCGGCGAGGGTCTCGCCTTTTTGTCCGACGGAGATCGCGCCTATGACATGAACGCGCGCCGCGTTCGCACGTTGCGACTGGCGAATGATGAATCCAACCGCCGCCTGGTTGTCGGTGACAGGATCGGTGTTCGGCATCGCGCAGACTGCCGTGAAACCGCCTGCGGCTGCAGCTCGAGCGCCGCTCGCAATCGTCTCGACGTCCTCCCGGCCGGGCTCGCGCAAATGACAATGCACGTCGATGAAGCCGGGTGAGACAATCGCGCCCTTGCAGTCGATTACTTCGGCATCAGCCACCGATCCAGCTCTCTCGCCAACGCTTTCGATCTTCCCGTCGCGAATGACGAGATCGCCGTCGGCGTCGATGTTCCGTGACGGATCGAGAAGCCGCCCACCTGTAAGAACAATCGGACGAGACATCAGCGCCCTCCGCCCTTGGCTGCTTCGGCGAGCTCGGGATTTCCGCCGGAGAGCAGATAGAGGACAGCCATTCGAACGGCGACACCATTCGTGACCTGATTGAGAATCACGCTGTGCGGTCCATCTGCGACGTCCGAGTCAATCTCGACTCCGCGGTTCATTGGTCCAGGGTGGAGGATGAGAACTTCACGCTTTGCTCGATCGAGGCGCTCACGGCTGACTCCAAAAACGCGGTTGTATTCCCTGCTCGACGGAATGTATCCAGCCGTCATTCGCTCGAGCTGCAGTCTCAGTACGTTCAATGCATCCGCCCATTCGATTGCTTCCTCGATTCTCTTGAAGACGATGACGCCAAAGTCTTCGATCGAGTTCGGCAGCAACGAGCGCGGCCCGCAAACGGCGACCTCGGCACCAAGCTTCTTGAGTCCCCAGATATTCGATCGTGCAACGCGGGAATGAAGCACGTCACCGCATATGCAGACTCTCTTCCCTTTGAGGTCGCCGAGGTGGTCGCGAAGCGTGAGGAGGTCGAGCAGGCCCTGCGTAGGGTGTTCGTGCGTCCCGTCGCCGGCGTTGATGACGTTCGATTCGATTCGCTCGGCGAGGAATGAAGCCGCGCCTGAGGCAGCGTGGCGGATGACGACCATGTCGATGCGCATCGCCTCGAGATTCCGCGCGGTGTCGACAAGTGTCTCGCCCTTCGACACGCTGGATCCTGACGACGACACATTGACTGTGTCCGCAGAGAGTCGCTTCTCGGCGAATTCGAATGAGATGCGAGTTCGAGTGGAGTTTTCGAAAAAGAGATTGACGATCGTCGAGCCCCGCAAAGCCGGCACCTTCTTGATCGTCCTCTCGCTTATCTCCTTGAACGGCTCGGCAGTATTGAGAATCAGGAGGATCTGTTCGGTGGTCAGGCCTTCGAGACCGAGCAAATCCTTACCGAGCGCGCTTGTCACGGAGCGGCGTCGCCGTTGGCTGGAGTGAGGATGACGGCCGTTCGTCCGTCGAGCTCATCGACGAGCACGTCCACTCGCTCGCCATTTTCGACAGCGACCTTTTTTCCAACTACGTCGGGCTGAATCGGAAGCTCGCGGCCACCGCGGTCGATGAGAACCGCCAGGGCGATGCGCGCAGGTCTGCCGAAGTCGGCGATCTCGTCGAGGGCAGCGCGTATCGTGCGCCCGGTGTAGAGAACGTCATCGACTATGACGACATTCTTTCCGTCGATCTCACGGGGGATTCTCGTCGGGCCGACCACAGGACGCGGGCCGATCGTCTGGAGGTCGTCGCGATACAGCGTGATGTCGAGCGACCCCTGCATGACGCTGGCGCCTTCGTTCTTTTCGATCAACGCGCAAAGGCGGCTCGCTAGCTGCACTCCGCGCCGCTGGATTCCTACAATGACGAGATCATCTGTACCGTCGTTCAATTCCACGATCTGGTCGGCCATCCTCTTGAGCGTCCGGTCTACGGCGCTGGCAGTGAGGATCGTCTTCTGTTCTGTGTCTCTGGGTGGCATCTGCTGACAAATATGAAGGGCTCGGGGATTTACCGGGAGCTTAGTTGATCATCACTCCGGCTGAGCTCTCGATTACCCGGACGGCCTCAACGTGGTCCGCCTCTTCTCCCAGCTCCCTGTGCGCACCGCTAATAAGGGAAGCCGCGAGGTCGATGAGTGGAGTCGGAACGGCATTTTCCGCGGAGATCGCGGCGGCGATGCCAATGTCCTTGTCGAGCAGCGCGAGCTTGAAGGTCCTCGGGAACTTCCGGCCGATAACGCGCTCGGTGAAGAGGTTTTCGGACGTATTGGAGCGGCCGCTCGAGCGGTTGATAACGTCGAGGGCAACGCTGGCGCTGACGCCGAGCTTGGCGAGCGTGGCGAGGGCTTCTCCCCCCGACCAGATGTGAACGGCAAGGAGCGCCTGATTCATCGCCTTGACCGCATCGCCCGCTCCGACGTCTCCGCAGTGCACAATTTTCTTTCCGAATGCAGAGAGGACAGGCCGGGCGCGATCCATCGCCGCGTCGGAACCGCCACACATGATGGTCAGTGTTCCGGCGACTGCGCCCTTAACTCCTCCGCTGACAGGTGCGTCGACGAAATCAATGCGCCTGCCGGCAAGATTTTCAGCGATTGCTTTGGACGTCGCGGGGTCGCCAGAAGTGCAGTCGATGAACAGAGACCCATCCGGTAAGCCTGCAGCAATGCCGTCCGGCGCTTGCAGTAGAGCCTCCACTTCGCGCGACGATGGAAGGCAGGTAATGACAACTTCGGCATCTCGAACTGCGTCTGCCGCAGTCTTAGCGACCTTGCAGCCATGTTCGGCGGCGAACGCATCGGCTTTTTCGGACGTCCGGTTCCAGACCGTGAGCTCGAAGGGTTCCTTTGCGAGATGAGCTGCCATCGGCGTGCCGATGGCGCCTAGACCGAGGAATGCGACGCGCATCAGTGCGTTCCCATCACGTGTGTGTAGACAATTCGCGAGATATCCGAGATGAGGGCCGTTGACTGCGCCGATTCTCTAAGACCGCGCGTCATGACGACGAGAACATAAGGTTTTCGGCCCGGCGGATAGACAACCGCGGCGTCGTGAGAAACGGCGGTGATCTCGCCTGTCTTGTGGGCAACCGGAATCCCCGGCGGCAGGCCGGCGGGAATTTTGTCGTTGAGCTCCTGCGTAAGCAGAATCTCTTTCATTTCAGCTGATGCTTCCGGCGACAGTGCAGTTCCCCGGTCGATCGTCAGCAGCATCGTCGCGAGATCAGCAGCGGTGGTGATGTTGATCAGTCCTGCGTCGAACGCTTTTTGATCTTCGACGCCGCGCAGTACGTTCGTGTGCTGAGCTCCGATGGCATGAGCCGTAGCCGTGACATTCTTCGCGCCGACGAGTGCGATCAACTCGTTCGTCGCGAGGTTGCTCGAGCGCGTGATCATTCGCTTCAGGAGATTTCGAATCGGCACGCGCGTGCCGACAAGTGCGTAGAGCGCCGTATCCTCGTCGTCGGCCTTGAGCATCGGATACGGGGACCCGTCCACGATCGAGGAAAACTGATTTACGAGCAGCACTTCCTGATCGAGCGAGAACGCCCCCTGCTTTACCCTGCGCAAGACTTCGATCATCACGGGGATCTTCATCGTGCTCGCCGCGTGGAACACGGTATCGGGATTGACCGACACCTTTTGGCCGGTCTGAAGATCCTCGAAGCTCAGACCGACAACTGCTCCAGGTGACGCGGCGATCCGCGTCGTTATCGCATCGCGGAGTGAATCGGTTCCATGCGACATGATTGTCGAGGCAGCCAGTATCAGCGCAGGAATCATCGGCACCTGTCAGCGACCACCGACTTCGTCCCAGATCTTAAGCGTGTGGCTTTCCTTGAGATAGATCGAGCCGACAACGAACGTCAGCAGCGCGACACTGATCGGATAAATGAGTCCCGCATAGATGTTCCCTGTCCTTGCGACGACAGCCGTCGCGATCAACGGCAGGAACCCTCCAAACCAACCGTTGCCGAAATGATACGGCAGTGACATCGACGTGTACCGGATTCTTGCCGGGAATGCCTCGACAAGGAAAGCTGCTATCGGGCCATACACCATAGTGACGAAAATCACCTGGATAAAAACAAGCACCGTCAGCATCACGGGGTTGATCGGATCCGAGTACGTCTTCATCGCGTGGTAGATCGGGTAGTACGAAAGTGCGGCGATGAGATTACCCGCCATCATGATCTTCTTTCGCCCGATTTTGTCAGACAGCGATCCAAAGACGATGAACAACGGCGCTCCGAGCAGCAGTGCCACGGCGACGATCTTGTATGCAGTCGCAAGCGGCACCTTGAGCACCGTTTGCAGGAAGAACAGCGCGTAGAACTGTCCGGTGTACCACACAACAGCCTGGCCTGCCGTCGCGCCGAACAGAACGACGAGGAAAATCTTCCACGCTGTCCACGTGCCGAAACTTTCCTTTACCGGCGCCTTCGAAGAATTGCCGGCGTCCTTGAGCTTCGTGAACAGCGGCGACTCCTTGAGGCGGATGCGGATGTAGTACGACATGCCAACCAGGAGAATTGAAAGGAGGAATGGGATTCTCCATCCCCATGCCTTGAACGCGTCCTCGCCGACGTACGCTCGAGTGACGAGAATCACGATCAGCGACACGAACAATCCGAGCGTCGCGGTCGTCTGGATAAAGCTTGTGTAGTAGCCGCGTTTTCCGTCAGGCGCGTGCTCCGCGACGTACACAGCGGCTCCGCCGTACTCCCCCCCAAGCGCGAGTCCCTGCAGCAATCGCAGAATTACCAGGATGATCGGGGCAGCGATCCCGATTGTTGCGTAGCCCGGCAGGAAGCCAATCGCCGCAGTCGATCCGCCCATGATGAGCAGCGTCACAAGAAAGGCGAACTTTCGACCGACGAGATCGCCAATTCGTCCGAACACCAAAGCACCGAACGGACGAACAGCGAAGCCCACCGCGAAGGTCGCGAGTGTCTTCAGAAAATTTGCTGTGGGATTTCCTGCGGGAAAGAATTCCGTCGAGAGGATCGTCGCGAGACTCCCGAAGATGTAGAAGTCGTACCACTCGATCATCGTGCCGGCCGACGACGCGGCGATAACCTTCCAGATGTTCTTCTGTTCGCTCACCAATGGCCCCCGAAGTGTGAGCCAGAGCCGCCGGGCGACGGTAGCTGTCTCAACGCCGCATAAATCTGCGGCGCCGGGACGCGCGGCGCACTATGTCGTTACGCCCGTTCTCCAGCTCCCGCTAAGCAGCGACCGGAGCGTCTTGATGATTCTTCTGACCAGGAGAATCAGGAGAATCAGGAGAAGAATTGCTGTCGAGAGCGTGATGAAAGGGTGAGCCCAGATGAACATTGCGATCGTCGAGATCGTCGTCAGCTCGGCGATATTCACGATTCCGTTTGTGAAGGGCTCAGGCGAGGCATCGACGGCATACCGAAGGCCAAGCTTTGCGCCGTGCGTCGTCAGCGCCAGTCCACCACCTACGAGCCCCGCTCCAATGAGAACGGGCGGACTCATATGGTAGGTCGTCGCGACTGCCAGGAGAGCTGCCGCGGGCGGCCTGATCACACTTTGAGCAGTTTCCCACACGCTCGCAACGCCGGGGACCAGGGTGACCACGAACTCCATTGCATACAGAGCTGCCGCGATGCCGATGATCCAGACGCTGGAGACACCCTCGAGCGCACCTGGCAGCGGTCCAATCCACCCCGCCCGGTCGGCGATGCCGAGGACGGCAACGGTCGCCGGCAGGTTGATTCCCGCTGCGAACGCTACGCCAAGCGATTGTGCAACTGTCGCAACATCTGTCATCTCGGGCCCTGTGAGAGTGTCAGTCCCTACGGCCGGCAGTAGTCCGCGGTTTCGTCAGATCCACCCCCGCCGTCTGTATTGCAACGTCGCGGCCAACTCATAGATCCACGTGCTGAACGCGCTGACTCGGTCGCGTGGACTGGCCAGGGAGTGAATCGCGATGTCGCGTGAATCACTGGGAACGCAGCTAACCGCCAGGCCGACGTGCTCGAAGGTTGCGCACGCTCGCTTCGTGTGAAACGGCGAAGTCACAAGGATGATACGTTTCCAACCTGACCGGTCGGCGATGTTCTTGACGGCCATCGCCTCGTCGTGCGTGCTCGCCGCGAGTGGCGTCGCAACGAATTTTACAACGCCCGCGAGAGCGATGAGGTTGTCCTGGTCGGCAGCGGCGCTCACTGTCCTCTCACCGAGGTCGCGCTCTTCTCTTGTCACGATGAGCAAAGGCGCAACTCCCCGCCTGATGAGGGCGAGTCCTGTGAGCAGCCTGTCCAGTCCCTGTGCCTGGAGAAATCCGTCGACCGAAACGCCCGCTGAAAGCACGACGACTGCGTCCACCCTGGTCGGAACTGGATCACTGCGGATCAGCATCCGGGCCGAGCCGACTACGGCCGGAGTGTATGCAACCACGAGCAGGAGAATCATTAGCAGGCCCTGGATCCATGCGAGAATCCTTCCGGGCCGGGTTAGAAACAGCAGCGCACCCAGCACCAGGAACGGAATCAAGCCAATCATGCCGTCCAGATGAAACACCATCGGAACGCCGAACAGGGACAGGGTCATCCAGATCGACCCACCGAGGGCGAAGCCGATGACCGCGCGGATGGAAGGTGAATCGAGGGTGTTTTTGCTGGCTTGCCGCGATGACGAGCCGTCGATTGTCGAATCAGGCTTCAATTGGCGCTGCTCACGCGTGTCGGCATGAGCGTCGCAGCACACCACGCGAGTAACAGGGGAAAGACCAGCGTAACCAGGTAGAGAGCGAACGCCGGCAGCTTCATCACTCCGCCAAGCTGCGATCCCATCGTGCCCACGGGACCGCGTGCGACATCGAGCAGTAGAAGCGATGTCCAGCCAACCAGCGCGGCAAGCCCTGCGAACATCGCCTTGCGTGGACTTCGCGACGCAAGTCCCCACGCCGCTGCGACCAGCGGCACACTCCACCATCCAAGTCCGAATGTTGTTACGGCGAATGCTTCAGCGAGCAACACGAATTTGACGAGGGTCCTCGCGCTCATCGCGGCACCAATGTGAGAATTGAAACGATACGCTTTCTGTCAATGTCGGCTGGCGTTTTTGGAAACAGGATTTCGTCGAGCAGCCCGTTGGTCCATTTCGCGATGCGATCCTTGTAGCGCGGACTTGAAGGCGCGCCCGACTGCCCGCCGGGATACGTCGCCCACGCTTTGACCTCCGGCCCAAGCTCGACAACCATTCGCCAGCTCGGCCCCTGAGTTCCCGCTCCGGAAGATGGTGCGAGAGTACTCGGACCACCCTGCACAGGGATGTCGAGCGCGGAGAACGCCGGGATGCGGAGCAGGTGATTGATATTCGCACGCCGCGCGTTCGACCACAGCCACTTCTCACCCGACGGATCGCCGTCCTTTTTCGACACGCTGTCGTAAGCCGCCTTGAGGCTCGCGACGACTATGTCATCGCGATTTTCCCTTGGCGGAGTCGCGCGGTCGTCCCACCATTCGCTTGTCGGCTGATCCATGAGCTGGGCGAGAAGCTGAGCTTCCGGATAGTTCAAGCGGTCCGCGGTTGAACGCTTCTTCGTTTTGTCCCGAAGCTCGTCCCATGTGCGCGAAGCAAGCTCTCCCATCGCGGCCTCGAACAAAACCGCCTCCCTGTTTTCCCGGACGTAGCGACGATCCCACTTCGAAAGAATGCGCACTGCATCCCGAAGCGCTGCGTCCGACCCCCCAGCACTGTCGCGCCGGCGCGCAGCCGAAAGGAACAGCGGAACGAACAGGTCAGCGCGCGCACTGCCCGGATCTGTCTGGAAGAGACGCATGTCATCTGCGGTCACGGCCGAGTCGGCGCGGAGAAGCGCGTTGATGCGCATCGCTCGCCACGGTGAATACCAATCAGATCCCATATACGCGGGATTCACCTTCGGATCGACGGGCTGCTGGTTTGCCGAAGCAAGAAAGCCCTGCGGAGGATTCATCGAGTACGGATACTTGTCCACGGGGAGCTGGCCTATCCAGTCGCTCGACGATTTTGTGCCGTCGCGAATTACGTCGCCGCGTCCATCACCGGGACGAATCGGATACCTCCCCGACGAGCGGATCGCAATGTCTCCGGCACGATCGGCCACAAGACCGTTTTGCGTCGGCACGACATAGTCGCTCATGTCGTCCATCCACTCTTTCGCGTTCTTCGCGTGACCAAGGCTTATGAAGTTGTCAGGTTCGTGCGATTGGTCGTAAACAGTCCAGCGCATCGACAACCAGCGTCCGAGCTCGCGGCGCATCGGGCCGCGATGTGTGAAGTGAAGCGTGTCGGTCGCAATGACCTTGCCTTTGGCGTCAAGATATTTCTCGACTCGCTGCTCCAGCTTTTTCCACTGCCCGTCGAGCACGTACGACGTGGGACTGGCCTCGTTGTCTACCCTTTCCTGGTAGTAGTCGTTTACGTCCGAGCCTGTGTTCGTGAACGTCCATGCGACATCACGATTGAATCCGATCACGACGCCTGGCACCCCGGGAAAGCCAACGCCCGCAACGTCGAGCTTGCCAGGCACGACGATGTGCATCTCATACCAGACCGACGGCAGCGTCAAATCGAGATGAGGGTCGCCCGCGAGAAGCGCGTGTCCGCTGGCCGATCTCTTTGGCGATACTGCCCAGTTGTTACTGCCAATCGCATCGGACGTCTCGGTCTGTTTTCTGAATGCAAGGGCAGTCAGCTCCTCGCGTGCTCGAGCCAAAGCGAGGACACTCGTGTCAGGCGCGCCGGGCGGCGGCAGCGTTCCAAAATCAAAACGCGGCTCCGAAGATCCACTCGGCTGAATTGGCTGCTGAATGGGACTGTTCACCGGGAACAGCGCGTCCGCCGCCGCTTTCCCAACAACAGACTCCGCCTTCAAGCGCCTGACTGTCGCGTCATTGAATCCCAGAGTGAGCGACATGCGCGACAGAAAATACAGCGAGTAAATCGGCTCCCACTTCATCGGACGCGCGTTGAGAAGCCGGTATTCAACCGGCAGGTCGCGCGGACGCATCTGTGAGATATACGCATTCACACCTTCGGAATACGCGGCGAGTGCCCTGTAACCCGCCGAGGATTTGTCGTACGTCGCATTCTTTCGTTCGGCGCCCCACACGAGTCCGAGCGCTCGATTTTCTCGATCGGTCTCGAGAGCGCGCTTTCCTGCCCACTCGGTCAGACGGCCCGCCGCTGCGCGCGTTTGGGCCTCCATTTGGAAGAGACGATCCCGCGCTTCGACGTATCCGAGCGCTCGATAGGCGTCCTCTTCAGTCGGAGCAAAGACGTGCGGAACTCCACGATCGTCGAACACCACCTGTACACTTTCCTTGAGTCCAGGAATTACAACTCGCTGTAATGCGGGGAAAGTCGTCGCCGCTGCTGCAGCCCAAACTCCGTTCGCCGGATCCAGAAACGGTCCGAGCGGGGGAACTGGTCCGGTTGCGCGGAAGCCGACGACCATGAGGATCGCCAGCACAACAGCCGCAACGACCCTTCGCATCACGGAGTCTTGATCGCTACTGGAGAAACTTTCACGTGGAGGTTGTGGTTCACTCGCACCCCGACGACCCCGTCAGTTGGAAGACCAGTCTTCGCTACTGATGCGACCTGCTTTCCGTTCACCGAGAACTTGATCGCGTCGCTGGTCACGGTTACGGACAACGCGTACGTCGCCTTGCCTGATGCATCCTGTTTCGGAACGTCGGGACTTGCTGTCCACGGAACAATGTCACGAGTGGACACTCCGTCGCGAAGCTTCACCAGCAGCTCGCCAGTACCGCGCACTTCGAAGTAGGTGTAGGCGATGTTGTTTTGATCGAGATGCATTCCACCGATGAAAATTCCGAAGGCCTCGGGATGCGCTGGTGCCTCGAGCTGCTCGAAGGTCGCACTCGCGGTGAAATTCCCGCTCGCCTGGCTCGTTGCCGCGTAGAGAATGTGCGCCGGTCCCGTCGTCAATTCCCAACCCGACCCTGACGGCGTGTATTTCGCGCCGCTCACGGGAGCGTTCCGATCGGTACGACCAACGTAGCCAGCGGGAATTGATCCGCCCTCGACAAGCTTGTCCGGATCTGCGCCGGCGGCGGAAGTCGCGGCTGCCGCGGTAGTGTCAGCTGTGCCCGCGGCTGGTTTGCTGCAGGCGGAGACAACAAGTGCGCAGGCCGCAATTACGCATAGTGATTTTCTCATCAGTCCCTTCTCCATTTTGATTGTTGAGCGATCGTTTAATTCGGACAACTATGACCGGCCCTTCGTGACCCCTTTCGCAGCCATCGCATCTATGCGTTCGGGAGCGAACACCTTCAAGAGCATTCCAAGCCTGGCCCGCCTGGCCATTATGACTTCGCGAGTGCGTTTGCCCGCCGCGTCGATAATCTGCCGGGCGCAGTCGTCAACCTGCATCACTTTGCCCTTGTCTACCGGACGCTTTCCAAGCGGCTGGCCATCGGGACCGAGCGCGCGCTGCGCGATATCCGTGGCGACGAACCCTGGATAAACCATCGTCACTGAAACGCCCTCATCCTTCAATTCGATCCGAAGCGAATCGAAGAATCCAGCCATCGCGTGCTTGGTGCCGGCGTAAAGCGTTCGCGTCGGAACGCCGGTTTTGCCTGTAATGCTGGCGACTCCCACGATGCGTCCGCGAGACCCTTTGAGGTGAGGGAGAGCGTACCAGGTGCAGTAGACGCTTCCCAGGTAGTTGATACGCGTAATGCGGTCGACAGCGTGAACGTCGCTCAGCTGGTCGAACCGGGCGTGCATGCTGATGCCGGCATTGTTGATGAGAGTATCGATCCGGCCAAAATTCTGGACAGCGGTATCGATGAGGCGGCGGCACTGCTCTGAATCGCCAACGTCAGTGGGAACCGCTATAACATGTGCGCCGAGTCCCGTGCATGACGCGGCGGCGGCTTCCAGCAGCACTGGCTCGCGAGCGGCGAGAACGAGCTTTGCGCCCTGCGCAGAAAGCTGCCGGGCAACCTCGAGACCGATTCCGGCAGAGGCACCCGTAATGATTACAACGTTGTCGCGAAAGTCGTTCATCCCGCGCCGAAATTAGGCGGCGCGAGGAGGAACGCTAGTGACTCTTCTGTTTTGTCTGCTTTTCGGTCACGGCAGCGATCTCTCTTGCGAGCGAATCGAGTACAGTTTGCAGGGTCGACGCCTGCTGCGTTACAACTATCTGGGCTGCGTTTACCGCGTTTGTGGCAACCTTGAGCGCGGCGATCTTCAACGCAGGATCTTCGGTCGCCTTTTTGACTGCGGCCTGCACCGCCATCGCCAGCTCCTCGGCCGCACGCTGAACGTCGGCGATCGAAACAGAGTCGCCGGCTGCGATGACCTTGTCAGATTTGGCCTCCGTAGACTTTGATTTGTCGGTCGTCTGCTGCGCCGCGGCAACTGTGGCCGAGCCAGTCCAGATTGACGCGAGGATGATTCCGACGAAGAGTCGGGTTATGAGCTTTTTAGCCATGGGAACCTTTCCTGAGGAATTTGTCGTCCGGGACGAACTATTTGACACCATCGGGCCGTCTTAGGTTGCACCCTGTACTCGACTTGTCCTCAACGACGAAGGGCCGGTCCAGCATCGAGCTTGGACCGACCCTTTAGTGCCTGAGTTCCTGAAGATGTCGAGGAGCTATTTCGACTTACGAGTCGACGAAGCCACATGACGAGCGCTCGAGGCCTTCTTCCTGGAGCTCTTCTTGACGTGCCGGCGTGAGCTCGCGAGGCGGGCTCCATATGTCCAGCGCGCCCGATTTCCCCGAACGTCGATGTGAGCGAACGGCCCGTGCGACCCATTGGAGTGGTAAACCCCAACTCCACCAACCAGGTCAGGATACTGAGCTTCAACGCGCTCGACTGATGCAAGGACCACCCGCGCATCACGGAAATTGACTCGACCGTCGTGATTGAGATCGTCCATGCGCCCGTCGGCGTTGCTGTCGATGATGATGTCAGCTGCATCTCCAAACTGGTGACGGCTGTCGCGTGCGCGACCACTCTCATCGCCAAGGTTGAGATTGTACTCTGGCGTCCGGAAACCGGAGAGAACTTCCACATTCCGTGCCGGAATACCATGCGCCTGGAGGTCACTGATCACCAACTCGAGCTTGTCGAGAAGACCTTCCTGGAGAACGATGTACTTGGGCCAGACGTCGTTCTGATTATGGGTGAGGAAATCGCGAAGCCTGAAGTGCTCTGAAATTCGCGTGTCCTGGTTGGCGGGAGTGACTTCGATGAAACCTTCGGGATTCTCGTATGCTTCGGTCTTGGCAAGACGTCCCTTCTCTTCGGGCCAGAATCCGACGCGGTAATCGCCGACCGATCCGCCGATCTTGTCGCGGAAGGACCGCATGGTAATCAATGAGAAGCGTCCCAACGCGCTGGCGCCCGCGACTTCCTGAATTGCCGGGACCGCTTTCATCGTGTAGACGAAGTTGCCGCTCAGGACAGGAAGGGACATGGAATGTGCCGGCGCAATGAAACGCGCCAGCAGCTTCCCACTCTTGCCGGCCAGGTTCTTGACGACACCGCGAAGGATCGAGCTGTCGACAACGGCCATCCTGGAGAGGGCCGCGATGTCAGGCTTGACGACAATCTGAGCCGACGCAACCGAAGTGGTTGCGGCGACGCCCAGGAAGGCGAGGGATACCATTGCGGCGCTACTGCGTCCGCGACGACCGAGAGCTTTCATTTCGTGCCTCTTCGGTAGCCCGACGAGCATTGCGGAATCCAGACCCGCTTTAGCCTCGTGGCTTTGCGTCGCCGTCTTTCGACGGGTTTGCCGGAAAATCGGTTCAAGCCGGTCGACCTGAGCCGGCAAAGGACTGCGTAACATATGGACTAATAAACGCCTGAAACGTCACCAGCCGACTGGGGGGTCGGCTGGATGCGGACGGCTCAACATAACAGTCGGAACGGCATCGCGACAGAACAAATTCAAGCCCGGCAGGTTTGACCGAAGAAACAGGGCCACCCCGAACCAGCTCCACGAGATAAGCCCAGCCGAGGACGACGAGCAAGCCCTGGCCGAACCGTGTCAGGATCTGAGCATGGAAAGCCCGCGCGAAGTATTTTTTCCACGCTATCCAGAGTGCGAAACGAACATCGAGAGGTTGAATGCGCGTTGCTGTCCCCTACGAGATAATTACCGGCGAAACGAGAGTTGCTCTCGTTCCCGATGTGGTTCCCCAATTATTGAAAGCAGGTCACACGGTTGCGGTGCAGGCCGGAGCCGGCGCACGCGCCGGATTCCCTGACGATGCCTACGCCGCCGCGGGCGCTACAATAGAACCTGACGCGCGCTCGGTTTACGCGGGATCGCAGATGATCCTCAAGGTTCAGCGACCAGATGCATCTGGCTCGGTTGACGAGCTGGGCATGATCGAGACTGAATCAGTTCTCATTGGATTACTGCAGCCGTCGAGCGACGCGTCGATTTTCCGGGCGCTGGCCGGCAGGCGTATAACCGCGTGCAGCATGGAGCTCGTGCCCAGGACGACACGTGCGCAAATGATGGACGCCCTGTCATCGCAGAGCACCGTCGCGGGATACAAGGCAGTACTCATGGCAGCGAATGCTCTGCCAAAATTCTTTCCGATGCTTATGACTGCCGCCGGGACTGTGAAACCCGCGCGAGTTCTCGTGATTGGCGCGGGTGTCGCTGGGCTTCAGGCAATCGCGACCGCGCGTCGAATCGGGGCGGTCGTCGAAGCTTTCGACACGCGGCCCGTGGTGAAGGAACAAGTTCAGAGCCTTGGCGCAACGTTCGTCGAGCTGCCGATGAATGCCCACGACGCCCAGGATGAAGGCGGCTACGCGCGCGAGCTGTCCGAGGATCATATCCGTCAGGAGAAGGAGCTGATCCACGAACGCGCGAAACTGGCCGACGTGATCATCACCACGGCACTCGTTCCCGGCCGGCAAGCGCCCCTTCTCGTCACCGCGGCCACGGTGGAAGCGATGAAACCCGGATCGGTGATCGTCGATCTTGCCGGGGAGCAAGGCGGCAACTGCGAGCTCACGGTTCCTGGCGAGACTGTCGTCAGGCACGGCGTGCGAATCCTTGCGCCACTTCACATCTCCAGCGAGCTCGCGTACCACGCGAGCCACATGTACTCAAAGAATGTCGGAGCGCTTGTCGTGCACCTTACGAAAGACGGCCAGCTGAACCTCGACCTGAACGACGACATCACCAGCGCTGTCTGCATCACTGCGAACGGAGAGATCCGCAACGCGGCGATCAGGCAGCGCATTGAAGGCACTACTACATGAGCAACGAGCTGATTCTGGGCGTCTATGTCTTTATCCTGGCGATCTTCGTCGGGTTCGAAGTCATATCGCGCGTTCCTTCGGTACTTCACACTCCGCTGATGTCGGCGACGAACGCAATCCACGGAATCGTCGTGCTCGGAGCGATGCTTGTCGCCGGTGCGGCAGACACGCCGCTGCTCAAGGGGCTGGGATTTGTCGCGGTGGTTTTCGGTGCAGCCAACGTGTTCGGCGGATTCGTAGTCACCGACCGCATGCTCGAGATGTTCAAGAAGCGCGAGAAGGACACGAAGGATGCTTGATTCTCGCGAATCGCTGATCGCTGTCGCCTACATCGTTGCTGCAGTCCTTTTTATTTTCGGACTGAAGCGACTCAGCTCACCGGCATCGGCCCGATCGGGAAATCAGCTGGCCGCGGCGGGAATGATGCTCGCCCTCGGGGCGACACTCCTCGACCGCCAGATCCTTTCATTCTGGATCATCATCGGTGGCATGATACTCGGCGCCGCAATCGGGACTTACTTCGCCCGCACCGTGCAGATGACGGCGATGCCCCAGATGGTCGCGCTCTTCAACGGCATGGGCGGCGGAACGGCAGCTCTTGTCTCGGTTGCAGAATACCTGCGGCTCAACTCTGCCGGGGCGACGAGCGCCGGCGAGACGACGTCGATAGTCCTCGGCACGTTCATCGGTGCTGTGTCGTTCACGGGAAGTCTCATCGCCTACGGAAAACTTCAGGAAATTCTTTCCAGCAAGCCGCTGCAATTCCCTCTGCAGCGAGTCGTCAACGGATTGATTCTCCTCGCGGTGGTCGTCCTCGGCGTGATGATCGTGACGAATCGCGGTGGAGTCCCAGCGCTCTGGATGCTCTTTGCCGCGGCGCTGCTGCTTGGCGCGATGTTCGTTCTTCCCATCGGTGGCGGCGACATGCCTGTCGTCATTTCGATCCTGAACTCGCTGACAGGACTCGCCGCAGCACTTACTGGTTTTGTCCTTCACAATCAGATGCTTGTCGTTGCCGGCGTACTCGTCGGCGCATCCGGAACGCTGCTGACGCTGTTGATGAGCACCGCGATGAATCGGTCGGTGGGCAATGTTCTGTTCGGCGCATTCGGCGCCGGAACGGCGGCGAGCGCAGCAGGAGTCGATAACGCACCCCGCTCAATTCGTCAGACGACGGCTGAAGACACCGCGATTGCACTCGCCTATGCGAGAAGCGTAGTGATCGTGCCTGGTTACGGTCTGGCCGTCGCGGAAGCTCAGCACACGGTTCGCGAGCTGGCCACCGATCTGGAGAAGCGTGGCGTCGACGTGAAATACGCGATCCACCCTGTCGCGGGTCGCATGCCCGGACACATGAATGTTCTTCTGGCCGAGGCCAACGTGCCCTACGATCAGCTGCTCGAGATGGAACAGGTGAATGGGGAATTCGCGCAGACCGATGTCGTGCTCGTCGTCGGCGCAAACGACGTGGTCAATCCAGCCGCACGTGATGACCCGTCAAGTCCCATTTACGGAATGCCGATTCTCGACGTGGACAAGGCGCGCAACATAATCGTGCTGAAACGAAGCATGGGCCACGGCTTCGCCGGCATCGAAAACGCGCTCTTTCATCATGAAAAAACGCGCATGCTCTTCGGAGATGCGCGTCAGTCGCTCACTCAGATCGGGCAGTCTCTCAAATCGGCGTAGGGACAGGCGTCCTGCGCTTGATCGCTGCTTCCTCGTCGTAGGGTTCCATATGGACGAGGACCCCCGCGACCTTCGGGGCACTCCTGCGAATCGCGCTCTTCACCGCGCCGCTGAGCTCATGCGAGTCGTTGAGAGACATGTCTGCGTCGGCTTGAACGTGGATGTCGACGTAATAGACGAGCCCCGCCTTGCGCGCTGATAGTTTCTCCACGTCGAGCACGCCGGGCACAGATCTGGCCGCGTTGCGGACCGGCTCGATGATCTCGCTGCCAGGCATCTTGTCCAGCAGGTCGTGAAGCGCTGGTCTCATGAGCAGCAGGCCGTTGTAGAAGATAACGCCGGAAGCGAATAGCGCCGCCCAGTCGTCGGCCTGCTCCCAACCCGGTCCGCCCCACAGCGCAATTGAAATTCCGATGAACGCCGCGGCCGATGTGATTGCATCGCTCGCGTGGTGCCACGCGTCGGCCTTCCCCGCCGTGCTTCCTTCTTCCTCGCCGATCGTGTTGGTCCGGCGAAACATCAGGAACTTCACCGCCAGGACGGCAACCAGAATTATCAGAGTCCATGGTGCGGGAGTCTTGTGCGGCGTTCGAATCTCAAACACGGCCTCGACAGCAATTCCAATGGCCGCGGCAAGCAGCATCATCGAGACGATGACGGCCGCCACGGATTCGGCTTTACCGTAGCCGAATGGATACTCCTCGTCCGGGTCGCGACTCGCCACTCTCACGCCACCCCACACCACGAGCGAGCCGAAGATATCGGCCGTGGATTCCACCGCATCTGCAACGAGGGCGTAAGTGTTGCCTACAATGCCGGCGGCGAGCTTGATGATCGCGAGGGCGGCATTGACAACCATGCCCACCTGCGCGGCCCGAATGACTCGCGATTCGCCCGACACTATTTCAGTTCTCTTGTTCTTGGTGATCATCTTGAAGCGTCCACGCGGGCTCGAGTCTTCCACAAATTACGCGCGCTTTCCCGAATGCGCGCGGGAACAGTGCCTCTCACCGTTCAACGCGATACAATTCACGGAGAAAGGACGGCGCAATCCCGGCGACCTGTGGAGGACGGCAGTGGATCAATTTATTGGCCAGGGGCAAAGGGCCTGGAAGTCCTTCAGGCAGATCGACCAGCTTGGTCTGCGCACGAAGGCCGCAGGCGCTCGTTGACAGATTCGGGCGAGTGGCCTGTCCTGAGCGGCTCGACCCCCGGGGGCTCGCGCGATAGCTCTTCACAGAACAGCCCGAGCGAAGACTGGTTCTCCAAGGTCTTCCACGCCAATCCGGTTCCAGCGACGCTCACGACGCCCGACGGCTGCTTCATCGATGTGAACGAGACGTTCCTTCGGACATTTGGGTTCGCGCGCGACGAGGTCATCGGAAAAACGGAGCTCGATCTGGGACTTTACGACGATCCCGCCGACTTCATTTCCCTGCGCCAGTCTCTCGAAAAAGACGGTCCGGTGAGGGGCGTCGAGCTGAAGGCCCGCACCCGGTCCGGAGATCCGCTGCAATTGTTGATGTTTCTCGACAGCCTCGAGCTCGACGGCCAGAAGCGAACGCTCGTGACAGCGTACAACATCACGATGAGGCGACGCGCAGAAGACGAGCTTCGGCGGAGTGAAGCCTACCTCGCGGAAGGTGAGAGAATCAGCCACACGGGAAGCTGGGCGTGGACCCTCTCCACCGGTGAGCAGTACTGGTCGCAGGAGATGTTTCGCATCTGCGGCTTCGACCCTGCGGAGGGTCCGCCAAATCTGTCCACGGTAATCGAGAGAATTCACCCTGAAGATTCCCCAGCGGTGGAATCAAACCTGCGGAACGCTGTCGTGGAGTCCCTGGATACCGAAGGCGACTACCGCCTGATGATGTCCGACGGCTCGATCAAGCATATTCACTACCTCGCGCATCCGGTAATCCCGACGTCAGGTCCAATCACTGAGTATTTCGGAACGATCGTGGACATGACAAACCACAAGAGGGCCGAAGAACAGCTCAGCTCCTCGTTGAAGCGCGTACGTGCTCTTGCTGGTCGCCTGATCAAGGTTCAGGACGAAGAGAGGAGGAGAATTGCACGTGAGCTGCACGAGACAACCGCGCAGGATCTCGCGGCGCTCAAGATGAATCTCTTCGCGCTCGAGCGGGACGCCGCCGGTCTCGATCCGCGCCTCAAGTCGCTCGTTTCTGAGAGTGCCGCACTGGCCGAGCAGTCGATGAGGGACATCCGGACGCTGTCGTATCTGCTGCATCCTCCATTTCTCGACGAAGTCGGTTTGACGTCCGCATTACGCTGGTTTACCTCGGGCTTCGGACAGCGCAGCGGAATCCCAGTCGAGGTTGCGCTGCCCGACAATTTTGACCGCTTGCCGCGCGAGATGGAAACGACCTTGTTTCGAATCGTGCAGGAAAGTCTTACGAACATTCACCGGCATTCCGGAAGCGCACGAGCCGCTCTCAGACTCTCGCGCGGAGAGAACACGGTTACACTCGAGATTCAAGACTGGGGACGCGGACTTCAGCACGCTGGTAATGGAATCAACGAGCCAAAATACCCTGCTTTCGGTGTGGGGATTCAGGGAATGCGCGAACGCATCGAACAACTGGGAGGAACGCTGATCGTCGATTCAGGCGAGACAGGAACGACAGTCCGCGCGTGTCTTCGCCTCCCGGGCACGTCGGAGTGAGTGAGTTCCGGATTGTCATCGTTGACGACCATGCCGTCGTCCGCCGCGGTGTGAAGGCGCTGCTCGAGACGCAGCCCGGCTGGGTCGTTTGCGGTGAAGCATCAACCGGTCGCGAAGCCATCGAAAAAGTCACCGAGCTCAGGCCTGACCTTGTTGTTCTGGACGTGAGTCTGCCCGAGCTGAACGGGCTCGAGGCCACTCCGGAAATTCTCAAGGCTTCCCCGGGCACCGAAGTGCTCGTGCTCACGATGCATCATTCGGAAGAGCTGGCCCGCCAGGTTTTCAAGGCTGGTGCAAAAGGGTATGTACTCAAGTCTGACGCTGACCATAGCCTTGTCGCAGCAATCGAGAGCGTTCGCCAGCACAAGCCGTTCGTGACGAACGCGGTGACCGAGTTCGTTCTCGACAGCGACCTGAATAAAGAGGGCCGCGAAGGTCCGGACTCACCCAAAGTTTCGACGACTCCCCGTGAGCGACAGATAATTCAGCTCGTCGCCGAATCGCGGAGCAGCAAGGAAATCGCGGCCACGCTTGGGATAAGCGTCAAGACCGTCGAGTCACACAGAACAAACATCATGCGTAAGCTTCGGCTGCGATCTGTCAGCGACCTCGTTCGCTACGCGATTCGGAACGGCATTGTAGAACCGTGAGCTCAACGCCTCCGAACGCACCCGGCCAGATGCTCGGCCAGCATTACCGAATAGAACGCGAGCTTGGACATGGTGGGATGGCGACGGTTTACCTGTGCACCGATGTGCGTTCCAATTTGCTCGTTGCCGTCAAGGTTCTGAGGCCGGAGCTTGGAAGCGTCGTTACCCGCGAGCGTTTTTTTCGCGAGATAGCGTTTGCGGCTGAGCTCGACCATCCGCGGATACCGCGTGTCATCGACAGCGGGATGGCGGGACAGCTCCCGTACTACGCGATGAACTTCGTGGACGGAGAATCGCTGCGCGATATGATGAATCGCGAGCGCCGCCTGACCATCGACGAACTCACGCGACTTTCAGCGGCCATCGCCGGCCCGATCGCCTACGCGCACGAACGGAACATCGTTCACCGCGACATCAAGCCTGAAAACGTCCTCATCTCCGGCGACAAAGTCTACGTGCTCGACCTTGGAGTCGCGCGCGCGATTGTTGACTCCGGCGGAGAGCGTCTTACACGAACCGGCATAACGGTGGGCACTCCGGCGTACATGAGCCCGGAGCAGGTCCAGGGAACCAGGGACCTCGATTACCGCAGCGACATCTATTCCCTTGGCTGCGTCGTTTATGAGATGCTCGCCGGGACTCCTCCCTTCTCGGCCAGTACGCCTCAGCTCCTCATGTCGGCGCGATTCACGAGGACGCCGGCGCCGCTGAAAACGATTCGCGATGACGTGCCTCCCAATGTCGCCCAGGCAGTAGAAAAGGCGATGGCTTATCGCCCGGATGACCGGTGGCCGAGCGTCGAGGCTTTTGTCGATGCGCTTATTCCGCCTGCCGCCAAGGCGACGCCGTCACGACGTCCGACACCGCGCCCGTCGGATGCTTCAGCGTGCTGATTGGCGGCGTCAACGCATCGCCCGACCTCTATCTGACCGAAAAGTGCGGGACGAGCAAGGACATTTACGATCCTCGCGCGGTATGCGGACGCTACACCACCGGGCGATAGCCGAACCAACCTGAATCCAATGAAAGAGGCCCGCCGACGTTCATCGGCGAGCCTCTTTCTTCTTTAACGAACTGCGAAGTTCGACCTAAGCTGCGCCGACACCCGCAACAGCGTTTCTCACAAACGCCAGCAATGCGGCCGCCGTAAACGGCTTCTCGAGGAACTGCCGCGACGTGTGGAGATGACCAGTGCCGTTCATCTCGACATCGGCGTAGCCTGAGATCAACAGAACCGGCATGTCGGGATAAAGCTCTGCCACGCGCTCCGAGAGCTCGATGCCACTCATGCGAGGCATCATCAGATCAGTGAGCACGACGTCCACCTGCCGAGTGGGGCGTTCCAGCGCTTCGAGTCCCTCGACGCCGTTCGTCGCCTCCAGGACCACGAAACCTCCCCGTGTGAGAACGCGGCGCGTGACTTCGCGAGTCGCAGGGTCATCCTCGACAAGCAGAACTGTCGCCCCAAAAATTTCTCCGGCCACTGCAGGCGGCGTGGTTGACAGGTCAACAGCATCGATGTCCTGGCGCACAATCGGAAAATACAACTTGAATGTCGTGCCTCGACCCGGTTCGCTGTAAACCCAGATTCGACCGCCGTTCTGATTGACGATACCGTGAACTGTCGACAAGCCAAGCCCCGTTCCCTTTCCCGGATCCTTCGTAGTAAAGAATGGATCGAATATTTTTGCGACTGTCGCCGCGTCCATTCCGCTTCCGTTGTCAGTAACGACAAGGCTCGCGTACGGACCTTCAGCATCCGGAGCAACTCCATTCGCAAACGAACCGATACTCTTCGAGAACGTGTCGTCGAGCTCGGCATTCTGCGTGTGGATTGTAATCCTGCCGCCGGTTGGGAGAGCGTCGGCCGCATTGATCGTCAGATTCAGTATTACCTGCTCGAGCTGCCCGCTATCCGCGGTAATGCGTCCAAGGTTGGGGCTCAATGTCGTGACGATCTCGATGTTCGTGGGAACGAGACGCCTCAGCATCCGCTCCGAGCTTTGTATCACGGCGTTCAAGTCAAGCACGCGGGGCGTCACGATCTGATGCCTGCTGAACGTCAACAGCTGGCGAGTGAGCCCGGAGGCGCGATCAGTGGCCAGAAGTATCTCATCCATATCGCTGCAAACTTCGGACTGGCCGGGCAGCTCCTCCCTCACCAATTCACCGTAATTGCGGATTACGGTCAGAATGTTGTTGAAGTCGTGAGCGATTCCACCCGCAAGGCGACCAACTGCCTCGAGCTTCTGAGATTGCCGCAGCTGCATCTCCAGCTCGCGGTGCGACTTGAGTCGTTCAGACATTCGCTCGAAGGCGACTCCGAGTTTCGAGATCTCGTCGGTGTCATACCGACCGGTAACAGCCTCCGGGCGATTGCCGGGCTCCATGCGATCGACTTCCTCGGTCAACCGAACTATGCGATTCGTCACTCGACGACTGAAGAGCCAGACTAAAAGCGCTCCGAGCAACGCGACCCAGCCCGCAGTGAAAACAAGCCGGAGTACGAACTTGTTGACCGGCGCCAGCACGAGTGAACGCGGCTGCTGTAGCCACAGTACCCACGATGTTCCCGGCACTGGCTGCGCGACTCCAATTCCTGGTCCTCGCGGCGACTTGTCAAACGAGAATGGGACCCCGTGTCGCCCGTTGATCGGAGGCGTACCGGCAACGATCTTCTCGAGATCGGTCCAACTCCCGCCCGGCTGGCCGAGCAGAAGAGTCGCGCCGCCCCCGATCAGGTCCTGAATGGCCTTTTGCCCGCGACCGGCCACAACGCGCGAATCAACCAGGTACCCAATGACTTTGGGTTTTCCAGCCCGGTGTTCCGCATCCACCACCCGCGAGACTAACTGGTACTGAGCCGACCCGTTGTTATCCAGAATCGGCCCGATCGTGAACGGTGCCGACGCGAATGAGCCCTTCCTTATTTCGTGAACCGCCCACGCCGGTGTGGGGACGGAGTCGCTCCACACAAAGGACAGCTTTTCACGCCCGGTGGCGTCGAAAAGGCGTGCGCTCATCCTTCCCGGTTCGGGAGGAGTCGTCGATGAACGCTGGATTGCCGCGGCCGCTTCGCTCTCGAATTTGCCGGACCGAAGGAATTCGACCACAGCAGGGTCCCGCGAGATTTTGGCCAACTGGGCCTGTCGCGTCGGGACAGTCTGCCCGAGCATGTTCGCTACAAGAAGTCCGGCCGTCCGCAGCCTCTGTCCCGACGCGTCGTACAGAGTTCCCGCGAACTGGACGTATGCCGCCATGACAAAAATAACCGCCGTCGCGAGGACGAGCCCCGTCAGCAGAAGCGGAAATTTCCACGCGATTGAGTGAAGTCGTCGAAGCAAATTTTGAATTGGTCGAGTGGCGGCACCGGTGTCCGGGGCTCGGAGACCAGCGGAGGCACGTGCACCTGCTATCAAGGGGACGACCGGTTGTGCGTCAGGCAACGGTCAAGGCCGGTTTTGTCAAACCCGTTACAAGCCCCTATCTGCTTGTGTTGACGGCCTTTCAGGGTCTAACCCGGTCTCGCCGGGGGCCACGCTGGCCAGCTTGATGCAATAGGATAATGACTCCCAAAGCGCCTCCCCACGCACACCGCCGCACGGAGAATTGAATGCGCCACGCCGAACAGACGACAATTCGAACTGTTGGACTCATTGCGGTGGCTGCCGCAGTCACCCTGATCTATCGTCTCAACCAACGGATTCAGGAGCGACGTCTGCTGCGGAAAGACGCAGTCAGGAAACTTCGCGAATCGGGGGAGCATTTCTTCGCGATCTCGCGCTGACACTGCCAGGCGGGGCAACACGGACGGGGTGGGATTCGAACCCACGGTACGCTATTAACGTACACACACTTTCCAGGCGTGCGCCTTAAACCACTCGGCCACCCGTCCTAACGCGACATCGTTTCAACGCTTCAACTATCAAAAGGGCCCGAGCTTGCTCAGGCCCTTTCTTAACGGACAGGGAGAGATTCGAACTCTCGATACCCTTGCGGGTACGCCGGTTTTCGAGACCGGTGCCTTCAACCACTCGGCCACCTGTCCTGACAGGACATTAGCCTTGGAAAATATCGGATCGAGCGAGTCCAAACAACCGGCACTGCCATTGTGGCAACTCCCCAACGTCGGGCTTCGCGCTGTTAGCTGTTTGCAAAATTAGTTAGTCAGCTATTGGCTGAGCCAAACCGGAGAAACATCGTTCGACTGGGTTCCAGAAGGGTGGCCAATGGCTATCCAGCTGGTGTTGCTAATAGCCAACAGCGGGCGAAGCCAACGACGTTTAGGAATTGAGTTCTAGATCACTCTCCGCCCGCCAAAGAACTCTAGAAGCAGCTCTCCACACTCCTCCGCGAGAAGTCCTCCCTCGACTTCCGGCGAATGATTCAACCGAGGATGACGCAAAAGGTCGCCGATTGATCCGCCCATGCCGGCTTTTTCGTCCCACGCGCCAAACACGACTCGCTTCATTCGCGAAAGGACAATCGCACCGGCGCACATCGCACATGGCTCGAGCGTCACGTACAATGTGCAGTCGTCGAGCCGCCAGCGATCGAGCGCGGCGCAAGCCTCCCGAATCGCCAGCAGCTCTGCATGCGCCGTCGCATCCTGGTCGCGCACGGTGCGATTATTGGCACCCGCGATGATCGACTTCCCCTGCACGACGAGCGCACCAATCGGCACTTCATTTTGCCGAGTGCCGTCGTGCGCGATCGCGATGGCATTGCGCATGAATTGCTCGTCGACATCGCGCCGGCTTGGCTGCGAGCCGATCATTGCCCCGGCGTCAGTCAAGACTCAGGACGCAGGTGATGTGGCAGCGCCACTCCCACCCGGGACGTTGACGAACGTGAGCTCTCCGTCACCGCCAACATCGACCTTGATCTTGTCTCCCTCGAGAAAACGCCCCTCAAGTACAAGCAACGCCAGCGGATTCTGCAGCAGTCGCTGGATCGCTCTCTTCAGCGGACGCGCGCCGAACGCCTGATCGTAACCCTCCGTCGCGAGCTTGTGTTTCGCCTCTGGACTGAGATCAATCGAAAGTTTTCTATCGGTGAGCAGCTGGTCGAGCTTCTTTAGCTGCAGCCCGATGATGTGTTCAATCTGCTCCTCGCCGAGGGGCTTGAAGATGATGATGTCATCGACGCGATTGAGGAATTCGGGACGGAAGTGTTGCCGCAGTGCCGAAGTAACCTGCGTTTCAACAAGAGCCCACTCCTCATTTCCGTGCTCGAGAATGTACGAGCCGCCGATGTTCGACGTCATGATGATCACGGTGTTCTTGAAGTCGACCGTGCGGCCCTGCGAATCCGTCAAACGGCCGTCGTCCAGAATCTGCAGCAGGATGTTGAACACATCGGGATGCGCCTTCTCGATCTCATCGAATAACAGTACTGAGTACGGACGACGGCGTACGGCCTCAGTCAGCTGGCCGCCCTCATCGAATCCAACGTATCCAGGAGGCGCCCCAATCAGACGCGAGACCGCGTGCTTTTCCATGTACTCCGACATGTCGATACGCACCATCGCGTGCTCGTCGTCGAACAGGAACTCGGCAAGAGCTTTTGCCGTTTCAGTCTTACCGACGCCAGTCGGCCCGAGAAAAATGAATGAGCCGATTGGCCTGTTGGGATCCTGCAGTCCGGCCCGTGACCGTCGAACGGCGTTCGAAACAGCGCGCACCGCTTCACCCTGCCCGACAACCCGCTGCGTCAGCAGTTGTTCGAGCCGCGTGAGGCGCTCTTTCTCTCCCTCGAGCATTCTCGACACAGGGATGCCTGTCCATTTCGCGACGATCTCGGCAATGTCATCCGCTGAAACTTCCTCTTTCAGGAACTGCCGTCCCCCTACCTGCTTGCTCGCGAGCTGCAGCTCGGTTTCGCGCATTTTCTCTTCGAGCTGCGGAATTGTCCCGTAAGTAATCTCAGCCGCTTTGCCCAGGTCGCCGGTTCGAGTTGCCTGCTCTGCCTGGAGCCGGGCTTCTTCCATCTGCTGCTTGATTTTTCCAACGCTGCCGAGCGTCTCTTTCTCGTTCTGCCACTGCTGTTTCATGGCGTTGGTTTTCTCGCGCAGCTCTGCCAGCTCCCGCTCGATTGCTTCGCGCCGTTCCTTCGACGCCTTGTCTTTCTCCTTCGCCAGGGCCTGCCGCTCGATCTCCAGCTGCGTGATGCGGCGCTCGACTTCGTCGATCTCCTGTGGCATCGAGTCGATCTCGATTCTCAGTCGCGATGCGGCTTCGTCGATCAAATCGATTGCCTTGTCGGGAAGGAAGCGATCGCCGATGTAGCGGTTTGAAAGCGTTGCAGCGGCGACTATTGCGCCGTCGGTGATTCGCACGCCGTGGTGGACTTCGTATCTCTCTTTCAGTCCTCGCAGAATCGCGATTGTGCTCTCGACGCTTGGCTCGCCAACATAGACCGTCTGGAACCGGCGCTCGAATGCCGCGTCTTTCTCGATGTGTTTTCGATATTCGTCGAGAGTCGTTGCGCCGACGAGGCGAAGCTCGCCCCGGGCAAGCATGGGCTTGAGCATGTTGCCCGCGTCCATTGAGCCTTCCGCCTTTCCAGCCCCGACGAGCGTGTGCATCTCGTCGATGAACATGACGAACTTCCCTTCTGCTTCGGTGATCTCCTTGAGAACTGCCTTCAATCTTTCTTCGAACTCGCCGCGGAACTTTGCGCCTGCGATGAGTGCGCCGAGGTCGAGTGACAGGAGTCGCTTGTCGCGGAGCGTTTCGGGTACGTCGCCATTCATTATGCGCTGGGCGAGGCCTTCAGCGATTGCGGTTTTGCCGACACCAGGCTCGCCAATCAGAACGGGATTGTTCTTCGTTCTGCGCGACAACACCTGAATCACCCGGCGAATTTCTTCGTCGCGCCCGATTACCGGATCGAGTTTTCCTTTGCGCGCCGCGTCGGTGAGGTCACGAGTGTAGCGCTGCAGCGCCTGATACTGATTCTCAGGATTCTGATCCGACACGCGATGGCTTCCGCGAACCTGCTGGAGCGCTTCGAGCAATGCGGCGTGCGTCGCGCCTGCTTCGTTGAGCAGGCGTTTCGAATCGGTGCTTTTGACTTCGGACAGAGCCAGCAGCATGTGCTCGGTGGACACGAACTCGTCGCCGAGGTCTTTCGCTTCCTTCTCAGCCCGGTCGAAAACCTGATTCAGCTCTCTCGAGACGTTCGGCTGCGCGTCGCTTTGCTTCGGATATCGCGCTGCTTCTTTCTCGCCCTTGTCGCGAAGCGATGCTACGCTCACGCCCAGTTTCTGGAGGACGGGAACGACGATTCCTTCATCCTGGCCAAGGAGCGCAAGCAGCAGATGGAGATCGTATACCTGCGGGTTGCCGGCGCGGCGGGCAATGGACACCGCTTCATTTAGCGCTTCGCCGGATTTGACTGTAAGTCGATCTGGATTGATCATGCCGCGGAGAGGTGCAATGTGGGTGCCCTGTAACTCTGCCAGCTTGGCGGGGAATGCCGCAAAAAAAAGAGCGCGTCCCCGAAGGAACGCGCTCAAATTCGTACTTTCAGCCCGTGATAGCCAATGGAACCGGCTATTTCGACACGAGCATCTTTTTCACTAAAGGTTTTCCATCGACCTCGAGACGATACAGATAGACACCAGAAGCAACTTCCTGCTGCGTCTTTGAGTCAGTGCCATCCCAGTATGCTATGTACTGACCACAGGTCAACTGCAACTTGTCCAGCGCTTCCCCAGCAACATTCCCGGATCCGCTTTGCAGAACCGGCACAGCGACAGGCTGAGCCAGAACGTTGAAAATCCGCAGACTAACGCGGTACAGCCGGCTTGGATCTGTACACCCAGCGCCACCACCGACACTGAATGGGATCCTTGTGTCCGGATTAAACGGGTTCGGATAGTTTTGTCCGAGCTCCAATCCGGCGCCCTGCGCCCTGCCGGTCTGGGGTGAAACTCCCTGAGCCGACAGATTGCCTGGCATGAACGCGCTGAGGGCGAGCACAACTACCAGTGCTACCCACAGGTGTTTCATTGTTACTCCACTGCTGACAAAGAAAGTTTAGAAAAAGACCCCTTGGAAAACTGGTTGTACGGATGTTCTCTTTGGCCAACCTACGGTCATTCTGACAGGGTGTCAAGCACGTAAAGCATTCAACAACACCCTTTTACGTCGTCAAACCAGCCGTCTCACGCGGCGGTCGTACCGCCCGCCCTTCCTGCCTTCTTTCTGTTACCCCTTCCCGGTCGCAAAATTCCAAAAAGGGGATCAGGTACTTCCTTGAGACCCCAAGAACCTCTCGAAGCTCCGCCGGTGTGTAAACCCGGCCGACGACCAGCCTGGCCCTCATTTCCTCGATTATTATCGCTACCGCTTCCGACGAGTAATACCGATCATCAGAAACACGCTCCAAGGCACCATCCCTTTCCAGCTTCCGGATCAGCGCCCTCGTTTTTCCGCCGAATTTCGACTCCAGCTCGCCCAGACTTGGCGGCTCGGAGGGCTGTTTGCAAATGTCGTGCATGATTGAATTGCTGAGCGCGTCTTCCGCTTCACCCAACTTCGGTTTCCAGCCAGCCGGTCTTACGAGTGACTGCACCACTTCGATGCGACCTGAATCAACGAGACCGCTTATCGCCCAATCGACGAGCCCGCCCGGTGCATCTGCCGCCGCTCTCGTTGACTGTAATGAGACACCCGGCTCGATAGGATGGTTTGCTACCCCCTCCGATACGATTGATTCGATTCGATTCATCAGAATCTCGCCGGCCTCGCGGGCGTATTGCCTCGCGCCAAGCTCGATTGAATCAATGCGTGTTAGTTCCTCGCTGACTTGTTTCGGCGTCAGGCCTGTTATGACCGGTAACACACGAATGCTCAGGCCGGCCAGTCCCGCACTCCAAAGCAGAGAGCCGACACGCGAATCAACTGATTTTGGACGCTTGCCATTGATCAGCTCGAGGGCTGTGCGCTTCGAAGTCTGAACGGGATACGGCTCGAGAACAATTCCACCGCCGATTGTTCGTGCGGGCGAAGGCATTCGCAACACGAAGCGGTCTCCGTTCCTTAGAACAACCGGATCCTTCAGACGAATTCGTCCCTTTTGAGCTTCGCGCGCAGGAAGGGAGACGGTGCCATCCGGGAACCTCGCTTCGACTTCTGAAGTTCCCAGGTGAAAAAGCACTCGCGTGCGCGAGGTAATTTTCAGCTCATCGCGATTGAATTCAAAAATTGCCGTGATGTCGGTGCTTCCGGTCCATTCCGGTTCAGAGACGAGCACGCTTCCGCGCTCGACTTCGCCGAGGTCGGTGCCAGCGAGGGCGATAGCCGTTCTCTGTCCAGCTGATGCTGTGTCCGCCGCCGCGCCGTGGTGCTCGATCCCTCTAACCCGAACAGGCTTTCCGGACGGCTGCACAACGAGACTGGTGTCTCGCGTTATGCTTCCGCTCCACACGGTTCCGGTCACGACGGTGCCCGTGCCTTTGACTGTGAAGGCCCGATCGATTGGCATCCTGAACAAGTCGCTATCTGCACTGCGCCTGGAAACACGCTGCGCGAACCGCCCAATCCAGTCTTTCAGCTTGTCGATTCCAGATCCAGTTTTCGCCGACACCGGAATCACGGGCCACGACGGGTTGCTCGCCAACCCGGTGACGAGCGTCGTCACTTCAGCAGTCTGAAGGTCAAGCCACTCCTTGTCGACAAGGTCGCACTTCGTAAGCGCGACGATTCCGCGCTCGACTCCGAGGATCTTGAGGATTTCGAGATGCTCCTCGGTTTGAGGCATGATTCCCTCATCCGCCGCAATTACAAGAAGAGCGAAGTCGATTCCGCTCGCGCCCGCGAGCATCGTGCGAATGAATGCCTCGTGGCCCGGAACGTCTACGATCCCGATGGTTCCAACTCCGTCGATTACAAGCGGAGCGAACCCGAGGTCGATTGTAATGCCGCGACGCTTTTCTTCAGGGAGCCGGTCGGTATCGACGCCGGTAAGTGCACGAACGAGTGCGGTCTTGCCGTGATCGATATGACCCGCGGTGCCGAGTATCACGCGGCTGTCCAGGCCCCGTGTTCCCACACCCGGTAAGCGCGCAGCTCTTTCTCACCGCCGAGGTGCTCGAGAAAGAATTCGCGCAGGAGTCGCTGGTGTGCGCGCGCTTCCGCTGGATCGATGACTCGCGCGCCACCGCCTGACGTCCACTCGCGCATCGCATTACGTGCTGACGGCGGAATTGTCCGGCTCCCGGCAGCCAACTTGCCGCACCGTGCACAAAGAGCGCCCCCGGCTGTGTGCGAGAACACGACTTTTGCCATTGCATCGAGATCCGTGTGGCAGTTGGCGCAAACGTCGAGCGCGGGAGTGAAACCGAGGGTTGCAATGATGTGCCATGCACCGGCCAGCGCTGCGTCGACGCTCTCGTCTTCCGGAGCTGCGGCAACTTTATCCAGTGCGAGCTCGACGGCATCGAAAAGCCCGAAGGCCTGCTCGTCACTCGACCACCTCAACGCCAGCTCGGCGATCATGGAACCCGCGGTAAATCTTCCGACGTCGGTCGCGAGCTGTGACCGCGATCGTGTGACCTCGAACGAAACGAGTGCCTGAAGGTCGCGGTTCGGACGCATGTGGATTTCGACCACACCCTGTGCGAACAGATCCATGGCACTTCCAAACCGTTTTTTGGAACCGCGGGCACCGCGGGCGAGCACCGACTGGATCCCTGCCTCGCGAGTCATCAGCCTGACGATTCGCGACGTCTCCAGATAGTCAAACGCGTGCAGAACGATGGCTTCGGTAACAAGGGGATCCATCAGTGCAATTTACAAACTCCCCGTCAACCGCGCGCCGATGAGGAAGGTCCGCCGCGGTGAGGCGTAGTGAAGCACGTCCTCGTACTTCTTGTCGAGGGCGTTGTCCACGCGGCCGGTGATCGAAAGCGCGCTGCTCCCGGTGGCCGTGTGAAAGATCGCGAGTGAGCCGGCGACGTCGAGCTTAACGTAGGCTGGAAGGGTCACAACCGGCGATGGAAACTGGTTGAAATCGTAGTCTGGTCGCTTGCCGATGTAGCTGGCCTGGACCGAAAAGCTTGCGCTTGTTGGCGACGAATACGAAACGACTGCATTTCCAGTGTGCGTTGGACGGCGCACGAGTGCATCACCGACTTTCAAGCCTCCCGTGTATACCGAGGAAATCTTCGTGACGCGGGGATTCGCAATCGTATAGCTGGCGCTGCCGGACCAGCCGTTGACCGGAGTCATCGACAACTCTCCTTCGTATCCTCGTGTCCGGGCCTCCGTCAGGTTCGCATAGCTCCCCAGATAAGTCGGCGGGCCGCCGGCGACGTATTGGATGAGATCGGTGAAGGTCTGGTTGAAATAGGAGGCGGCAAAATGAGCGGCGCCGCTGGCAAGCTCCTGTTCAATGCCGACCTCGAACGCCCTGCTCCGTTCCGGCTTCAGATCGGGACTTCCAGCCGTGTACAAGGTCGGGCGAAGCTGCTCGAACGCCGGGGCGTTGTAGGCTGTGCTGACGGCGCTTCGAATGCGAATCGAGCTCCCGAGAGGAGTGCTCGCGCCCACTCGATAAGTGTTGAATGCTTTGTAGTCAGAGTTATCGTCGCGTCGTCCTGAAATTGTGTAGGAGGCGGCATCGGACCTTGCCAGCAGCTCGGCATAGACGGCCTTGTTGTTTCTATCCGCGGCGAATGCTGACTTTGGGGATGTCGGCCCGCCGACAGCCCCCGATGAATTCACGCTTCGCCCGCGCTCCTGCATGTACTCCGCGCCAACGTTGAGCGTGCCCGCGCCCGGCAATGCAAACAACAGCCGGCCTTCGGCGCTGTGCCGATAAGTTCTCGCCATGAGTGCTGAATGAACCAGCGTGTTGGCGCCGAAGGGCTTGGCGATGTCTTCCGTAAGATCGGAGACTTCGTTGGCTCCGAGAAGCAGCTTTGCCTTCACTGAATCACCGAGCTTGGCCGTGCCTTCGAACCCACCGGTCAGCCGATGTTGAACGCGGTAGGAATTCGAATCGACCGGCGCCCCGGTGAAGTCAGTCGGATAATGGTACTCAGCCATCGTGTACCGCGCGTTGACCACCGCATCGCTCCCCGGTGATGTAGTAAATCCAGCGGACCCGCTAAGAGTGCCGTTGTAGTACTGATTGTTGAACGGAAGGATTCCATCGGTCTTGTGGTGGCCGGCACCAAGCGAGAATCTGGATCTGCTGGATGCGCCGCTTGCTTCAACGCCAGCGTCGAGAGTGCTGTGACTGCCGCCGCGGGCATCCGCTGTGATCGACAGCGGGCCGCGACCCTGCCTGGTGAATATCTGAATGACTCCAGCGACAGCATCGGCGCCATAAGCCACACTGGCTGGACCACGGACGATTTCGATTCTCTCGATGTTGTCTGTCGTGAGATGGCTGAAGTCAAAGAATCCACCGGGCGAGTTCACTGCTACGCCGTCGATGAGGACCTTGGTGTAGCGACTCTCCCCACCTCTGAGAAATAGAGTAGCCACTGATCCGGTCGAACCGTTCTGGACGAGTGAAGCGCCAGGAACGCTGCGAAGAGCATCGGCCACTCTCGTTAGGCCGCGAGCCCTCAGCTCCTCTCCCGATAAAACGGTTACTGCCTGCGTCAACGTGGAACGCGGGGTCGGTGTTTTCGTTGCAGAGATAACCACCGCCCTGAGTGTCGTCGTGTCGGGGGCCTGGGCGGTCGCGGTAAGCGCGCAGGAGCAGAGTGCAACGAGGGACAGGGCAATGAATGAAACGAGTTTGCTTGTGTTCATCGGATACACTTTGGGTTGAAGAATCAGCGATTGACTGACGAGCGACGGAGCGGAACGAGCGATGGCGCACCAACAGCCGGATCGCGAGAGATCACGAGCGGCCATTCGTAGACGCGCTCGAGGAGATTTGCCTGCATTACTTCGCCTGGACTTCCGGCCACGACTACCGTGCCGTGATGAAGCAGCACTATGGTGTCGGCGAAGCGGGCGACGAGATTGAGCTGATGACTCACGAGAAGCACGGCCATTCCATCGGCCGCCAGAGAGTGGAGCAGCTCGAACAGAGACATCTCGTGCGAGAGGTCGAGGAAGGTTGTCGGCTCATCGAGTACGATCGCTCGCGCTTCCTGCGCCAGCGCGCGCGCGATTCTCACGCGCTGCCACTCGCCGCCGGAAAGAGTGTCTGTCCGACGTGCGGCAAATTCTGCGACTCCAGCTTTTTCCATTGCAGCCGTTGATGCTGCCTGGTCCATCTGGCCGGGCGTTCGCCACAGCCCGAGGCGCGGGAAGCGGCCAAGCCCTACGTACTCGTCCACGGTCATGGGGAACGCGGGCTCTTCCCGCTGCGGGGTGACCGCAACTCGCTTCGCCGTTTCCTGCGCGCTAAGCGAATACAGATCGTCACCATCGATCTGGATCGAGCCTTTCTCAATCGGCTGGCGCCGTATGAGCGCGCGAATGAGCGTGGACTTCCCGCTGCCGTTGGGTCCGGCAACGGCCGTGATTTTTCCTTCCAGCGCGTCGAAGCTGACTCCGTCGAGCGCCGGCGCCCCGGTGCCAGGATATCGGACAACAACATCACTGAAGCGAATCATCGCGCGCGTCTCAATTGTCCGAGAAAGAACGGAACTCCGAGTACCGCGGTAACTGCGCCAAGCGGAAGCTCACCCGGCGGGCGAATCGTCCGGGCGACGAGGTCGGCAGCGACGACCAGCGTTGCGCCGACGATTGCTGATCCACCGATCAGTGGACGATGCTTTCTTATTCCACCAGCTCTGACGATGTGTGGAACGATCAACCCGACGAATCCGATCAAGCCCGCGGCCGCGACCGTAGCAGCGGCAAGCAATGCGGCCAGTAGATAAATCCGGCGCGTCGCTGTCTCGACGTTGACGCCAAGCGCAGCGGCTGGTTCGTCACCGAGTGACAGAACGTCAATTTCACGCGCCCAGTAGATCAGGGCTCCTCCGCCGATCGCGATGTACAACGCGAGCGATGCAACGCCGTTCCACGATGCGTCTCCGACCGAGCCCATCATCCACCACAGAGCGCCGCGCACCGTGTTTGCCGGGGCATTGGCGAGTGCGATCATGATCACCGCGTTCGCAAATGCACCAATGACGACACCGGCCATCAGGAGAGTTCGCGGATCACCGCGGCCGGCGACACCGGCGGCGCGGGCGACCAGCAGCGCGAGCACGACGGCGAGCGCCGCTCCAGCGAATGCCGCGAGAGCGATCAATGAGCTGCCATTGACGTGAGCTGCGAAGGCGATCACGGCGCCAACGGCTGCGCCTCCGGAAACTCCGAGAAGGTACGGTTCCGCCAGCCCATTGCGAAGCGTTCCCTGAAGCGCGCCCCCGCTCATGCCAAGTCCGGCGCCGACAAGCGCGCCAAGCAGGACACGCGGCATGCGCAGATTTCTTACGATCGAAACGATCATCGGATCGCCGTTGCCGCGGATGGCATCGATGACCTCACGCGCCGGAATCGAGATCGCACCGCTTCCAACAGCGATAACGCAAAGCGCCGCCAGCGCTCCGGTGATTGCAACCCAATGCCACCGGCGGTGAGTGATCAACGAAGTCTGCCGGGGTGGAAAAGCTTGGCGAGTGAAACAGCTGCTTCTCCAAGGCGAACCGATGGTCGTCCGACGAGCGCTGTGTCAGCGGCGAGGACGCCCTTCTTCTTCACTGCCCTGGACTCCGCCCACTTCGGGTCATTGCCGATCTTCTCTGCGCCTTCGGGACCGGTAATGATGAAATCGGGATCGCGCTTGAGGACATCCTCGATCGAGACCGTGGGCGACGGCTCCTTAATGTCTGCGTAGATATTTTCGGCGCCGGCGATCTCGACGAGCTCATTCATGTAGCTGCCCTGCCCTATCGTGATGAGCGGAGCGTCCCAGATGTGCCAGAAAACACGGGGCTTGTTCATGTTCGACGTGAGCTTCCGCACCCTGTCGAGAGTACGCTTCACCGAGTCAGCGACGTTTGCCCCACTGACACTGTCGCCAATCAGTCGTCCGATCAGCCTTGAAGCACGGTAGAAATCATCGATGTGATCGATCTTCAGCGAGAGTGTCTTCACTCCTGCCGCGCGGATTTCTGCGGCCGCAGTGCGATTGTCGTTACTGGCGTAAAGCAGGACGAGATCGGGATGGGCGCCGAGGACTGCTTCGACATTCGGGCGCAGCCCTGGACCAAGGTCAGGGACAAGCAGCGCCGAATCGGGATAGGAATCCCAATGCGTTCGCCCGACGAGCTTTTTTCCGGCACCGAGCGCGAACATCAGGTCTGTTGTCGCCGGATTGAGCGACACGATCCGCTTCGGCGGAATTCCAACAGTGATGGCGTCACCGAAATCATCGGTGAAGGTCGCCGGCGCAAGGTATTCAGTCTTGCAGGCGGAGAGCAGTAGCAGCGCGGCGGATAAACAAGGTCGCAACAAAAAAGGCATCCTCTTCGAGAGAGAACGCCTGCAACGCCAACGCGCCCGGATGGGCGAGTCGAACGCCACCAGCACCTCCCCCGAGGTTCTGAAAACGTGGCGCGGACGAGAGTCGTCTCCTGGCTCCGGGCTCGCGACGCTCACCTTCCCGGCAGACTCAGCCAGTGGTGCTACAAACGTGCGATTTGCTGCCCGATACAGTGGCGGGGCCGCGCCGGCATTTCACCGACTTCCGTGGCTCCGTCCGCGATCAATTGTGAACGAAGACTATCTACGTTTGAGCGCCCGGGCAAGCGCGAAGACCATGGCTCCGCCGATTATCACCGTCAGGGCAACCATGAACTTTGGATCGATATCGGTCTTTTTCTCTGCTGCCGCGAGATCGATCGTCACGATTGATCCCGCCGGCACATCGGGACCGAGAAATCGCCTGAAACTGCGCTTCTCGAGAGCCACCGGCTCGACTTCCTTTACCTGGGGAGCCGTCACGCTGCCCTGCTGTTCCTCGATGAGCACCTCGAAAATCTGAGTTTCCTTTACGACAGGAATGCTCATCGGAAAATTCCGGGCGGGCATCGAGTACGTGATCGCTATCTGTTTCAGCCCGGGCGCGAGCGGCGCGTACACCTGCGCCTTTCCGTCCTCGAACTTTATCGCCGCGGACGGAACATCGCCCTGCGTGACTTTGAACGACTTCGCTCCCGCCGGGAGTAGTGACGACCACACTGCGCTTCCACTCGCCGACGGCACGCGCGTGACAGAGCTGTCGTTCGCAAGCTCGAAAACCTCCGTCACCGAACGCTCCGCGTTTACGTCAACGGCTGAGACGATCACGTGGTGTCCGCGAATGCTGATCGGGACCGGGCCGGATGTCGTGTCGAAGACAGCGATTTCCGCTTCTTCGCCGGTAACTGTCGAGTGCTGCAGCGGCGGCGTGAAGTAGGCGACGCCGCCATACATCGCAGAAACGAAATAGATCGCGCCTGGCTCACCTGACCTTCTGAAATCGAAAGCGTAGTGTCCAGCGTCGTCGGCCCGCACGGAGTCGAGAGGCGCCGCGTGATCGGTTCCGACGCGATGAAGCGTCACATACACGTTCGGAACGGGCAGCATCTTGTCCTTGCCGGGCCGCACGACCTGACCCGCTACATGCTGCGGGCCTCGAGGAATCTGCGTTGTGTCTGGCTGCTCGAGCTCCTGCGCCGCTGCTGTCCGCGCCAGGAAAACGAGAGCCAGGATTTTAAATGTTGAACTTCCCAAAGTCTTCGGGGCGCAGATTCTCCAGGTAACTCTTCAGCTGCTCGGGGCTCATCTCGTCCGACTGAGTCGCCGACGACTCTTCGGTCGAACCTTTCCACGCTTCAGCGTCTGTTTCGGACTCTGATTCTGATTCCGTTTCCTCTGACTGATCCTCGAACTCCATCGTCGTCAGAAGCGAATCCTGCGCATACATTGGCGCGTTGAAACGAAGCGCTATTGCGATCGAATCGGAGGGCCGCGCATCGACGCTGATTATCTGATCCTCGCGGTAGATCTGCATCTCCGCGAAATAGGTCCGGTTCTCGACTTTGGTTATCTGAATGCGACGCAGCGACCCGCCGAGGGCCGAGATTAAAGTCTTGCAGAGATCGTGAGTGAGCGGGCGTTCACGGCGGACCTTGCTCATCTCGATCACTATCGATTCGGCCTCAGGCTGGCCGATCCAGATCGGAAGCAGCCGCTCACCGCCCTTTTCTCTCAGAATTACGACGTAAGAGTTGTTCGAGCGGTCGAGTCCCAGTCGAAGAACTTCCACTTCGGTGAGCTGCATTTTCGAATCTAACGCCAGGTCGCCGCCCATTGAAGGTTCCGCGCCGCTAACTACAGACATTGCGGACAACTGCGGAAACGAAAAAGGCCGCCCACAAAGTGGACGGCCTTCCCTGAAATCACTTAGCCTACTTGACCGCTTTCAGAAGCTGCTTGACCCGGTCAGTCCGTTCCCACGTGAAGTAAGTCATTCCCTTCTTGCCGATACCTGATTTCTCGGGAGAACGACCGAAATGACCGTAAGCCGCGGTCTTCTGATAGATCGGCTTACGGAGGTCGAGGTCGGACATGATGCCGCGCGGCGTCAGGTCGAAGACCTCGCCGACTGCTCTCATGATCGCCGCTTCAGGAACCGTGTTCGTGCCAAACGTGTCGACCATAACCGACACCGGACGGGCGACGCCGATCGCATAGGCAAGCTGCACTTCGCAACGACGCGCGAGCTTCGCGGCGACGATGTTCTTGGCAACCCAGCGCGCTGCGTAGCACGCGCTGCGATCGACCTTGGACGGATCCTTTCCGCTGAAAGCACCACCACCGTGACGGCCCATTCCTCCGTACGTATCGACGATGATCTTGCGGCCGGTGAGGCCCGCATCACCCTGCGGCCCACCGACAACGAACCGGCCGGTTGGGTTGATGTGATACTTGATGTTCTTGGTCCTAAGCTCTTTTCCGATAACGGGTTCAATGACATCGGAGATAATCGCCTGATGCAGCTTCTTGTTGCTGATCGAGTCGCTGTGCTGAGTGGAGATGACGACCGTATCGACAGCTACCGGGACGCCATCCTCGTATACGACCGTCACCTGAGACTTGCCGTCCGGACGAAGCCAATCGCCCGCGCCGTTCCGTCTGACGTCGGCGAGCTGCTTTGTCAGACGGTGCGCAAGGACGATTGGGAGTGGCATCAATTCAGGGGTCTCGTCTGATGCGTAGCCGAACATCATTCCCTGGTCGCCCGCCCCGCCTGTATCGACTCCTTGGCCTATGTCGCGCGACTGACGGCCAATGGTGCTGATCACAGCGCACGTGTGGAAATCGAACCCGTAGCTGGCGTCTGTGTATCCGATTCGCTTGATGGTATCGCGAACGATATCAGCGAATGAAACGTAGGTTGAAGTGGTGATCTCACCGGCAACGCAGGCCAGACCAGTGGTCACAAGGGTTTCGCACGCCACGCGCGCGATGGGATCGTCAGTCAGGATTGCATCCAGAATGGCGTCCGAGATCTGGTCAGCTACCTTGTCGGGATGCCCCTCGGTAACTGATTCAGAGGTAAATAAATGTCGGTCGAGCACGATATTCCCTGAGGATTGGGACTAAAAGGAGCGGACTGCGGGCACGCCGTACGATTCGTGCCGGCATTGGACTTACGGTCCGCCGAATCCCTCAAACGTATTCCCGTCGACGTACTCGGGCAACCCGTCACGCAGAAACTCCGCATCTCCAAACGCCGACAACAGCCGGCTGCGAAGCTCTCGCTCCGCCTCACGAGCCGTGCCCGTTGCAAGAGCAGCATTGGCCGCCTCGGCCGCGACCCTCGCGCTGACGCCGCGAAGAATTCTCTTCACGAGTGGAACTGACCTGGCAGCGACGCTCAGCTGCCGCACACCAAGCCCGATCAGTGCGAAAGCCATGATCGGCTGCGAGGCCATCTCGCCGCAGACGCTCACCTCGAGCCCGTTCTCGTGACCTACCTGCACGGTTCGCTGAATCAACCGCAAGACGGCCGGGTGAAGCGGCGTAAACCGGCTCGCGAGATTCGCGTTGCCGCGATCGACCGCCAGAGTGTACTGCACGAGATCGTTGGTCCCGATGCTGAAGAACGCGACATCCTTCACCAGGGTGTCCGCGGCAAGCGCAGCAGCGGGAGTTTCCACCATCACGCCCAGCGGAAGGTCGTGGCGGTAATCTACGCCACGCTCGTCGAGCTCCCGGGCCGCTTCGTCGAGCAGCTTGCGCGCCGCGCGCACCTCGTCCACAGTAACGATGAGAGGCAGCATGATGCGCACGTCTCCGAACATCGCGGCTCTAAGCAGCGCCCGGAGCTGCGTCTTGAAAAGCTCCGGCTCGTCGAGGCACATCCTGATAGCGCGCCAGCCAAGGAACGGATTCGCTTCAGTGGGATGGCCTCCGACAGGCAGCTTGTCACCACCGACGTCGAATGTCCTGATCACGACTGGCATGTCGCCGAACGCGGTCACCACTTTCTTATATGCCTTGAACTGTTCTTCCTCGTCGGGCATGCTCGCACGGCCGACGACCAGGAACTCTGTGCGCATCAAGCCAACACCTTCGGCACCGGAGTGAGCCGCGTGCTCAGCCTCATCGGGAAGGTCGACATTCGCGCGAAGCGTTATCCGGACGCCGTCCAGCGTTACCGGTTCGGCGTCAACGAGCGCTTCGAGTTCCACCGCATCAGCCGCTTCACGGCTCTGGCGATCGGTGTACGCGGCCATCTGCGCCGGCGTCGGATGCGGAATGACGACTCCCGACGAGCCGTCGAGGATTATCTCCTCACCTCCGAAAAGACGCAGCGTAGCATCGCGAAGTCCTACAACGGCGGGCAATCCCAGTGATCGCGCAAGAATGGCGACGTGTGATGTGCGAGTCCCGGCATCAGTGGCGATCGCCGAAATCGCCTCCCGATCGAGCTGCACCGTGAGACTTGGCGTCAGGTCGTGCGTGACGAGAATCGCATTACTTCCCTTCGGCAGGTCCACCGGATCATGATCGGGAAGGCCGAGGAGGATGGAGAGCACGCGAATATGAACGTCGGTGAGATCGCCAACGCGCTCGCGAATCATTGGCTGCGCGTGGCGCGCGAAGTTCTGCCGCCACTCGATCAAGACCAGGTCGAACGCCTTCTCCGCCCCGAGGTTCTGATTGATCAGCGCTTCGACACTCGTGATCAGCTCTGAATCGGACAGGATTGCAACCTGCACCTCAAAGATCGCAGCCTCCTGCTTGCCCGCATGGCGCTCGGCGCGATCCTTGACGTGCTCGAGCTTTTGCTTCGCTTTCTCGAGGGCGTTGTGGAAGTGTGCGATCTCGGCTGGAATCTGCTCGTCGGCAACAATGCGGTTCGGAACCTCCGGAACTTCCCAGAGGAGGATAAAGACATTGCCGATGACAATGCCTGGTGATGCAGGCATGCCGATCATCTTGCCTTCCATCACCGCGCGCTCGCTTGTCATCTATTCGCCAAATCCATCAGCTACGACTTTGCAGATCGCATCGAGGGCGGCTTCTGCGTCGTCGCCTTCTGCACGAACGTTGATGGACGACCCATGTTCGGCGGCGAGCATCATCACACCCATGATGCTCTTGGCATTCACTTCGAGGTCGTCGCGGATGATGACGATATCACTCTTGAACCTCGACGCCGTCTTGACGATCTCGGCCGCGGGGCGAGCATGAATTCCAAGCTTGTTGACAATCCGAGCGCTGCGTTCAGCCATTAGCGAATCACCGAGAAGAGAACGAACAGCGCGAGGAGGGCGAGGGAAAACCGCCAACCCTCGATTCTTCCACCAAATCGAGCGAAAAGAACTCCGCCCACCATTGCAACCAGGATTATCTGAGCGGCCAGCAGCCGTCCGTCGCCAATCAGGCGGCTGGCGGCCAGTGGAATAGCGGCCCCCGCGAGCAATGCTGCTGTGCTCCCCACAACCTGCGGGCCGCGGCGGAGCACCGGATGACCGAGTGCGTCGGCCACCCGCAATCCCTTCCGAAAGCCAACACGAAGTCCCCATGCTCGCAGAGAAAAGTGGCCGAGGTTGTAGGTCACAAGGAAGATAGCAATGACCAGAAGGGGTCGCGCGCCAAAGCCAAAGGCTCCGAGGGCAAGCAGCGAGCAGAGAGGCAGCCAGCTGGCCCAGACCAGACGGTCTCCAACGCTTCCGAGCGGACCGCCGAGAGCGGTGCGGAATCGCTCGATCATCGCGGGCGCCACGCCGTCTAGCTCCGCACGCGTGAGAGCGCCAACCGCAACTCCCGCGAGATACGGATGGGCGTTGAAGTAGCGGGCATGACGTCCGAGTGCCTCGCTATAGCGATCTCCCTTGTTGCCGCCCGGCAGCAATCTCAGCGCCGGTTCCATGCAGAATGCGATTCCGTTGCCGATGAGAGACTCGTAGTTCCACGAGCCCTGAACAGCAAAGAGCCGTAGATACATCTTCACCCATATCCACGGCGGAAGCGTTCCGCTCGTAACCGCGCTCGTCCCTGGAGTGGTGGTCATCGGCTGACCACCAGAACTGCGCCGATAACGAGACCGCCGACAAACAGCAGCCGCGCTTTTGGCACCGAATGGAAGATCTTCCAGACAGCACCTGCAGCGACGGCGGCAACGACGGCGACAACCGCCGCGCGAGTGTCACGTCCGTCAGTTCCCCATCGTTGCGCGATTTCCCCGGTCAGCCAACCAAATGCCAGCATTCCACCCAATGTCACGAGCCCGCCGCGAACCAGGTCGCCGGTAAGCCCGAACAGCTGAAGACTCGTCACCGCCCTGGCTGAGCCCGCGTCGAGTTGAGGGCGGAGGCGCGTCGCTCTCGCCGCGTTGAGGCGGCGGAGCCTCACCATCGACCAGCCGCTCACCATCGCAGTGACAAGCGCGCCGAGGAGACTCGCCGCAAGCGCGCCCGGCGGATCGCCCCAGCTCGATGCGTAAAGGGCTCCGCCAACGACGCTCGCCGATCCCCATTCCGGATACCGCGACGCACCGAACGGCAGCATCTCCAGCGCGAGCAGCTCCAGAATCGCACCCATGACCAATCCGGCGAGAGCGTTCCCGAGAAAAGCGCCGGCAACTGTCGCCGCTACAATCGGGCGCGAGATCATAGCCTGCGGAAATGTCACGACATCCATTCCGAGAAATGCCCCGAGCATGACAATCGGCAACAGGTCAACCAGAATCATGCGGTACGTTCTTCCGGGGCTCTCGAGGTGAGCAATTCCTGAAGGCCGACCTGGCGCGCGTTCGGGACATCCTGCGCAGAAACCTTGACGCCGCCTTCTGCGAGCGCAGCCAGCTGTTGCTCTTCATCCGGAGTGAGGAACACGTAGCGCAATCGCGGCGTTCGGCCTACCCGATGGTGGATCCCGCCGACGTTCACATCGTGGATTGTCCCTGCGCCCTGAACGAGTCGCTGCATTGTCTCGATGTCGGGAGTGACGACGATTCCGCGACGTGGATCGGTCAAGTATTTGTGGTGGTCACGAATCGCCGAGGGAACATCGGCGAAAAAGAGCTCCATTTCGGGTGGAACGCCCATTCGATAGAGATCCTGTTCCCAATCGCAGCACGCTACGTTGTCGTCGACGAGGACGATGAAGCCGATGTTGAGCGGCTGTCCCCAGCCAACCACGACCTGGCCGTGAATCAGGCGGTCATCGATTCGATAAAGCGCAACCGACATCAGCGATCACCTGTCGGAACGACTGGCTTCGCCTCACCGTCACCAAATGCGACGAGAGTTCCCCTTCCCTTGTCAGCCGCCGCCTTCGCTGCCTCTGCCGGCGAGGCTTCCGTCTGAAACGCAAACTCGAGAAGCGTGCTGAGATTTGCGCCAGTCACGAGAACGAGGGCTGAGTCAGTGCGCATCATTCGGCGCACTGCGACAGTTGCGCTTCCACCTGGCAAGTCAGTGAAGAACACCTTGATGCCGTGGAGCGCAGCCTCCTCGCGAAGCTTCTCCTCGATATCAATGCCCGTGAGGCCGTAGTTCGAGAAAACCAGAAAATCAGAGCCTCGGCCTGAAATGCAATCGACGGCGTTTACCAAACCCTGCGGAAGCGATCCGTGTCCCGCTACAATCGCGCGCGGAGCGTTGTCGCTGCCGATAGTCTCGTCACCGCTGCTACTCGTCATCTTCCTGCAAATAGTCCCGAACGTTGCCCGCCGCAGCCTTTTTCATTCGTCCGATCAGTCGTTCGTTGAATGCTTCGGCGGTGTTGATCCCGGAGTAACGCAGGAGGTGATTCAACGCGATCACCTCGGCGATAACCGTAATGTTCTTCCCGGGATTCAGCGGAACGGTGATGATCGGGATCTGGACGCCAAGCATCGTTGTGTACTGAACGTCGAGACCGGTACGCTCGACAACTGCGTTCTGGTCCCACTCCTCGAGACGGACGACTACCTCGATGCGCTTCTGCTGGCGCACGGCACGCACGCCAAAGATGTGCTTTACGTCGATAAGGCCGATGCCGCGGATTTCCATGTGATGACGCGAAAGCTCGTGGCCTCGCCCGATCACGATGTCGTTGCCGCGACGCTTTGCTATCACCAGATCGTCAGCGACAAGGCGGTGCCCACGCTCGACGAGATCGAGAACACATTCGGATTTGCCAATCCCGCTCTGGCCCGTGAAGAACAGGCCGACACCGAACACGTCAGCGAGTGAACCGTGAAGCGTCGTCGTCTCCGCGAACTCGGCTTCGAGCACAGGCTTTATGCGCCTGTAGAACTCAGCAGTCTTGAGCTCCGTCTGGAGGAGCGCGATGCCCGCCGCAGCAGCGGCTTCTTTCAGCTCTTTCGGCGGGTCCTGTTTTTTCGTGACAATTACCGCGGGAATCGGAAAGCTGAAAAATTTCTGCGCGATGTTTTCGCGTTCTTCTGCACTCAACGAGTACAGGTACGTGACTTCGGTTTCCCCCAGCACCTGGAGTCGCTCGGCAACGAAACGACCTACATACCCGGCCAGCGCGAGGCCGGGACTCGATATGTCGGCATTGGGAATTATCCGGTCGAGGCCAATGCCGCCGTTCAGGTCATGAAGACAGCACGATTCGCCGGCCCGTTCGAGGAATTGTCGGACGTTTAGCGAACGGCTCACGCCTCCGCCGCCAGCCTCGCGGCGCGAGTACGTTTAATCACGCTTGCCTTGCCAAGCGACCGGGCCTGGGCGCTCAATCGATCGAGCGAGGCGGTTAGGGCGAGTCCGAAATACCGGGACTCAGCCCGCGCGACCAGATCGCGTTTTGACGGGGCGTGCAGCACGACTTCGACTCGCTTCACCGGACCATCTTGCTCAAACCGTATGACCGCGTCAACCGCGCGTCCAATGCGGCGGCCAATACGACGGACTCCGGCTTCGGCGCGTCTGCGCATCGAGTCGGAGATAGTGGCGTGATGTGCGTGAAAGATAATTTCCACTGACTATTTGCCTCGTTGCACCACGTGCTGCAGGTGCGAAAGTGTTTCTGCTGCTGCCCGATCCCACGTGAACGTCTCGGCAAAACGCCTGCCCGCCGAGCCGAACTTCTCAACAACGTCTCTCGATGTTGCAACTTTCTTCATTGCGGCCGCCAGAGCAACCGTGTCGGCATGCGGAACCAGAAATCCTGTCTCGCCGTCGATCAATGATTCCCTAAGGCCCGGAGAATTACTCGCAATAGCCGGAGTACCGCAGGCCTGTGCTTCGAGGTTTGTAAGTCCCCAGCCCTCCTTTGGTGATGCGAAAACCGTCGCCCACGAACGCCTCAGCAAATCACGCTTTTCTTCCGGCGAGATGTAGCCGAGGAAACGGACACGGTCCCGCAGATTCAGCTTGTCGGTAAGTTCCTCCAGCTGATCCCGAAAATCGCCGGCACCGGCAATTTCGAGCCTGGAACCCGGAATGTCGACCTTTGCAAAGGCTTGAAGGATAAGATTGACGCCTTTGTAACGCTTGAGACGGCCAACGTACGAAAAAAGAGGAAACGGAGATCTGGACCCGGGCTCCGGCATGAAGAATTCCGTGTCCATCCCGTTGTATATGACCTTCACGCTCTTGCGGGGAATTCCGCGGGCCTCAAGGTCCTCCGCCGTGCTTTCGCTGACAGCCTCGAATGGAATGCCGCGGTAAACCGATGAAATCCCGCGCTCCGCAATCCAGACGGCGGCAGCCATCGGCGGCATGGCTTCACGGAAGATCGTTGGACCGAACAAGTGGTGGACGAGGGCCACTACTTTCGTTTTTCCCCAGCGCGGCGTGTACAGCGGGATCTTGTTGAGATCCTCGACGATCACATCGTAATGCTGAGCCGCGAGGCGGTCGCGGTAGTATCGTCTGGCGTGAAACGGGAAAGTGTACCGTGTTCCAACACGATGGATGTCTATTCCATCTACGAAGCCGCGGGGATTGGATCCGGACCAGCCGCTGGCGAGCAGATCGACGCGGTTCCCTGAAGACGCGATGCGTCCAAAGATTTCATGCAGGTGTACTTCAGCGCCGCCGCCGAACGGATTCTCCTTATCGTTCCAGTTGACGACGAGGATTCGCACTAAAGAACGCCGGCCCGCCGCGCGTATGCGTCCAGCACTCCGTTCACGAAGCGCGCGCTGGCGGTAGATCCGAAGCGCTCGGCGAGCCGCACCGCCTCCTGGATCACAACGCGCGGCGGAGCTTCGCCGCGTCTCAGCTCGGCCGCTCCGAGGCGGAGCACCGATCGCTCAATTGCACCGAGTCGTTCGAGACGCCAGTTGTCGGTCACGGCCATCAACGCCGCGTCGAGCTCTTCGTGAGAGCTCGCAACTGTACGCACGATTCCGCTCGCGAATTTCCTTTCTTCGGGGCTGACGGCAAGGTCGTCCCAGACGCGAACGGCAACGCGAGTCAGATCCTGTCCTGCTCGCATGTCCCACGCATACAGTGCCTGGAGTGCACGTGCCCGCCCTCGGGTTTCAACCCTCATCGGGTACGTCCATCTGACTCATCAGGTCGGCCATCTCGAGAGCGGCGAGCGCAGCGTCCCAGCCTTTGTTGCCGTGCTCTCCGCCGCAGCGAGCCATTGCCTGCTCCATCGTGTCGCAGGTAAGCAGCCCAAAGCCCAGGGGGATCTCGGAATCGCGTGAAGCGTCTGCCAGGCCGCGCGACGCCTCACCCGCCACGAAATCAAAGTGAGGCGTGTCGCCGCGGATCACCGCGCCGAGCGCGACAATCGCTTCGTACCGATCGCTGGCCATCGCGTGCCGTGCGGCGAGTGGAAGCTCCCAGGCTCCGGGGACCCAGATGATGTCGATGTCGTCGAATGCGACGCCGTGTCGTACGAGCGCATCGAGCGCCCCATCCACCAGTGGTCGCGTTACTGTCTCATTGAACCTGCTTGCGACGACCGCGATGCGGCGGCCTGATCCAGCGGGATTGCCTGAAATTTCAGCCATTCAGGAAGCCAGAAGGTGGCCGAGCTTTGCGCGCTTGGTGTCGAGGTATCCGGAATTCTCGTCGGTTTCCGGGGAAACGATCGCGACCCTGTCTTCTACAACCAGTCCGTAGCCTTCGAGTCCGACGAGCTTCCGCGGATTGTTCGTCAGCGGACGGATCTTCTTCAACTTGAGGTCGAGAAGGATCTGCGCGCCGATTCCGTAGTTGCGAAGGTCGGGCTTGAAGCCCAGCTGCTCGTTCGCTTCGACAGTGTCAGAGCCGGTGTCCTGAAGCTCATATGCCTTGAGCTTGTTTAGCAGGCCGATTCCGCGTCCTTCCTGGTCGAGGTAGACGACCACACCCCGACCTTCATTCTCGATCTTCTGCATCGCGGTGTGGAGCTGCCATCCGCAATCACAGCGGAGGGAGTGAAAGACGTCGCCGGTGAGACACTTGGAGTGCATTCTCACGAGCACGCTCTCGTCAGGATTGGAGATATCGCCGTAGACGAGCGCAATGTGCTCGTGCGTGTCGACGTCGTTCTTGTAACCGATCACTTTCCAGACGCCGAATTCAGTTGGCAGCCTGGCCTCGGCGACGCGGTGAACGAGTCGCTCGGACTGCAGGCGATATGCGACAAGCTGCGCGACGGTGATGAACGTCAGGTTGTGCTTTTCCGCAAATTCCATGAGCTGCGGGCGTCTTGCAGTCGTCCCGTCTTCGTTCAGCACTTCGCAAATGACGCCGGCCGGGAAAAGTCCTGCAAGGCGAGCGAGATCGACTGCGGCTTCCGTGTGCCCAACGCGCTGCAGCACTCCGCCATCGCGTGCGCGCAGCGGAGGAATGTGCCCGGGCCGTCTCAGGTCAGCTGGAACCGTTGCGGGATCGACAGCAACCTGAATCGTGCGCGCACGATCCTGCGCGCTGATCCCGGTGGTAACACCAAATCGTGGCGCGGCATCGATGCTGACAGTGAACGCGGTGCGCTGTTCTTCAGTGTTGTGCTCGGTCTGCTGGGGCAGGCGAAGCTGGTCAGCCCGCTCTCCCGTGAGGGCGAGGCAGATCCAGCCCCCCGCCTTCTTTATCATGAAGTTGACGAGCTCGGGCGTGATGAGCTGGGCGGCACAAATCAGATCGCCTTCGTTCTCGCGATCCTCATCGTCCGCAACGAGGATCATCTTCCCCTTCTTTATGTCGGCAATTGCCTGTTCGACTGTCCCGAATTCCATGGCTTTATCCTTTGTTCATGTACGGAGCGACGATGCGCTGCACGTACTTTCCAATTACGTCTGTCTCGACCTGGACCTGATCGCCCTCTTTGAGATCGGCGAAGTTGGTATGGGTCCAGGTGTATTCTATGATCGATATCTGCAACTTATCACCATTCATGGCGTTAACGGTCAGGCTGACCCCGTCAACAGTCACGGAACCATGTAAAACAAGTGTTTCCGAGAGGCCCGGAGGCAGATTAATGTCGATCAGGACAGCATCGCCCTGCCTCTCGATTTTGGTAATCGTTGCAGCTGCGTCCACGTGTCCCTGGACTATGTGACCTCCGAATCTGGCGTCGGCTTTCATGGCCCTCTCAAGGTTCACGCGCCGGCCGGTCGTCCAGGATCCGATCGTTGTCCGGCCAGTAGTCGTAACTACTGCTGCAACGGTAAACCAGCCGACGCCGCACTCGCGCACCGTCAGGCAGACCCCATTGAGCGCAATGCTTTCTCCCGCCACGAGGTCCGTGTAGTCGCACTCGACCGTCAGCTCGACTCCCGCGCCGGTGCGCTTCACGACGCTGATCGAACCCACCACGTCGACTATTCCCGTGAACACTCAGTCTTTCTCGATTGCGTAGGTGGTCATCACGTCGTTCTCGATTCTGGCGCTGCTGAGGACGCGAAATCTGGGCGCGTCGTGAACGGATTGACCGGCGATTCCCGAAAATGCATTGAGCGATCCACTGCCCAGGATGATTGGAGCTTCGAAGATCACGAGGCGATCCACAAAGCCCGATGCAAGGAATGAAGCCGCCAGCCCCGCGCCGCCCTCCACCATCAATGAGATAATGCCGCGAGCTTTGAGTTTTTGTAGCGCGTCGGCCAGGTCATGAGCCGGAAGGCGTTCGACACCCTGATTCGCCAGATCCGCTGGCAACGCCGTCGTCTCACCCGTAATCACCAGAGTCGGAACCTTCTTCGCGGTTTTAGCCAGCTTGCTCTGCGCCGACAATTTCGCCGCTCTGTCGAAGACTATGCGCGTGGGTGGAACTCGAGGCGGCGGATCTGACCGGGCAGTGAGTTGGGGATCGTCCGCCGCGGCGGTAGCTGCACCAACTGCAATCGCGTCATGTTGCGCGCGCATCCGATGCACGACCTCGAGTGACTTGTCGCTGGTGATCATTGCAGTTTTTCGATCGGCCGGAGCGATCGACCCGTCCAGCGACACCGCGAGCTTCAGTGTTACCCATGGACGATCTGACTTGAACGAATTGAAGAACGCGGCGTTGATCTCGGCCCCCTCACTTTCGCAAACATCGAAGTCAACCGTAATACCTGCGGCTCTCAGCCTCTCGGCTCCGCCGGATGCAACGGGATTGGGATCACGACTCGCGAGCACGACGCGCCCAATGCCTGCGTCGATAATCGTCTTCGTGCAGGGTGGAGTCTTACCGTAGTGATTGCACGGCTCGAGATTCACGTAAAGCGTTGCTCCGCTCGCGCGCGGCCCGGCTTCATTCAGCGCAACGACCTCGGCGTGAGGGTCACCAAACCTCGAATGATAACCAGAGCCAACGACCTCGCCGTCTTTGACGACGATCGCGCCGACCAGTGGATTGGGCGCAACCTGTCCCCACCCCAGCTGGGCGAGACTGATTACGTGAGCCATGAAGGCCTCGTCCATCAGCTTTGTATCGACAGGCTCGCTATGAGATAATGACGTTTCCGCTCCCTGACCGAATGTCGCCCATCACCCATCCTGTCACGCCGGCAACGCGTGCCCTGCCGATGATTTCATCGGCGTCTTCGTCGGATGCAACAACGACCATGCCAACGCCCATGTTGAACACGCGATACATCTCGTCCCGGGATACGCCGCCTGCGTGTTCCAGTCCTAAGAACAGCGGCGGAATTTCCCACGATCCCGCATCGATAACGGCATCGAAATCATCCGGCAGGCTTCGGTCCAGATTCCCGGGCAATCCGCCGCCAGTGATGTGCGCCATCGCGTGTATCTGCGGAAGCGACGGCCTCAGGGCGCCCAAGTAAGATCTATGAATCGAAAGGAGTGCATCAGCGACACTTACGTCCATTCCCGGATACGAATCGTCGTAACCGAGTCTCATATTCTCACTCACGATTTTTCGCGCGAGGGAATACCCGTTGGTGTGAAGTCCCGAGCTCTCGAGACCGATCAACAGGTCGCCTGATTGCACGCGCTGCGATCCGGGGATTTCGTTCTCTTCCACAGCGCCGACAATGAATCCGGCGAGATCATAGTCGGGCGGAGTGTACAATCCCGGCATCTCCGCTGTCTCGCCGCCGACGAGAGCACATTCATTCTCGCGACAACCAGCGGCAATTCCCGCGACGACAGCTTCGACGACTTTCGGGTCCAGCTTCCCAAACGCGACGTAGTCCAGGAAGAACAGCGGTATCGCGCCCTGCACCAGAATGTCGTTGGTGCAGTGATTCACCAGATCGTGACCGACGGTGTCGTTCCGGCCCGTTTCGATTGCGACCTTCAGCTTCGTGCCGACACCATCCGCGCTTGATACCAGAATCGGCGCGCGCATTCCGGGAGGAACGCGAAACATTCCGCCGAAGCCGCCAAACTTTCCAACTGAGCCTGACGTCGCGGTCGATGATACGAGACGCGCTATGCGCGACTTCGCTTCGTCTGAAGCGCGCAGGTCAACGCCCGCACTTCGATAGTGACGGGCGTCGTCGGTCACGCCGGCATTTCCTCTTCGAATGAGACCAGCTGCTTGAGCTCGCGGATGCGCGCGTCGAGCTCCCCGCGGGTCAGCGTCATCAGACGCTCTGTAGAAAACTTCTCAACTGCGAACGAGCCCATCGCGGAGCCATACATCACGGCCCGGCGCATGTTCGCTTCGCTCAGGTCGCCCGTGCGTGCGAGGTATCCGATGAAACCGCCAGCGAATGAATCGCCAGCGCCGGTTGGATCGAAGACACTCTCCAGCGGGAAGGCCGGCGCGAAGAAGATGCTGTCTTTGGTGAACATGAACGCGCCGTGCTCGCCCTTCTTGATGATGACTGTCTTCGGGCCGTGTTCCATGATCCACTTCGCGGCCTGAGTGAGATTCACCTTCTCAGTGAGCTGCCTTGCCTCGCCGTCGTTGAGCGTGACGAGGTCCACGTGTTCCAGTAGCGCGATGAGGTCCGTACGCCGGCTCTGAATCCAGAAGTTCATCGTGTCGCAGGCGACGAGCTTTGGTTTGTTGACCTGCTTCAGCACGTCGAGCTGAAGGCGCGGGTCGATGTTGCCGAGGAACACGAAGGGGGCGTTGCGGAACTGTTCGGGAATCTTCGGGCTGAACCGCGAGAATACTCCAAGCTGCGTCTCTAGCGTCTCCGCTGAATTGAGGTCGTGGGAATATCGGCCGCGCCAGCGAAAAGACGGGCCATCGGCGTGCTCGAGCCCGGCGAGGTCGACGCCGCGTGCCTCGAGCGGCTCGAGCTTTTCAATCGGATAATCACTGCCGACCACTCCGACGAGCTGCACCGGCGTCAGAATGCTTGCCGCGGACGAAAAGAAAGTTGCCGATCCGCCAAGCACGTCATCGGCTTTGCCGAACGGCGTTTCAACAGAATCGAGAGCGACGGAGCCGACGACGAGAACGGTCATTGAAGTTGGTCTGGGTGAAGTTGGCGTTTGGCGCGGTTACATGCGCTCGGGCGTGCTGATCCCGAGAATACGAAGTCCATTGCGAATCACTATCTGGGCTGCGCGTGCGAGCGCGAGGCGTGCAGTCATGATCTCTTCAGGTTCGTTGAGAACGTGGTGCTTGTGATACCAGAGGTGCGCTAGGCGGGCGGTCTCGGTGAGGTACGTCGCTATGCGATGCGGCTCCAGCGATTCGGCCGCTGATGCAACAACGTCAGGAAAATCGACGAGAGCCTTGATGAGCTCCTGCTCCTCCGGCTCGCGAAGCGGAGAAAGGTCTATGCTCGACACATCGAAACTTTCGCGATCGATCTCCCCGACGCGGAAGATCCCGCACATGCGTGCGTGCGCCATCTGCACGTAGTAGACAGGATTCTCTTCCGACTGCTTGAGCGCGACGTCGATGTCGAACACGAGCTGTGAATCGCTCTTTCGCATCAGGAAGAAGAATCGGACAGCGTCGCCGCCCACTTCGTTGATGAGATCGCGCACGGTTACGTAACTGCCGGCGCGCTTGGAGATCTTCACCTCTTCCCCGCTCTTCATCACTGTCACCATCTGATGAAGCACGTATTCCGGGTAAAGCTTCGACACGCCCATGTCGAGCGCCTGAAGCCCCGCGCGCACGCGGGTTACGGTGCTGTGATGATCGGCTCCCTGCACGTCGATGGCACGATGGAACCCACGCTCCCACTTCGTCACGTGATACGCAACATCCGGGAGAAAATACGTGTACGTGCCGTCGCGCTTCCGCATGACGCGATCCTTGTCGTCGCCGAACTCGCTCGTCTTCAGCCAGAGTGCGTCGTCGGACTCGTACGTCATGCCCTTTTCATTCAGCTTGCGCACGACCTCCTCTACCCTGCCGTCGGTGTACAGTGACGACTCGAGATAATACGTGTCGAACTTCACGCCGAAGGCCTGGAGATCGAGGTCCTGCTCTTTTCTTAATGCCGCGACAGCGAACTCGCGGATCGAATCCATGTCCGCTTCTTCGCCGGCCTTAAGCGGGTGCGCTTCCGCATATCGCTCGGCGATCTCGCGAATGTACTCCCCGTGGTATCCGCCTTCAGGAATCACGGCATCATCGCTGCCGATTGCGTCGATGCGCGCCTTCACGCTCTTCGCCAGGTTCTCGATCTGCACGCCGGCGTCATTGTAGTAGAACTCGCGCGACACTTTCCAGCTCGTCCATTCGAGAAGCGTCGAGATCGCGTCGCCGAGTGCAGCTTGTCTTCCGTGTCCGACGTGGAGCGGGCCCGTTGGATTCGCAGAAACGAATTCGACGTTCACTGGCTCGTTCCTGCCGACATCCGACTTTCCAAAGCTCTCATTGCCGCCGATGACTTCGCGCACGCCCTCGGCGATGAGCTTCGGGTCGAGACGGAAGTTCATGAAACCGGGTCCAGCGATGTCTACGCTCTCGACGCCGGCGGCCGACAGCTTCATCCTGTCGCGAAGCAGACCGGCGATCTCGGCCGGTCTTTTCTTCAGCGGACGAGCAAGTGTCATCGCCAGGTTCGTCGACCAGTCGCCAAATGACGCGTCACCCGGCCTCGTGAGCGCGGGCTCGATTGGATCGGCCGCACCAAGCTCGCGCGCGGCAGCGATCAGCTCCGCGCGGATCAGATCTTCAGAGCTCATGCGGTCTTTGTTGGCTTTGCTTTTGGCGCCGCCGGTTTGGCCGGCTTCGATTCGGTCGTGCTCGCTGCCGGCTTCGCGCTCGGCTCGGCCGCCGGCTTGGCCGTTGACTCGGCTGCTGCGGGCTTTGAGTCGGTCGAAGTGGTCTCCGTCTTGGCTGAAGAATCCGACGATGATGATTCCTTGTCGGCCTTCTTCTTATCGGCGGTCGCCGCGAGCGAAGCCGCCTCTCGCTCAGCCTTCTTGCCGTCCTTGCCGTAGTCGGTGATGTAGAAGCCCGAACCCTTGAAGACGAGACCCGCCGTCGACATGAGACGCACGGCGACAGCACCGCAGACCGGACATTTTTCTTCGGCGGCGGCGGATCCTATCGAGCGATAGAACTTTTCAAAGTCATGCCCATCGGGGCACCGGAATTCGTACAGCGGCATTCGGCATTTCTGGAGGACGACCTTTGGGGCGCGAACCTTCAAAGTTACCGCGAACCATGCCCCCTTCTCAACCTTTGGGCGGACATTGCGGTCCCAGGGCTGAGGCCGCGGTCTAGGTGTGGGCGTCTATTACGTCCTGAATTGCCTTCCGACACACCGGGCAGAAAGGAACGTTGTCGCGTGTGAACATGATGCAGTCGATCGCGGGCCTGAAGAAGGCGTTCGCATCGTAGTTCGCCCCCTGAAACGCGCCGATGGTTTTCGCGTTTGGAGATCTGGCAAAGAGGGTCGAGTCGAAAGCACGCTCTTCCCGGAAGAGCGCCGACATCTCGGACTCCGGTCGACGGTCCGCGCGGAGTTTCGCCCGTCGGGCTTGCAACGCGCGCGAGTAAACCTCGAACTCGGCTTTTGGCCATGGCGTTGGAATTGGAGCACCAGGTGTGGCCAGAGCCTTCCATTTCAGGTTGCTTCGGTCGAGCAGTGCCGTGACGTTTGGCTCCCACGGCTCGATGATCGTAGCCGGAGTCTGATACGCCACCGGCGACGTGTAATACTCGTCTGCGAGCGCGGCAAAGTGATGGCCAAATTCATGGATGAACAGGTAGTGCGCCCATTCGTTATCAACCGCGACCGTGGAGTAGATGTTATACAACCCACCGCCGCCGTACGTCTTGCTGTTCACCATAATCGTCACGAACTCGTATGGAGCATTCGAGGCGATCGTACGAAATGCCCGGTTGTCCATCGTGAGGACGTAGCGCTCCGAGCCGAATACGTCATATGTGGCTCCAACCGGAGTCGCGATGTGTACGCCCGTTGACGGGCGCGAGATACCGGACTTGGGCGACGGTGGGCAGATGCCCCACACATTGAAGTCCGTGCGACGACTCTTGTACGGCTCTACCGCAAAGAGCGCATTAGCCATCCTTCGGGCGTCCCGGCGAAACTTCACCCCGCACTCAGCCGCGGTATAGCCGTCCCCGAGGAGCAGAACGTCCACCTTCTTCGACGGGTCGCCGTGCCGCTCGACCTCGATTGGCGTGTACCGGGGTGGCGTTGAGCGGTCCACGAACATGCTCGCGGGATCGATGCGCGTGCGCCACGCTTCAGCGAACCGGTTCTTTTCGTCACGCCTGAACACGACAACATCCACTTTCGTCGAAGGAGTGGGAAAGCGGAGTGACTCGTGAAAAGTCTGATTGCGCGTCTGCTCTTCGCCCGTCGTCATCCACTCCGCGTAGATCGGAGAGTACCCGCGCGAGTATAGAACCCTGCCTGTTAGATCCCGAACTTCGAACCGGTAGCTGCCGAGGCCCGAGCTGTCGACGTTTCTGCCCGCTGCGCCGGCCCAGGGGAGTGGCTCAACGACGACCCTGTCGACGCTGAAGACCTCTCCGCTTTTTCCGCCCGTATGGTAGAAATCGAGTCGCAATGTCGACGGCGGCGCGGGGCTCGATGCAGCGGTTGCAACGATCCAGGCCAGGCCTGTTACAAATCCCTTGTTCATATGTCCGCCTTGATTGCGCGAATCGCGATGAAATGTCCGGTACGGTAGCGTGTGGGAAGTTTCTCGAGCATCTCAAATGCCATCAGTGTCTTGCCGAGCGCCTGACTCGCACGTCCCTTGTTGTCGCTCGCAAACCTCAACGACTGAATCGCCACCAGTCGCGGAGCATGCATGATCGCAGTTCGATCGAGCACGTCGAAGCCGGACTCCTGGATCAACCGGCTCATTGAGCGAATGCTGTGAGTCTGCCCAATCGGATAGGGAACGAGGCCCGCCCGGTGCGTAACCGAGAACGGAATCCTGTTTCGGATCGCCAGAATCGGGTTCTGCGGATTGTCCATGGTGACTATCAACATGCCGTCACGCCTGAGAATCCGGTGAATCTCCCGGAGCGCGAGCGGGATGTGTTCCACGGAATCGAAGTGATCCAGCGTGGAGAGTGAGACTACCGCGTCTGCGCACTGATCCTGCAGCGGTACGTCTCGGACGTCGGCACCAAAGGTGAGCATCGCCGGATGCTTCGCTCGGGCGGCCAAGGCAACAATTGGAGAGATATCGAGCGCTGCGACGCGGCGAGCCCGCTCCAGCAAAGTAGTGTACAGGCCGCCGGTAACAGCCTCGTCGAACAGGTCGGTCTTTACAATGAGATCCATTGGCTCCGACGGAAGCCACCGGCGGATAAGCCGCGCATTGAGTGCGTCGCTATGGCGTCTCCAGACCTGCTGCGGTTTTTGACTTAGCCACGACTCCGCGTAGCCGTCCCATACGACTGACCGCGAACGGGAGTCAGACGCCCGGGTCATAATGGCCCCACTTGTTGCCCAATGCTCCGGCGATTTCGCCAACAGTCGCGCGCGCGCGGACCGCGTCGATTATCAGGGGCATCATTGGAACGGAGTGATCCGTCGCGAGCATTTCCATTGCGGCCTTTCCCAACGCTGCCAGACACTCTGACACCACTCCGTTGTCGCGACGCGCCTTGATATCTGCAAGCGTCGCCCGCTGGTCCTGCTCTAGCCGCGAGAAATCGGGCGCCGGAATTGGGGGAGGTGGCTCGCCGTCGGTGAACCGGTTCACACCCACAACCACAGTCGACCCGCTTTCAACGCGAAGTTGATGCTCGTACGCGCTGCGGGCGATTTCCTCCTGAAAGAATCCGGTGGCAATAGCAGCTTCCGATCCGCCCAGCTCGTCGGACTTTTCGATGAGCTCAGTGGCGCGTTTTTCGAGCTCGTTGGTGAGGTTTTCGACGTAGTAGCTACCTGCAAGTGGATCGACAGTATTCGTGATTCCCGACTCGTGCGCGATGATCTGTTGCGTGCGCAGCGCAAGCGTCGCCGCGAGCTCCGTTGGAAGCGCGAGCGCCTCATCGTAGCCATTCGTATGAAGCGACTGCGTTCCACCTAGCGTCGCCGCCAACGCCTGAACAGTAACGCGAACGACGTTGTTCAACGGCTGCTGGGCGGTCAGCGTAACGCCGCCCGTCTGCGTGTGAAAACGCATTCTGCAGCTCGCGTCTGCAGCTCCGAATCTCTCTCGCATGATGCGAGCATACATCCGCCGCGCGGCGCGGAACTTCGCGATTTCCTCAAACAGGTCGTTGTGCGACGCAAAGAAGAACGAAAGGCGCGGCGCGAACGAATCGACCGGCTGTCCTGCGGCGATTGCGCGCTTCACGTACTCGATCGTGTTCGCCAGCGTGAACGCGAGCTCCTGCACTGCCGTGGCTCCCGCCTCGCGGATGTGGTAGCCGGAGATTGAAATTGGATTCCAGTTGGGAACCTCTTCCGCGCAAAAACGGAACACCTCGGAAATCAGCTTGAGGCTCGGCTCCGGCGGATAGATGTACGTGCCGCGAGCGATATACTCTTTCAGGATGTCGTTCTGAATCGTACCGCTGATCTTCGAGCGGGAGATTCCGCGCTCCTCGGCCACAACGATGTACATGGCGAGCAGTGTCGACGCCGTCGCGTTGATAGTCATCGACGTCGAAACCGTATCGAGCGGCAGATCAGCGAGCAGCTGATGCATGTCCTCGACGCTGTCGATAGCTACACCGGCCCGGCCCACTTCACCGAGCGATCGCGGCGAATCGGAGTCGAGGCCCATTTGCGTCGGAAGGTCGAAGGCGACTGACAAACCTGTCTGACCCGCGGCGAGGAGGAGCTTGAAGCGCTCGTTAGTATCTCGCGCGGTTCCGAACCCCGCGTACTGTCGCATTGTCCACAAACGGCCGCGATACATGCTCGCCTGAACGCCGCGCGTGAAAGGCCAGCGGCCGGGATCGTTCAGGTCGCTGGAGTAATCGATTGGTGTATCATCGGGACCGTAGACCGTCCTTATAGGAATGTCGGACGGCGAAAGCTTGTCGGCGGGATCGCCGCCGGCCGGCGTCATAGCGCCGCTAGCGGCATCTCGTCAGCAACCGGTTTGCCAATCATTGAAAGTGCGATGTCGACGTCGCCTTTGCTGCCGATGTAAAGCGGCGAGCGCTGATGCAGATCCCTGGGCTCGATATCCAGGATCCGGGTATCGCCACTTGTCGCCGCTCCGCCTGCCTGCTCGACGATGAACGCGAGCGGGTTCGCTTCGTACAGGAGACGCAGCTTGCCCTTGGGATTCTTGGAGTTGGCCGGATAGGCGAACAGTCCGCCGCCCAGGAGGTTGCGATGGAAGTCGGCGACGAGGGATCCGACGTAGCGGACGTTCATCGCAGCGCGCTGTCCATCGAGTCCGCGATAACGACGCATGAGGGCACGAACGTCTTCCGACCACAGGCGCTCGTACGAATCGTTGACCGACAGGTACCGGCCGCTTTGCGGAATTCGGATGTTCGGATGCGAGAGAAGAAATTCGCCAATCGACGGGTCAAGAGTGAAGCCATGAGCACCCTGCCCTGTCGTGTACACCATCATCGTGCTCGAGCCGTAGATCACGTAACCGGCCGCGACCTGCCTGCGTCCGGGCTGAAGCATGTCCTCCATGTCGCCGCGGGATCCGCGGGTGATCTTCTTTACGACCGAGAAGATTGTCCCGACGGGAACGTTCACGTCGATGTTTGAAGAGCCGTCGAGCGGATCGAACAGGAGGCAGTACTTGCCGCACTTGAAGTTGTCCGGGATGTGGATGATTCCCGGTTCTTCTTCGGAGGCCATGGCGCAGAGTCGCCCGCCATGATCCACCGCCTTGATGATTATCTCGTTGGCGAGGACGTCGAGCTTCTGCTGAGTCTCGCCCTGGACGTTGATGTCTTCGGTGGCGCCAAGGATGTCCGCGAGGCCGGCACTCCTGACCTTGTTGGCGATCATTTTGGCGGCCAGCGCCATGTCGTACAGGACGCCCGACAGCTCACCGGTGGCTTCGGGGTGAAGCTTCTCCTGCTCGATGATGTAACGCTCGATCGTGACTACGGAGGTAGCTGTGTGCTTCACCACGTTATGCGTCCTCATCGGATGCTGAGCCGGTTTGGCGCCCGAGCCGGCCCGCCGCGTACGTTCGCGCGTCGGCCTCGTAGCGGTTTGCGTAGTAGCCCCGTCGCAAACTCTGCCAAATGTAACTAAGAGGAAACATTTTGCGCTCGGAAAACTGCTGAACGTGTCGGAATTCGTGCAGAAGCAGCTCTGGATCCAGACGCGTGGTGGGGGCGAGGAAGATCGTCCGGCCCAGCGTTATGGCTGCAACGGTCGACTGGCCGAGCATCCAGCCGCCCACCTTGAGCGGTAGGCCGCCTCGGCGGAACCGAAGGCTTTGAAGCTCCGGGTAGCGCTCTGTAAGTGCCTCCGGAAGGGCAAAATGCTCCCCCACCAATCCTTTTATTGCTGCATCGGAATACGCCAAGTCTTGCCCGCGGCTTCGTAGGTGATGTGACGCCCGTCCGTTCGGACGAGGATCGTCCCGGCACGATCGGTTCGCAAGACCCGGGCTCCAACTCGGCCGAGTGCGGCGACGACGTCAGCGGAGGGGTGGCCATACAGATTCCCGGCGCCAACTGAAATCAATGCAAGCGAAGGATTTACGGCGGCGAGGAATCGCTCGCTGCTGCTGGTCGAACTTCCGTGGTGTCCAACCTTGAGGACGTCTGCGTGCAGGTCGTCACGCGCGTGGTCGATGAGCCAGTCCTCCTCAGGCTGTTCTGCGTCGCCCACAAGCAGAAAGCGGCTCGAGCCGTACTGGACGAGCGCAATAGTGCTGGCGGAATTGGGATCGGACAGAGACGCGGTCCATGCTGAGTCAGGCGCCAGGAACCTCACGCTCACCCGGTCGAAAGTGAGGGAGTCACCTGGATGGACGCGATGCCATTCGACGCCAGCCGCTCGAGCCACCCTGAGAGCGTCATCATAGACCACGCTTCCCTGTGGAAATGCGGCGTCCCAGAAGGTGGCAGGCCGAAGGGCCTTGATCACAGACGCTGCCCCGCCGATGTGATCGGCATGGGCGTGGGAAAGAACGAAGCTCACCACTTCGCCGCCGCGCTGCATTACGTACGGAATGATCGTCGAGCGACCGGCGTCGCCTCCCCGCCAGATTCGCCCCGCGTCGAAGACAATCCACCGGCCTCTGTCAGTTCGTATGAGAATCGCGTCCCCCTGCCCGACGTCGAGCACGTGCATCTCGACATCACCGCTATACGGCAGATGGAGCGCCGGGCTCCACGCAACGAGACTCAATGATCCGGCCGCGATGATGACTGGCCTCATCGGGTATCGACTCATCGCCGCGACGAGCAGAGCGATGACCATCACCCCGCCGGCCAGAACTGTAAAAAGCGACGGAACGACATCGATCGAAGCTCCTGGAATCGACGCGGCGCTCGCAGCAATTCCGTCAAACAGAAGCAGAAGGGGATGACACGCCGCCGCGAAGAACGAACCAACTGCCGGAACAGGCGCAGTAACGAGAGCGAGGAAAAGCGTCGGCTGCAGAAGTGTTATCACCGGGCCAGCGGCGAGATTCGCGAACGGCGCGATCAGGCTGATTCGCCCGAAGTACCAGGCTATGAGTGGCGCGGTCAGCAAGGTTGCGATGACAGACGTCAGCAGCTCACGCGCGACTTTCTGCTTCCAGCCGTCGAGCCGCGGAGCGACGAGCCTCCGCCCAAGAGATGCGCTTGCGATAAGTCCAGCAATTCCAACGACGCTAAGCTGGTATCCAAGATCGAGAACCGTTCCTGGACTGACGAGAGGGATCAGCGCACCGATGGCCAGTGATGCCCAGGGTGACGTGGGTCGTTGCGCGGACTTCGATGCGGCGACCATCGCGAGCATGACTGCAGAGCGAAGTGCGGGGGCAGGTGCCCCAATGACAGCGACGTACACTGCGGTGACGAACACTGACGCAATCGATGCCGCTCCCCGAGGCACGCGCATCATCTGAAGCAGCAGAAGAACTGCGCCAGCAATTATTGCAACGTGCAATCCCGATATCGACAGCATGTGCACCATCCCGGCACGCGCGTACCTGTCGCGAACCTCCGGGGGTATATCGTGCTGGTCGGCGATGAGCAGCGCCTTGGCCATTCCCGCATCACGCCCGAAAAGCCTGTCGATCGAGCGTGCAGCTCCCGCTCGAGTATCATCGAGGACCGTGTTGTGCTCGGGCCTGGCCGATTTCGGGTTTTGATAAACCGGTTTTGCGGACTGCAGGCCGCTGATTGCGCCGCCAAGCATCATCAACGCGAACGCCGCAAACCTTGCTTCTTTTTTGACTGCGCTCAAGCCGAGGATCAAGGCGCACGCAACAAGTCCGATCCACGCGAAGCCGGCAAACCCCAGCAGCAGTCCGACGACCAGCCAGAGGTAACCTGAGGCGATGAGCGGCAGCGCGATCTCCGTTACGAGTCGGTGTCACTCTGGCGACTGGAGGGAAATTCGCGTGGCCGAAATCACAGTCGTGACATCGGACAACTGCGGTACTACAACCCTGCCGTCAAACCGCCATTGGCAGCGACGCCCTTTCGCGAACGATTGCACCTGTGAAAGTCGAGCCAGTCGTTCCAGTCAATTCGACGTTCGCGTAGGTGCCGATCATGTCCTTCTCACCCGGAACAATCACTGTCTTGAAGTCACGCGTCCGCGCCTGGAGCAGGCCACCGCGCCGCGCCTCTTTCTCGATCAACACTTCGCGACGCTCACCCAGCGACTGCATGTTCCTGTCACGCGTGCCCGCCCGGACAGTTGTGATCAACTGCGCGAGACGATCGCTCGCGACGTCGTCGGGAATCATCTCGCTCTCGGGCATCCGCGTCGCCGGCGTCCCGGGGCGAGGGGAAAACTTGAACGTGTACGCGTCGTCAAAGCCTACCTGACGAACTGCACTGAGAGTCTCCTCGAAGTCGTCGTCCGACTCACCGGGAAATCCGACAATGATGTCCGTCGTCATCGCGAGGCCAGGCATCGCCGTCCTCAGCCGATTGACGCACTCGAAGTAACCTTCGCGCGAATAGCGACGAAGCATGCGTTTGAGCGTTTTCGTCGAGCCTGACTGCATCGGCAGGTGAACATGCTCGCACACCGCGTCTGTCTCAGCCATCGCTGCAATCACGCGATCGCTGAAGTCGTTGGGATGCGGGCTCGTGAATCGCAGACGCTTCACTCCGTCCACGGCTCCCACTGCCCGGAGCAGATCGGCGAAGTCGTGAGTGCCGTCGGTGTAGGAATTGACTGTCTGGCCAAGCAGAACGACTTCTGACATTCCATCGGCCACGATCTCGCGCGTCTCGCGAACTACTTCGTCCAGATTTCTGCTGCGCTCAGGCCCACGGGTGGTCGGAACGATGCAATAGGTGCAGCGATAGTCGCATCCACGCTGAACCGGGACCCACGCCTTCACCTTGTCAAAGCGGCGCGGCGTGAAGTCTTCGTAATGCTCCTCGAGGTCGAAATCAACAGCAGTCGCGCGAACTCCTCTCTGCGCGTTCTCCACGAGCAACGGCAAAGAGCGATAGCCATCCGGCCCGATCACCAGGCTCACATGCTTTGCGCGCTTTAGAATCTGCGGACCTAGTCGCTGCGCCATGCAGCCGGTGACGCCCACAATCGCATCCTTCTTCATCCTGCTCTTCATCTCACCCAAACGACCAAGCACGCGCTGCTCCGCGTGATCGCGAATCGCGCAGGTGTTGAGGAGAATCAAGTCAGCGTTGTCCGGAGCATCCGTCTCGTCGTAACCAGACGCGACCATCTTGCCGAGCATGAGCTCGGAGTCGCTGACGTTCATCTGGCAGCCGTAGGTTTCGATATAAACCGTCGGGCGGGTGGCTTCGGTCATTCTGTTGCTGTGGAGTCGGGAATTGCGATGAGGCGGTCGCCGTCGAGCGCGAGTGTCGCAGAAAAGCGCTGGCGCCTGACGATGCGGTGGTCAGAAATAGCCACCGAAAGATAGTCTTCTGTCAGCCCGGCGCCTCTGCTGATCGCCACCACGTCTGCCTGCCGCCCACCCTGTCTGGCGGCGTATGCACTCGACTTCCTGGACGCGAGCGCACGAAGCTCGCTCGCACGCCGCGACGCAACGTTCGGCGGAACGGAACCGGAGAGACGCAGGGCCGCGGTTCCAGGCCGCGGAGAATAGGGGAATACGTGCAGCGCAGTAAACGGCAGTGAACGGACCAGATCGACGGTCGCTTGATGATCGTCGTCGGTTTCGCCGGGAAAGCCGCAGATCACGTCGCCGGAAAGGGCGAACACATCGCGCTCGCCGATCAAGCGCCTGACAGCTTCCGAATACGAACCTGCCGTGTACCAGTAACGGCCCATCCTCTTCAGGATGCGATCCGATCCTGACTGTAGTGGCGCGTGAAGATGGGGAGCCACGCGACCAGAGTCACTGGTGAGAAGCTCCGCCAGCCTGTCGTTCACTTCGGTGGCTTCGATCGAGGTGAGCCGATACCGGACTGACTCGGTCTCATTCACCAATCTCGCGAGAAGCTCACCGAGCGAGCTTCCGGTATCATTGCCATAGCCACCAATGTGAATTCCGGTCACGACAATTTCCGGATGCGTTTCGGAGAGCCGCTTCGCCTCATCGATGATATCGTCGGCGCTGCGTGACCGATTCTCGCCGCGGGAAGTTGTGGTGATGCAGAACGTGCAGTGCTCGTCGCAGCCGTCCTGTATTCGCAGCAGCGCCCGCGCGCCTGTCTGAACCGCCGGCGCGCGCACAGCCGTGAGCGAAACACCAAGCGCGGTCCCCACGGCGCCTACGTCTCCGCCGACCACGAGGCTCTCTACCGAGGGCAGGGTCGCAAGGGGCGCCCGTGATTCATCGCGCTGGGCAATACCTGAAGCGCACCCCATCACGATTGTCCGAATCGACGGGTTGATACGCGCCGTATGTCGAACGCCAGCACGCAAGTCTGATTCAGCCGCACTCGTTACCGAGCAGCTGTTGAAGACGGCGAAATCGGCTTCGGCGGCGTCGTCTACTTCCTCAACGCCGGCCTGCGCGAGCATACCCCGAACAGCCTCTGTGTCGTAATGGTTCGCGCGACAGCCGTATGTCTTGAGAAAAACCTTCATCAGCTTTCGGGCGAGGTGCCTCGAATGCGGGCGACGGTCGCAATTGAATCACTCGATATTCGCCCTGGCGTGGAAACAATCGGAATTTGCACGAAAAACTGGCTTCCCTCGCCTTCCTTGCTGTTCACCCAGATCATCCCGCCATGGAGATCTACGACGAGCTTGCAGAACGTCAGGCCAAGCCCCGAGCTGCGAACCTTCGGTGCGCCCGCGCCCGCAACCTGCCCGAACTTCCGGAAGATCACCTCGTGATACTCAGGTGGAATCCCGGGCCCGTTATCCGCAAAGGTGAAAAGCACGGCGTCGCCCGACTGCCGCGCGCTCATGACGAGGTCGATCGGTTTCGACGAGTGAGTAACGGCGTTCTGAATCAGATTCGAGAACACCCGCTTGACCAGGACCTTGTCGGCATTGAAGACCGGCGTGTCATCATCGACGTTGAAAGTTGCATTCGTCTTCTCCTGGTGGAAACGATGTCCCCACTCGTACATCAACTCGCTGAGAAGAGCCTTTGGAGCGATTTCCTCGGGGTCGAGCGTCACGGCTGCCTCCTCGATTCTTGCGACCTCGAGGATGTCCTCGATAAGCGCAAGAAGATCTTCGGACTTGCCTTCTGCATCGCCCACGGCGCGACGCTGATCATCGGTAAGCTGGCCAAAACTTCCGTCTCCGAGCAGCTCGAGAGTTGCAAGCACTGACGTGAGGGGACTCTTGAGGTCATGCACGATCATCTTCATCAAGTCGTCACGAACTTTCTCCAGCTCGCGCAGCTTGCGGTAGCTGTTCTCGAGTGCGTCAGTCGCCGCCTTCAGCTTGAGAAGGCTCCGAACTCTTGCGCCAAGGACGAGACGATTGTGGGGCTTGGTGAGAAAGTCGTCACCGCCGGCTTCGATTCCACGGACGCGATCACCCGTGTCGTTCAGCGCAGTGACGAAAATCACCGGAATGCGCGAGGTGCGGGGATCGCGCTTGATGCGACGGCACACCTCGAACCCGGTTGATCGGGTGTCAACGCCAAGGTCACCTGCCGGCATGGACACGTCGAGAATGCAGATATCAGGATTGTGCTCGAAGCAGGCCGCAATGGCAGAGGGCCCGTCGTACGCAGCTATCGTGCGATAGCCGAGCGTGTGCAGTTGATCGAAGAGAAGCTCGACGTTGGCAACTACGTCATCAGCGACGAGCACCAGTGGGCCGGTTTCGATCACCTGCTCGCCCATGTCCGCTATGGCCTGACGCGCAAACCGAAGCTGAAGATGTAAGATCGCTCCTTGATGCCGCTGAGCGACGATGCATCTGCCGATCTCATTGCGCGCTGAAGCGTAACATCGAACGCGGCGCGGTTTCTGAAGAACTGGGCACCGAGGCCGGCGGCGAACGAAAGTTCTTTCACCTTGTCACCAGCGGCGAGAAACGGGAGTGTCCGATATCTCGCCCCAAGCCGGATTATCGTCGTTCGGTCCGACAAGCGCGGCCCAATTGCTTCGACGCCGAGACCGCCGTCCCATGCATCGGCCGCCTTGCCGCCGGTCGGCGAGGCCAGTCCGTTCAATTTCGACCAGGTCTCCCGGGCGAGATGAGCCGAGATGCTGGAGCCTGGAATTCCTTCGTACGAGACGCCCGCTGAAATTCTATCGGGAATGTCCGCTTCGCTCACGAGCGTGTCGCCGGCGCGCGAACGGATCGTCATTCCCTTCATTCCGCTCAATCCGAGTCCGATGATGCGCGATGGTCTCACGAGGATCCCTCCCGACACGCCATAGCCGGTGAAACCGAGCGTAGTAGTCTGGCTGATCGGCGTGAACTTCAGCGTGTCAGGAAACGTCTGCGAAAAGAAATTCTTGTTCTGGCCCGTGAAAACGTGTCCGGCGACACCAGCCTGAAACTTTTCGTTTGCCGAGTAAGCGCCGGCGAGTCGAATGTCGTTGATGGACCCCAGCACACGGTTTGTTTCGGTGATCTCTACAGATTCGCCGGCTACGTCCAGGGTGCGCGTGATCTTGGTTGTGGAAGACCTGTCAAGAAACGTCGAAGCAGACAAACCGAACGTCGCATGCGCTCCGGCCGGAACAAGCAGGGAGATCAGCGGGAAACGGGACGTCGTGGTGGTCGAGGCCGCCGATCCGTTGGATAACTTTCGAAGTTCCGGCTCATACTGAAGGTAGAGACGCATCTCCCCAGACAACCCGATCGCCGACGGGTTGATCGGCGTATCAAAATCAAACTCGGCAAGTCCGCCGCCGGTGCCCAGGGCGCGAGCACTCAACTGTCCGGGCGGATAACCAAAACCCTGTGTGCTCAGCGTGCCCTGCGCAAATGCGCCGGACGAAATCAGTGTCGATGCTGCCGCTACTACGGCAATTCGAAGGCGGCGCATCACGGCAGTCCCTTTGACTTTCTGGTGGAGTAAGTGATTCGAAGCTTTGGCCTTTGAGCCGGGGTTCCTTCCAATGAAAAGAACCGAGCCTCGAGCGGAGACTCGCCTTCCTGCGCGCTGATGAGCACGATCGCACGTGGAGTGTTCGTATTCACCGTAGAGCGCCAGAGACTGACGATCTGCGCGATTTCAATCGACCTCACTCCCGACGCGCCCGGATGAGCACGCAGTGTGTCCAGATTCGCTTCGGCGGTTATCTGCGATGCTTTCGCGATATCCGTCACTGCGTCGGTAGCAAGAACTACATGCGGAACGACGTACACGGTGTCGTTCGGATCGATCTGATTGTTTGGTATCTGCGTGAGAAGCAGGGACGCGCGAACGATGTCAACCGAGTCGGTAATGAACACCGGTATCTTGAAGCGGATGTAAACACGACGCGCCGGCAGACCTCCGATATTCAGGCCGGTGGAGGGTCCTGTCGCGGTGCCCTTGACCAGAAGCGTGTAATCGGCAAGCGCGAGCGCCAGCGCCGGCTGCGTGGCCGGAGTCTTCGAATACGGAGTCAGAACGACCTTGGCGATCGTCGTGTCGGGAGAAACGCGATACGTCAGAGTTGTTGGAGTTCCGCCGTACTCTGTCGAGCGAATTTTGAGCTGAACCGACTGGCTCGCCCGCGCCCTGATGCCAAGTCGCATCGGGCCGCCCTTGTGCGACAGAATGGCCGACGACGGCAACGCGAACGTGACCGAGTCCTTGAGGTCTGCCTTCGCGTAGGTCTGCGATCCGATAAGGCGCGATGGAACAAACAGCGCCGCAACCGGGGCGATCAGACTGTCAGCCGCATCTGAGTTTACGTCATAGATGTCGAGCGTGACCTGGGCAGGAATCTTTCCCCCCACAGTATCAACGCGAAAGCGAAGCAGAGCGCTGTCGACTGTCGTGACGGCTATGGAGGTGGTGTCCGATCCCGGCTTCGTGAACCGCGCAGGGATTGAATCGAACCGTATGATCGCGCGGGAGTCTATCGAATCGCCGCGAGTCGCCAGCAGGAGGCCAAGTTCGGTGCCTTGTCCCGTCAGCGCGGATACTGTGCTGTCAAAAGTGACAACGTCGAGTGTGACGGTCTCGACACCGGCCTGCTGGTCGACGCACAGCAACGGACACCCGGCGCTGTTGTCCAGGTTCTCGGTGCAGGCGGCAACTATGACAGTCAGTAGTACAAGGCCGGCGACTTTCAGCCGGGTTGAAATCAATTCCACTTACATCCTTCCACGTAGATGGTTCGACGCAAACGCTTCGGGCAGCAAATCACTGAGGCGCCACGTCACCTGCTTTCCGTTGCTTGCATAACTCGTGACCTTCAGATCAGGAGCGAACTCGCTCATCGTCTGCCGGCAGGAACCACATGGTGCCGCCGGCTCGTCCGACTCGCTCGCGATCGCTATTTCCTCGAATTCCTTCATTCCCCGTGCGACCGCTGCAGCAATCGCGACGCGCTCAGCACAGAGCGCCTCGCCGTATGCGGCGTTCTCCACGTTACAGCCGGCGATTATCTCGCCGCTCGTCGTCCTTACAGCTGCGCCTACCCTGAACCGGGAGTACGGAGCGTAAGCATTTTCCATTGCGGCGAAGGCCGTGTCGCGCAGCACCTTCGGGTCGTCTGATTCGTCTTTTTCTGTCACTGAGCGATTAACTCGCTTAGGAAGGACGTTCCCTTCCCGCGGTATGAGACACCAAGCCACTCCCCAACAGTTGCGCCGAGATCTGAAAAAGTTGCGCGAACCCCGAGATCGACGGGCTTCACGCGCCTACCCAGCACCAGCAGGGGTACCGATTCACGCGCGTGATCGGTGGTTACGGTTGTTGGATCGTTGCCGTGGTCGGCGGTAATGAAAAGCAGGTCGTCCTCGCGGAGTGCCGCAGTTATTGACGGAAGCGCGAAGTCGAACTCCCGTAGGGAGTTGTAGAACCCCGCTACGTCGTTTCGGTGCCCGTACAACTGGTCGAAATCTACTAGGTTGGCAAAGAGGAGCCCACCTTGGTCACTCTCGAGCCATTCTCGAATGAGGCCGATACCTTCCGCGTTGGACGATGTGTGCTGTGCGGAAATCGACCGGCCGGCGAAAAGATCGTCGATTTTGCCCACCCCATGCCGCCCGACTCCGGCAACTGCAAGCGCATCGAGCAGCGTCTCCCCCGGTGGTTGTATCGAGTAGTCACGGCGGTTGGGAGTCCGCTTGAAATCACCGACAACGCCGTCAAACGGTCGCGCAATCACTCGGGACACATCATGCGGCGGGACAAGCATGTCCCGCGCAGCCTCACACCCGGCGTAAAGCTCATTCAGCGGAATGATTCCCTCGTGCGCCGCTACTTGAAAGACCGAATCGGCGGACGTGTAGATGATCCACTTTCCAGTTTTCATGTGCTCCTCCCCGAACTCATTGAGCACATCAGTTCCGCTTCCGACGACGTTTCCGATTACTCCTCGGCCCGTGCGCCGCGCGAACTCGTCGATCACCCCAGGCGGAAATCCCTTGGCGTAGGTGGGGAACGGCTTATCGAGATGGACTCCTGCGATCTCCCAGTGTCCGGTCGTGCTGTCTTTACCTGCTGACGCGGGATTCAGTCGGCCCCACGCACCGTCACTCTCGCCGGGCGGCATCCCGTCGAGCTCCGTGACATTGCCAAGTCCGGCACGCGCCAGCGCTGGAAGATTGAATCCGCCAACAGCGCGCGCGACATGCCCAAGCGTGTTGCTGTGCGGATCGCCGTAGTCGGCAGCATCGGGCGCGGCGCCCGCGCCAACGCCGTCGAGAACGAGTATCACTGCGCGGTTCATTTCATTGACCTCGGTAGATGCGACGGAGCCTGCTGCGCAGTCCCGTCAACAGCTCATACGGCGACATTCCGGCCATTCCAGCCACGAGTTCCACATCGAGTCGTTGATCCTCCGTCGATCCGACCATCGTCACGACGTCACCGGTCTCGGCCCCGGTGCCAGTCACATCCAGCATTATCATGTCCATCGTGACGCGACCAGCTATGCCAACCGTGCCTCCCCGAATCAGGCCCTTTCCGATGCTGCTGAGGGCGCGCGGATACCCGTCGGCATAGCCGAGAGGGATCGTGGCAATCTGCCGGCGGGAATCGGCAGTCCAGGTGGCATCATAGCTCACCGAGTCACCCGGCTCGACATCGCGGATCTCTGTAATGCGAGCCCTGACGTGAACAACGGGATCCGGCTCCAGCTGCGCACCGTCGCCACTACCAACGCCGTACATGAAGATTCCCGGCCTGATTGCGTCCCACGCGGACCTGCCGTGGCGTACGATCGCGCCGCTGCTGTCGGTGTGAAGGATATGCGGCCTGACAGGAAGTGCTCCGATCGCCGCCCGAAACCGCTCCTCCTGGATGTCCATCGTGCCGTCATTCAATGAAGGCGAGTGAAAGTGCGTAAACGCACCCTGCGGCGGGTGCGCAATCACCTGCTCGATGACGGACTCGATTTCGCGCCACGGTAGCCCGGCTCTTGCCATTCCAGTATCGATCGACAGATGGTAGAGGCCGCCGAACCTGCTCCATGCACTGATGGCGGCGGCAGATCCGAGAGTTGGCGTCAGGCGAGCATCGTTGGCACTGCGCAGCTCTTCCTGAAGAAGTGGAGTGAACACAAGAATGGGCCGGGAAATCCCGGCCTCCCTCAGTTCCTGCCCTTCGACGATCGTCGCGACTCCGTACGCCAACGGCTCGACTGACTCGAGGGCATGCGCCACCTGCCTCGCCCCGATCCCATACGCATCGGCCTTGACCATGGGGATGACGGGCACGCCCGCGTGAGATTGAAGCGTCGTCGTATTCCGTACGACCGCGCTCAGGTCCACTTCCATCCACGCGCGCTCTAGTGGCTGCAGCATTGCCTGAGCCTGTCGAGTCCCGGTAGTATTGGATTCACACGCCCAATTTAGCGAGCAAAGCCAGCATGGACGACAAGGTCACGCTTAACGATACCGTCGCGCTGATGCGTGACCTCCGCAAACGATGCGAATGGGATGCCGCCCAGACGCACGAATCCCTGCGTCCGTACCTGGTCGAAGAGTCGCTGGAACTCGACGAAGCCATTCGCGACAACAACAGTCCGCTGATGCGCGAAGAGCTCGGCGACGTCCTGCTTCAGGTGCTCTTTCATGCGACGATCGCCGAGGAGGACGGGGAGTTCGACATCAATGATGTGGCGAACGGGTTGATCACCAAGATGAAGGGGCGGCATCCGCATCTTTATGGCGATGGTGTAAAGGAGCCGTGGGAGAGGATGAAGTCAAAGAAGCGCGAGTCGATTGCAGATGGACTGCCCGCGTCACTTCCTCCGCTGCACCGCGCTCACAGGCTACAGGATCGCGCCGCCGGTGTCGGGTTCGATTGGCCCGATGCGGCGGGGCCGGCTGCAAAGGTCGAGGAAGAGTTGGCGGAGGTTCGCGTTCATCTCGGGCAGGTGACCCCGGTGCCGCACGGCTCGCCGCCGGTTGTCGATGAAGTTCATGAAAAGCTCGAGTCTGAGCTCGGAGACCTGCTATTCGCCTGCGTGAATCTTTGCCGGAAGGCGGGAGTTCACGCGTCGCTCGCGCTTGACGGCGCCAATGCGAAGTTCGAACGGAGGTTCAAGGAGATCGAAAGAATCGCTAAGGAACGCGGAATCGATTTGGGCACTGCTGGTCTCGAGGCACTCGACTCTATTTGGGATGAAGTGAAACTTGCCGAGAATCGACAGCTTCACGTTTGATTAACCGCCGCGGGCGCCGAGGGCGCCGAGAAAGCGGAACGGCAAAAAAAGGGGGGGAACAACGGGAAAACCAGACCCGTTGTTCCCCCTAATCTTTTCCGCTTTTCCTCGGCGCCATCGGCGCCCTCGGCGGTTCATTTTTTCCGTTAAGGCCGCAGCCGATTCATCATCCGAGGAAACGCAATCGCTTCACGGAGATGCGGCAGCCCGCAAATCCACGAAACCGTCCGCTCGAGCCCGAGCCCGAAGCCAGAGTGAACGAACGTCCCGTACTTTCGGAGATCGAGGTACCAGCCGTACGCATCGAGCGGCAGCCCTTCTTCCTTGATGCGGTGAAGCAGCTTGTCGTAATCGTCCTCACGCTGTGACCCGCCGATGATCTCGCCGTAACCCTCTGGCGCCAGCAGATCGTCGCAAAGAACCGTGCGTGGGTCTGCCGGATTCTCCTTCATGTAGAAGGCCTTCGCTTCCTTCGGATAGTTGTAGATGAACACAGGTCGATCGTGTCCCTCCACCAGGAGCGACTCGTCTTCTGCCCCGAGATCATCGCCCCATTTAGCGGAGCTTCCCTTTGATTCGAGAATCTTGATCGCGTCGGTGTAGTCGATGCGCGGGAACGGACCCACGACAGTTTCCAGCTTCGTCGTGTCGCGCTCCAGCTCTTCGAGCTCAGACTTCTTCTTCTCGAGCACACGCTGGACGACGTACGAAACGAAATCTTCCTGGAGCTGCATGTTGTCATTCGAGTCGTTAAATGCGACCTCGGGCTCGATCATCCAGAACTCCGACAGGTGCCGCCGCGTCTTCGACTTCTCGGCCCGAAACGTCGGACCAAAACAGTAGATCTTGCCCAGCGCAGCGGCGGCAGCTTCTCCGTAAAGCTGTCCAGTCTGAGCCAGGTAGGCGTTGCCTTCGTCGAAGTACTCAGTCGCGAAAAGCCCGCTTCGCTCACCAATTGCCGCCGTCAAAATGGGCGTATCTACGAGCGTAAAATCGCGGTCATAGAAGAAGTCCCGCATCGCCTTCTCGGTCTCGTCACGCACCCGGGCAATCGCGCGCTGGCGTCCACTTCTCAGCCACAGGTGACGATGATCGAGAAGGAAATCGATGCCGTGCTCCTTGGGCTGGATTGGATAATCGATGGGGCTGGTCCCGATCAGCGACAGGGCCAGGATGCCCAGCTCGAACCCGCCAGGGGCTCGCGCATCAGGGCGTACCTCGCCCGTTACCTCGATCGTCGTTTCCTGTGTAAGCTGCGCGAACAATTCCCACGCCTCGGCGGGCACACTACTTTTCACGAGGACACACTGCAGTGTGCCGCTTCCATCGCGCATCACAATGAAGGCGACCTTGCCGGAAGAGCGCAGATGGGTAACCCAGCCTCGAACGCGGACAGATTGTCCGGCGTGAGCGCTGAGGTCGGCAATACGAGCGTATGGGGGATTCATTGGGTCTACGATGGGGACAGCTATTGCGCGGCAAGCTAGGCGCCACGAATAGGGGTGTCAACCGCGCATGAAACTGCGCACACGCCTCGGCCTCGGGATCGTGTCAATCACGGTTATTCTCCTCGTTCCGCTGATTCTGGCGCTACGATCGCTCGAGGTCGTCCACCAGACCACGCGCTCGCTTCGCGACCGCGCATTCGCCGGCTCACTGCTGCTCGGAAATTTCCGCCAGATAGCTGAAGACCTGCGACGAACCGAAGACGCAGTCTTCGCGATTCATGACGAAGCGTCAATCCAGCGGATGCGGCAGCAACTCGCGAACCTTTCGGCGACCGGCGATTCACTCGCCCGTTATTCGAAGCGGGAATCTGCGTCTGATGTTTCAAACGCAATTCTATCTCTCCGGGCGTCGACCGAAGCGGAATACGCGGCGCTCGTTGCAGGCGCGGGCATTACTGCCGAAGACATCTCGACCCAACGAACTCGTCCGGCGCTCGCGACGCTCGATCGTGCGATCGCCAACATCGAGGTCGTCTTGCGTGACCAGACACGAGACTTCGTAGACGAAGCCGCAGGCGCGACCGTCGATGCACAGCGTACAGCCGCAGGATCTCTGGCGATCGCCCTTCTTCTCGCGACACTCGTAGCGATATGGCTGACGCGATCGATAACAAAGCCGGTGCACGAGCTCGACAAGGGAATGAAAGCGGTCGCCGACGGTGACTTCACTCAGCGTCTTCCGGCAATGGAAAAACGCACCGATGAATTCGGACGACTGGCCGGAAGCTATCATGGAATGACCGCTCAGCTTGCAGAGCTCGACAAACTGAAGGCGGAGTTTGTTTCTGTCGCATCACACGAGCTGAAGACCCCGATCAACGTGATCGTCGGTTATCTGGAGCTGCTCCAGGAGAACATCTACGGCGAGCTCAATCCGAAGCAGCGCGAGATCTGCGCGACGCTCGGAAAGCAGGCACAGACCCTCACACGGCTCGTGAAGCGACTGCTCGACATCTCGCGCTTCGAGGCCGGCGGCGGGAAGCTGGAACGGCGCCAGGTCGATCTCGACCGGTTCCTCCATTCATTCGAAACGTCCTTTCAAGTGCTCGCGCTTCAACGCGAAATATCCTTCCGCGTCGTCCGTGGCGACGATCTTCCGTCGCACGTCCTGTGGGACGAGGACCGTATCAACGAAGTCCTCGGCAACCTTCTTTCGAACGCGTTCAAGTTCACTGACCGTGGCGGCACCGTTCAGCTGGGCGTTGAAGGCGTCGGCCAGGAAGTCGCGCTTACCGTCCGCGACAGCGGGGTGGGAATTTCGGCGGAACAGCTGCCGCACATTTTCGAGAAGTTCTTCCAGGCCAGCAACCAGGCTTATGCGGCCGCGAAGGGCACCGGACTGGGGCTCGCAATCGCCCGGGAAATCGTGGAAGCCCATGGTGGAACGATAAAAGTCGAGAGCACCCTTGGATCAGGCACGACTTTTTCAATTACGTTGCCTGTTCGCGCGGCCATCACACGCCGCACACCGTTCCGCCGAACCCCGGTAATCGAGGAAGTCGCTTGATCGCTCGCACGAGCAGGCTGAAATATCTGTCACTTTGTCTGGCCTTCACGGCGGGCTGTACCCACAAGCAGCCAGCGGCCAGGCCGCCGGCTCCCGATATCGCTTTTGACGCTGCGATTGCTGACGCCAGTAAAAGAGTTGAGAAGGGTGACTACACCGGGGCGGATCGCGTTCTCTCAGACTTTGCCGTTGCCCACAAAGGCACGCCGGAAGCAAGCGAGATCGCCTTCTGGCGGGCGCTCTACATGGTCGACCCTTCCAACAAGAACGCCTCGGTTGCTGAAGGACTTCGCGCCATGAACATCTATCTCGCCAACCCGGCTTCGAAGAAGTATCGAGCGCAGGGCGAGGTAATCAGGCGCGTCGGGCTCCTCACGCAGTCACTCCGCGTGCAGCAGGCCGCGACCAAAGTCGTCGGTCGCGACACGGTATACGTGACTCGTGAAGACGAGATCACCGCATTGAAGGATCAGCTCGCCAAAGCCAACGCAGAGCTCGAACGGATCAAGAAACGGCTCGCCAATCCGAGCAGGTAGCTAGCCGACTCTGAAGAGCTGCAGCGCCCGCGAATAGCGGGAGGAGAGCACGCCGCGAATTCCGGCGTGCTCTTTCTTTTCCAGCTGCGGATCTGCCTCCAGCATCGACTCGGCCGCGAGTCTCGCCTCGACGTTGAGCAATTCGTCGCGAATCGGGTCGGCTATCTTGAATGTTGCCTCTCCGCTTTGTTCCTGGCCAAAGAGATTGCCCATCCCGCGGATTCGAAGATCCGCCCGCGCGATCTCGAAACCATCTTCCGTTCCCGCAAAGATTCCGAGCCTTTCACCAGCATCGGGACCGAAGTCACCCAGCAGGATGCAGTATGATGCCTCGGCGCCACGGCCGACGCGTCCGCGTAGCTGGTGGAGCTGCGATAGCCCGAATCGCTCGGGATGTTCGATGAGCATCACAGTCGCGTTCGCTACATCAATTCCTACTTCGATCACAGTCGTGGCGACGAGCACGTCGATCTGCCCGTCCCGGAAGGCACGCATCGTGGTGTCGCGCTCCGCCGCCGGAAGTCGCCCGTGAAGCAGCGCTACTTTTTTTCCTTCGAATATTCCCGTCGAAAGCGACTGGAACATCGTCGTCGCTGCCTTGAGATCTGTTTTTTCGGATTCTTCGATTACCGGATAAACGATGTACGCCTGCCGGCCGGAATCTGTCTCACGCCGCACGAACTCGAGAACGCGGTCGCGACCCTTTTCTCCGCGAATGACTGTCGTTACCGGCTGACGGCCGGCCGGGCGCTCGGAAAGCGTGCTGACGTCCAGGTCGCCGTAAAGCGTGAGCGCGAGCGATCGCGGGATCGGGGTGGCGCTCATGAGCAGCACGTCCGGAGCTTCGCCCTTGGCTGACAGCTTCGCGCGGTGCTCGACGCCGAAGCGGTGCTGCTCGTCGATCGTAACAAAACCGAGCTTCGCGAATGACGTACTCTCCTGCACCAGCGCGTGTGTGCCGATGACAAGGAGCGGAACTTCCTCGGCCATGCGCTTCGCAGCCTCAGAGCGCTGCTTTGTGTTGAGGCTGCCCGTAACCAGCAGCGGCTGGATGTTGAGTGGCTCGAGAAGTCTGGAGATCGTCCTGAAGTGCTGCTCGGCGAGGAGCTCTGTCGGCGCCATTATCGCGGCCTGAAATCCGTTCTCCATCGCGAGCAGGGATGCGAACAGGGCGACGATTGTCTTTCCGCTTCCAACATCTCCCTGAAGCAGGCGGTGCATCTTCCGATCGCTGCACATGTCGGCGACGATCTCGCGGATCGCCGTCGTCTGCGAGCCTGTGAGGGTATAAGGAAGGGCCGCGCGGAGGGCAGACGTCAGCTCCTTGCGATTGGTGAAAGTGATTCCCTGGCGTCGTTCCCGGGCGATTGTATTGGCGCGGCGCTGCAGCAGATGAACAAACAACAGTTCCTCGTATGACAATCTGTCGCGCCCTCGCAGAGCCTCGGGTATCGACTTAGGCCGGTGGAGCATCCGCAGGGCATCGGGGAGTGGAGCGAGCGCGAGCTTCTTCAGCATCTCCTTCGGCAGATATTCCTTGATCATGCCGAGGAGCGCGTCGAGATGCTGCTCGAGAATTCCGCGAATCACCTTGAATGAAAGGCCTTCAGTCGCCGGATAAACCGACAGGACACGGCCCTCGCCCAGCGACGATGTCTCGGCGCCAAGGTTGACCCATTCGCGCGGCTGGAGCTGCCGGCCATGGAAGAACTTGACCGTCCCCGTCAAAAGAAGCGTGTCGTCCTTTGCAATCGACCGATCGAGAAACGGCTGGCCTGGCCAGGAGGCTTCGATGATTCCAGTCTCGTCCTGGACGACCGCCTGAAAAATCCGCAGGCCTTTGCGAGTCGGGATGATTCCCTTGGAGATGACCTTGCCGACAACTGTCGCGTCCATTCCCGGCTCGAGCGACGAGATTCCGCTTACCGTTGTTGCGTCTTCGTAGCGGTGCGGGACGTGGTAGAGAAGATCGCGCGCGGTGATGATTCCCAGTCGCCTCAGTGCTTCCGCGCGAATTGGCCCCACACCTTTGAGGTAAGTGACGGGCATGTCGAGGTAGATCTTTCCTGACGGCGAACGGCGCGGCTCGTCGTCGTTCAACTGCTAACCCTCGACGAGCTCTGCAGCGAAGGCGACGGCGTTGAACGGCTCGAGGTCGCCCATCGCTTCACCAACACCGATGAATTTCACCGGTACGTTGATCGCTTCTCTCACCGCGACGACAATTCCGCCTTTCGCTGTCCCGTCCAGCTTCGTCATCACGAGTCCGGTGATGGGAACTGCATCTGCAAAAGTTCTGGCCTGAGCGACAGCGTTCTGTCCGATGGTCGCGTCGAGAACGAGCAGCGTCTCGTGCGGCGCGCCGGGAATCCGTCTCGCAATCACGCGATGAATCTTGCGCAGCTCGTCCATGAGGTTCGAGCTTGTGTGAAGCCGTCCCGCTGTGTCGATGATCACTACGTCGCTTCCGCGCGTGACAGCCGCGTCGATTGCGTTGAACGCGACCGAGGCCGGATCGCTGCCTGCGGCTCCTCCGACGAAATCAGTGTTGCTCCGCTCTGCCCATCGCTGGAGCTGATCGATAGCGCCGGCGCGGAAAGTGTCGGCAGCGCCGACGAGAGTTTTCTTACCGCGAGCCTGCATTAGCGCGGAAAGCTTTCCAATGAACGTTGTCTTTCCGGCGCCGTTCACGCCGATGACGAGAACAACCGTAGGCTTCTCGGCGGAGAATCGCACGGATGAGTCGTCGGTGTCTGCGCCGAGCGATCGTGCGACGCCCTCTTCGAGAGACGCGAGGAATTGCTCCTGAGTCTTGATCTCGCCGCGTCGCGCCTGTCGCTCGACGTCCTCTACAAGGCGAAGGCTTGTAGCAACACCAAAGTCGGCCTCGATGAGGACTTCCTCGAGTTTCTCGAGCGATCCTTCGATCGTCGCGCCACGCGCGAGCGCGGCGATGTCGAGCATCGCAACGTCCTTGACCCGCTGCCAAAGACTGCGAGACTGGACATCGGAGGAGCGTTTCAGGATTCGAGGCATTTCTTTGGGAGAATTTGAATTAAGAGCTAAAGATAATCCTCCAACTACCGTCCGACTCTGGATCATTTCGTCGCCCGTGACTCCATTCGATGCCGTTCTTCGAACGGGGAACACGAAGGAGACGAAGAACTACTAAGGGCACGAACAACGGCGGAACAGCAACAAAGGGGGGAACTGCGGGAACTACTCGCACGCCGGGGTGGTTTTCCGCGGTTTAACCAAAAAAAGAAAAGCTCGAGTCGCGAGACGTTTTCGCAATTCGAGCTACTGCTTCAGCCGCCGTTCTTTGTGTCCTTCGGCGTTTCCTTCGGGTCCTTCGTGAATCCGTTCGAAGAACGGCGACTAGTTCGGAGCCGAAGCGAGCGTTGGGAACGCCGAGAGTGTCCTGGACCGGAGTTGCTGAAAGACACCACGCTCTGCCGACGGAATCGGCTCGCCACCTTTCATCCGGAGCGCAATCTTCGGATCGCGCTGCACACCGTTCACAAGGATCTCGAAGTGGAGGTGCGGGCCGGTCGCGAGGCCCGTCATCCCGACCGCCGCAATTGTGCTGCCCATCGAGACGCGTGAGCCGGTGTGAATCCCCTTTGCGAAATTCCTCAGATGCCCATACCGACTGACAAAGCCGTTGCGGTGCCTGATGTCGATGACGTTGCCGTATCCACTCTTGCGGCCGGCAAAGACGACAACACCGTCGCCGACTGCCCTGACCGGAGTCCCGCTCGCGGCCGCATAGTCAGTGCCCTTGTGCCTGCGCCAGATGCCAAGCACCGGGTGTCGCCGGCCACCGAAGATGCTCGAGATTCTCCGGAACGCGACAGGAGCGCGGAGGAACGAAGCGCGGAGCGATTTCCCGGTTTGATCGAAGTACTGCCCCGTCACAGCTGGACTGTCGAACCTGATGGCGTCGATCTCGTCGCCGCTCAGAGCGAGGCGCGCGCCGATGATCTTGTTCACGATGATCGCTCCGTTCGGCTTCTGAAGGCGCTCCACGAGAATGTGGAACTTGTCGCCGACCTGAAGATCCTTGCTCATGTCGACGCGGTACTCGAAAATGTCGGCGAGCGAGAAGGCCAGTTCTGTCCTGGCTGAACGAGGAAGCGCCGCGTCACCCGCTTGCAGGGCCGAGAAAAGACTCGACTTGATCGTCCCGCTCACAGTCACGGTGTCGATCTTCTCTTTGTCGTTTGCTACGACGAGGACGGGAGACACCATCGGTTCATTTGCCAGCGCGACGACAGGGCTCAGCGCCACCTGCACCGTGTGCAGCGACGCAGTCGAGCTCATCCCCGAAAAAACGGGATCGGCCGCTGCCGCGGGGATTTCAAGCTGGGGCTCGGCTGCGAATTCGCCGAGTACTGTGTTATCGGGGGTACGGCTTACAGGAGGCGTCAGTCGTATTGCGACGACTGAGAAAAGCCCAACCAGTGTGTATGTAATTACGCGAGCACTGCGAACCGTCAATCCATCTGTCTCCGAATGAACGTCGGGATCTCCATATCGCTGAGATCCTGGCCGTTGCCGTCAATCTTGTCCTGTAAGGACGACGGATTGGCCATCGGCGTCACTCTTCGAGAGATGTCGGGGTTGATCACATTACGGGGCTGCGGGGTCACCGTGCGGCCCCTGAGGGGAAGCTGGATTACCGGCGTGCCGGATGCCGGCGTCGTGGTCGTGCGCGCCTCGCGGGCCAGATGCGGCTCCTTCTGCGCGTTCGCCGCGATGTTCTGCGGCGACTTGTCGAAACCCGTCGCGATTACTGTGACCCTGCACTCGCCCTGCATCGCCTTCTCGTTGACCGTTCCGAAGATGATCTCTGCGTCTTCGCCAACGGCGTCCTTGACGATCTCGACAATCTGGTGAACGTCGCCCAGCGTGAGGTCGTCGCCACCCGTGATGTTGACGAGCACTCCAGTTGCGCCGGAGACTGACACGTTGTCGAGCAGCGGGCTGGCAATGGCCTGCTGTGCTGCGTCGGTCGCGCGATTCTCGCCACGTCCGATGCCGGTGCCCATGAGAGCCGAGCCGCCCTGCTCCATGACGGTGCGCACGTCGGCGAAGTCGACGTTCACGAGACCCGTAACCGTGATGAGCGTCGAGATTCCCTGCGTGGCGTGAAGAAGGACTTCGTCGGCCTTTTTTAGCGCGTCGTGGAACGGAATTCCCTTTCCGACGACCGCGAGGAGGCGCTCGTTCGGCACGACGATCATCGTGTCGACGTGCTTGCGCATCTCGGCTATGCCAAGCTCGGCCTGCCGAAGACGCTTCCGCCCCTCGAAAAGGAAGGGGCGGGTCACGATGCCGACGGTCAGAGCACCGGCTTCACGAGCCAGCTCACAGACAGTGGGCGCCGCGCCGGTGCCGGTACCGCCACCCATTCCGCAGGTGACGAAGACGAGGTCTGAATTGGTGAGGACGCGGGAGACTTCTTCGCGGTTCTCTTCCACGGCCTGCTTGCCAATCTCGGGACGGGCGCCCGCACCAAGTCCGCGCGTAAGCTTTTTCCCGATCTGAATCTTGACGTCAGACTTGGAGTTCAGCAGCGCCTGGGCGTCGGTGTTGATCGAGATGAACTCGACGCCGGAGAGGCGCTCTTCGATCATCCGGTTGACAGCGTTTCCACCACCGCCGCCTACCCCCACGACTTTCATCCGAGCGTTCTGTGACGCGCTTTCTTCGAACTCGAAATTCATCTGTGGGGTGCTCCAGTGCTGCTGGGGTTGTGAAGAGCGAACGGCCAATATATATGCGACTTGGCGCATCATCCAATAGCCAATCGAGTCCACGGAAAAGAAATTTTTTGACTGGGAACAGGGCCGTGGTTTCCCACAAACCCTCATCAGCCTGAAATCTTTTTGATGTGGACAATTTTTCTGTTCAGTTTTCTATATGCGCACTTTCGGTGCCCATCTAAAAACTCAGAAAAAGTCCTGAAGCCAGGTCTTCACTTTTTGCGCAAGGCGATCGACGTTCGGCGATGACATCGGGCGTCGCTTGCTGTCGGACAACCCGGCCGTCGCAACGCGGTTCGCTCCGTACAGCGCCAGTCCCACAACCGTCGAGAAGCGGGGAGCTTCAACGGAATCGGAAAGTCCGCCGACGTTCTCAGTCGGGATTCCAATTCGAACGCCGGTTCCGAAAACGTCGGTGGCAAGCTCGGACACACCCTGCATCGCCGCGGCTCCGCCCGTCACCACAATTCCGCCGCTGAGCCGGCTCGCATAGCCCGCCTTCTGGATCTCCGAGTGCACGAGCGAGAATATCTCGTCGATGCGCTGATGGATGATGTGCGCGAGAACTTCGCGGGGAATGTGGCGCTCGCCCTGCGCGACAGTGCTGGGCAGCTCGATCACGTCGTCCGGGTCGACCATCGGCTCGTACGCGCAGCCGTAGCGCTCCTTCAGCCGCTCCGCGTCTGCCTGCGTCACGCCGATTCCCTGGACGATGTCGTTCGTGACATTGCTGCCGCCGAAGTTCACGGTGCCAAGGTGGCGGATCTTTCCCTCATGGAAGATTGCGATGTCCGTGGTGCCGGCGCCCATCTCGACCAGCGCGACGCCAAGCTCCTTCTCGTCCTCAGTAAGGACTGAGAGTGCGCTCGCCAGCGGCTCGAGGACGAGCTCCTTCACGTGATAGCCGGCGCGCTCCACGGCCTTTCGCAGGTTCATCGCCGGTGATCCGCCGATCGTTATCAGGTACATCTCGGTCTCGAGACGCGTGCCGATCATGCCGATGGGATCGCGAATCCCCTGATTCTTGTCGACCGTGTATTCCTGCGGAATTGCGTGCAGGAGCTCGCGATCCTGCGGGAACGGCTGCGCGCGCGCGACTTCGTTCGCGCGGTTCACGTCAGCGCGGGAAATCTCGTCGCCGTTCACTGCAACGATTCCCTTGCTCGTCATTGCGCGAACGTGCTCACCCGCGATTCCGACATAGATCGACTCGATCTTCATGCCGGCCATGCGCTCAGCGTCTTCGACGGCCTTTTTGATCGATCGCGTAGTCTCTTCGATATCGGAGACGACTCCGCGACGAAGTCCGGTGGTGCGGGCCTGTCCGACGCCCAGGACCTTGATCTTCGTATGACGCTGGATATCGCCGACTGCCTCGGCGATAACCACTGTTGTCTTGGAGGAGCCTATGTCCAGCCCGGCGATGACGTGTTCGTGATTCATTGAAGCCTTGCGATCACCTGATCGCGGTAACGAAGGTCCAGCTCGGCGACATTGGCCCGGCGCCGCAAAAGGTCGGACTCGACGGGAAAGATATCTGCCAAGCGTGAGACTGACACCCCCAGAAGAGCGCGGACACGCAGGACGCGAGGCGCAACCACAGCAACAACTGAGTTTGAATCGGTCCGCACCGAATCCGGAATTGACGCGGTCGAGGCTCTGCGCTCGAGGTGCATCAGCACTCCATCCCTTCCGTCTCGGCCAATCTCGCTGATGCGACGAAAAAGAATTGGCTCGTGGGATCGAAGCGAGCCGAGCAGGCGCAGCATCGACACGTCGCGCTGGAGTGCAACCGGAAGGTCGAGGTCGGTCGACGCCGGGTCGATTGGCAGCACAACTCCCACCGAATCGACGGCCTCGAGGCCGCGCGGGCTTGGCGAAAGCGCGACCGGAAGATTCTCGTGGATGGTGACGACGAGCGTCCCGGGCAATTTCCTGGTGATTACTACATCGGTGACCTGGGGAAGCGACTTTACGCGCGCGACGAGCGGGGCGTAGTCGTCCCATACTGATCGCATCGTGTCGATCGCCATGCGCTCGAGGACTGTCGAGGGTTCCAGGTACCTGACCCCCTCCACTTCAACTGCCCGCACGTGAAAGAAATCCATTTTTGACGCACCGCGACGGGCAAAAAACGCGGCTGATCCAACGACGAGAAGAAAAAGAATCGTAGCGACCAGGCGCCAGCGAATTCCTCGCTTGCGAGCTCGTGAAACGGGGATGATCGGATCGCTCAAAGCCGCTCTTGAAGCCGGTCGCGGAGCTCTGGACCGGTACGGGTAATGTCGCCGGCACCAATGGTCAGAACGACATCGCCCGGCTGGACAAATTGCTCGAGCGCATTCGCGAGACTGTCACGCGGCCCCTGCCATTGAGGAGGACTACCCCCGGCCCGCATTGGGCCGGCGATCATTTCCGAAGAGACTCCTTCAATCGGCTTTTCTCGCGCGGGATACAGGTCGCAGAGGAAAGCGACGTCCGCCAGCAAAAGTGCCTCGGCAAATTCGCGCTGGAAATCGCGGGTTCTTGTGTAAAGATGCGGTTGAAACGCCGCGATGACGCGCCGTCCCGGAAACGCTGACCTCGCGGCTTCGAGCGTCGCGCGAATTTCAGTCGGGTGATGAGCGTAGTCATCGACAATCGTGACGCCTGAGATGTCGGCGATAAGCTGAAACCTCCGCTCCACTCCGGTGAAGCTCTCGAGGCCCGCCTTGAGCTTGTCGAGGGGAACATCGAGCGCCATGCCGGCAGCGATGGCAGCGAGGGCGTTTCGAATGTTGTGCATTCCGGGCACTTTGAGAGTCACGCTCCCCTCGGGCTTCCCGTCATACACGACTTGAAACCTCGAGCCGCCGTTGACAGGCTCGATTCCTTGCGCGACTAGCCGCGCGTCGGCCGACGCCGTGCCGTAGCGAATGACTTCCGAAGTGTTCGGGGTGGGAAGCGACGACGCGCCCGGATCATCCGCACAGAGCACGATGAAGTCGGCACCGGCGACATACTGCGCGAAGGCTGCGCGAATCTCCTCGATGCCTCCCGGATAGATGTCGAGGTGATCAGCTTCCATGTTCGTCACGATTGCGACCGTCGGGGACAACGCATGGAACGAGCGGTCGTACTCGTCTGCCTCGACGACGAAAAGCTTGTCGCTGCCCGCCTTGAGATTCCCGTTCCATAGTCCGACCCGTCCGCCCGCGACACCCGTCGGGTCCAAGCCTGCGGCCGAGAGTGCCTCAGTCGTCATGACGGTGGTCGTGGTTTTTCCATGCGTTCCCGAAACGCCGATGAGGTGCCCGCCAGAGACCGCCTTGCCGAGCGCTTCCGCCCGCCTGATAACTGGGATTCCAAGTTCGCGCGCGCGCTGCAGCTCTGGATGGTCATTCGGAACAGCGGACGTGTACACGACTTCACTGGCGCCCTCTACGTGTGACGCATCGTGTCCGTGCAGGACGTGGACTCCGAGCCGCTCGAGGTCGGCAGCCGCGGCCAATGTCGTGTCGCACCCGGTGACAGCGTAGCCTCGCCGAAGGTAAAGCTCAGCGAGGGCGCTCATGCCTGCGCCGGCTATGCCGACAAAGTGGACAGGGCGAGTGTAAGGAGTCGTTGTATCGGACATCTGGGGCAGGAGAATCTAGAATGAGAAACTGTCCGACTCAATCGAAATCAGTTTCGTTTGATGAGCTCGAGGATATGACCTGCAATATCGCGCGCAGCATTCGGACGCGCACGCTTCCTGACAGCGGCTGAGCGCTCGGCGAGGCGAGGCGGGTCGTCCAGCAGCGAGTGAACCGAGCGATCGAGCACCTCGGGAGTCAGGTCGCTTTGAATTATCATCTCCGCCGCGCCCGCGGCGGACAACGCTCGGGCATTCGCGGTTTGGTGATCGGCGGCGGCCGTGGGGAGCGGAATTACGATGGGCGGAATCCCCCAGGCTGCGAGTTCCGCGGTCGCCATGGCGCCTCCACGAGCAATTGCGAAGTCAGCTGCCGCGTACGCTTCGGACATTGGCGACAGGTAGGGTCGAACGCGCACACGAGGGCTCTCGAGGCTGGAGTATTCGGCATACGTGCCCTGCCCGGTTGCCCAGATAACATCGAGGTTTTCGGGCAAGCCCCGCTTGATCCAGGCGGCGACGACGTCATTGATTGCTTTCGACCCCTGGCTGCCTCCGTAGACGAGCATCACGCGTCCGTCGCTATTGAAATTCCAGGCGGCGCGCGCCGCAGACCGACCAGGAACTGGGCTCGGCGGAGGCTCGATTGGATTTCCGGAATCGAAAACCACTGTCTGCTTGCCCGGATGGAGGTATCTCACTGCTTCCGGAAAGCCGTTGTGTATCTGGCTCGCGTAACGGCTGAAGAATTTTGTCGTGATTCCGGGATAACTGTTCTGTTCCTGGATCGCGAAAGGAATTCCGTGAGTGGCAGCGTAGGCGAGTGCGATGCCGGAAGCGTAACCTCCGGTTCCGACAACGGCTGCGGGGCGCTCAGCCCTCACTATCGCACCGAGTCGAGACCATGCGGTCACTGCACCGCGGAGCGTCTTCCAGTTTTCCCAGGGGCGCGAACGATATAGTGGATGCAGGTCGAGAAGCTCGTGCTCGAACTCGGTACCGGGGAGAACATTTCTCTCGATGCCCCGCTTCGCTCCGATGAAGAACGGTTGTACGTCTGCCGCCAACGCGACCATTGCGCGAGCAATCGCGAGCCCGGGATACAGGTGCCCGCCGGTGCCGCCCCCGGCAAAGAGGACTCGCATTACGTGCTTTTCATGGCTTGCATCGAGAACATCGGATCAGTTGCGCGTGAACCGATGACTTTTTCGCGGGTGCTCCCGATGTTGACCAGAATGCCCGTCATCATGAGCGAAAGAACCATGTTCGATCGGCCAAAGGAGATGAACGGAAGAGTCAGCCCGGTTGTCGGAAGCATGCCGACGACGACGCCGATGTGAAGGAACGCGGTGATGACGATCGTAGAGGTGATTCCAACGGCGACGAGCTGAAGAAAGGGCGAGCGGGCCTTGTGCGCGATCCTGAATCCCAGAAAAGCGAAAGCAGCAAACGCTGAGATGATCACAAGAAGTCCCGCAAATCCCCACTCTTCACCGATCGACGCGGCGATAAAGTCGTCGTAGGCCAGCGGGAGAAATCCCAATGGCTGTCTTCCCTGCCCGAAACCCAATCCGAAAATCTGACCCGAACCCACTGCGATCAGCGATTGTCTCAGCTGATCGCTGACGTGAGTCGGCGCGCCCTTGGGATCGAAGAACGCCGTCATGCGAAGAAGGACGTAGTTGAGGCGCTGCATCTGCGTCCACAGCAGCGGAATCGCAATGATGCCGAGAACGACAAAGTGGCCGACCCTGACTCCGCCCGCAAAGAGAATGATTCCCATGATCAGCGTGTACATCATGGCGACCGACAAGTCGGGCTCCAGCGCGACAAGCACGTCCATCACACCCACAACCACAAGAAAAGGAAGCAACCCTTTTGTAAGTCTCTTCAGCGCGTCACCTTTTTTCACAATCAACATCGACGTCCAGACTATCAGGGCGATCTTGCCGAGCTCGGAGGGCTGAAGCGAAGAACCAATGAGGAAACGCCTCGATCCCCGAATTCTCGGGGCGATCGACTCGGTCCACGGGAGGATGATGATCAGGAGCAGAAAAAGTGAAAAAATCATCAGTGGCCAGGCGTACTTCCGCCAGATCTCTGCATCCACCTTCGAGAAAATCGCCAGCGCAATTATTCCCGCGCCCACACCCAGGACCTGGCGCAGGATGAAGTAGCCGTTGCTGAGATTCTTCGTCTGCGCGTAAATCGCACTGGCGCTGTATACGGTCGCCAGGCCAAAGGCGAGCAGGCACGCCGTTATGATCAGAATCAGACGCGCTTCCGGGCCCATGTACCAGCGGTAGCGAACGTCAGCAACCGTGGCTGTCATTGCCTTCCCAATGCGAGACGTCTGAATGTCGCGCCGCGCTCTTCATAATTCTTGAACATGTCGAAGCTCGAGCAGGCAGGAGACAGCAGTACGGCGTCCCCCGGCTGTGCGCTCTCGCGCGCGTGTCTGATCACCTCGCCGAAGTCGGAGCCCAGGAGCTCGAGAGCAACAGTATCGCCGAGATCCTTTTGAACCTCCGGCCCCGCCTCTCCAAATGCGATGACTTTCTTCACCGAGCGCTTGATGGCGCCTGTCAAGCCAGTATACGGCTCGCCTTTGTGTCGTCCCCCAAGGAGAAGAACGGTCGGCCGGCGCATGCCGCTTATCGCAACGAGGGTCGAGCTGACGTTTGTCGCCTTTGAATCATTGATCCACTGAACGCCGTCCACTTCTCCGACAATCTCGAGTCTGTGTGAGAGCGAGTGAAAACTTCTGAGCGCGTCGGCAATTTTCCTGAGCGCTTCGGTGGACGCGAAGCGGTCGTCTGCAATCGAAACGGCAAGAGCCGCTGCTAGCGCATTAGCGACGTTGTGATCGCCGAGGAGACCAAGTTCCGAACGCTGCATCAGCTCGTCGCCGCGCAGCATCATCGCGCCGGTCGCGTCGTCGAGCCACGCGTCCGACCTGGTGCGCGTCGAGAACCCGAATTTTTCCCCCGCCACGCTCGCCGCCATTTTTCCGACGAGGGTGTCGTCAGCGTTGAGAACCCACCTGGACGAAGGCGTGGCGTTGGAAAAAAGTCGCGCCTTGTCGGAGTAGTAGTCTTCGGTGCTGCGATACCGGTCGAGATGATCCGGCGTGAGGTTGGTCAGGACTCCGACCTTTGGCTTGAGGCCAGGCGTGTCGTGCAGCTGAAACGACGACATCTCCAGCGCGATCCATTCGGGATGTTTCTCTCTCAACGCCATTTCGGAAAGCGGCGTGCCGATGTTGCCGGCGTCAACCGCATCTACGCCAAGCCCGCGCAGAAGATGTCCAATGAGCGCGGTCGTAGTCGTTTTCCCGTTCGTGCCGGTGACTGCGATTATCTGCGAATCGGACAAGCTCTCCAGAGCAATCTCGATTTCACTTACGAGAGGAACTCCGGCTTCGAGCGCCGCAGCCACGGGCGGATTTTGCGGATCGATTCCCGGGCTCACGACCACACGCGATGCGCGCGAAATCCGGCCGAGGTCATGGGTTCCGGTATCCACAAGCACGCCAAGCGCGCGCAGCTCAGCCGCGTTTGCTTCGACCGTCGGAGATGATCCGGCATCCGATGCGTAGACACGAACAGAACGCGAGCGCAGCAGTCGCGCCGCAGCAGTTCCACTCTTTCCCAACCCGAGAACCGCGACTTCGCGCTCGGGCTGACTGGATCCCGTCATCTCAGCTTCAGTGTGCTCAGTGCGAGAAAGGCGCAGAGGATTCCGAGAATCCAGAAGCGCACAACGACTTGTGACTCGTCCCACCCGCCCTTCTCGAAGTGATGGTGGAGCGGCGCGAGCCTGAACACCCTGTGGGTTTGGGCGTACTCCACTCCCTTCATGCGGCGCTGGACCTTGAACGTGACGCGCTGAAGAATCACGGATATCATCTCGGCCACGAATACTCCGCCGCAGAGCAGAAGGACGAACTCCGACTTGAGAAGAATTGCGATCGCACCAAGCGCACCACCGAGCGCGAGAGACCCTGTGTCGCCCATAAAGACCTGCGCCGGATGCGTGTTATACCATAAGAATCCGATACACGCGCCCATTATCGCCGCGCAAAAAACGGTGAGCTCCCCTGCACCTCTCAGGTAGAAAACCTGGAGATACGCCGACGCGTCGATACGGCCAATCACATAAGCGAACAACGCCAGCGTGAGAACAGCGATCGCGGTAAGTCCCGCAGCGAGTCCATCCAGACCGTCGGTGATGTTCACCGCGTTGCTCGTTCCCGCGAGAACGAACGTCACGAACAGAACGTAGACCCACGCGAACGTCGGCACGATAAGGATGTACTTATAGAATGGCAGCGTCGTCGATGCGCCGGGGAGTGTCGAGAGCGGGAAATGCCACAGATACCAGCCGAGCGCGATGCCGATCGAAATCTGTCCGAGAAGTTTGTAGCCCTCGATGAGTCCGGTGTTCTTCTGGCCCGCCTGTCGCTGTTTGAGCTTGAGAAAATCGTCAAAGAATCCGATGAAGCCCATCCACAGCATCACAAACATCGCGATGAGCACGTAGCGGTTGTTGAGCTTCGCCCAAAGCAAAGTCGGAAGCAGCGTCGACGCCAGGATGATCAATCCACCCATCGTGGGTGTCCGCCTCTTGTCCTGGTGACTGTCGGGCGTTCCTTCACGAATCACCTGATGCAGTCTCATCCGGCGCAGTCGCCCGATGATCAGCGGTCCGATGATGAATGTCATCACGAGGGCGGTAACCGCAGCACCCGCCGCTCGAAATGAGATATAGTTGAAAATGCGGAGGAAACCGAAATCCCCAACGAGCGGGACGAGCAGGTAATTCAGCACTAGGAGTTGGCCCAGGTAGTTATATGGGGAACCATCTGCTCCAGCTTGACGCCTCGTGATGCTTTCAGAAGTATGACGGCGTTCGGCTGCATGCGCGGCGCCAGCAGCGGCCAAAGCTCAGCAACTGTGGGCGCGGACACAACCCTCGGATCATTTCCCGCCAGTCGCGAAAAGGAATTCGCGAAGTCGCCAACTCCCGCAATTAGATCGGCACCTGATGCAAGCGCGAGCTTCGTGATGTCGTCGTGACACTTGTCGGACGCCTCGCCGAGCTCTCTCATCGTCCCGAGGACGATCACCCGCTGGCGCTCGGCACCCACGCCCTTGATGAGGTCGATTGCCGCACGCGTCGAGCCGGGATTTGCGTTGTAGGCGTCGTTGATCAGCGTCACCCTGCCGATCTCCTCCCACGCTGTTCGCATCCGCGGCACGGGCATCTCCTCTATGCCCCTTACCGAGTTCTCGTCCGCAACACCGCACACCCGGGCAACGGCAATCGCCAGCATCGCATTTCTGAGGTTGTGAAGTCCCCTGAGGGGAAGATTCAGTACCACTTTATCGAGTACGAGCGTTCCGCGACCGTCAGGCGTGATCGTCCACGAGCTTGGTGTAACGTCGCCTTCGTCCAGACCCGCGGTTACGACTTCTCTTGCACGGTCCTTTGCCGCCTCGGCAATCTCCGGCTGGGCTGATGGCGTAATTGCAACTCGAACTCCGTCAAACGAGTCAGCCTCTTCTCGCAGAACGCCCTCGATGTCTCCAAGCCCCTCGAGGTGTTCTTCGCCCACCGATGTAACGACAGTTATGTCGGGGTCGATAATCGCGCGAAGGGTTGCCACTTCGCCCGGCAGATTGGTTCCCGCCTCGATCACGGCAATCTCCGCTTCACGCGGAATCGCCAGGAGCGTCTGCGGGACGCCGATGCGATTGTTGAGATTACCTGTCGTTGCGTGGACCGTCAGCTCGAGCGACAAAGCAGCGCGCACCAGGTCTTTCGTCGTCGTCTTGCCGTTGCTCCCGGCGATCATCACGATCGGCTTGCCCCAGACTGCGCGCCAGAAACTCCCGAGCCGACCGAGCGCGACAAGCGTGTCGTCGACCTTGAAAGCCGGGACGTTCATTTTGCTCGTGTCGAACCTGTTCGAGACGATTACGGCGACTGCTCCCTTCTCTACGGCCTGGTGTACGTAGTCGTGGCCGTCAAAATTCTCTCCTGTGAGCGCAAGAAAAACCTGGCCATGACCAACACTCCGACTGTCGGTGTTGATGCTCTTGATCTCAACGACCGGGCGCGGCGCTGTCTGCCCATCGTAATCGCCGAGCGCAGCAGCGATCCTGTCGAGATTCCAGAAGCTCAAGCGGTCGTTCCGGAAACGAGCTCACGAACGATCTCCTTCTCATCGAACGGAAGCTTTTTTGTCCCGATGATCTGGTATGTCTCGTGCCCCTTTCCGGCGAGCAGCACGACGTCTCCGTCATGCGCCTCCTCGAGCGCGTACTCAATTGCAGCTTTGCGTCCTTCAATGCGCTTGTGCCGGCCGGCGGTCATCCCCGCCTCGATGTCGTCGAGAATTTGCTGTGGATCTTCCGTGCGCGGATTGTCGTCGGTCAGCACGACGACGTCGGCGCCTTCTTCGGCGGCCTTCCCCATTTCAGGACGCTTGCCTCGATCGCGATCACCACCGCAGCCGAAGACAAGAATCAACCTTCCTTCCGTGAACGGCCGAATAGCGCCGAGCGCGCGTTCGATTGCGTCGGGCGTGTGTGCGTAATCACGCAGGACCGTCGGATGGTGCGAGATGACTTCGAGCCGACCGGGAACCTGAGGCAGGTCCGACAATCGCGAGGCCAGCGCGTCGAGATCCATGTCCAGCGTCAGTCCGACGGCAATCGCGCCAAGCGCGTTGTGAACGTTGACGTCGCCGATGAGCGGAAGCGAAACCGGCGCGCTCCTGCCCTCGAAGTTCACGTTCCAGTTGCTTCCTCTCGGCGAAAAACGAACGTCAGTCGCGCGGACTTCAGCTTCCGGCGCGACTCCAAAGCAGATCTTCCTTCGCGATGCGGGAAGTGCGCGCCAGTTGTCATCGTCGACGTTGATTGCCGCACATCCATCCGGCTCGAGATAATCCATCAGCAACGCCTTTGCGGCGAAATACGCTTCCATCGTGAGATGGTAATCGAGATGGTCGCGCGTAAGGTTCGTAAACACCGCTGCGTCAAACGCGAGCCCGTCGATGCGGCGCTGGTCGAGACTGTGCGATGATACTTCCATCGCGACCGTCTTCACGCCGCGATTGACCAGCGTCCGCAAAACACGCTGAAGCTCCACCGGCCCCGGCGTCGTAAGCTCGGCCCCTCCCGGAACGACTTCGGCTTCTGTCCCGAAGAGAACTCCAAGGGTCCCGATCGACGCGCTTCGGGATCCGGGCGCGTCGAGCAGGTGTCTCAGGATACCGGCTGTGGTGCTCTTTCCGTTGGTGCCGGTGATTCCAATCAGCCGCAGCTCACGTGACGGATTGCCGTAGTAGGCTCCCGCGGCCAGGGCGGCCGCTTTTCTTCCATGCGTGACGACAATGGCCGGCAGATGAGTTCGGGCCGGATCTTCGACCATCGCCACGCTAGCACCCTTTTCCCCGGCCTTTCCGAGATAGTCGTGTCCATCGCGCGCGCTTCCGCGCACAGCAAGAAACAACATGCCCGGCCCGACGAATCGGCTGTCGTCACTAATGCCGTCGACGAATTCCGGCAGCTCTCCGCGCGTGCCCGCGAGCAGCCCCGCGCCCTCAAGGGCGGACACGATGGTGTCGAGCTGGATGCGCATCAGGGAATCCGCTGAAGTTTCACGACTGAGCCGGGGACAAGAAGAGTCCCCGGAGCGGGCAAAGTGAGTGCGCCAAGAGATTGAACGAGCTGCACTCTGAATCCCGCACTATGCAAAGCGTGAACCGCGCTTCTGAGTGTCATTCCGGCAACGTCCGGAACGGGCTTGAGGGTCCTTTGAGCGACAACTTTAGGCCTTGCGTACGGCAGTTCGAATCTCGCCGTGGGACGAGTCGGCCCCGCCATCGCGTCGGCTGCTGCGGTCGACCGCCCATCATCCACATCGGCGTCAATGAACGCGTCAGCCACCTGCGCTTTCTTTCCCTTCACACCCGGCATCGCGCGCGCCGCCATGTTCGACGACTCCGGCAGGGCGACCCGCTTTTCGACGATTGCAAGCTCGCCGCGGTCGAGCGCTGCATCTCGCGCCGCGATCGCGGCTCGCAGCACCACCGCGGAAACGGGGGCCGCGATCTCTCCTCCGTAATACGCGCCGCGCGGACTATCCAGCTTCACCAGAACAACGAACTGCGGGTCGTCTGCCGGAAACAGCCCGACGAATGATGCGGTATAGTTTCCCTCGACGTACCCCCGCCCGGTTGCAGTGCGCCTGGCGGTCCCGCTCTTTCCGGCGAGACGGAAAGTGGCGAGATCGGCCCGCACTCCCGTTCCGCTGTCAACAACGCTGATGAGGAGTTTGCGAATGGTGCTCGATATCTCGCTGCTGAAGACCTGTCGCACCATCCTCGGCTTCGCCTGATAAATCATCTCGCCATCCGCAGAGCGAACCTCCTTGATAAGGTGAGGCTCCATCAGCGCTCCACCATTCGCGAGCGCCGAATAGGCGGCCACCAGCTGGAGTGGCGTTACAGCGATCTCGTAACCCATTGAGATTGACGCCGCTGACGTTCTGTTCCACCGCGCGGGTTCTCTCAGCGTTCCGTCTGCTTCCGACGGAAGCGGGACGCCGGTAGCTGTTCCAAAACCGAGATCGCGAAGCGTCTCGTACTGTTCACGCGGAGTGAGTCGCTGCGAGAACTGCACGATGCCAATGTTGCTCGAGAAGCGAATTACGTCTGCGAGTGAAAGCTGCCTGGCACGGTGCTCGTCGGTAATCGTGCGGCCGTGGAAGGTCCACTCGCCTCCATGCGTGTCGACGATCTCATCGGTCGTGGCGCGCTTTCGCTCGAGAATCGCGGCGGCCATGAACGGCTTCAGCGTCGATCCTGGCTCGAACGGTTCTGTGACTCCGGTGTTCGCGAACGTGCGCCCGACCCGCCTGCTCGCCATCGCGAGAACGTCACCAGTGCGGGGATTGAGCACCACTATGTCCCCGCCTGTCGCCCCAAGACTGTCTACCGCCTTGGCGAGGGCCCCTTCGCAGATTTCCTGAAGGTCGCGATTTATCGTGAGAGTAACGTTGCCACCCGCCCGCGGGATTGCTGACGATTCACCGGGCGTATCGAGGCGTCGTCCACGGACATCGCGTGCGAACGACGACTCCGTCGTATCACCGCTAAGCACGTCGTTCATCGAAAGCTCTATCCCGTCGACAGGCTTTCCCTGTGAGTCGAGGTTGCCGAGCAGGCGACGCATTCCTGTGGAGTTCACATACTCACGATTCAGCACCGATTGGGTGTGAACTCCGCGGAGCCCTGTCATGGAAGAGACTTCGGAAGCGGTGTGAAGACCCGGGAGTGGAACCCATTTGCTCCTCTTATCGGTCGCGGCCGCGATCCAGTCCTTCGGAAAGCCGGACGCCGCCATCGCCGCAGCAAGCGCCGCAGTCTCCTTCAGCTCTGTCGGTGCAACCGCGACCCTGAAAACCTCCCGACTCTCGACGAGTACGTTGCCGGACGCGTCGAACACATTGCCGCGGGAAGCCCGGCTCGCACCGGTTGCAAATTGTTGTCTTCGCGCCCGTTCGGCCCACTGCTTTCCCTGGAATATCTGAACGCGCGCGGCCTGCGCCACCAGGGCAATAGCGAACACGGCGAGCGCGCCGTGCGTCACGGAAACGCGATTAATGCGCAACGACTTTACCCGAGCGATGCAGATACACGATCTGCGTTTCTGCGGGCGGATGCATTCCGAGGCGCTTCTCCGCTATCGGGAGAATGTGTGACCGCGAGCTGCCCTCGCGAATAAGCCGGCCCAGCCTGGTCCGCTCGCTCTCGAGCTCGGCCTCCTTTCTCTGCAGTGCCGTGATCGTGGAGCCCTCACGATGACCGTAGCTCCGGCGTGCGACGACAGCAGCGGCGATGAGAACGAAACCCACCAGTCCGCCTGCGATCATCCAGCCTCCTACCTTCAGGCCTCTCTTCTTCGCCATGCGCGAAGTCTTGCACTGCGCGAGCGCGGATTGCGTTGAATCTCGGCATCGCCTGCAGATACTGCTTTGCGAGTGACCAGGTCGCCGAGCGCCACGCCCCTGCACGTGCAGGTGAGCTGCCGCGGCGGACAGGTGCAGTTGCGCGACCACTCGCGCATCTCGTGCTTCGCGATGCGGTCTTCGCCGGAATGATATGCGATGACGGCCAGAACGCCGCCCGGCTCGAGGCGGTCGCGCAGTTGAGGCAGTGCTTTTGTCAGAGAAGAGAGTTCGTCGTTCACGGCAATCCTGAGAGATTGAAACAGTCGGGCAAAGTCACCACTGCCCGACCGTGATCCAAGCACCGCGCGAATCGCGCCAACAAAATCGTCGCTTGTGAGGAACGGCCGGTTCTCGCGGCGTCGGACGACCTCTCGCGCCATGCGCCTTGCCCTGGGCTCATCGCCGTAATCGCGAAAGATTCGAGCGAGCTCGCTCTCGTCGGCTGTATTGAGCACGTCTGCGGCCGCGTCTTCCGACTTTCCCATCCGCATGTCGAGCAACGCGCCTTCACGGAACGAAAATCCACGCAACTCATCATCGAGCTGATGAGACGAGACGCCGAGGTCGGCGATGATTCCGTCGAATCTCTGCGCTGGATCTGTGAGCAACGTGTTCACCTCGGAGAAGTTGCCCAATATAACGTGAAAGCGGCCTGTCGCCGCATGGGACGCAAGCCGCTTTTTTGATGTCTCGATCGCGGCCGGATCGCGGTCGATGGCCGTGACTGTCGCACCCATAGCAAGAAGGGCGGCCGTATGTCCGCCGCCCCCCAGTGTGCAATCAAGAATCGTTCGTGCGCCTTCGAACAGCTTCAGTATTTCTTCAGCGAGCACCGGCGCGTGGTACTCAGTGTCCCACGCGCCAGGCCCACCAGACGTCATTTGCAGTAACGCTTGATCATGTCGTCCACTGCCGGCGTGTACTGGGGAATCGCCGTCAGGACCTGCTTGGCCGGATCCGGAAAATCCTTCAGACCGGCTGGAACGTTCTCCTGGGACATTTCGAGGTTTGCTTTCGCAAGCCTTGCGAGGGGGCAGCTCTTTCCGGCCTGCGCATCGTTGGTCGCGCTCTGAGCGATGCCGAATGCAGTAACTCCAACCAGGAACTTTGCAGTTGGCGTTGGATCGAGTGAATCCGACAGCTTCAGGTACCCAATCGCTTTACCCAGCACGGCACGATCCTTTGACACAGTAGCTGATTTTCTTGTGTCGTCACCGAGCTTCAAGGCAATCTGCGCAAGCGTCGCCTTGTCGCCGCCAGCACCCGCAGCCAGGGGCAGAACGGTGGCGACGCTGTCGGACATGTTCATGGCGCTGAGGATCAGAATCTTCTGCAGATATCCGTTCTCGACTTTGGGATTGGCCGCAAGAGCACGGTTGACCAGTGCGAGTGCCTGCGCATTCTGACCATTCTTCGAGAGAGCGTTCGCCTGGACAACCAGGAGGCCGGCATTCGTCGGGAATTTCGCTACGCCCTGTGCAGCGATCTCCGCCGACTTTGCCGGGTTGATGCTGGCGGCAGCCGACGCAAGACGAATGAAATACGTCGTGTCAGCAACTGACGTGTCCGCCAGAATCAGCTGCGGACCGATTGCGATCGCTCTTGGATAACCCTCCGGGCTGCGCAGGAAAACCTTGAATGCCATCTTAAGGGTTCCAGGATCGCCCGGATTCGCCTTCAGCGCCTCCTCTACAATCGGGTAGGCCAGGTTGAGCTTGCGATTCAGGACGAGGCTCTCGATTACCTGCTCGCGCAGTCTCTCGTTCGTCGGATCTGCCGCCATGAGGCCGATGAGGGCGTCAGAGGCCTTGTCCGGGTTGTTATGGCTACCATAGTAGTCAGCCGCCCATCTGAGCGCAGTAATATTTCTCGGATCGACAGCGCGGATTCTCTCCGCAACCGCGATGAGTGAATCTTCCTTCTTCTCGCTTTCAAAGGCGGCGCCAAGACAGACCGCGGCGATTGTGCCGTTTGGATACTTGGCGAGTGCGGCCCGAGCCATGGCAGCGGCTTCTGCAAACTTGCCTTCGCGGAAGAGCATGTAGCAGCTCTTCTCGTTGGCAAGCTGTTCGCGAGCGGCCTGATACGACTTTGACACCATCTGCGCGGCAGCGTCGAGCTTCGGCGCTTCGGCAACCGGCAGCGGCTGCTGGAGCGTCTGGTCGCGCGACAGGATCATGCGCGACTCGATCTTCACGCCAGTTGGCGTCTTCGAGACATTTCCGTCCACGAATTCGTCAGCCCGCAGCAGCATGGCGAGCGCCTTGGCGTCGTTGAGCTGCAGCGACTCGGTCGTGGAATATCCCGAAGCCTTGAGAGTATTCTCGATGTCGGCCTTGGGAATGACAACGAGCTTCTGGTTGTTGACGTCGCGAGAAATTCGCGAGCGAAGCGCTTCAGCGGCCTGCTGGCCAAGGTCCTTGTCCGGACTCGACAGCGTCGCGATCATCACGCGCGGAGGAGGCTCCGGCGGACGCCGCTGAGCAGATGCCCCGGACAACGGGGAAGCGATAAGAGCCGCCAGCGCTGTGAGCGCGAGCAGATCACGGTTTCTGTTGAGACGCAAAGTCAGACTCCTTGCAATCAATGTTCTAGTCTCCAAACGGGTGAACAGATGTACACCACGGCGATTCCACGGGTCCAGAAATACAGTGAGCGAGGAGGGACTCGAACCCCCGACATCCTGCGTGTAAGGCAGGCGCTCTAACCAACTGAGCTACTCGCCCGAAACTGCCGAGCCCAGCCTTACTTAAGAATTGCGAGCGGAACGAGAACGCAGTATCCCAGCACAAGGAGCACTGGGGCAATGGTAGTGCCGCCGCGAGCCAAATCAGCAAAACCTAGGGCAATTGTCGCCAGAGCGACCGCCCAGAGCGCAATGGTCCTGCTGCGCGACGGTGTGCGCGCAAAATTTGCCCTTGCCGGGTTTCGTTCCGATTCAGCCATAGCGCGGTAGTGTAGAGGGACATGAAAACGGTGTCAAGCGCGATACCGGCGGTCAACTCACGCCTCATTGTATCTTAATGTTACGGTAACGCTTTCCCTAGCTGAAGCACCTGGGCGCGCGTCCCGCCTGAGCCTGACGGATCGCCTCGGCGCATCGCCGGCCCCATACATTAAAGCGGTTAGCCGCAACACCGGAGCGCCAGGCTTTCTCTGCCTCTCCTGTCTCGCCGATGACAAAAAGCGCCCGCCCCAGCTCATACCACGCCTCGACGAAGTTGGGAGCCAGGGAGATGCTTCTCCTGAAACACTGCTCTGCCTCGACAATGTTCCTCAGGTCCGCGTGAAGCATCCCGAGATAGAACCATCCGTACAGCGCGGCCTTTGGGTCGCGCGCCTGTCGCGCTGCGCGGGCTAGATGTTCCTGCGCCTCACGATGCAATCCCTTTCTGAGGCACACATAACCCAGGCAGGCGCGTGCGAGGCCATTCATCGGATCCTCAGCCAGCACGTGGTCCAGCGTCGATAACGCTTCGTCGAGCTTTCCCTGGCGCATCTGTGCCCAGCCCATCAACGATCGGGCCCGCCGATCGCTGGGTGCCAGCAGAAGCGCTGTTTGAAGCGATTGCTCGGCACCTGTGAAGTCGCTCTGCGCGATGAGATTCCAGGCTTTTTCGACAAAAGTCGAGGCGCCGAGATGGTCTTCGCGAAGAGGCCGGGGCATAGCGGATCGTGCCGGGGTCATGCGACCGCCCGCCGTCGCAACAACAGGTCGAGGATAGCAGGACCGACCAGGCGCGGCGCCACAACGCGGTCCGCGCCCGCCAGCGCCAGGGCTGCGCGGGGCATTCCATAGATGATCGAGCTCGCGCGATCCTGAACGATTGCGCCCCCGCCTGCCGCGCGCACCGCACGAAGTCCCTCCGAACCGTCGCGCCCCATGCCCGTCAGGACGACACCGACCAGATTGGCTCCGAATACTTTCGCAGCACTCATGAAGAGCGGATCTGCCGATGGCCTCACGCCGCAAATCGAAGGGCCCGCGTCGGTCCGAATGACGACATTCGCACCAGACCGCGCAACAGACATGTGCAAGTCGCCCGGTGCGAGATAGATATTCCGGGACATGACTCGCTGTCCATCGCGAGCAACGCTAACTGGAAACGGTGCCAGTTGTGAGAGACGACGCGCGAACGACGCAAGGAAGTCAGCGGGCATGTGCTGCACCACTAGAATCCCTGCGTCGAGGCGCTCGGGTAGATACGACATGAGGTCAGCCAGCGCCTTTGGTCCGCCAGTCGATGCTGCGATGACTACGGCGCAGCCGACGGGAGGAATCGGGAACTCGCTCGTCCCGCTAATGGCTCCGTAATCCTCTGACAGCTTGCGGTCGTCGGCATCCGCTAACGCGGGATAGGGAACTCTCACGGCGGGCTGCGGAATTTTTCCCAGGTTCGAGCTGGACACGCTGTCGAAGCTGGACGCAGGTGACCGAACGACTGCGGCTGCAGACAAGGCACGAAGCAGTTCCGCGCGAACCACGGCCAGGTCAACGCTCACTGGCCCGGACGGCTTTCGTACGAACTCTACTGCGCCTAGCTCGAGCGCTCGGATCGTCAGCGCGTTGTCCTGGTCGGATCCAGCTGCGCTGAGCATGACGACTGGCCTTGGCATTTCAATCATTATCCTGGACAAGGCGGTGAGGCCGTCCATGCCGGGCATCTCGATGTCGAGCGTTACGATGTCCGGGCACAGGCTCCGCACCTTGCGAACTGCTTCTTCGCCGTCGCTCCCTGTTCCCACCACGAGAAACTCGGGCAGTGACTCGATTATCTCGGTGATGAGCCGGCGCATGAATGCGCTGTCATCGACGACCAGGACTCGCTTTGTCTGGGGCAATTGTGACCAGGTGGAATGCCGCTCAAAGGCGACGGAAAATCCGCTCACGAGAGCTGACCGGCGCAAACATTTCGCGCGATTTGCCGAGCAGCGTCTCTACTTTACCAAGGACGAGGAAACCGCCCGGCAGCAACAGATTATGGAACCTCTCGAAGAGGCGCTCCTGGGTCTCGCGCGTGAAGTAGATGATGACGTTACGGCAGACAATCATGTGGAGTCGTCCGCCGGGGCCATTTCCCTCGAGCAAATCCCGCCGCTCAAACGAGACGAGATTCCGGATTTCGGGCGAAACAGAGTGCAGGCCGTTCTCGAGCGGAAAGTATTTTTCGCGGACCGCCGGCGAGGTGTCGGCGAACGCCGGCGCTCCGTATCGCGCCCTGCCTGCGACCGAAACAGAATCGCGATCGATGTCACTCCCGATGATCCGGATGCGGTCGAGCTTCGACAAATCCCCGTCGGCAAGCGCGTGTTCGCGGCATAGCACTGCGAGGGAGTATGCTTCCTCGCCGGTCGCGCAGCCTGCGCTCCAGATTCTCACGAGCGGTGACGTCGCAGACCAAAGCTCAGGCATGACCTTCGTGGCGATGCAGGCGAACGTCTCCGGATTTCGAAAAAACTTGGAGACGTTGATCGTCAGCGCATCGACGAGTTTATCGTATTCAACGGGGTCAGTGTCGAGAATTCCCGCATACTGGGCAAACGTCGTTGCAGACCTGGCACGCATGCGCACGGAGATTCGCCGGCGAAGACACGTGTCCTTGTAATTCCGGCAGCGAAACTGACGATCACGCTCGATTTTTCTCAGGAGAGCGATGAATCCCGGTTCGTCAGCGCCCGGAGCTGCCTGCACTCGCCTTCGCCGCTCGAATGTAAGCCGCCTGTGCCTCTTCGGCCCTTCCCTGTCGTCCCAGAGCGTCGCCGAGGTTCTTGTAGAGCTGCGGCATGACACAGTCGGTTTGCGCCGCGCGCTCAACCGACCTCCGGGCTTCTTCGAAATTTCCCGTCGCTTCCTGGGCAACCGACAAATTGTTCAGCAACACGGCCGACGACGGGTAGCTGGCAACACCGGCAGTGAGAAGCTCGGCCGCACGTTCAGCGTTTCCGCGCATCGATGCCTCGAGTCCCGCATAGTGAAACCACGCCGCCGGCGGAATGTTGCCGCCCCATGCGGCGCGCGCTGAGTCGAGACAACGTGTGGCCCCGTCGAGATCACCGCGCTGTAACGCCAGCGACGCGAGACCGAGATGGGCGAGCGGTTCGGGACGCGTTGCACGGGAGATTACCAGATCGAGAGCAAGACGCGCTTTCTCGATCTGTCCAAGGCGCTCGTACGCGTACGACATATTGATGAGCACTGCACTCGCACGCGGAGCGGAAACGGCCGCCCGCTGAAATGAGGTGACGGCGTCATTCCACCTGCTTTCCCGCAGCGCGATGAGCCCGAGGTAGAAAGCAGCCGGGCCGTCGTTGGGGCGGAGCTCGGTGATGCGCTTGAACTCGCGCGCCGCGTCGCTGTACATGCGTGCCTTGTAGAACGCGATGCCAAGATTGCGATGCTCGCCAATTACCGTATCCGCAACAACTGGCTGCTCGCCGCTGGGGCGATAGCCAACGGGGACGACGAATGCTCCGGACAACAATCCGAACAGCGCCTTTCCCATATCGAACTCACCGAGCTTGGACACGCGCATCAGCGCGTGGACGTCGCGGAAGCCGTCGATCAATGGAAGGAGCTTCTGCTGCTCCTCGGACAGTCCAATGCTGTTTTTCAGCAGCTGCTGGCGATCCAGAGCAAACACGATGTCGAAGCTTGGAATCTTTTTCTCGATCAGCGACCACTCGTCAACGCGTCGTGCACCCTCCAGCAGAAGTCCCTGAGGATCGAGAGAGACCAGCTTCGCGCCTTCGGGAGGCTGAACGCCAGGCTCGAAGCTGAAGAGACCGTGATTCCACTTGAACATCAGGAAAACCGCGTCCTCAGTGCCCAGCGACCGGCCGGAGACCGCCGCGTGACATATGAGGCCGTTATCGAAGCAAATGGTTCCGGCGAGCCCTGACTCGTTGAGAGTGAGAGTTCCAGTCTTGTTTCCCATCGCGAGAAGCTGGAGGACGTCGGGCAGGCTGGCTTCGTTGAGGTTTCCGCGAATTGCCATCAGCGAAGCTCCTCGACGATGCGGTCGGCCACATCGGGCCAGCCGATGATCATCTTGTCAACGTCGATTATGGGGCTGCGGCTGCCAAGCGATCCGGCCACGCCAAGCCGTCCGACGCTTGTCTCGAGAGCAGGCGTGATGTCGGCAAGGAACGACTCGAATTCTCCGTCGTTCCATTCCCCTTTTTTTGGAGGTCCCGACCGGTCCCTGTTCATCCCAGCTCTGCTCCGTCGTTTGCGTCTTGCCCGGCGCGCAGGCGTAACCTTTAGTCGCCGGGCCAGCAAAGATAAGGTAGTGCTGCCTGGTGCGCCTCAGCTAATTGAGGGGCCCGAAGAGCGCATCGAGACTGCTGTTGAGATCGGATTCGAGGTCACGCGCACCCGGGTCGACCTCTGTGCGCTTCTCCATGTCCCCGACAGCGTCCCGGAACTCAGCGAAATACAACCGCACAAGACCAAGCGTGCTGTCGCGGTCGAACGCTGCAAGCAGAAGGCACTCCTTTCCGCCAGCCGCGCACGATCCCATGAAGACGCCCTGCTTGCGTCCACCCTGGTGCAGTCCGAGAAAGGGTCGTCCGCCGAGTTGACGTCCGAGCTCCCTGCCCGAAGCGTTGATCGCTGCTGCCAGCGCGCACGCTGTCATTACTTCGACTGCGCTCGCGAACCCGAACTGACCGAGGACTTTTCCGTCCGGGTGCAACACAATTGCACGCTGCACGCGAGAATCCTGGACAAACCTGCGCAGCGGTGCGTCCAGCCACGGTGCGCTTACAGCTCCTGCGATCATAACAGCTCCGTTGCGCTCAGCATTTCGAGGCGCAGTTTGCCCAGGTTGATACCGTTTCCCGATACAGTAACGATTGCAATGTCGCCTTTGGCCGCGGCGCAGAGATGTCCGCGATCGGCCTCGAGCCGAACGAATCGCGCATCGCCAAGTCCTGCTTCTGTTGACGCGGCTTTTGTGCGGCGAACAAGGGACGTCGCGAGCGCCGCCGCAGTATCGGAATCACGGCCTTCGCCTGCGTCACCTGCGATGACCATTCCGTCATCCATGCCGACGAGCATGACGCCGGCCACGCCCTGATGACGCTGCAATCGCGCGACGATCGAATCGAATTCTTCCATCACGCCACCTCGCGTCTCCACGCGAGCGCCCTGCGCGATGCGAGGTCGAGCAACCGCCTTACAAATCCTGATGGGACTGACGGTGCAGCGGCTACGAGGACAATATCGCCGTCATCCGCGGGGGCCATCGCGAGATTCGCGTCGGCACACTCACAGACTATCGCACGCCACTCGCCCAGCGACAGATGACGCATTGCGCGGGTCGCTTCCACGCTGATCCCGGCGAGCGCTGCACCAATTTCGCCACTGACATCGTTGCCACGATTGTCGAAATACATCCCGGCCCGAACCACGCCGCGATGATCGAATAGAAGAGCAGTCTGATCACCTTCACCGATCACTTCCGCGAACGCGCAGAGAGCATGCTCGTTGATCATGCGGCCGCCTGCGCGGGGGCTTGCGCGAAGTCGATCAACCCGGTGCTGAGCATTCCATAGACCGTTTTCGCAACTTCGAACTCGCTCAGCGCGAGATGGGACGCGATGTCGCTCAGTGAATGAGAGCCATCGATCAGAGTCAGCACTTCCCACTCCGCCGGCCTCAGATCAATGAACGACTCGGGGCCTTCGCGCGGCTCGGCCAGACGGGGAACGACATGTGCGCCGGGAATTCGATCGGCCATGCGCGACCATTCATCGATGCGCCGCGCGCCTTCCATCAACAGGGACTCGGTGCTCACTCGCACTGAAGCGTCGATTGTGACTTCGTCGTCGATTCCGTCAGCAAATGAGAAGGTGCCTTCCTTCCATGAGAACAGATCGAAGACCACGCTTTCGATTCCCTGTCTCACATACTTCTCTACATCGCGGCGGGTGACCGCGCCCTGTGCGACGAGAATTTCGCCGATGCGGCGTGTATCGCCGCCTTCCTGAACTGCACCAGCGGCAGCAAGCTCATTCTCGCTCACCTTTCCAGCTTTGCGAAGAAGCGCTGTGAGACGGTGAGGATTGTCGCGCATGGTCGCATGCACTACGGCGCCGGACTGAAAGTAGACGCGCCCCTCGTTTCCGCGCGCGTCAGACCGCACTGTCAGGCGCCCGCTTTTTCTCGCGAGATCGAGCAGCTGGAATACATCGTGAATTCCGATGTCCTGAAGCGGGCCTTCGATTGCCATTACCGCCCCTCTGAGGCTGCCAGCCCGCTGTATTTGCGGGCAACGGCGTGATTCGGATTGAACTTGAGAACCCGGGCAAATGCACGTGCGGCATCGCGCGACCGTTGCAGGTCGAGCAGTGACTCTCCAAGGACGACCAAGGCGGCAAAGTGATAAACGTTGGCCCGCAGCAGAGACACGACTCGCCTGAGTGCGTCCGCCGGCCGGCCCATCGCGCGGTAGACGCTGGCGAGCTCCAGCGCCGCTGCGTCATCCGCGGGAGCGGCACCCAGCACCGCGACAAACTCACGCTCCGCAACTTCATATTCGCCTCGCGCGGCGAAGCATTTGCCCAGCAGAATCATGCCCTCCGTCTCGTCCGCACCACGCGCCATCGCCCGACGAATCTCCGCCAGCGCGCGATCGTGCAGGCCATTTGACAGATAGTCGCTCGCCAGTGTGTAGTCGGGCATCGCCGCACCAGCGATCGAACCCTGCGGCACGAGTGCCGAAGTCTCGGCTGAATCCATCTCCAGCGTCATCATCTGCCGGAGCGACGCAGGGTCGAGTGTCGCGGCATGCGCAGCACACTCCGCTGCCGCCTCTCCGTCGCCCAGGCCGCCAAACGCAAGACTCAGGTTGTGATGCGCAGCGGCAAGCAGAGGATCGCCCTGAATTGCCCGGACGCACGCATCGCGGGCATCGCCAAACTGGCCAAACTCGAGAAACACCCGGCCAATTCCATTCCATGCGGCCGGGTTTTCGGGATCGTCGCGCAGCACGTTGCGATAAGCGTCGAGAGCGAGCTGGAAATGTCCCTGCCGAAAAAGGCCGAGCGAGAGATTGAGACGCGAGCTCAAGAGGCTCCGATCGTCACGAACTGCTCGCCTGAAACGATTCGTGGCTTCCTTTGCTTCACCGGCATCCCAGAGAAGCGCGCCAAGGTTGTTGTTTGCCGGGGCGTACTTTGCATCGATCGAAAGACACTGGCGGAAACTCTCTTCCGCGTCGTTAGAGCGACCGAGCATGTAGAGCGCAATGCCACGCTGATTCCAGATACGCGGACTCGCATATCCGACGCTGACGCAGCGGTCGTATGCTTCGAGAGCCTGGTGAGGCTGCCTGAGCATGAGGTGGATGCCGCCGATCGCCTCGAGTGCCGTCGAAGGATCTTCGCCGGAATCGAGTGCTGCGCGGCATTCGCGCAGTGCTTCCTCGTGATACCCTTTGAGCCGAAGTGCCAGGGCAAGAGTCAGGTGCGCTGTGCGCGAATGCGATTCTTCGACTACAACAGCTCTCCCCTTTGGCATCACCTCGCCCGCCGGTCCACTCTCGAGAGAGAGATTTGCTTCCGCACGAGTCAGTGAGGGATTGAGAGTTACTGCGCGCCGATTCGCTTCCTTGGCTTCGTCGACGCGTCCCAGATCTCCAAGAATGAATCCGGCAAGAAAATGAGCATCGGGATTCGCCGGATTGAGGTCGATCGACCGACGGAGAAAGCGCAGCGCCTCTTCACTGAATCCGCGATTATAGAAAATCTCGGCGAGGAAAAAATGAAGCACCGAGCTTTCTGGATCGTTTCCGAGCGCGCGGCGAAATTTTGCCTCCGCGTTGTCGAGATTGCCCGCGGTTTTTTCCGCGATACCGCTTTCGACAAGCAAACCGATGTCGTCGGGTGACTGCGCAACTCTTCGATTGAGCTCGGCAACCCGGCGCTCGAGAAGCCCCGACTCGCCGTACGCGATTTCGAGATTGCGGCGGGCGACGCGCATGCGCTCGTCTAGTGCGAGCGCGCGGGAGAACGACGCAATTGCATCGTCGAACATTCCGCGGCGGTAGTACAGCACGCCGAGATTGTTCTGCGCTCCCGGATCAGCGGGATCGATGCGGCGCGCGAACGTGCGGAGGATATCCGCTTCGCGCGCCGTGGTGGCGATGATATCCGAGGCGGCGATCATCTACGTGACATTCACCGCGCGGAAAATCGCGTCAAACGAGTCGGCGTCCGGCAGAAGCAGGAAGAATCCGCGGAACCGCTCCCCGATCTCCTCGAATGAGAACTCTGTTTCTACACAGCATGCAGCCGCCGCATTCGATGCCTGCTTGCGGTGCTCATCCATCACCTGCCCCGTCGTTCCGACAGTGAGCCGTGGTGGGGACGGCAGAAGCGTCATTTTGAGGAACTCGCTCAATGCAGTCATGTAGGCGCCGCCAAGGATGTTGCCCGCTTCCTTGAGCGCCGATTCCTCGAGCATGTCGAGTACGCCACCAGGTCGCCTCTCACGACGCAGCATCAGATCCGCAAGCCGCCGCCCGGTCGTGAGCGGCAATGCAAGCAGAGTGTGTCCCTCGAGCGACCCGTGCATGTCCATTATTACGCTGACGATCTGAGAGTCTTCGTCAGCGATTCCCGGAATCAGCTCTTCGAGCGGAGCGACGTTCACCGTCGGCACGTCGATCATGATCCGCGCACCCGTCATCAGCGACAACGCCGTCGCCGCGTGACCGGCACCGATGTTGGCAACTTCCTTAAGCGCGTCCATGCGTTCCGGACTGAGCTGCTGCATCAGCGTCGGCGAAACCATTACCTGCGAATTCTCGGTTGTGTGCATTGTCAGCGGGTTAGGCGATTCCCTGCGCGTCGAGTATCAGCGCGGGCGATCCATTGGTGAGAATTGTTGCGCCGTTGAACATCTTCGGCATGCCGCGCGCAGCGTCGAACTGCTTGACGACTATTTCCTGCTGCCCCAGAAATTCATCGACAACCAGCGTCATCCTTCCATCCGGCAGATCCAGCACGACAGCATGACCGCCCGAGTCATTTCTGGGCGGATGTCCGAGGCGGTCACGAAGACGCACAGCCGGCATCGACACTCCGCGGATCTCGAGGATTTCCTGCCCATCTTCGAACCGCACCATGTCCGGACTCACCATGAGCGTCTCGACGACGTGCGTGATCGGCAACGCATAGATTTCGTCGTTGCTGCGCGCGAGCACGGCGTGGATGATGGCTAGCGTCATTGGAAGCTCGAGACGAATCTCCGTTCCCGCGCCCGCATCGGTGGACATCTCCATCGCACCGCCAAGCGAGCGCACTTTGGTCGCGACTACGTCGAGTCCAACTCCACGACCGGATATTTCTGTCACCCGGGCAGTCGTCGAAAAACCGGGACGAGCAATCAACGCAAGAATTTCCGAGTCGCCCGCCGGTGCCCAGTCCGCATCGACGAGGCCTGAATGTCTCGCGCGCTCCAGCACGCTCGCGACGTTCACGCCACGACCGTCATCGCTCACGCGAATCACGACAGACGAACGCTCGCGTGTTGCAGAGAGAGTGAGGCGGGCAATCGGTGGCTTACCCGCTGCTCGTCGCTCCTGCGGTGTCTCGACACCGTGGTCGAGTGAGTTGCGGAGCAAATGCATGACGGGCTCGCCGATCTCGTCGAGCACCGATTTGTCCACTTCGATGTCCGAACCGAGAATCTCGAACACGACCTTCTTGCCGAGTGAGTTGGCGGTGTCGCGCACGAGTCGCTCGAAACGCTCGAAGGCCTGGCCAACAGGCACCATACGCGCGGTCGTGATTTCAGTCTGAAGGCTTCCAATCAGCTTCGACGCGTGAAGCACCGCTTCGGAGAATGCGGGATTCGCGGCCTTGCGTGCGACTTCCTGAAGTCTTCCACGGGCAATCACCAGCTCACCGATCAGCGTCATGAGAGTGTCGAGCCGCTCGGCATCAACCCGAATGCTGCGCTGCGTCTTCTCGACTGACCCGGCAGACGGAAACGGGGACAGCGCAGACCGCTGTGAGACTGCCAGCTTCTCGGCCTTGGCCGTCGGCGGCGAAGCCACAGGTGTCGCTACGGCCTTTTGCTGAACTGCGAAAGTTGTGGCGGATACCTGCATTGCAGGCCACTCCATCGTCTGCATCTCTGCGAGGTCGAGCTCGGCTTCAGGCGTCTGGGCGGCGATCCTCTCCAGCCTGGCGACGATTGCGGCGACATCGGTCGCGGCAGTTTCATCTGCGGAGACTGCGATGATGGCAGCTTCAAGCGCATCGACTGCCTCGAACAGCACGTCGATTACCACTTCGGTCATGGCGATCGCCTGGCGTCGCATGAGCTCGAGCAGAGCCTCGAGCGCGTGCGAAACATCTCTCACAGATGTGTATCCCATCGCCGCGCTCATGCCCTTGACCGTGTGAACGGCGCGGAAAAGCTCCGCTACACGCTCGATTCCTTCGCCACGCTCGATCGCCAGCAGGGATGTGTTCATCTCTGCCAGACGGTCACGAGCTTCGGCGCGGAATAGATCCGTGTAGCGCTTCGTGTTCACTAGCCGAGCACTCTCTGCACAGCTTCGAGAACCCGGCTTGGCTGGAACGGCTTGACCACGAAGTCCTTGGCGCCAGCCTGGATCGCTTCGGCAACCAGAGCCTGCTGGCCCATCGCGCTGCACATCAGGACACGCGCCTGCGGGTCGAAATCGGTAATCGCTTTTACAGCGTCGATTCCGCCCATCTCGGGCATGATGATGTCCATCGTTACGAGATCAGGCCGCAGCGCCTTGTACTTCTCCACTGCCTGCATTCCTGAATCCGCTTCGCCGACTACTTCAAGCCCGGCCTGCGTGAGAATGTCTCCGATCATCGTGCGCATGAACACCGCGTCATCGCACACCAGCACCGTATTGTTCACTGCATGCCTCCTCAGGCGAGAGCCGACCCAACCATCTCCTGCAAATCGAGCATCGAACCGTCCTCGAGCTCCGAGGCCGGCAGCGACTGGATGTCGAACACATTGTCCACAATCACGCCGGCGACGCGTCCGCGATGCTCCACGAGCAGTACGCTTGCGAGCGCATCATCGGCTTGAACCCCGTACAGGCACAGCGCGGCATCCATCACAGTGATGAGAGTCCCGCGCAGATTGATCAGTCCCCTTACATAAGAGGGGGCACCTGGTAGACGAGTGGTCGCCGTAATCGGCACGATTTCGCGAACCGCCTCGACAGGCGCGCAGCGAGCGCGTCCGGCGATGCTGAAAACCAGCATACGGCGCACATCGATCGCAGGAGCTGTTTCGGGGATGCCTTCGGCAGCGGCTGAGGCAGAAGCCACTGCCGATCCGGACTCTTCCGGGAGTAAGGCTGAGTCGCTAATCATGGAAGCCGAGCGCAGCGAGGGGATCCTCGGCTTGCGCGACGGCTTCGCCCTCTCCGATCGCTCGGAGAGATTTTTTCAGATCATCAGGTAGCGGTGATCGAATGTCCATCGGCGCGCCAGTTATCGGGTGATTGAACTGGAGCCACGCCGCATGCAGAAAATGCCTTTTCGAGTCGAGCGCGACCATCTTCCGTCCGCCGCCGCCACCATAAGTATCATCACCAATAACAGGGTGACCGACTGAGGCGAGGTGAACGCGAATCTGGTGAGTTCGTCCCGTGTGAAGCTGCGCACGCAACAAGTCTCCCGGTCCAAATCGGGCGAGACGGAAAAAGTCCGTCTTCGCCTGTCTGCCGGTACTGACGATTGCCATACGCTTTCGGTCTCGCGGGTCACGCGCGATCGGTTTGTCGATCGACAGGGTGTCGCCGTCGAGATGTCCCCAGATCATCACCGCGTAGCGCCTTTTGACGCGGCGGGCCGCGATGGCAGAGCTGAGGAGTCGGTGAGCGCGATCGTTTTTCGCAACGATCAGAAGTCCTGACGTTTCCTTATCGAGGCGGTGCACGATGCCCGCGCGGTCGGGCATCTCTCCCTCGGGGAGATCGGTGTCGCGGCCCATGAGTGCGTTGACAAGTGTGCCAGTCCAGTTGCCGGGGGCCGGGTGCACGACCATTCCCGCCGGCTTGTCGACGACCAGCAGGTACTCGTCCTCGTACTTCACCCCGATCGGGATCGACTCCGGGAGTATCTCGATCTCGTGGACGGCGGGCTCGTCCGCAACGATCATGTCGCCCCGCATCGGTTTGTAACTCGCTTTCTCGCGCCTGCCGTTGACGGTGACGTTACCGTTGGCGATTAGCGTCGCGGCCTGGGTGCGGGAAAGGTCGGCCTTCGCGGCCACAAGAAGATCGAGGCGAACGTCTCCGTCCGCCTCGATTACAAACTCGTGTCGCTTTGCGGCGCTCAGATGTCCCTGCTCCCCGGCGCCGGGGTCGCGGTGTTCAAGTCCGCCACGGGCGGCGACGCTTCACTGCTCAGTGACGCGTCTGACTCGGCGTTCTCTTCGCCCCACAACACCCAGGCGAGGAGGAAAGCACCGACGCTCACAGCCATGTCGGCGACATTGAACGTCGGCCAGCGCGTGTCACCAATTCCAATGTCAATGAAGTCAACTACGCCCTGCGCGGAACGAATTCGATCGATGAGATTCCCGATCGCTCCGCCGCACACGAGTGCGACAGCGAGCGTCCGAAGCAGGTCGCCTTCGCGCGTCGCGCGGTAAAGACGGCCGAGCACGAATAACGCGCCCGCTGTCAGCACCATGAAAATCCACCTGGAATAGTCGCCCAGGTGCAGGCCGAAGGCCGCGCCAGGGTTGTAGACGAGCGTGAATCGAACCGTATCGCCAATCAGCTCGTGCGGGATTCTCTGTGGAACCAGGGAATAGACCGCAATCGCCTTGGTGATGATGTCGGCAATGACCACCACCACCAAAACGGTCCAGAACAGCGGCGTGTTAGCCCTGCCTCTTTGCATCTTCCTCACGCTGCTTGCAGTCGATACAGAAACGGGCGTGAGGCAGTGCGTCCAGGCGCTCGTACGCGATGTCGTTTCCACAGTTGTGACACTTGCCGAACGTGTCGGGGGAGCGGTAAAGACGGCGAAGGGCTTCGTCCAGATGCCAGAGGAAACGGCCTTCCTGACTCGCGAAGAGGAACGCCTTCTCTCTCTCCATCGCATCGGTGCCCTGATCGGCCATATGGAATGAGTAGGCGCTGAGATTTCCGTCATTGCCCTGGGTCGTATTGTTGAAGGCTTCGTCGTAATGACCGAGCTCCTTCAGCACGCGCTTCCTCTCATCCATCAGTCGCTTCTCGAAGTGATCGAGATTCTTCTTCGTCATCGCCTTCGGCTTCTTGGCGGCGGCTGCTGTTGCCATCTATCCTGCCCTCTCTAATGCGATGCTCGCCGGCTGACCATCGATGTCAACCGATTGCGCCGCGTGAAATTTTCCCGTCGTGTCGCCGACCGTTATGTCGAGCGCCAGGACCTCATTGGCAATCCACTCCTTGTGGGCATGGACCGCCTGTTCCATTTCCTCGGTACCGCTCACTGCCAGCCTGATGCGATCGCTGACCGCAAACCCGGCGTCCTTCCGCATCTTCTGCACACGGCTCACAACCTCGCGAGCGAGGCCTTCCAGTCGCAGCTCCGGCGTCACCGTCGGATCGATAGCAGCAAAGTACCCCGAAGCTTCCTTAACGATCATATTCCCCGAAGCCCGGCGGATGATGGTCAGATCTTCCGGATCGAGCTCTCGCGAATCGTTTCCCACAGAGATCGCCAGAGGCTCTCCCTTTTCAAAACCCATCAACGCCTTGCTGCTTAAGGCCTCGATGGCCTTCGCAGCGAGCGGCGTCTCTTTCCCGAATTTCTTTCCCAGCGCCCTGAAGTTGGCTTTGGCCTCGAGTGAAACGAGCTCGTCCGCCGAGGACAGGAAACTAACATCCCGCAGGTTCAATTCACTGGTCAAAAGTGGTACGAGTTCGGTAAGCTCCTTTCCGTCGTCCTGAGACCCTGCAGGACCCCCCGGAACCACGCAGACCATCTTCATCAGAGGTTGCCGGACCTTGACGCCGGCGTCCTCCCGGGCTGCGCGCCCGAGTGTGGAAAGCATCCGAATGTGATCCATCGCCAGTTCGAGCTTCTCGTCTCGCTGTGCCCGTTCCGACCGGACGTACGACGCCAGATGCACAGAGTTTCCATCCAGCTCGTAGTGAACCCAGTCTGTCAGGAACGGGGCAATTGGAGCAAGCAGACGGCAGGTCACGAGCAGCACTTCGCGAAGGGTCGCAAACGCGGCGCGGTTGTCATCCGTATCAACGTCGTAGAAGCGGGCGCGATTCAGCCTGACGTACCAATTCGAGACGTCGTCAACAAAAAAGTTCATGACCGTGGTCGCGGCGACGGTCGCGTCATAGCCCTCGAGCGCAGCATCGGCCTCTGCCTCGACCGTTGCGAGACGGGACAAAATCCAGCGATCGATCAACGGTCTGTTGGCGGCTGCGGGATCTGCCGGCGAGGGCTCCCATCCGAAGTTCGCGTACAGCGCAAAGATTCCGCTGTAGACATTCTTGAAGGTCAGCAGGAATCTTCCCGCCTTTTCGCGGATTACTTCCTCGTCGAATCGGCGCGTTATCCATACCTTGCTGGCAGCGATCAGGAAAAGCCGCGCGGCGTCCGCACCGTACTTGTCCATGATCATCCACGGGTCGACGACATTGCCGAGACTCTTCGACATTTTCTTGCCATCTGCGTCGAGCACGAGGTCGTTCACGACCACCGCCTTGAACGGCGCTGTGTTCGCGCCACGACCAGTCGTGGCGCGATACTGGAGTGAATTCTTCGGAAGCGCGTCGTCGAGCCCTGTCGCGATCGCCAGCAGCGAATAGAACCACCCACGCGTCTGATCGACACCCTCGGCAATGAAGTCGGCAGGATAGTTGAGCGAGAACTTGTCGGCGTTCTCAAACGGAAAGTGCCATTGAGCGAACGGCATTGATCCGGAGTCGAACCACGTGTCGATGACTTCAGGCGTGCGGTTCATGGTGCCGTCGCATTGAGTGCAGGGCCACGAATGCAGGTCGATGTATGGCTTGTGAGGATCGAACCCCTCTCCGACGCTGGCGCCAGATTTTGCCGCCAGCTCTGCATAGCTGCCGATAGCGTCGACGTGCGTGTCTCTTTTGCTGCATATCCAGAGCGGCAGCGGCGAGCCCCAGTAGCGGTCGCGCGAGATCGCCCAATCGACGTTGTTCTTGAGCCACTCGTTGAATCGGCCATCGCCGATCTCCGGCGGATGCCAGTCGACACGGGTGTTCCGTGCAAGCATGGCATCCTTGTACGACGACGTCCGAACGAACCACGACGTGCGCGCGTAGTAGATGAGCGGCGTCCAGCAGCGCCAGCAGTGCGGATATGAGTGCTCCATCGTGCCCGCCTTCCAGAGCACGCCCAGCCGCTTCAGCTCAGCAATGATTTTCTCGTCCGCGTTCTTCACGAACATCCCGCCAACAAGCGGCAGATCGGCCGGGAATTCTCCTTTTCCGTCCACCGGTTGCACGAAGGAAAGCCCGTGGCGCTTGCCGGCGGCGTAGTCGTCGGCGCCGAATGCCGGAGCCATGTGCACGACTCCGGTTCCATCGTCAGATGAGACGAAACTCTCGCCAACGATGACTTCGTGCCTGCCGGCGCCAGGATCGACCCAGTCGAGCGGGCGCTTGTACTTCGCACCAATGAGATCGACGCCTTTTAGCGTGCGAACCGTCTCCCATCGATCTGCGTAGTCGATACCGAGCACGGCACCGGCGCGGGTTGACGCGAGAATGATGTTCTCCGTTCCGTCCCCATTGCGCCTGGTGAGCTCCGAGTACTCGAGCTCGGGATGCACGGCGAGCGCGACGTTCGAAACGAGCGTCCATGGCGTGGTCGTCCAGACGAGAATGCGGCGGCGTGCGTCAAAGTCGCCGACGAGATCGAGGGCGATGTACACGCTCGGATCCTTGACGTCCTTGTACCCCTGCGCGACTTCGTGGCTCGACAGCGCCGTACCGCAGCGCGCGCAGTATGGGAGGATCTTGTGTCCGCGATAAAGCAGGTCGCGATCGTACAGCGTCTTGAGCGCCCACCAGACGCTCTCGACGTAATTGTTCTCATAAGTGACGTAGGGATCGCTGTAGTCGAGCCAGTAACCCATGCGCTCGCTCATCTTTTCCCAGTCGCCGCGGTATTTCCAGACGCTTTCGCGGCAGAGTTGATTGAACTTCTCGACGCCGATGCGCTCGATATCCTGCTTGCCCGATATGCCGAGCTGCTTTTCTACTTCGATTTCGACAGGGAGGCCGTGAGTATCCCACCCGGCTTTGCGCAGCACGAATCTTCCGTGCATCGCGCGATGGCGGCAGAAGAGGTCCTTGATAGTCCGCGCGAAGACGTGATGGATTCCGGGCTTGCCGTTTGCCGTGGGCGGACCCTCAAAGAAAACGTAGGGTTCCTGCCCCGGCTTCAGCTGCTGGGTCTGGGCAAAGACTCCGTCGCGCGCCCACCGATCGAGAACTTCCTGCTCGATGTCGCTGGCGGGCCGGTCGGCGGCGAGCGTTCTGTAACGCGATCTTGAGTTTGTGCCGTCGTCCGTCATTTGCCGCGTTCTCCAAACAGAATCGATCCGAGACGCACCATCGTCGCCCCTTCTTCGACAGCCAGCTCGTAATCGTTGGACATCCCCATCGACAATTCAGTCGCCGGGTGTCCTGCGCTCGCAAGAATCCGATTTGTCTCTCGCACAGCTCCGAAAGTCTCACGGAGCTCTGATTCATCGGCGCCCAGGCGCGCAATGGTCATCGCTCCGCGAAGAACAATTCCAGACATCGAGGCCAGCCGCTCGGCTTCGGCAGCTACCTCGTTCACATCGAACCCGCCTTTCGTTTCTTCGCGGGCCGGATTGACCTGCATCAGCACTTCAACCGGCCGCCCACGCTCAACGCCAAACCGGTCTATCGCATCTGCCAGGCGCGAGCTGTCGAGCGCGTGAAACAGCGTAAACCGATCGAGCGACTTTACCTTGTTTCTCTGCAGATGTCCGATCAGGTGCCAGCGGACCGGCGCCATAACATCGTCCATTTTTCCCAGGGCTTCCTGAACCTTGTTCTCGCCGACATCGACGATTCCGGCGGCGAAGGCCGCCGCAGGAGCTTCCGGTCCATGAGTCTTGGTTACGGCGATAACCGCGGTGTTCTGCCCATGTCCGCCCCGCTCCGCAGCTCGTGCGATTCGCTCTCGAATTTCAGCGATTCGCCGATCCAGTCCCGGTTCGAGCATAGCATTCAAATTTACCGGATTGGTGGTCTTCATTCAACGCTCGGCCCTCCCCTTTTTCTCTTTGCCGGGCGTGCTTCGTTCTTTCGATTCCTCGAGTTCCTTGCGGGGTCGTCGGGCTGCGAGGGCTTCGCCGGCCGCTTCGACTCGCCGTCGGCCTCTGAAGCCCTCGCAGCCCTCCTCCTTGGAGGCATCCAATGTTCGCGAACGAACACAGCACCGCGGAAAGCCGGAAGGGACGCCGAGCGTTGAATGAAGCCACCAATCCGGCTGCATTCTCACCAGCGAGGCGGTCGCTGTAAGGCGAGGGGATTTGCGGCGAATGGCCACGATCAGACTCCGCTCCGTTAACGGAGGGAGCATGCCTGCGAGTGAAAGTTGTTTGGAGGAGGGGCAACAGGGCCTCGGAGGCCGACGGAAACGAGCCAGCGAGAATGACAGCGACAAGCGACGCGCGACTGAAACGCGCGCGTCGCCGCCGTCATTCGTAGACTGGCGAGGCTTCGCGGCCGGAGAGGCCCTGTTGCCCTGACGACCCGTCGTTCAGCCGTTCAGCCGTTCAGCCGTTCAGCTTTTCAGCCTCTGAGCGGCATTTAGAGCCGCTGAACGAAGCTGACGATCAACCGACGAATGTCGTTGTAGGTGACCAGCGCAAAGAGCAGCAGAACCGCTGCCAGACCCGCACGAAGGATGTACTCACGCGTGCGTGTGCTGAACGCAGAACCCTTCAGAGACTCGAGGAGATTGATCGCGATCTGCCCGCCGTCGAGAACCGGAATCGGCAAGAGATTGAAGACAGCAAGATTCGTCGAGATCAGCGCGATAAGGAAAAACAGCTGCTCGCCTCCGCCCCGTGCGGCTTGAACCGACGCCTGCGCGATCATGATCGGACCTCCAAGCTCGCTCGCTGAAACGCGGCGAGTCGCAAGACCACGAAGCGCGTCGATCACCGTTCCTGCCATCATCCATGTCGCGCGAGCACCTGACCTGATCGCCTCACCAACTCCAACTGGCTTCGACCCCTGAATCGGCACAATTCCAATTCGGCCGACATTCTCAATTTTCCCCGTAGTCGGGTTCTTCGCTGTGTCGGGTGCCGGCGTAACGTTGATCTGCTTCAGCTCACCCCTTCTGAGGACGTCGAACGTCAGCGGAATTCCAGGCGACGCACTGACCTTGTTCACCAATCCTTCCCAATCGACCCTGGCGCCATTGATCGCTACAATGCTGTCGCCGTGCTGAAGCCCGGCAAGTGCTGCGGGCTTGCCTGCAAACAAGGAATCCGCAGTCGTCGACAGATACGGATTGCCATAGTGAATGAACATCCCGGTCGTCACAACAAACGCGAGGATCACGTTCATCGTCACACCCGACAACAGGATGAACATTCTCGCCCACAACGGCTTCGATTCAAACCAGCGATGCTTTGGAATCGGCCTGGGACCGAACGGGATCATCGCATTGGGGTCGAGCGCATCGCCGTTATCAGCCAACTGAGTCGCGCTGTTCTCCGATCCGCCCTCGAGAAATGCTGTCGCTTCGTCTTCCTTCGACGCCATGCGGACGTAGCCGCCGATCGGAAGCCATCCGAGTACGTATTCAGTCTCTCCGCGCCGCCTGCGCCACAACGCTTTTCCGAATCCGATGGAAAAGCGCGGCGTGTACACCCCAACGGCCTTCGCCGCCAGGAAGTGGCCAAGCTCGTGAACGAAGACAACAAGTCCGAAGACAAAAATCGGTGCTATGTATGCCAGCATCAGAACAGCTCCATTACATGCTTTCTCGCAGCGGCGTCCGCCGCGAGCAACTCTTCCCTGTTCGCACCTGGACGACCACCGAGTGAGTCGAGCGCCGACTCGATTGCACGGGGTATGTCGCCGAATTTAATGCGACCCTCCAGAAATAACGCTACCGCCTGCTCGTTGGCCCCGTTGAACACGGCCGGAGCCGCTCCACCACGCTTGCCAGCAGCAATCCCGAGACCGAGGGCCGGAAACTTGGAGCTCGCAACCGGCTCGAACGTCAGCGGCGAATGAGCAACTGGATCGAATCCTTGTACCCCGTCGTCCGTCACGCGTTCAGGATGCGTCAGCGCATACAGAATGGGCAGCTCCATGCTCGGCACACTCATCTGCGCCACAACGCTTCCGTCTATGAACTCCACGAACGAGTGAACGATACTCTGTGGATGCACGACCACGTCTATCTGGTTGTAGTCGAGCCCGAAAAGAAAATGAGCTTCGATTACCTCCAGTGCCTTGTTCGCCAGCGTGGCGCTGTCGATGGTGATCTTACGCCCCATCGTCCAGGTTGGATGTCTCAACGCGTCTTCGAGAGTCGCGTTCGCAAGCTGCTCATCGGAGTATCCACGGAATGGTCCGCCCGACGCGGTGAGAATGATTCTTCTCACATCCGATCGCGGCCGCGTTCCAATGCACTGAAGAATCGCGCTGTGCTCGCTGTCAACGGGCACGATCTCGCCACCGCCTTCCCTGCACGCCTGTTCAGCCAAAGCACCGGCGAGGACGAGCGTCTCCTTGTTCGCCAGCGCGACGCGCTTTCCTGCACGCAATGCAGCAAGCGTTGCATCCAGGCCTGCTGCACCGACAACTGCATTCAGGACAATCGACGTGTCTTCACGGGTCGCCGCTTCAACGAGCGCTTCAGTTCCACCGCCCCAGCCCGTCTCCTGATTGTCGTCACCGTTCACAAGGCCGACGTACGAAGGAGAGAACTCGCGCTCCTGCTCTGCGAGAAGCGACGCGTTGGTGTTTGCGGTGAGTGCAGTTACGACAAACCGCTCCCGCTGGCGTGCGAGTACCCTGAGTGCGCTGGTTCCAATCGAGCCTGTCGATCCAAGGATCGCGACTCCCTGCCGGATCATCGCGGAGCGGGCAGCAGCAATGAGCTGAGCAGCAGGAATGCGACAGGAAGGACAAACAGAAGGCTGTCGAACCGGTCCAGAATCCCACCGTGACCCGGAAGCAGCTTCGACGAGTCCTTCACGCCGGCGTCGCGCTTGAGCAGCGATTCGGCAAGATCACCGATCTGTCCAACTACGCCGATGACGATACCGAAGATCACGATTCCCGCTGGACTCAATCCGAGCTGAGCAAACGGCTTGAGCAGAAACTGCGCGTAGAGCCACGCGCCTAAAATCGCGACGATCAATCCGCCAACCGCGCCTTCTACGGTTTTCGCTGGACTCACCGAGGGAATCAGCTTGTGCTTCCCAAGCATCCTGCCGAACGCGTAGGCGCCTGTATCAGTCGCCCAGGTAACCAGTACCGGGAACATCACGAGCACAGTTCCGGCCAACGCACCTACGGCATACGCGTGGTAGCGAATCGGATACATGTACGCGACGAGCGCCGGATAAATAACGCCAGCGACGGTCACTGCAAACGAAACGAGAGGCTTGCGCTCAACTCCGCGTGTCCAGATCACAGCGCCAAGCAGCGCGAGAAACACCAGCACGGCCATCGTCAGCGTGACCTGAAAAACGCCGAGGTAGCTGGCGTGAACCGCGAGCGGGATTGCTGCGGCGAGTGCGATGCCGGGAATCTCCATCGGCTCCGAGCCACCGGTTCGCGCCATGCGGAGAAGTTCCCACGCACCAATCGCGGCGACCGCGCTCAATGCGGCGGCAAACACCCAGCCGCCGGCGTATATGAGCGCTACAGTTAGAGGCGCGCCGACGAGCGCGAACAGCACGCGCCTTGTGAGCTCGGACACGAGCTCAGACTTCCATTATTTCAGCTTCTTTTCCCTTGAGCAGCTCGTCGATCTTCGATATGAAGTCATCATGCATCTTCTGCATGTCCTTCTCTGCATGCTTCACGTCGTCCTCGCTCGTGTGATCGAGTTTCTTCAGCTTGTCGCGACCTTCGGTGCGAGCGTGACGAATTCCGATGCGCGCCTCTTCGGCAAGCTTGTGCACGACTTTGACGAGATCCTTTCTGCGCTCTTCATTGAGCGCTGGAAGTGGAACGCGAATCACGCCGCTCTGCGACATCGGATTCAATCCGAGGTCGCAATCGCGAATTGCCCGTTCGATCGCCTGAATCTGCCCTTTGTCCCAAGGCGTCACGGTAAGCATGCGCGGCTCAGGTGCCGACACGCTCGCTACCTGATTGATCGGCATCGTCTGTCCATAGACTTCGACGCGAACGGTGTCGAGAAGGCTGGTGCTTGCCTTGCCGGTCCGAATTGACGCGAGCTCACGCTTGGAGCTCTCCAGCGACTTGTCCATCGCCGTGCGTGAATCCTTGATGATCTGCGGAATCGTGCTCATTGAACCAGTGTTCCGATGCGCTCACCGCTGACGGCTCGCGCAATCGCTCCAGGAGTGTTGATGTTCAGAACTATGACGGGCAGCTTGTTCTCCCTGCACAACGCAATCGCTGTCTGATCCATGACGCCAAGCTCCTTGAGCATGACATCGCGATAGCTGATGTCCTGGAACAACGTTGCCGTCGGATCTTTCTTTGGATCGGCAGAATACACGCCATCGACGCTCGTCGCCTTGATGATCACCTGCGATTTCGTCTGAATGGCGCGAAGCGCGGCAGCCGTATCTGTCGAGAAATAAGGGTTGCCTGTTCCACCCGAAAAAATGACGACGCGCCCTTTCTCAAAATGACGAAGGGCGCGGCGGCGGATGAACGGCTCGGCGATCTGTTCCATGTTGATCGCCGTCATGACGCGAGTCTCGACGTCGTTGCGCTCCAGAACGTCCTGTACCGCAAGCGCGTTGATTACGGTGCCGAGCATTCCCATGTAGTCGCTTCCGACGCGGTCCATTCCGAGCGCTGCGAACTGCGCGCCCCGAACGATGTTACCGCCGCCGATGACCAGGCCGATGGCGGCACCCATCGCTACTACTTCCTTGATCTCGCCGGCAATTCTCGCGAGGGTCGTCATGTCGAAACCGGTACCCTTACCTCCGGCGAGTGCCTCGCCGGAGATCTTCAATAGAACGCGCGTGTATGCCGTGGGGGCCAAGTGCCTTACTCCTCGCCCATCTGATAACGGGTGAAGCGGCGAACTACGATGTTCTCGCCAAGCTTTGCCGACGATTCCTTGATGAGATCGGCGATCGACTTCTTCGGCTCGCGAATCCAAGGCTGGTAGATCAGGCAGTTGTCCTTATAGTAGGCCTCGACTTTTCCCTCGACCATGCGCTGGACGATGTTGTCGGGCTTTCCACTGGCCTTGGCCTGCTCTTCGGCAACGCGACGCTCGGTGTCAACGCGCTCCTGCGGAACTCCGTCCTTGTCAACGGACACAGGTGCGGCGCTCGCGATGTGGAGTGCGATCTCCTTGCAAAGATTCTTGAAGTCGTCGGTGCGAGCGACGAAGTCGGTCTCGCAGTTCACTTCGACGAGAACACCGACCTTTCCATTGTGATGGATGTAGCTCGTGATCGCGCCCTCGGACGTCTGCTTTCCCGAGCGCTTGTCTGCCTTTGCAATTCCCTTCACACGAAGCTGCTCGGCTGCCTTGTCCGCGTCGCCGTTGGCCTCTTCGAGGGCCTTCTTCGCTTCCATCATGCCGGCGCCAGTGCGCTGACGAAGGGCCATCACGTCTTTTGCTGTGAACATCTCTCTATCCTTCCTTATTCGTTCTTAGCGCTGATGAGCGCGTAGTGATCGGTTAAAAGAACGCCGCCGGCTGATTGGCCGGCGGCGGGTCTGCCCGCAGGCAGGAGGAAGTTAACCTTCCGACGATTCGTTGGCTTCGGTCTCACCCGGGGAGTCCGTCGCCTCACCGGCGTCACCGCCGGCTTCGCCTTCTCCTGCTGCTTCACCTTCTCCGCCAGTCTTGAGGCGTGCTGCGATTGCCTCAGGCTTTGCACGGCGACGCCGCGGACGGCGCTTTCTCTTGCGATCGCCTTCGCCTTCCGGCTCGGCGCCACGGTCGGAGCTGTACGTGTACGACTCCGTCTCTTCGGCTTCTTCGCGAATCGGAGCTTCACGCTTCGCTTCGATGATCGCGTCAGCGATTGCATGCGTGACAAGCTCGACCGACTTGATCGCATCGTCGTTGCCGGCGATCGGAACTGTGATCAGGTCTGGATCGGCGTTCGTATCGACGAGCGCGATGATCGGAATACCAAGCTTGTTCGCCTCGGCCACCGCGATGCGCTCCTTCTTGGAGTCGATCACGAACATCAGGCCTGGAAGACGATTCAGGTTCTTGATACCGCTCAGGTTCTTGGAAAGCTTATCCCGCTGGCGGCTCATCATGAGCTGCTCTTTCTTCGTGTAGTTCTCGAAATCTCCACCAGCTTCGCTGCCGGCCTCGAGGTCCTTGAGCTTGCGGACCTGCTTCTTGACCGTCTGGAAATTCGTGAGGAGTCCGCCGAGCCACCGCTCGGTGATGTGCATCGCGCCTGCGCGGTCGGCTTCATCCTTTACGATGTTGACGAGCTGGCGCTTGGTGCAGACGAACAGGACGCTTTCTCCACGGAGCACGACATTACGTGCCAGCGTCTTCGCGATTTCCAGCTGACGAAGTGTCTTCTGGAGATCGATGATGTGGATTCCGTTGCGTTCCGCGAAGATGAAACGGCGCATCTTCGGGTTCCAGCGACGGGTCTGGTGGCCGAAGTGAACTCCGGCGGCTAGAAGTTGATCGAGGTTTGGTTCAGTCATTCAGTGATAGGTCCGATTAACGCTTGGAGAACTGGAACTTCTTGCGTGCCTTTGGACGGCC
>DATLDF010000059.1:0-37727 GCA_035525975.1 Gemmatimonadaceae bacterium
GGCGCCTTACTACTTCACCGAAGCTTCGGAGAGCTACTAAATGGGAACGACCAGGTCAGTCCCCAAATCAGACACCGGTAAGGCCGGTGCCGGGCATCGGAAATCGGGTAACGGGTCGCGGAAACCAGGTGACGAAGCTCGAGTCCGCTCGCATGTTCCAACTCTGATCTTCGGGGACCTCTGGGAATTCGATCCAGCTCCCGAAACCGCTGATCCAAAGATCAAACCGCAGTACGATCTCTATATCGGCGGAAAATTCGTCGCGCCCAAGTCCGGCAAGTATTTCGACTCGATCAACCCTGCGACGGAGAAGGTCGTATCGCGCATCGCGCTCGCGAATGCGGAAGACGTAAACGATGCATACGAAGCCGCGAAGAAAGCGTACGACAATGTCTGGTCGAAGATGTCCGGCAGGGACCGTGGAAAGTACATCTACCGAATTGCGCGTCTGCTTCAGGATCGCGCTCGCGAATTCGCGGTTGCGGAAACGATCGACGGCGGAAAGCCGATCAAGGAGTCGAGAGATTTTGACGTCCCGATGGCTGCTGCGCACTTCTTCTATCACGCCGGCTGGGCCGACAAGATCGAGTACGCCATTCCCGGCGTGACAGTCAAACCACTCGGCGTCGTCGGTCAGGTGATTCCGTGGAATTTCCCGCTGCTGATGCTCGCGTGGAAGCTCGCGCCCGCGCTCACGATGGGAAATACCGTCGTTCTCAAGCCGGCCGAGACGACGTCGGTGAGCGCGATGAAGTTTGCGGAGCTGCTGAATGAGGCCGAGCTGCCGCCGGGTGTGGTGAATTTTGTGACGGGATACGGCGAGACTGGCGCGGCCGTGATGGGGCATCCCATTGCGTCGAAGGTTGCATTCACCGGATCGACAGCGGTTGGCAAGCGCATCATGCGCCAGGTCGCCGGCACCGACAAGAAGATGACGATGGAGCTCGGCGGGAAAGCCGCGAACATCGTGTTCGAGGACTCGCCCGTGGATCAGGCAGTCGAAGGTGTGATCAATGGAATCTTCTTCAATCAGGGACACGTCTGCTGCGCGGGTTCGAGACTGCTCGTGCAGGAATCGATCTACGAGCAGTTCGTCGCGAAGCTCAAGACGCGCATCAACACCTTGAGAGTTGGCAATCCTCTCGACAAGAACACTGATGTTGGCGCGATCAACTCGAAGGCGCAGCTCGACAGAATTACCGAGCTCGTTGAAGCGGGCGTGACTGGTGGCGCGAAGATGTATCAGAGTGCGTCGTGCACGCTGCCCGGAAATGGATTCTGGTTCAAGCCGACTGTTTTCACCGGAGTGACGCAGAGCCATCGCATCGCCCAGGAGGAAATCTTCGGACCCGTTTTGAGCGTATTGACGTTCAGAACTCTCGAAGAGGCGGTCGAGAAAGCGAACAACACCGCGTACGGGTTGTCCGCTGGTGTGTGGACTGACAAGGGATCGCGGATCCTGAAGATGAGCACCGAGTTGAAGGCCGGCGTCGTGTGGGCGAACACATTCAACAAGTTCGATCCGAGCTCGCCGTTTGGTGGGTACAAGGAATCCGGCTTCGGCAGGGAAGGCGGCAGGCAGGGGCTTCTCGATTACGCGAAGATCGGGTAGACACAGAGACCACAGAGACCACAGAAACGACATGCCCAACAGACTGCCTGTAACGAAAACGCCAAAAGTGTATGTGGGTGGTGCGTTCATACGCTCGGAAAGCGGACGAACCTATCCAATTTATGAAGATGGAATGACCGACGGAAAGTTCTACGCGAACATTCCGCAGTGCACGCGTAAGGATCTGCGAAATGCTGTAGAGGCTGCAGCGAAGGCTGGTCCTGATTGGGCGAAGCGGACTCCGTACAATCGCGGGCAGATTTTGTATCGTCTTGGCGAGATGATCGAGGCGCGCGCGATGGAGATGGCCGAGTCGCTGGGTGTGTCGGGCATTTCGCGTCGTGATGCGGAGAAAGAAGTTGCCGCGACCGTCGATCGATTGATCTACTACGCGGGCTGGGCAGACAAGTACGCGCAGGTCGTTGGAAATACGAATCCTGTTGCGGGCCCGTTTTTCAATTTCACCGTGCCGGAGCCGATGGGGATTATCGGTGTGCTCGCGTCTGATGCGGAGCCGCTGCTCGGACTGGTGTCGCAGATCGCGCCGGTGATCGTTTCAGGTAACACGGTCATCGCGCTCGCTTCGGAGACACAGCCTTATCCTGCGATCGTGCTCGGCGAGATGCTTGCGACTTCGGATCTGCCGGGTGGTGTCGTCAATCTGCTGACTGGGTTCCGTCGCGAGTTATTGCCGACGTTCGCCACGCATACCCATATCCGCGGAATATCGGCGGTGGTCGGCCAGGATGAGCGGAAGGAATTGGCGCTTGGTGCTGCCGATTCAGTGAAGCGCGTTAAGACACGCAAGGCTGAAGAGAAGCTCGACTGGTATTCAGACTCGGCGCAGGGTGTCTATGACATCAAGGATTTCATCGAGTTCAAGACTACCTGGCATCCGATCGGGGTTTAGCGACCACCGCTCACCACGCATCACACCTAAAACCCAGCTGCTCCGCGACCTTACGCTGCATTTCATCCAGCGTAAGAAAGGTGAGCGAACCTGTGTGAGGCGAGAGGTAGAGCGCGGCAGCAAGGTGCCAGCAGTCGGCGCCGCGAGTGCAACGGCCTCGAGCACCTTTTCGATTTCATCGCTCAGCGGACGGTCGGGGATTAGCCACGATACATTGGCGAGCACACCTGGCGTGAACTCCGGCGCGCGAAGCAATTGCATCTGCTGACGTCGTCTACGTCAGCGCTGCGTCCGCGTGGGAAGTCGCAATTAAGAGTTCGCTGGGAAAAATCAAACTTCCTTCCTCTTTCTCTGAGAGCGTTGAGGAAAGCGGATTCGTCGAGCTGTCGATCCAATTCACCCATGCGGCTGCGGTGGAACTCCTGCCAAGTCACCACGCGGATCCGTTCGACCACATGATCGTCGCGCAAGCGAAGGTGGAGAGACTCGTCGTCGTGTCACACGACCGCGCAATCGAACCCTACGGCATTCCGGTGATCTGGACTTAGCTACTCGTGTACGATTTGACCAGGCAATACGGTTGAAAGGTGTGCGTAGAGGAAAGTCCATCGGGCGGCGCGCGCTTTATCGCCGAGTTGAGGAGCGCGGCGAGCTAGAGGAAGGGCAAGGTCAGAGATCTGTCCGAACCGTTAGCTGCTATGGACAAGGATTGATCGCAGTACCCATCTTCGCGCATGACTTCCGAGCCGACGTCAGCCGAAGACAGTAGCGCAAGCCGCGGCATGTCCGCGCGCGATCTCACTCTGTTCATCATGGTGTCGGTGTTCGGCCTCCGCTGGGTCGCGCTCGCGGCCGCCTCTGGACCTTCCTCACTCATCATCTGGTGCGGCGCCGCAGTTCTGTTCTTCGTCCCTCTCACCGTTTGCGTGCTCGAGATGGCACGACGCTATCCGGAAGAAGGCGGATTCTACACCTGGGTGAAGCGCGCATTTGGCGACTACCCCGCTTTCGTCACGGGCTGGACTTACTGGACAGCGAATCTTCCGTTCTTTCCGGGCCTGCTCTACTTCGCGGCCGGCAACGCCCTCCTGGCAATCCCGGGTGGAAGTAACTACAGCAATAATGGAACTGTGATTGCCGTTATGGCGCTCATCGGACTCGCCATCGCAGTCATCCCGAACGTCCTCGGCATACAGCGCGGCAAATGGGTGCAGAACGCCGGCGCGCTCGGCTACTGGATTCCCGCTGCCGCGCTTATTGGTCTCGGGTTCGTGATGTTCATTCGCCACGGAAGTGCGACGCCGATCACGTCGAGCAACGTCATGCCGGAATTCGGACTCGGTCATGCACTCGCGTGGTCAACGATCGCGTTTGCCTTTGGTGGAGTCGAAGGCGTGTCGCTCGTTGCGACGCAGGTGCGTGATCCAAAGCGCTCGATTCCGCGAGCGATTCTCTCAGCAACGCTGATCATCCTCGGGCTCTACCTGCTCGGGACGCTTGCGCTCATGTGGGCACTGCCTGCGTCGGAGATAAGCTCCATCGGCGGAATCGTCCAGGCAATGGACAGCCTGGGCGAACGCGCGGGAGTCGGCGGTCTCGGACGGATTACCGCCGTGATGCTTGCAATTGGCGGAATCGGTGGAGTAGGAGCGTGGATCACCGCTACTGCGCGACTTCCATATGTTGCGGGCGTTGACAGTTATCTGCCGGCGCGGTTTGGCAAACTTCATCCACGTTTTGGGACTCCGCATGTTGCGATACTTACGCAGGCAACTCTGTCGGCGATTCTAATCGGCGTCGGTCAGGCCGGTTCGAGCGTGAAGGCAGCGTACGAGCTGCTTGTCGCGATGAGTCTTCTGTTCACTTTCATCCCGTTGATGCTGATGTTCGCGTCTGCGTTCCGGCTCGCGGGCGATCGCACGAGGTCGGCTGCGGGATTGGTTTCGCCGGGTGTCCTTCGCCTGATGGCTGCCAGTGGATTCCTGGTTGTCGCGGTGGCGATGTTCCTCGCGCTCGTTCCAGCGCAGGACCAGCCGCGTCCGGTATTCGCTGTCATCAAGTTGCTTGTGATGACAGCGGTGTTGCTTGGTATGGGAACTTTACTTTTCCTGCGCGGAGGGAAAAAGAGAGCGATCGGGGAGGCGGTAGCGTAGCAGAGAACCACGAGGAACGAGCACCGGCTACCGTCAGACCCCGAACTGCCGCAGATGATGGTCGGTGTGCTTGTAGCCGAGGACACCCCACGTTCTCGTGGACAGGCGTCCAAACGCCGGGTGAAGCGGCCAGTGGGACTTCGATTTCAGTTTTCCGAACGATCCAAGCCGCTCGATAAAATCCGCGCGCTCAGATTCCCAGCCTGACGATTCGCGCGCCAGGAGCTCGGGAGCAGTCGGAACTCCCTTCGGCCACGGCATCCTGATGACAATCTCCTTTATGACCGGATAGCGCATCGGCAGGTTGCGCGAAGCCGCCGTGAGCTCTCCAGTCGCCAGTTTCATCCACTCGTTGAGATGAGTGATCATCTGGGTCGCGTTCATCCTGCCCCAGGCCGGAGTCATGTCGGGGCGCAGATTGTGTACCCTCGTCAGGAGGGCTGCGCGGTCGCTCTCGTTCCATAAAGTTGGTGACATGCCGCAACATTGTCGTGCCCCCTCAAGAAACGCTAGCTTTTCGAGGTGATGGCCGGCCAGCCCTGACAAAGGACGTCGCATCGGTGCTGCTTGAACAGCTGCAGAAATCGCTTGGGTCAGCATACACGATCGAGCGTGAGCTCGGTGGCGGAGGCATGTCCCGCGTTTTCCTCGCAACTGAGACCAGGCTAAACAGAAAGGTCGTAGTCAAGGTTTTGTCGCCCGACCTGGCAGCGGGCGTTAATGCCGAAAGGTTCGAGCGGGAGATTCAGCTCGCCGCGCGGCTGCAGCAGGCGAACATCGTTCCTCTTCTCGCCACCGGCGATACGGAAGGCCTCCCGTATTTCACTATGCCTTTTGTTGATGGCGAATCGCTTCGCGCAAAACTGTCAGCCAACGGAGCGCTGCCGATCAGCGAATGCGTGAGCATCCTCCGCGATGTTGCCCGCGCGCTGAGCTACGCGCACGCAACTGGCATCGTTCACCGGGACATCAAGCCCGACAACGTTCTACTCTCGCACGGCGCAGCGGTAGTGACAGATTTTGGAATCGCCAAAGCACTGTCGGAATCGCGCACTGGTGCAAGCGAGCCGGGAAGCCTGACTCACACTGGTACGTCGATCGGAAGTCCTGCGTATATGGCACCGGAGCAGGTCGCCGGCGATCCGAACATCGATCATCGAGCGGACCTCTATTCGTTCGCGTGCATGGGTTACGAGCTCATCACCGGTGACCCGCCTTTTAGCGGGCAATCGCCGCAGCGCGTCATGGCTGCGCACATCGCCGAAAAGCCAAAGCCGATCGAATCAGTTCGACCCGACGTTCCTCACGATCTTGCATTGATAGTGATGCGTTGCCTCGAAAAAGAACCGGCAGACCGGCCTTCCAGCGCCGATGAGATAGTCAACGCGCTGAGCTCGGTGACGACGTCAGGTGCGCGCCAGCTGCGCATCTCTCCATCCGATACTGCGTCCAACGCAGGTAAGCGTATCCGAACGGCGATTATTCTCGTGGTGCTATTGCTCGCGCTCGGAGCATTGTTCAAGAAGCTCACCGGCAAGGCGACAACCGGCGCGGTGGACAGGTCAGTCGCAGTCCTGCCGCTGGCGAATCTCAGCGGTGACAAAGCCAACGACTACTTCGGAGAAGGGCTCGCGGAGGAAATCACGGGAGCGCTGGCAAAGGCTGGACTTCATGTCGTCGGCCGGAGCAGCGCCTTCGCACTTTCAGCGAAAGGATTCGGGGCCGGCGAAATAGCTCGCCAGCTTCACGTCGGAAACGTTCTCCAGGGAAGTGTCCAGCGTTCAGGAGATCAGGTCCGAATCTCGATGAGTCTCATTTCCGGATCCGATGAGTCGGTCGTGTGGAGTGAGCGATACGATCGGCCAATCAAGGACGTCTTTGCCGTCCAGGATGAAATTGCCCGCGCGGTCGCCAGCCAGCTCAAGGTAAAACTGAGCGATGACCAAAGACTGACGAGAGTAGATACGCAGGACCCCGAAGCGCACAGCGCGTATTTGCAGGGTCTGTATCTGTGGAATCGGCGCAACGCACAGGGCCTCCGAAAAGCGATCGCCTTGTTCGCGGACGCCGTTCGAAGGGACCCAACGTACGCGCAGGCGTACGGCGGAATGGCGATGGCGTATGTGGTCATGCCGGCCTACGACGACATCGGCAACGATGACATGCTTCGTCTTGGGCGCGAGTCCGCAGCGCGAGCCCTGGCGCTCGACAGCGAAAACGTACAGGCGCTCACGGCGCTCGGCTACACGGACGCCCTGGAATACAAGAACGCAAGCTCGGAGAAGATGTTCAGTCGCGCGATTGCCGCTGACTCTACTTTCGCTACCGCCCGCTTCTGGCACGGGTTGCTTCTGCTGCAGCAGATGCGCAACGAGGAAGCGCTTGCCGAGATTCAACATGCGCGTGCGCTCGAGCCTGCATCACTCGTGATCAACACGGCTGTCACCCAGGCATTGTATGACCTGCGCCGTTACGAGGCGGCTGAGGCGCAAGGGCGAACAGTGTTTCAGCTGGATTCGACTTTCCAGCTTGGGGTGGTCGATTTCGCAAAGGTATTGGTCGAGCAGGGCAAGGCGGCTCAAGCGATACCGATGATTCTTGGTATCCTGGAAGTTCCAGGGTTCAGTCATCTCGAGAAAGCGTCGGTTGCCGCCTATGCGATGGCTCGAGCCGGGCGAGCGGGCGAAGCAAGGTCGCTGCTGAAGAAAGTCGAGCCGCAACCGGGCAGTCAGGTCACTCACCGCGGGATGTTCGCCGCTGCCCTCGATGCGCTCGGGGAGCGCGAGAAGGCCATCGCAGTGCTTCGTGAGGCAGTCGACGACCATGACTTGTGGTTGGCACACTATCTCTCTGCCGCACCATATGACGGCCTGCGAAAGGATCCGCGAGCTGCCGAGCTGTTTTCGAAGATATCGGCCCACTGAGTAACGAATGAGTTCATTCACCCCGCTCGACCCCGATTCAGGAAACGCGTTCGCGACATCTTCGCGCTTCAACACTTCATGACGCCCCTCGGCGCAACGCTCGAGTCAGTGGACGCTGGCTTTGTCGAGATTCAGAGGCCGATTAGTCCCGCTGTTGCTCAGCAACACGGCTTTGTGCACGCGGGTGCGGTAGCATCGATCGGCGACAGCGCGTTCGAGTCTCTCAATCAGCTGAGCCTGGCTTGTCAGCTGCAATACGCAGCTCGTTGAACATTTCGGTCAGGTGTGGGAGCTGATAATTTGCGTTCAGCCCACTCGGATTCGGCAGGACCCATAAACCGGCCGATCCGATCGTCTCGATCTGTCGTCCGATGGTTGCATCGGGCCGCGCGAATCCCGTGCGATACGCGCCCAGTCCAAGGATGGCGACCCATCGGGGCGAATATTTCTTGATCTTGCGAGTAAGCGCGCGACGACCGGTGACATACTCCTCGTCCCCCAGCTCGGCGGCGGTTGCCGTTGTGCGCATGACCAGGTTGGTGACGCCGTACCCAGCCTCGAGAAGCTCTTCATTCTCCCACGGTGCGAGGAGGCGCGTCGAAAATCCGGCGGCGTGGAGAGCGGGCCAGAATCGATTGCCCGGGCGAGCGAAATGAAGGCCCGTTGCGCCGGAATACAGCCCGGGGTTGATGCCGCAAAAGAGAATCTTCAAGTCAGGCCGAATAAGGTCGGGAATGCTTCGTCCGAACGCATCCCTGAGCTCGTCCTTCGTCGGCTTGGTGAACGGTTTAAGTGGAATGATCAAAACCTCTAAGCAAATCAGATGGTTGGTGATATACTGGGCTCCGATCATTCTACCAACTTTTCCGGAGCAATACGTGGTCAGAAACGGATTCCTGGTTGCGGCAAGTCTACTCGTTGCACTCGGCTGTTCGCCGGCAAAAGCGCGCGACACTGTTTCCACGGCAACGGATGTCACGGCCGATGTGGCAAAGCTCAAGACGATGACTGATCAGTGGTACGATTTCTATCACAAGGGTGATGCTGAGGGCATTGCGAACCTTTATGCAGACGATGCGCAAGTTCTAGCTGCTGGATATCCTGCCGCGGTAGGGAAGGCGGCAATCCGCACCTTCCTTGCTGGTGACATTGCAGCAACGAAGGCCGCCGGTCTTGTGGATAATGGAAGCGCCTACAATGGCGGTGGCGTTTCCGGAGATCTGGGGTGGCTAAGCGGCGCCTACACCCTGAGCAATGCGGCGGGCGCCGTTGTCGAGACGGGAAAATACACAACAGTCTTCCAACGAATGAACGGAGAATGGAAGATCATCCGTGATACATGGAATTCTAACGTGGCACCAGCTGCTGCCACGAGTCCATCACCAGCTCCGCCGAAGGCCTGATGGACGCGCTGGCCCAGCTGAAGGAAGCGCTTTCCGAACGGTACGACATCAAGCGGGAGATTGGCGCCGGAGGAATGGCGACAGTTTTTCTCGCGCAGGATCTTCGTCACGACCGGCCGGTCGCACTTAAGCTTCTCAATCCGGAGCTGGGTGCGGTGCTGGGACCTGAGCGGTTTTTGGCTGAGATACGAGTCACGGCAAATCTGCAGCACCCGAACCTGCTTCCGTTGTTCGACTCGGGAGCTTCGGACGGACTTCTCTATTATGTAATGCCATTCGTTGACGGTGAGACACTTCGCGCCCGGCTCGATCGCGAAAAGCAGCTCCCGGTGGATGAGGCGATTCGCATCACAGTTGCAGTCGCCAACGCGCTCGACTACGCGCACTCCCATGGCGTCATTCACCGCGACTTGAAGCCTGAGAACATTCTCATGCAGTCGGGCCAGCCTGTCATCGCTGATTTCGGAATCGCTCTGGCGGTGAGCAATGCCGGTGGAAATCGAATCACGCAGACAGGCTTGTCGCTCGGCACTCCGCAGTACATGAGCCCCGAGCAGGCGACAGGCGATCGCGTCATCGACGGCCGGAGCGACATCTACTCGCTCGGCGCGGTCGCGTACGAGATGTTCACGGGCGAGGCGCCGCACACGGGCAATACTTCGCAGGCGATCATTGCGCGGATGCTCACCGAAAAGCCACGGCCGATGCGCACGTCGCGTCCGACGATTCCCGATCACGTCGAGTTCGCCGTGCAGCACGCTCTCGAGAAGCTTCCAGCCGATCGTTTTTCAACGGCGCATGAACTCGCGCAGGCAATGCACGGACATGCAACGGCCGGGACGACCGGACTCTACTCTTTCGGTCAGACCGGCGCTCGTGCTTCTGCGCTTACATCGTGGAAATCCCGCCTTCGAGATCCCCTGACAATCGGTCTTGCAGCGCTCGCTGTCGCAGCGCTCGGGTTCGCCTTCACGCGAGAAGCGGCTCCGGTTACGCCGGGTAGCGTCGTCCGTTTCATTCTTGCTACGCCAGACAGCCTCAGTGCCGTTACGAATTTTCCGTGGCCCGCAGCAATCTCGCCCGACGGCAGCACCGTGGTCTACTCAGCTCGTAACTCTCCCCTGCTGTACGGGGTGCGCACGGACCAGCTCGATCCGCATCCGATTCCAGGAACCGAGGGCGGAAGTCAGGTGCATTTCTCACCGGATGGCGAGTACATAGCGTTCGAAAGCGGCGGCAAGCTTCGCAAGGTTAAACTCGACGGGAGCGCTCCAATCGCGGTCACGGATGCATCGTCCGATAATGGCGCCGACTGGACAGTACGTGACGAGATAATCCTGGGGTCTGAGGGAACGAAGAGAGGGCTCTCGTCCGTAAGCGCATCAGGCGGCGATCTGGTGGAGTTCGTCAAGCCCGACAAAGCAAAACGGGAGCAGGACTACGTCTGGCCCATCGCGGCGCCGGACGGCAAAGTCGCTGCCTTTGTCATCTGGTACGGAAGCCTCGCTTCATCGAAGCTTGCAACAGTGTCCATCGGTGGGACTGATGTCACCGAACTGGGGGTAAAGGGTGTCCGTCCACTCGCGATCCTTGGCAGGACGCTCGTCTACGTTCAGAGTGACGGCGCGGTAATGGCCCTGAAACTCAACGGCTCCTACAGGAAGGCTGACGGAAAACCGATCCCCGTCCTGGACCCGGTGATCGTAAATGCAGGATTGAATGGAAACTCCAGCATCTTCGTTTCGCAGCAGGGGGCTCTGGTTACAGCTAAAGGCGGAGCAAACAGCCGGCTCGCCTGGATAAAAGAAGACGGAGCTGCATCTCCTGTATCGCAGGAGGTAAAAGTATTTACGACGCCAAGGCTTTCTCCAGACGGTGAGCGGCTCGCTGTCACTGTGACAGATCAAGGCAAGACCGATATCTGGATGCATGATTTCGCGAATGGAACGCTGTCGCGACTGACGACGATTGATAATGCTACCGGGGCGTCATGGACGCGCGACGGCTCGAAACTGTTCTTTGTCGGTGTCGGAGGTGAACATGGTTTCGCCATATGGTCGCAGAACACGGACGGTGGAAGCGTGGCGGAGAAGGTCATAGACACCGAAGGGCCCGCGCCGACTGTATCGGTTGCCCCGGACGGAAAGTCCCTCGTGTACGTGGCCTACGCAGAAAATGCGTGGAGAGTTTTCAGGGTGCCGCTCGATTCGGCGGTAAAGTCGAGGCCTTATTTGTCGAGCACGTTCAACCAGACTTCCGCTGTCATTTCGCCGGACGGCCGCTGGGTAGCGATCGTAACGGACCAGTCCGGCAGAAACGAAGTGTTCATCCGCTCGTACCCGATTCCAAACGCGCAGGTTCAGATATCAAACCAGGGTGGAAGCGAGCCGCTGTGGTCTCCCGACGGATCTGCAATTTACTACAGGGCGGTGCCCGGTTCTGCGCTCATCAGAGCGAGGCTGGGTGCTTCGCCGAGTACGCGCGTCATTGCCCGTGATACCGCGGTCAAAGACATGTCGTCGATACGCGCGGCCGATCTTACGGCCGGATACGATGTAGCGCGCGACGGTCGTATCATCGGGCGGCTGGCTAACAGCAACTCGTTTCAGATCGTAGTGGTTCCCAACTGGCGTATTGAAATGGAAAAGCGACTGGCTCGCGCAACCAAGCGCTGACCAGCAGCCGTTGGATCAGCCCGTCGGCGCTACCTGATATTGCTCGAGCTTTCCACCGGTCGTCTCGAAAGTCCATGCCCGCAGCGTGCGGCCGTTGCTGAATGTCGCGCGATAACTCCGAAGCGTCATTCCCCCGCGCTTCGATGTCGATGTCTGAACGAAGTTCGTCGGAGCGCCAAGCGGCGCGAGGCTCGACGCAAAATCCTTCAGCGCCGCATCGCTGAAGTAACCATTCGCATTTGATGTGAAGAGAGAGCGATCGATAGTTCCTTTCTGAAGACTCTCGAAGATTCCTCTCGCCTGCGCCGTGCGATTAGCCGCGAGCGCGTCTTCAGTCGTGAAGAGGAATCGCGCAATCTGACCGGCGATCGCACCTGAGGCGGGAGCTGCGTCCTGGTTCGTCAATACAATGACGGCAATGCTGTCTTCAGGATAGACGAGGTTTTCTGCAGTGAAGCCTGACACCTCTCCGTTGTGCTCGACGAGAAAGTGGCCGCCGTTCATCTGCGAGAATTGTCCGAGTCCGTAGCTGCTCGCCGCTCCGTTCTTGAGCGTTGTCTCCTTGAACATCTCACGATAAGACGCCGGCTTGAGCAGGCTCTCCTGCATCAGTGAGATGTCCCACTTCGCCAGATCGCCAGCAGTCATCGCCAGCATGCCCGCACCATACATCCATCCCTTGCCTGCTTCCGGTGCTGGATGAAGCGGACCGAGTCCAAAGCGGATGTAACCGGTTGCGTGGGCAGCGCGAAAGCTCGCGTCAAAATTTTTTGCGCTTGTCAACGCAAGCGGATCCAATAACCTTGCCTGAATGAACTCAAAGAAAGGCATACCGCTCACTCTCTCGACGATCATTCCCGCGAGTACGTATCCGGTGTTGCTGTACTGCCACCGCGTGCCGGGCTCGAAATCGAGCGGCTGCTTCGCCCACCGATTCATTATTTCCTGGGGAGTTACATCGTGGCGCATCGGCTCCATCAGGTAATCCTGCGGCCAGAAGTCCTGATAGCCTGACGTGTGTGACAGGATCTGCCGGATTGTTACCTCATTCCCGCGAGAAAGTCCCGGCACGTATTTGCCAACAGGATCGTCGAGCTTGAGCCTTCCGTCCTGCTGAAGCAGCAGCAGCGCGCTGGCGGTGAACTGCTTGCTGATCGAGCCGATAGCATACCGCATCGCCGTAGTCGCAGGCGTGGCGGGGTCGAGCTTTGCGGAGCCGTACGCTTTCGCGAGGACCACTCGCCCGTGCTGAACGATGGCAACGCTCGCGCTCGGCACGCCGGAGCTGTGAAGAACCGCGTTCGCGATCGAGTCCACCTTCACCTCGAGTCTTGTATCAGGCGACTGAGCCGAAGCGACGGTGGCGGAGATAAAGATTGCGGCTGCCCCTGCAAAAACGTTTTTCATCGTTGGGATTCAGGTGATGGACTATTTGCCACTGATCGACTTCAGTTTCGCGCGAAATGCCGCTTCCAGGTTGCGGTCGCGGACTGCCGCTGCTGCCCTGATGCCGGCTTCAAGGGATCTCCGGCGATTTGGTTCATTCGCAAGCACCTTCTTGTATTCGGACAGAGCATCGGCCGGGCGACGAAGCTGCATCAACATATCGCCCGACAACTCTCGAGCGGGTGCAAGAGGTCCCGGAGTTACAGCGTTCTTTTCGGTTGCGTCCTCTCGCCTGACTGCCTCGTTCATATGAGCGAGTGCCGAATCAGTGTTGCCTCGGGCCAGGTCGAGCCATGCCTGCGCCGACAGACGCTGAATGGCCACTTGCTCGCTCCAGTATGGCTCGTCGCGCGCCGCCAGGCGGTCGCGAATGGCCGTGAGCGAATCGATCGACATCCGCGCCTTCGCGAAATCCCTGGTATGTGATGCGCCCAGCGCGCGCGCGAGGTGCGTCATTGCATCCGTCCATGGGAATGCAGTGGCCGCGGGCTGGAGTGCTGCCGCTTCCGACCATGCGTCCCGCTCGAGCGCGAACCGCGCGGGAATCGCTGCAAGCGCAAAGACCCCGGCTGAACCCGGGGCTGCGCCGGTTACAGCAGTTGGGTCGAACCGGGCGGCGAGCGCGGGAAGCCCGTCGACTATTCGCTTTGCGTTCGCGTAGTCGCGACGCTGCAGGTACGCGTACTCCGCGTAATCCGAGGCATGCAATGCTTCGGCGATAGAGCCGGTGCTCAATGCAATGTCAATCGACTTGAGATTTGTCTCGATCGACTCACGCCAGTAGCCCGTGCGTGTGAAGATGTGCGACGGCATGTGCTGGGCATGTGCCGCCGATGGCGCGATCGACGCGTACTTGCGCGCGGCTGCTGCAGCCTCGGGGGCAAGTGCTGGATAGTCGTATGAGTGGATGATGTAGTGCGCGAGGCCCGGGTGCGTCGGCTGCTTTTCCCACAGGGCCTCGAGCATGCTGCCGGCTTTTCGCTGGTTCGAGTACGTCTTGTCTGTCGGGGAGGCTGACGCCGCGAGGGAAATCGCGTAGAAAATCTTCGCCTCGGTGTCAGCAGGCTCTTTCGCGACGAGATCCGCCATCGCCTGTTCGTAAGCGACGACCCGGTTGCGTTGACCCACTGTCTCGTGATTGTCGTAAAGCTTCGAGACGGCATCGATGTACCCGCGCTCTCGATCGGTCGCACGCGTTCCGAGACGCTTTGCTGCATCTGCCTCGATCCGGCCCTGTTGCAGCGGCTGCGGTGCGCGGTTGCCGACAGCCATCGGGTTGCTCCACCTGCTTAGCGCAATCCCCCAATGTGCCATGGCGCACGTCGAGTCGGCCGCGAGAACCGATTGGAATCCCTTTATTGCAGCGGCGAATTCGAATGAGTGAAGAAGCGCCGTGGCGCGATTGAAGTCACCAGCCACTGCCGGATTGCATGATGTGACGAAATGGACTGTGCCGAGCTTTTCCTGCGTCGCTGCGATCGGATGGGCGTGCTCCTGCGCTGACGCCCACGAAAAAACGACGCAGAGCAGCGCCGCTCCAAGACTGAAGTATTTCATGGTGACCTCGGTGAAACGGTTCTATACGTTCACCAGCATCTTAACGAGATTGGGCATTCCCGCGCCCTGCATGTTCCGCTGGCGCTTCAGGTCAGTGCAATTCGAGAGAAGGATCTCCTTGACGTTGTCCGGACGACCGATGAATTCCTTCCTCTTCGAAAGAAACGCGGCAATCAGTCCTGAAACATGGGGCGCTGCCATACTCGTGCCACTCATCTCCGTATAGAGCTGCTCGAACCTCGCACGCGGCTTTATCTGCGCGTCATTGCGAACAGAAAAGATTCGTTCGCCCGGCGCGACACAGTCCGGCTTCATTCGCCCGTCGGCCGTCGGACCGCGCGACGAGAAGAATGAGGTTCCATACGTGTGCGGATTTTCCTTGTGCACCGAGCCCACAACGATGGCATCGTCCAGGTTGCCGGGATCTCCAATGGACATGCCCATGTTCGCCTGGATGTTTTCGCCATCGGACGTGTTCAGTTTCGCAAATCCTTCGTTTCCTGCGGCGAGAACAACGACAACGCCCTGGTGCCACAGGCGTCGAAGCTCCTCACAAAGCGGTGTGTGGCCGCAGTTGAAGGTTTCGACATCGAACTCGCCACCAAGGCTCAGGTTCACGCCGTGAATCACGACCTTTCCGGCTCGCTCGTTCGTGTCGTAGATGTGGTCGATTGCCTTGATGATCCACGAGTCTTCGCCCGATCCGTTGTCGTCGAGCACCTTGTAAATGACAAGTTTCGCCTCGGGCGCCATCCCGCACATGAGACGCTCCCGACCGTCCTTGTCGCGTGTTGTGTGCTGGCCGGCAATGATCCCTGCTACGTGGGCGCCGTGGCCGTAGCGGTCAGTTATCGCCCTTGCGTCGTTCACACTCTCAGGGTCCAGTGGCTGCAAGCCTCCACGATGACGACGCTGCGCCGGGTTGGTGCAGTCATAAATCTTCGAGATCGTGTTGGCGCGGAAATGCGGATGCGTCAGATGAATTCCTGAATCCAGAACCGCCCACGTGACGCCGTCGCCGGCGGCCTTATAGCTGTTGTGCGCCGGAAATGCCTGGGTCGTATGAACTGACTTGTCGATGTACGCCCATTTTGCGCTGTTCTTCCAGATTCTTGCGACCGGAAACTTCCTGTCGCCATGCGCAATGGAGCCGAGTGTCTCCGCTTCCTGCCTGGTCAGGCTGAGGGCGACGTATCGCTGCATCTCCTCCGGCTCGAGCATCGTGCTGTCCGGGTCGCCGTCGTCAGCACCGAGTGCCGTGTAGATCGACTTGAGCGCCGATTCACGCGTCAGGTCGGTCGTCGCAAAATCCTCGAGCTGCACAAGAATGCGGTGGCGTTCTCCCGCGGTGCTGTCGGCGAACGCTCTGACGACATCCTTCGCCATCTTGAATCGCGCCACCGGCTGAAAGAGTGCCGTATCAACAGTTTCCCGTACCGGCTGACGCACTTCCTCGAGCGTCAGGTATCCCGTGCCGGAATGAGGGTGACGCGGCGAATCCGGATTGAACTTCACGTGGTTTTCGATCTTGATACCCGTGGAGTTCGGCTTGAAATCGTCGCTGATGTCCTTGTCGAGCGCGACCGGATCGAGAGGGTCGCACACGTTGATCCATCTCATCACACCTGGCGGGACAGCCAGCTTCTTGAGCTGGGTAAGGTCCCGGATAAAGTCCTGGACCTCGTCGATCCCAAGTGGTGACCCGACAGTTACGAAGAGGGGAATCTCGAGGCCGGCGAATTCCTTTTCCATCAATACGCTGTAGGCGATCAAGGTCCCCTGACTGTGGGCGATGACGACAAAGGGCCCCCCGCCTGCGCGCAATCTCTCTCTCAAGGACTCGCGCATCGTCTCGCCTTTTTCCTTGTTCACAAACAGATCGCTGACGTCCCGCAGAAAAATTCGCGTCACTTTGCGCGTCATCCACTGACGCAGGGGCCGAGGCAGGAATCCAAAGACGGTCGCGCGAACTGCCGCCGCGCCGTAGCGCTGCGCCTGAATGCGGCGCACTTCATCGCCCTTCCTGCCGCTGAGCTGAGCCGCAATCTCATAGTACTTCGCGTCATTTGTGAGCGCGCTCCTGTCGCTGAGCATCTTTGCTGCAATGCGACGCAGACGATTCTCGTCGGTCTTTGTGGCGAGTCCCTCCTCCGGTGTCCCGATGATATCAGTTATGTCATCGTTGACGCTCTCGATCTCTCCTTTGGAGTCCCACTGCGCACGGGTTGCCTTGGCGTTGAACTCACCCTTCGGCGCCTCGTCCGTGGCATCTGCGTAGTCACCGCCGGAAGAGACATCCTCCGAAGGGACAGGGTAACGTTCACGGTCCACCCAGTACGCCATGCGGCTCTTCTCTCCGAGATCGAATTCGAAGAGCGCCGCGTCCCACTGCTGCTTGAGAACCGAGGCCGGCGGCTTGTTGCCAATTCCGTGGATGTAGATGATCGTCGCGGCGCCCGAGCCCTCAGGCTTGGAATGAGCCTCAGCCACAGCCGCGTGCTTCGACGAGGCCAGTTGTTTCCGCTTTCGTGTCGCAGCGTCAGGAGGTTTGCGAACAGATGCTCTTTTCTTCGCAGCAACCTTACGAGATCTCGTTCGTTTCGCCGCCATGTTGTTCTCCCTAGCTGCTAGTGACGCATCGATGCTGATTTGTCACGCACGGGCCTGAACTCCGATGTGGTCAGATAGTTCGGCCAATCGCGTGAATTCGCGAGCTGCATTCCCAGCGCGTACAGGACATTGACATCCTCGGCCACACCCGACAGGTCCCACTTTGCGGCATCGTACTCGTCGGCGGGCTGATGATATTGATCCTTGCGGTAAGCCGCATCGGCTGCCATTCCAGCTGCTGTGCCGCCAGTCAGGAAATCGACTCCACTGTCCATGTAGAGCATCGGTACGCCGCGCTTTGCCATGGGGAAGTGATCGGATCGGTAGAAGTAGCCTGCCTCGGGGCTTGGATCGGCGCGCATGACGCGGTTGTGTGCTGCGAGGAATGTCTCGAGCCGCGTCTCGAGCTCGCTTTGTCCTGAGCCAATTACAGAAACGTCACGGGCGCGACCGAAAACACTCAACGCGTCGATATTGAATCCCGTGACAGTGGTTTCGAGAGGATACACCGGATTGCTCGCGTAGTATTCCGACCCGATCAGCCCTTTCTCTTCTGCTGTCCAGAACGCAAAGACGACTGAGCGCTGCGGCTTCGGACCCGCTGCGAACATCCGCGCCAGCTCTAGAACGGCGCCAATTCCGGTTCCGTTGTCCTGAGCGCCGTTATAGATGGTGTCACCCTTCGCATCAGGTGCGCCGATGCCGAGGTGATCCCAGTGCCCGCCATATAGTATGGTTTCGTCGGGATGGGTCGTACCGGGAATTCGCCCGAGCACGTTCTTCGAGCGGATCGTCTGCTGCTTCACATCGTAATGAGCAGAGAACGAGGCGCCGTTGAGAGCGACCGGCTTGAAGTCGCGAGTCTGCGCCGTTTTTTTGAGTGCTTCGAAATCCTGGCCAACGGCGCGAAAGAGGCGCACCGCATCGTCGTGCTGCACCCAGCCTTCGAGAAGCGGATGCACCTCGGCGGGTTTTGTCCGCACGATATCGAACATCGTGTTCGTGTTTGAATTCTTGACCGTTGCCCATCCATAAGACGCCGGCGCGGTTTCGTGAACGATCAGCAGACCAGCGAGTCCCTGGCGGGCGGCCTCTTCGTATTTGTATGTCCAGCGGCCGTAATACGTCATTGCCTTGCCGCCGAAATCTCCCTTGCCAGTCTCGAAATCAGGGTCGTTGATGAGCACGATGCCGACCTTGCCGTGAAGGTCTGCGCCCTTGAAGTCGTCCCAGTTTCTTTCCGGAGCCTTGACTCCATAGCCCAGGAAGATCAGAGGAGCGTCGCTGATGTCGACGCGATTGACGCTCTGCATCGAGGACCTGATGGCGACTTCCTGACCCTGCGTCAGCGGGATGGCCTGGCCGTTCACGGTTGCCGATAACGATGGGGTACCGGTGATGTTAGACATCAAAAGCGGCACTTCCTGGAACCACGATCCGTTCGGGCCGCCGGGCTGCACTCCGGCGGCGATCAGGCGGTCGCGTATGTAGTTCGTCGCGGCAGTCTCACCGGGAGTCGCAGGACCTCGGCCCATGAAAGCGTCGGAGGAGACCGTTTTTATGTCTTCCGCAATTCGGGCCGCATCAGCGGTGGCCGACGGGACTGTCGTGGTGCTGACTGGAGGCGTGCACGCGGCTAGCGCGAAGAACGCGATGAGGGGGGCTCGGTAGGTCATGACTCGGTGATTAGGAATGGGATACGGCACGAATTTACACCACGGCGACGGTGCGTGAACGCATCCTTATGGGCCGGCTCCGCGGCCCGCCTGGCGCGCGCGGGTCAAGGCCCTGTCGAGTGCATTTGCGAAGGCCTGCTTCTCCTTCTGGCCGTAAGCACTGTGGCCACCCGTCTCGACTCCCGTGCTCCTCAGCCCGTCCATGAAGTTCCTTACCGACAATCGCTCTCCGATGCTCTCTTCCGTGTACTGATCACCACGCGGGTCGATAACCACCACGCCTTTGGGAACCAGAAGAGCGGCCAGCGGAATGTCTGCTGTTACCGCTACATCACCCGGTTCGGAATGTTCGGCGATGTAGAGGTCCGCGACGTCCGGTCCCCCGTCGACGCGAACCGCAGACAGATGGGTGTAACCGAGCGGAAGCTGAACTCGCTGGTTGGCGACAAGAATTGTTTGAAGCTTCAAACGATCTGAAGCCCGAAAACAAATTTCTTTGACTTCCCGCGGAGCGGCGTCAGCGTCAATCCAAAGCTTCATGAGCAGTCAGCTCTCAACAGTCACAGAGTCCCCCACCGACAGGCGACCCGGCTGAACCGTCGTTCCGTAGACGCCAAGGCATGAGTCGCGGCTCCCCTGAATCGTACGCAGGACGACAGGGTCGCGTTCGGTCGAGTCTGGATCAACGTTCGTTACAACGCAACGCTTGTCCCGTTTGTCCACGCGCATCTTCATGTCGCCAAAGCTCAGGATCGAGCCCACCCAGTAGTCTTCCGGAAACTCGGCGTCGTCGAACGTCTCGACGAGGATGTTGGGTCGAAACCTTCGTGGCTGGAGCGGCATACCGGTAAGCGCCGACAGCCCTTCGATTGTGCGTGTGGAGATCAGCGAGAGCGGGAAGGTGTCAAAGATGCCGCGCGTTTGCCTGATCAGGCTCACGCCGTCACCAAGTTGAGCGGCGAGCGCAGGATCGACCACGTCGAGCTCCTGTCCCGATGGCGTCGTCACCATTGTCCGAGAAACGTCAGGACGATCAGGCTCGACAAAACGCGGCTTGTAGTGCCACATGTCTGCGCGCTGTCTGATGGTCATCCAGGGGAAACCGTTATTTACAATCCCGTCGCGCACAAATGCCCACCGTCGATCGCCTGCGAGGCCATTCCATCCCACTTCGACTGTATCGAGTGATTCGGATGTCATGGATTTCACAGGATACCGGAAAAGTGAAACAATCCGGCCGACTGCATGGGCTGTCATGGAAGGTGAAAGTACTGCATAATCCTGCGAGCGCGAGTTCACGGAGAACCCTTGTCAGCCAGATTCGTTACCATAACAACTATTGTTGTTGCAGCTATTTTCTCGACTGCGAATGCTCAGCCGCCCTCAGGTGCTGGACGCCCACCGGGACAGGGATCCGGAGACGTTCAGCTCCAGCAAGGCGAGGCATGTCCCGCCGGTACGACTGAGGTTCGTCCGCGTATTTGTCGAGCTCCGCAGTCGCCTGCGCCGAGCATTCTGGACTACAGACCGGCGTCGACTCTTGTCACGGGTGAGCATCTCGTTCCGAAGTCGAAGTATCCGTCGATCGACTATCACGGGCATCCAAATGACCTGATCATGTCGGCAGAGGGATTGAACCGGCTTGGAGACGCGCTCGACGGAATCAACGTTCAGATGATGGTTTCAGCGGACAACCTGTCCGGCGAGCGGCTGGCTCAAAGCGTCGCTGCGATTCGCGCGTCTCCAAGAATGAAGGATCGTGTGCGAGTTCTCGCTGGAATCGATTTCAGGAATGTTGGTCCCGGGTGGGCTGACAAGGCGATCAAGCAGCTCGAGTCAGATGTTGCAGCCGGTGCGGTTGGTGTCGGCGAGATAGGGAAGGGCTTCGGGCTATCGATCAGGAAGCCCGACGGGTCACGACTCCACATCGATGACCCGGATCTCGATCCAGTCTTTGAGGCGGCGGGCCGTCTCAGGATTCCTGTCTTCATTCACACCGCCGATCCGGCGGAATTCTTCAAGCCAATCGACTACACCAATGAGCGATGGCTCGAGCTGTCGCTGTTTCCCAACAGGCGATTTCCGCAGGACGTGTATCCGAGCTTCGAAGAGCTGATGAAAGAGCGCGACAATCTCTTCAGGAAGCATCCGAAGACGACGTTCGTGGCCGCGCACATGGGGTGGTCCGCCAACAACCTTGGCGCATTAGGCAGGATGCTCGACGCGTATCCGAACGTGTACACGGAGATGGGCGCCGTGCTCTACGATATCGGCAGGCAGCCGCACGGCGCGCATGATTTCTTCGTGAAATACCAGGATCGCATCATGTTCGGAAAGGATTCGTTCCAGCCCGAGGAATATCCGTACTACTGGCGCGTGTTCGAGACGACCGACGAGTACTTCGACTATTACCGGCACTATCACGCATTCTGGAAGCTCTACGGTATCGGCCTTCCTGATTCTGTGTTGAAGAAGGTCTACTATATGAATGCGCTGAAAATCACTCCCGCCTTGCCGCGGACCGCGTGGAGTAAGAGCTAGTACGTCAGAGATTTGTAAAGGATGCCCGGCGACGAATGTTGCCGTGCATATTTCCGGTCTACTTGAGCGGCGAGGCAGCGATGGGAACGGGTGCAAGGAAAGCAGGTGAATTCTGCTGGATCAACGTGCTCACGCCGAATCCGGCCGAAAGCAAGGCGTGGTTCAGCAGAGTTCTTGGATGGACCTATGCAGATCTTGGTGGCATGGGTGACATGATCAAGGTGGACGGTCACCAGATCGGAGGCCTGTTCGATCTGAACAGTCCGCAAACGCCACCGGGGACTCCGCCGCTGATCGGAGTCATGGTTAAGACCGACGATGCCGACGCAACAGTTGCCAAGGCAAATTCACTGGGTGGTACTGCGAAACCTGCGTTCGACATCATGGATTCCGGCCGCATGGCAGAGATCAAGGATCCGAGCGGGGCACAGATCGATGTCTGGCAGCCGAAGAAAAACGACGGAACCGACGCCGACAAGTCGAAGCACGGTGCGCCAAGCTGGTATGAGAACTACGCCACCGATGCCGCGAAGGCCGCGAAGTTCTACAACGAGCTGTTTGGGTGGACATCTGAAGTGATGCCGATGCCCGGCATGGAATACACTGTCTTCAGCTTTGATGGAGTGCAGATCGCCGGCATGATGGGAGCCTCGGAGCACACGTCGGGAATGCCGCAGATATGGGCGACTTACTTCACGGTCGAGGATATCGACAAGACGGCCGCGCTGGCGACGGAGCTTGGAGGGTCGTTGTTCGTTCCGCCGATGGATATTCCAAACGTCGGACGCTTTGCCGGGATCGCGTCTCCGCAGGGAGTGAAGTTCTTCGCTATGACATACGCGAGGCAGCAGTAGCCTGAAGACTCATCAGCTGCCGGCGGCGGATTTTCCTGCCGCCGGTCCGCTGACCTCAAGTCAACCAGATCGCATCACGCGATATCGGGCCGTTGCAATCTGAAAAAGGCCGAAAGCAATCAGGCCAATCGCAACAACAGTGAACAGCAGCTGCGCCCTCGGCTCACTCCCGATTGCATTGAGTGATTTTTCAATGCCCCCGGCCTTGGACGGATCATAGGTCTGCCCGGCGCGGACAATCAGAAAGCCGATCATGCCGAACACAATTGCCCGTGCAGAGATTCCAAACTGCCCGAAGTGTTCTATCCAGCTTCGCACGCGATCACTGGCGGAAGAAAGGTCGAGGCGGTTCAGAAATTTTCCTGTCATCGCCTTGTAGATCTGATAGATCGCATAGCCAACGAACGCGAGTCCGGCCGCGATGACGATCAACCTTCCGCTTGGCATACCAATCGCCTTCTCCACCAGCGCCCGCGTCTGGTTTCCCGTTCCGGCGTCGCTGTTTCGCAGAAGGCTGATTCCCCAGACACCAAGCGATCCATACGCAAGGCCTCTAAATGCTTCTCCAATTCGCAGCGCAACACTCGATGGAGTATCTCCACGCCGTTCGCCATCCGTCGCCGCACTCACGAGTCGCCACGCTGCGTATCCCAGAAGACCGATGATAATGACAGCAAGGGCGATCTTGCCGACTGGACCTCCTCCGATGGTCTGAAGGGCACCTTTCGTGTCGGTCGCTCTTCCGCCGACCCCGAAAGCCGCCTTCGTGGCGAGGATACCGATCACTATGTAGACAATACCCTTCGCCGCATATCCTAGCCGGCCGAGCGTGACAAGGGTCGATGAACTTTTGACAACTTCCGAGACGGTTGAGCCAGGCAGAGTCATGTGCTTACGATTAGGGACAACGCCGTTAATGCAAACGCCAGTCCGGAACATCATTAAGATTCGTCGATGCCCAGCTACTCCGGTCGCCGCCTCGAGCGAATACAGGCGTCACGACAATTCCGTGACGGACGATTCCAGAACAGCGCGCCCATGCGCCCGTTGATGCAGGGAAGCTCGGCGTCGCTGATGAGCGAGCTCCTGTTCGGCGGACGCAAGCGCAGTCCAAAAAAACCACTGCCGGTCGAGAGTCCTGTCGCCGCATGGAAGAATCCTCCGACTACTGGCTTGAGAGTGACCTGGCTCGGTCACAGCAGCGTGTTGATCGAAGCGGATGGCGTTCGAATTCTTGCAGATCCGGTTTTCGGGCAGCACGCTTCGCCCGTTTCTTTCGCCGGGCGAAAGCGGTTCCATCCCGTTCCTGCGACGCTGGAAGAGATGCTTCCACTCGATGCGATTCTACTTTCGCACGATCACTACGATCATCTCTGCAAGCCGACAACCCGAAAAATCGCGAAGCTGGGGATTCCATTCATCACTTCGCTCGGAGTCGGACGGCGGCTCGAGAAATTCGGTGTCGCGGCGTCGAAGATCACCGAGCTCGACTGGTGGGAATCGCACACGCTGCCGAATGGCTCGATGACTGTTACCGCGACACCGGCGCAGCATTTTTCCGGGCGCGGCCTGCGCGACAGAAATGCGACGCTATGGTCGTCGTGGGTCCTGACCACCGACCGACATAACGTGTTCTTCTCCGCAGACACCGGCCTCACAGATGATCTTCGACTGATAGGAGAACGCTTCGGACCGTTTGATCTGACGATGCTCGAGATCGGCGCATCTCATCCCGCGTGGCACGACATCCACCTGGGCCCCGCCAATGCCCTCATCGCTTTCAAGATGCTCGGCGGCGGAACGTTCATGCCGATTCACTGGGGCACGTTCGATCTTGCACTGCATACATGGGAAGAGCCGGCGGAGACGCTTGTTGCCCTGGCAGAAAAGTCGGGCGATCGCGTGATAACACCGCCGCTTGGACGGGCTGTCGAGCCCTCACTTGTGGACGCGGTCACGCCCTGGTGGCGGTCCGTAGCGAGGTAGGAATGGCAGCTGCGAAGAAGCCGGACTATCCGATTGTTGCGTTCAAGACGCCGAAAGCCTTTGACACCTGGCTTTCAAAGAACCACGACTCGGCTCCGGGCATCTGGATACAGTTCGCGAAAAAGGCGTCGGGGTTGAAGTCGGTCACGTATCACGAGGCGCTCGACATTGCGCTTTGTCACGGCTGGATCGACGGACTTCGAAAGAAGTTCGACGAAGATACTTTCGTCCAGAAGTTCACGCCGCGTGGACCAAAGAGCATCTGGTCGAAGATCAACAAGGCAAAGGCGCTCGCGCTGATCGATGCAAAGCGGATGCACGCAGGTGGTCACGCAGCCATCGAGATGGCCAAAGCGAACGGCCGGTGGGACAGCGCATACGACGGATACAAGGCGTCGACCATTCCGCCCGATCTCGAGGCTGCGTTCAAGAAAAATCCGAAGGCGAAGAAGTTTTTCGCGTCAGTAAGCGCGCAGAACCGTTACGCCGTGCTATTTCGTATCCAGACGGCGAACAAGCCCGAATTGCGACAACGCCGCATCGATCAGTTCATTGCGATGCTGAACGAAGGCAAAACCATTTACTGAGCCGCGCGTCGGAGCGGGTGAGTGTTCCCGCCTGCAATGTTGCGGAGTTGTAGCCCTTTGACGAACGTTGCAGGATGACCGCTCGACACCTTCAGGTTCGGGATGCCACCCCCGGCGACGCACCCGCAATTGCCCGGCTTCTGGGCGAGCTGGGCTACCCCAGCGAAGCTTCGGAGATTCCGGGTCGTCTGTCGCGAGTGCGGGCGCACGGCGGCACGGTCGTCCTCGCAGTCGATGACGACGACAACCCGCTCGGACTGATTTCTCTTACGATCCACTGGGGTCTTCACTCGAGCGGTTCGACCGCTTACATCATGGCGCTCGTGATTGCGGAAGCCGCGCGTGGCACGGGAGTGGGGAAGAGGCTCGTCGAGTACGCCCGGCAATGGGGAACCGAAAATGGATGTGACCACATAACTGTCACGAGCGCCGAACATCGCGATGGGGCGCACGCGTTTTATCCGGCGGTGGGTTTGCCATACACCGGCCGACGTTTCTCCGTCGCCATAGCGAGCGACAATGCATGAGCTGTCGCTCGCCATCAACATGGTTGCTATCGCGCAGGAGGAGGGAGAGCGACTCGGCTCCCCTGTTCGAGCTGTTCATGTCCGGCTCGGACCAATGTCCGGCGTGATCAGAGACCAGTTGGTCTCTTCTTATGAAGTCGCCTGCCGTGACACGCCGCTTGCCGGCTCGCGACTCGTAATTGAAGAGACACCGTTGATTGTTTTTTGCCCAAAATGCCGAGTTGAACGATCGCTCAACTCGCCTCAGCTGCTGCGCTGTCCGGAGTGCAACGCGCCGACTCCTAAAATCGTCGGCGGACGCGAGCTGCAAATAGTTGGACTGGAGATTGATGATGAGCAGTGAGCCGCGTCTTGTCGAAGTAAGACGCAATATCCTGAAGGACAACGATGTCCTTGCGCGCAGCATGAGAACGCGGTTCCGCGCAGCAGGCGTGGTTGTTGTGAGCCTCGTCTCGAGCCCCGGATCGGGCAAGACGATGTTGCTCGAGCGAACACTGACGATGCTGCGGGACAAGTATCGCGTTGCCGCTCTCGTCGGTGACCTTGCGACAGACAACGACGCAGAGCGTCTTGCCCGGAGCCAGGCGCCTGTGCGACAGATCACCACCGGAACTACATGTCACCTCGAAGCTGCGATGGTAGAGAAGTCACTAGGCGACTGGTCGCTTGAAGATCTCGACTTCCTCTTCATTGAAAACGTCGGCAATCTTGTCTGTCCTGCCTCTTATGACCTTGGAGAATCGCTCCGGTTCGTGATTCTTTCTGTTACTGAGGGGGAGGACAAGCCGCTCAAGTATCCGACGATCTTCAACAGCGCCGATGTCGCCATCATCACGAAGAGCGACCTCGCCGGGGCGACTGAGTTTTCCTGGGAAACGGCCGAGAACAACATTCAGGCCGTCAGGCCGGGGATGAAGGTGATCCGGTTGTCAGCAAAGACGGGAGAGGGAATGCCTGAGTACCTGGCGTTCCTCGAGGCACTTCAAATTGAACAAGGCCACACGCCACCAGCGTGACAAATACTTTTGCAGGATCAGCGGTTGCGCCGGTCGCGGACATCAGGTCGCACTTTCCGGCTCTCGATCGATGTCATAGGGGACAATCAATCGCTTATTTCGACGGCCCGGGCGGAACGCAGGTGCCCAGGGCAGTCGCGGATGCGATGGTCGAGTACCTCTACCATCACAACGCGAACACCGACTGGGCTTATCCGTCGAGTGCCGAGACTGACGCTGCGATTGCCTATGCGCGTGAGGCGTTCGCTGATTTCCTGAACGCCTCGCCGGAAGAAGTTGTCTTCGGCGCGAACATGACGACGCTCAATTTCCATCTGTCGAGGGCGATCGGTCGCGGGATGAAGCCGGGCGACGAGATAATCGTCACCGAGCTCGATCATCATGCGAACGTTGATCCGTGGCGCGAGCTCGCGCGCGACCGTGATTTGCGAATTCAGACGGTCAGGCTCATTCCCGAGACCGGTCAGCTCGACTGGGATCATTTTGCGAGTCTTCTGAGGTCGAAAACGAAGCTCGTGGCGATGGGTGCTGCCTCGAACGCACTTGGAACGATCAACGACGTTCGAAAAGCCGGGGAGATGGCGCACTCGGCCGGCGCGAAGATGTTCGTCGATGCTGTGCACTTCGCGCCGCATTCGCTCGTTGATGTTCGCGACCTCGACTGCGACTACCTCGCGTGCTCGGCCTACAAGTTCAACGGCCCGCACATCGGGATTCTCTATGCAAAGGGTAATCTGCTGGAGTCGGTGAGTTTTCCAAAGCTGTTGCCGGCGCATGATACCGCGCCGGAGAGGGCAGAGACTGGAACACTCAATCATGAAGGAATCGTTGGAGCGGGCGCAGCAATCGATTTCTTTGCGTCGCTAACGGACATCGGTGGTACCCGGCGTGAGAAGCTCTCGGCTGTTTTCGAGCAGGTCCATTTCAGGAACTCGTTGCTGCTTGCGAATCTCTGGGCGGGGCTCGAATCGATAGACGGAGTCAAGCTCTATGGACCATCGCCAGAATTTCCGCGGACGCCGACCGTAGCATTCACAGTCGATGGAATGGTGTCGAGAAAAGTCGCCAGTTTGTTGGCGGAACAGGGTCTGTTTCTGTCTCACGGAGATTTCTATGCGAGTACAGTGCTCGCGCGGCTCGGACTTAGCGACGCGGGCCTCGTGCGCGCTGGCTGCGCCATCTACACGTCGATGGACGAGATCTCGAGACTGATCGACGGAGTTGGTTCACTGCGGGCGAACGCGTAGTGCCCGCTGATGACCTCTTCGCTCCGCCGCCGGACCTTCCGGTTCCCGTAGATGATGGCGCATGCGACCATCTCGTTGGACTCGAGATGCCGCCTGTCTCCCTGACGGCGACTTCAGGGTTCGACGTCCGACTGGACGATGTGAAGTCGCCGTTCACTGTCGTTTACGGATATCCGCGAACGGGAGTGCCGGGACAGGACCTCCTTCCTGGCTGGAACGAAATTCCCGGCGCTCGCGGTTGCACTCCGCAGAACTGCGCCTTTCGCGATCATCACGCCGAGCTCCAGATGCTGGGCGCAACTGTCTACGGCTTGAGCACTCAGACGACGGAATATCAGCGGGAAATGGCGCAGCGCCTTCACCTTCCATTTCCTGTATTGAGCGATTCGGGCCTGGAGCTTACGAAAGCGCTGAAACTTCCGACGTTTGAAGCTGGAGGCGAAACGCTGCTTAAGCGCTTCAGCATGATTTTGTTCGGGACTCGAATCGAGCACGTGATCTATCCTGTGTTCCCGTCTGACTCCGATGCGCCTGCGGTCGTCAAATGGCTGAGCGCGCACCAGTGAGAATTGGAATAATCGGAGCGGGTGGAATAGGCGGGTATTACGGCGGACTTCTCGCGCGTGCGGGCAATGATGTTCGCGTGCTCGCTCGGGGCGAGAATCTCGAGGCAATCCGCGCGAATGGATTGATAGCCAGGACGCCGACTGAGACGTGGACGTCCAACGTGCATGCGAGCGATGATGCGGGCGAGCTCGCAGGCGATTTCGGCGAAGGCGACTTCGCGATGATCGCGACGAAAGCCTATTCGTTGAATGAGATCGCTCCGGCGGCGAAGGTCTTTGCAGGTCGGGGCGCGACGATTGTCCCCCTGAACAACGGTGTTGAAGCAGCCGACATACTCATCTCGCTTGGCATTCCGCGAGAGCGACTCCTCGGCGGCGTGACTTACATCAGCGCAGTTCGCTCGGCTCCAGGGGTTGGCGAGCGCCGCACACCGCTTCAAAGAGTGATCATCGGCGAGCTTGGTGGTGGCCTGAGCCGACGGGCGGCGGACATTGCGGCAGCGTTTGTGGATGCTGGAGCGGAGGGTGAAGCGACGAGCAATGTCACTCTCGCGGTCTGGCAGAAGTTTGTCTTTCTCTCGAGCATGGCTGCGGCGTGCGGACTGACGCGTCTCAACATTGGATCCGTGCGCCAGAAGCCACTCGGCGTACAATTGCTCGACCGGGCTGTTAACGAGGCTGTAGCGGTCGGCCGTGCCCGTGGTGTTGCCCTCCGCAGCGATGAAGAGGCTCAGGTGATGGCAAGGATCAATGAGCTCCCGGGCGAAGTGGAACCCAGTCTGCTGCTCGACTTGAGGAGCGGGTCGCGGACGGAGGTGGATTTTCTCAGCGGGGCGATCTCGCGATTCGGAGATGCGGCGGGGATTGATACGCCGATTCACGATACGGCGGCGTTGGCTCTGGTTCAGGCACACGCGACGAAGGAGCTGGCGTGACAAGCTCGCGCTCCGGAGATTAGCAGCATGACTGAAGACGAAAAGCAGATCCGGGGCGCAATCGCCAGGTGGCACGACGCGACCGCAGAGGGTGACGTGGACGCGATACTGGAGCTGATGTCAGAGGACGTCGTTTTTCTTGTTGCCGGCCACGAGCCGATGCGGGGCCGTAAGGCGTTTGCAGATGCACTGCGGTCCCTGCTAAGCACGCATCGAATTCAGTCGAGCGGGATCGTCCAGGAAGTCGTCGTATGCGGTGAGCTGGGTTACTCGTGGACGCAGCTGAAGGTGTCGGCGAGGCCGATTTCGGGCGGCGACGCGTCGGTTCGCACGGGCAGTACCATGTCGATATTTCGCAAGGAACCGAGTGGGGCGTGGGTACTGGCGCGAGATGCGAACCTTCTGACCCCGTTGAATCAGTACCGCTAGTGCCAGGTGTAGCAAGCTGAAACAAGGGCGCCGCTCTCGCGACGCCCTTGCCCGACTGATTACGTCTTCTGTCGTCCCCAGGCACCTGGCGATTTGATGATGCCCGCCTTCATGCAAAAGTAGGTCAGCAGATCCGCCGCAACGAACACCGCAGCCATCATCCGGAACGAGCCAAACGCCAGGACCTGGGTTTGAGCCAGGAGCGCCGCCAGCATCACGCCGACAATCGCGCTCATTAATGCAAATCCTTCAGCCGACGTGCGAAAAGTACCGGTATTCATTCACGCCTCCATGAAAGTGCCGCGTCTGGCCAGCCTCGCTTGAAGATCGCATTTCATTTGCAAGGCGCAATATGATCAATTCATTGCGCGCCGATCTCAGACCGAGAACTGACCAGGCGCGATTCCCTAGAACAACAGCGCCACAGCGGTTGTCGCCGAGGCGAAGAGGGAGGCCGCGGCGGCGGCGTCCCAGCCGATTGGACCCATGTACCACGATGCGTAGACGCTCCGGGCTGCAGCCAGTGCGTCTGCTGCGAGCACCTTTCTCAGCCCCTTCACGACTGGATACTGCCACCATCCAGCACCATAACGCGGACCTGTGGTGGGAGCGGTTGCTGACACGGAGTAGGCCGTCGCCATGGTCCCGGGCAGAGCAACCCAGGCGTCGAGGTTTGCTTCCCAATAATCCACCGAGCTCAACGCGACCGATCCAACGGCTATCACAGCACCTGCATCATCCGGCGAGAGATACCCTGCCTGTGACTCGACATTCAGGACTCCGTCCACGAGCGCGGATCGAGAGGTTGCGGTGCTGGTGAGGTAGGTGATCTGGTCTATGAGACTCACCGCACCGGACGACAGGTCGGTCTTGCGTGTCAATCCGGATGCGAGGACTGTCTTGCTGCTTATTCCGCCGTCGTCGGATGGACACGTGTTGCCGACGAGCGCTGGGTCCACCAGTCCCGCTGGCACATCCCCGTGACGCTGCGCCTTGTGAAACTCCTTGGTGGCTTTGGCGGCGATCCCGCACATCTCCTTCTGGGTGCGTGCCTTACCGCCTCCCTTCGCTAGCTGCGAATACACGTACGCCAGACCGTCAGTGTGATACTTGCCGATCCAGTCGTACTTGTCGTGCGCGTCCTTCAGGTTCGCCTGCACCATGCGCAGATCGTCGCGCGCAGGACCAGTCGAAGGTCCATCGGAGGCGCAGCTGGCTGAGACAACTGCTGCGCCGGCCATGACGGCCAGGATGAGGAAGTACTTCGGAGTGGTTCGCATTCTCCCCTCCTTCGTTGGGAATGGACAGGGACATCCTGTCCGGACGCGAACCTTAGGCGACTGTCGGGCGATTTTCGTCAGCGATTTGTCACGTGAGTCACCGTTATTGTGCGCATGTGGAAACAAGCAGGATCGCCGCAACCACTTTCACTCGGGTCGGCGCAGGTGTCGGCCCACCAATTTCCGAAACCGCCTCCATCCATCGATCGTCGGGGATCGATTCAGTGGAGAGTGATTCCAGTCGTCGTTCACCTTCGGCACCCATGCGTGAGAGGAGCGCATCTCTCGCGCTCGATGCGAGCGAAACAACACGTGATCGCTCGTGTGGTCGCGCTCGGCTTACGACTTTCGCGATCCGCTTCAGTCCAGCACGCCTGACGTGAGCGCTTTTGCTCGTTCGCGCCCGGTCGGTGATTCGAAGCCCGGCGAAGTAGCGTCCCACCGCGACGATCGATTCGTCAATCCGCGCCTGGTCGAGTGAAACCTCGGCGCCAAAGCACTGTTTCATTAGTCTGAGGACGCGGCTCGGATCGTCAGACACACGCTCGCCGTCATGAGCCAGGAAACGGAGTTCGCTTCCCACTTCGCACAGTGCGAGGAATCCATCGGCCGCCGACGCGACAGATGCAAAGCACGGCTGGTCATTGTCGGCTAATGGCGAGGCCGTGGACCACCTCTCGAGTATCGAGCGTATCGATTCACTGAGGCGCGGAGTATTCGCCGAAGCCCGATCGTCCGCGGCAAGACTCAGCGATGGAAACACATCGACTACCTCACTCGATTCTGTCACCTTCTCGCGCAACACACGCTCAAGGTGAATCAGTGTCTCTGCGCTCGCAGGCGGGCGCATCACGTAGGAGAAGACACGCTCGTGCGGCGAGCCCATTCGGGCGACTCGTCCCAACCTCTGCTCCATCCGTGCTGGTGTCCACGGCAAGTCGAGATGGATGACCACCCCCGCATCCTGAAGATTTACACCCTCGCTCAAGAGGTCTGTCGTCAGCAGGAGGGTTACTACGTCTGCCCGTTTCGGTGCCTTCACGCCTGAAGCGACAGGAGCAAAACGACCGATCGCTTCTCGTCGAGTGATCCGTCCGCCTGACACTCTCGCACCTTGGCCCGTGAGTGCTGCGACATATCCATCGCGCGAAAGATCGAGAAATAAAGCGTCGACCGTTTCAGCGTACTGGGAGAATGCAACTACCCTGATGCCGTGGTGCTTCGCGCGAATTGCTCTAATGACATTCGCCCGCCCGGCATCCACGCCGGAACGCGACCCGATCAGTCTGCGCAAAGTCGAAATCGCGTCGCAATGACGGCGAACGACCCGGAGCAACACGTCAGTCGAGCTCTGTTTCGACGCCACAAACTCGGCGAACGCCAGCTGAACGCAGTCCTCCGCGGACGCCCACGCAGTCAGTTCTGATTCAGATGGATAGGTGCCGCCCTCGAGTGCCGATATCAGCGCGCAAGAGCGCAGGTGCCTTCTCGCGAGCGCTCCTTCGAGCGCGGCATTGCTTGAGGCCCATTGCCGGACCAGCGAGTGGATAACCAGCGCTCCCCCGTCTCCTCCATCTCGCGGAGGTAAAGGTGGCGGGAGATCGAGAAGCAGCCGTGCGATTTCCTCGTCCTGATTCAGATCGCACCATACGGGAGGCTCGATGTGCGGCAGCCCTGCACTGGCGCTCACGGAATCGATCTCTCTTCGAATGATCAGTCTTCCGAGCTCGGATTGCGTCAAGGTTTCAGAGCTCGACCCAAGAAACAGTGCCAGGAGGGCAGCGAGATCCTTCTTTCGATTGTGAATGGGCGTCGCGGTCAAGAGGACGACGGGCCGATTTGCGACGAGCTTTGCCAGAGCGGCGTAGCGTCTTGTCCCTGGATTCCTGAAATGGTGAGCCTCGTCAACGATCAGCATCCGGTTCGACACAGCCTCTGGTCGGCCACCGCGACTTAGCGACTCGGTCGATGCAAATGCAATCTGCTTATTGGCTGAGGCTGCGGCCCTTTGCCACATGTCTTCGAGAACGGCAGGAGCAACAACGCAGGCATCGTCGTTCGCGCATAGAGCCAGTGCGACGAACGTCTTCCCCATGCCTACCTGATCGCAGAGCAGGGCTCCGCCGAATTCTTTCAGAGCGCACCGCATCCGATCTACTGCCGAGAGCTGATGGGGATGAAGCGTAATCGACCCGATCTCATTCTCACCCTGTGCATCCTCCTGCTTCAAGAGACGGCGAGCGATGAACGCTCGAACGTCAGCCGGCCCTACAGCTCGGCCCACTTCATCAGGGGAGCGACTTCGTCCGGAGATAGACGGTACGCGTCCAGAACGGCCGCCTGAAGCTGTTGCGGATTTGGTGGCATTCCGTAAATGGCTCTCGACGCCATCGCCGCAAGCGAATCTACCGCGTGACCCCAATCGCTCGGCAACGGTAGTATGGACATCGTCCAGCCGAGGTACCGGTGGTATCCGCCGCGCGCCGGCTCGGCGAGACAGTTGAGCCATGCGGCGACGATCGGCGAGTTGAGAAGGGCGGTCAGTGTGAGTGCGTCGTCGACAGTTCGGCATCGAACGACGTAGCAACTGTTGATGGGCACCGACGTATCGCCCTTGGGGAGGAGCGCAGCCTTGGGACTCTTCGAAACGTCGGACCAGACGACGCGCGGGCGTGAGAAGTCGGCGGCCTCAGTCCGAAACAGCGACCACCATCGCGATTGTCCTCGTGCATCGCTTCGATTATCCAATGCTCGTCGAAACTCGGCGAGTCTCGCGTACGCACGCGCCGGCAGTGCGCGCATGGGACGCCCGGACTCGTCGTGTGTCCAGATTATCTGCTCACCTGACGGAGGCACACGCCACGCGCTCATGTTCTCGCCGCGAATCAGCGGGCGGAGCATTTCTGCTTCCACTGTTTCCTCGCCGACGATGAATGCTTCGTTGCACCCGGATTTGACGCCGAGCGTGGGCCGGCCGACGACGCTTTCGGCGAGAGGTATTCCGGCGTGGCCGAATCTGTCGAATGCATCGCGCACATCCGGTGGCAGGAGAATCCACGGACTTCCGGGCGTTTCATCGAAGGGAAGTGAATTGCTGTCAGCGCACCACGCCGCGGTTCCATTCCTTTGGTGAACCGTGACAGCGATCTGCGGGTCCGGACGCTTCTGATGACAACTTCGTCGCGTCGCCACCATGAGTGACGGATACACGGCGGCGTCGAACGTCTGCCTGGCGTCAGTGAGGTCGTCGATCTCGAGGAGCGAGGTTTTACCCTGGAGAAGCGCGCGCACCCCGCCGCCGGCCAGCGATCTCCAGAGTTTCGACGGAAGAATCAGCCCGACAGTTCCTTCCGAACGAACGAGCGAGACGCATCGCTCGACGAACAAGGCTGCGACATCTACCTGCGCCGAAAAGCCGCGTCCAGCGGCGGATGAGTCGGCCCCACTCTGCCACGCTGCTCCTCGATAGACCGAATAGCTGGACCGAAGCTCGGCGCGCGAATCGCGATCCAGATTGTGCGTACGTACCCATGGAGGGTTGCCGATGACGACATCGAATCCTCCAGTCGACCCTGTGTCGGCGAAGTGAGTGGCGAATGCGAAGGGAAGCGCCCCGCCGTTCGCTGCGAGCTTGAGTTCGTGCCGTGCCTTCCTTGACAGACGCCGCAACTCAATCAGCCGAGCGCGTGTTTCGCCTATGGTCCCTGCGCGTTTCCCAAAGAGATCACGCGATCGCGACGCGATGAGGAGCTCTCTTCGATCAGACTCGGCGGTTCGAGCCGCGGCCTCCAGGGTGCCGACCGCACATTCGCGTTCTGCCTTGTCGAGCAGTCGTCCGAGCGAGCGCTTCCTCGGGCCTGTTGCGCGTGAGTACCTGGCCCGGAGTACGGCGAACCGGCTGGGAACAACCAGCTTTCTGGAGCTGCCGAAGGATTCGGACATCAGTGAATCGCCGACCCTGATGTGTCGATCGAGATTGGGAAGCGGAGCGACACGCATCGGATTACGCTCGGGATTGTCGATAGCCATGCAGAGCCACAACCTCAGCTCGCACAGCCATACTGCGGTCGGGTTCACATCCACTCCGAAGATCGAGCTCGTAAGAACAGATCGTCGGATGTCGTGGATCGCACGTTCGTCTCCCAGGCGCGAGCGAAGGCCAGCGATTTCCTCGAGTGCGTGGACGAGAAATGCGCCAGATCCGCACGCGGGGTCGAGCACGTTGAAGGAGGCGAGACGCGCCAGCAGGTGTTGAGACTGACGCTTCGAGAGCTCTTCTCCGGACAATGCCGACGCCACGCATTCCGAAGAAACGAGGGAATTGCTCAAAGCGTGCGACAGCGTCGATCGTGTCAGCTGCACGACGAGCGATTGCGGCGTGTAGAACGCTCCGCTCGTTTTTCGCGTCGTCGCCGACATCAGCGATTCGAATGCGCGGCCGAGCATTTCAGGATCGATCGCAGCTTCTGACCACGAGGTGCTGTCCTCCCTTGCTGTGAATCGATAGCGAGTGAGAACGTCGGCGAAGAGGTCACCGAGTGATTCGTCGGAGAAGAAGGATTTCGAATGGAGACGCTCGAGCGGCGAGCGTGCGAACAGACCGCCATTCAGGAACGGAATTCGTCCGAATGCGTGCGCCCGTGGCGATCGATTCTTTGGATGAGTGTTGAGTGTTCCGAAGAACAGCGGGACGAGAACTCTGCGTTGATAACCACCGCCGCCAATCATGCAATCGGCGTAGCGGTTGCCGAGGAAGCCGTGATCTCCGTCGAGCCAGCCCTTGGTTTCGAGGAACGAGAGAAACAACAGTCTCGATGCGTATAGCAGTGCCAACTCCGCTGCATTGCCCGGTGGTGGACTGGGACTAAGAGCGCCTGCCATTTGTGCAATCGACTGTTCGAGTGCCCGAAAAAATCTGCGACTCACGCTTTCGCGACCGAGTATCTCGAGCCAGCGCGCGTGGAGAACGAAGTCGGATTCCCCGCCAACCGCTGCAAGGGCACAGATCGTTTCAGAGTCGCTGTCGACGATTTGTCCCGGATGCGCGACGAGCGCTACGACCCGGGCGCCTGACTTCGCCGGCTCGCAAGCGGCGAGGGCGAATTGACCGCGATCGATGTCGCGCGCCGCGATGGTCCAGAGCAGGTGTGGTGCACGGGAAACAAGTCTTGATGCAATCCGCGCCACTTCGGGACGAAGCTCCATCCCGGATTGAACTGTGAAACTGACCACGCGTCGCGATCCCAGACCGGGCGAAACGTGGAATCGATCGTTGTCCGGTGGAAGACCGATGGAGCTCGCTTCCTCCATCGTCAGCGTTATGTGCGGCGACTGGAATCCCAGCTCTCCCAAGAGCCGGGAAACTCCATCGGGCGACAACGCACCTTCGAGTAGCCGGGCTGCTGCGGCGAGCGATTGCACGCCATCAGCCTAGAGGGCCCCGTGCGTCCGCCCGACATCATTCCGTTACGCGTGCCAGACAAATCTTCCACCTTATATTGAAATCAATCGTTCAACAATTCCGATGTATTTCACGCACGCGGAAAAGGATCTTATCGATCAGCTGGTGAACGGCATGAGCCCGGAGATGGCGTTTGCAATCCGGAGCAAGCTTGGCGAGCCGAATGGCGACCCTGAGGATCAGGCACTCCTCGACGAGATTTACGAAATGCGCGACCAACGATATAAGGCCGAGGAGGACGCACTTTGGAAGGATTAGGATGGCTCAGGATGACTTTAGCTGTGGCACGTGGCCGCCACTTCGCCGAACGACACATAGATTCATGGATCAGGAGGAACGGATGCAACTCGAATTCACCGCCGTTTTCAAAGAAGTCCCAGAAGGCGGATACGTAGCGTTTGTGGAAGAACTTCCAGGCGCAAATACGCAAGGCGAAACTCTCGAAGCGGCCCGGGAAAATCTGCGGGAAGCCGTTGGGCTCGTGCTCGAGTCAAACAGGCTGCTTGCGGAGCAGGAATTGGGCAGCGACCAAGTAATTCGCGAGAGACTGCGAGTGCCAGCATAGCGTGAAGAGGGTCGACCTCGTTCGCCATCTAGAAAAGCATGGCTGCCGACTTCCAAGAGAAGGAGGCAGCCATTCGATTTACGTCAATGCAGAGACGAGGAAACTTTCCACGGTCCGGCGACATCGTGAGATCAAGGGCTACCTCGTAAGAAAAATCTGTAGGAACTTCGAGATTTCTGACCCGTGGACATGAACGACGTCTGGAACACGACACACCTGATGGTCCGCGACTTCGTGGCGACTCTGCCGCGGCTGGTCGTCGCCGTGCTCATCGGCCTGTTCTTTTACATGCTCGGCCAGCTCGTCCGCAGAGGAATGGCCCGCGCCGCTCACGGAGACTCATCCCACCGCACACTCAACGTCGCGCTCGGCCGCATCGCACACGGTGCGATCACGACGATCGGAATTCTCTTCGCGGTCGCGGCCGCGTTTCCCGGATTCAGCGCCGCGAATCTCGTTGGCGCATTGGGAATCGGTGGCATCGCGATCGGGTTCGCGTTCAAGGACGTCTTCGAGAACTTTCTCTCCGGCATCCTGATTCTTATCACGCGCCCATTTCGAATCGGCGATCAGATCATCTACGACAAGTACGAAGGAACCGTCGAGGACATTCACATCCGCGCAACATGGCTGAAGACCTACGACGGGCGGCGGGTTGTGATTCCGAACTCTGATCTCTTTACGAACGCGGTGACGGTGAACACGGCGTTCGAGTCGCGGAGGCTCGAGTACGATTTCAAGCTCAAGAACGGCGACGGCATCGCGCG
>DATLDF010000074.1:0-108380 GCA_035525975.1 Gemmatimonadaceae bacterium
AGCCGACGACTGGAAGCTGAGGCAGTTCTAAGTTGCATTCAACCGTAATACGTAAAAATGGCCGACGATAAGAAACTCACAACAAGAGCAGAAGATTTCAGCGCCTGGTACAACGAGGTTGTCCTAAGAGCCGAGCTCGCGGATTACTCGCCTGTCCGTGGGTGCATGGTCATTCGCCCCAGAGGTTACGGAATCTGGGAACGCATGCAGCGCACCCTGGACGACATGTTCAAGGACACTGGACACGAGAACGCGTATTTCCCGCTGCTCATCCCTGAAAGTTTCCTGCATCGGGAAGCGGAGCACGTCGAAGGATTCGCTCCAGAGGTAGCAGTCGTTACGCATGGCGGCGGCAAGAAGCTGGACGAGCCCCTCGTGCTGCGTCCGACATCAGAGACCATCATCTACGCGATGTTCGCGAAGTGGGTGCAGAGCTACCGCGACCTGCCGCTGCTCATCAATCAGTGGGCTAACGTCGTTCGCTGGGAAATGCGCACGCGCTTGTTTCTGCGCACCCTGGAATTCCTCTGGCAGGAAGGCCACACCGCGCACGCAACCGAGGCGGAAGCCGAGGAAGAGACCAGAAAAATGCTTGGTGTCTACCGTGACTTCATGGAGACGTACATGGCGATGCCAGTCGTTACAGGCATCAAGACGGATTCCGAGAAGTTCGCCGGCGCGCTGCGCACGTATGGATGCGAAGCGATGATGCAGGACAACAAGGCGCTTCAGGCAGGCACCTCCCACAACCTTGGACAGAATTTCGCGAAGGCATTTGATCTCAAGTTCCAGACCGAGGCCGGCGACGTTGCGTATGCCTGGAACACCAGCTGGGGTGTTTCGACACGCCTGATTGGCGGATTGGTGATGACGCACGGCGACGACAATGGACTCGTCACGCCGCCGCTGCTTGCACCGATTGAGCTCGTCATAGTGCCAATCTGGAAGACGGACGAAGACAAGGTGCGCGTCAACGAGGCGGCCGAGAAGATAAAGGCGAGCCTGACGGGTTGGGAGCGCCGCAAGTCCGGGAAGCTCCGCGTGCATCTCGACAACAGGGAAGGCATCAAGCCAGGCGCGAAATACTACGAGTGGGAGCTTCGCGGCGTCCCGCTTCGACTCGAGTTTGGTCCACGCGATCTCGATGCGAATCAGTGCGTTCTCGTGCGTCGTGACAATCGGATCAAGCGCACCGTCACCCTCGACTCGATCGGGGAAGACGTTGCAGATCTGCTGAGTGTCGTTCAAACCGACATGCAGGTCGCAGCCTATGAGCGCCGCGAAGCCAACAGCGTTCGTGGAAACATCACGTACGATGAGTTCAAGACGCTCATGGAGGGGAAGGGCGGGTTCGTCTACGCAGGATTCTGTGGCAGCGCCAGGTGCGAGCAGGAGATCAAGGAAGACACGAAGGCCACGATTCGCTGCCTCCCTGATGAAGAGTTCCGCTCTGCCGAAGCGCCGACAACGTGCCTCAAGTGTGGAAGCAAGTCGGTCGCAGAAGCTCTCTGGGCGAAGGCATATTGAGTCCCGTCAGCGCGAAGACCCTCAAGGGCTCCAGAAGATCGAGAGCCAATGCTGATGGTGGTCCGGGCTTCAGCCGGAAGGATGGCATTCTCTCGTGCGACGGCGTGTCACTCCACGCCATAGCCGCAGCGGTGGACACTCCGGCGTATGTCTACAGCGTCGCCGCTATCAAGTCGCAGTTTCTGGCACTCGACGCTGCACTTGATGGCGTTCCGCACAAGCTACACTACAGCGTCAAGGCAAACTCGAACCTCGCCGTGCTGAACATTCTTCGCTCGCTCGGCTCCGGTGTCGATATCGTTTCCGGCGGTGAGATGTATCGCGCCCGGAGGGCAGGCTTCAACGGAAGAGATATCGTCTTCAGTGGAGTCGGAAAGACAGAGCGCGAGATGGTCGAAGCGCTGACCGCTGGCGTTCTCATGGTGAACGTCGAATCGGAGGAGGAGCTGGAGCTTCTGAACGACGTCGCCGGAAAGCTTGGGAAGAGAGCACCAGTCGCGCTTCGAGTTAATCCTGAGGTAATGGTCGACACGCCTCACCCATACACTCGCACCGGCGTGAAGGGAATGAAGTTCGGCATTCCCTTTGATGAAACGCTGCTTGTGGCCGAGCGCGCGCTGGCGATGGAGAACATCGCGCTGATCGGGCTCGACATGCACGTCGGCTCTCAGATCTCCCACTTCGAGCCCTATGAAATCGGACTTGGCCGGCTGCTTCAGCTCAAGAACGAGATCCAGGCTGCGGGTGCCAGGGAGCTCGAGTATCTCGACATTGGCGGTGGCCTCGCTGTGTCGTACGACTCGGAGCATCCAATAGATGTCGCCGCTTTCGGCGAGGTTGTGAAGAACATCGTTCTTCCGACGGGCCTCAAGGTGATCGTCGAACCCGGACGATTTCTCGTCGGCAATGCTGGAATACTTCTGACGAAAGTCCTGTACAGAAAAAGAAGCGGTGGCAAGGAGTTTATCATTGTCGATGCGGGAATGAACGACCTGATCAGGCCGTCGCACTACAATGCGTATCACAGGATTGAAGGGGTCGTGTCGTCAGACGACCGTACGACTGCTGATATCGTCGGTCCAGTTTGCGAGAGTGGGGACTTCCTCGGGCTTCAGCGGGACGTGGATGATGTGAAGCCAGGCGAGCTCGTCGCGGTGTTGTCAGCCGGAGCCTACGGCTTCGTCATGGCGTCCAACTACAACTCCAGGGCGAGAGTCTGCGAAGTGATAGTTGACGAAGGCAAGTTCGGCGTCGTCACGGAACGCGAGACCTATGAGGATCTGGTTAGCAAGGAAACGCTCGCCCCCGAATGGAGAACTGTCTGATGAGAGTGGGCCTACTTTCCGATACGCATGACCGCATTCCGGCGATAACCGAACTTCTTCAGTTGATGCGCGACAAGGGAGTAACTCTTGTCATGCATGCCGGTGATTATTGCTCGCCGTTTTCCCTCGAGCCGTTTAACGACCTCAACATGGCGCTGCTTGGCATCTTCGGGAGGAACGACGGTGACCAGGAGGGCCTCAAGGCGGTGGCAGCGCGCGGCATGGGCATGGAGCTGTACGAATCGCCACACAGTTTCGACGTGCAGGGAACGAGAATTCTCATTGTCCACGATCTCGGTGAAGTGAACAAGCGTTCGATCGACGCGCATCAGATCGTCGTTCACGGTTTCACTCATGTGCAGGAGACGATCACGCGAGGCGACACGCTGCTCGTCAACCCGGGTGAGGCGTGCGGTTGGCTCCACGGCAAATGCACTGGCTGCATCCTGGACCTCGAAACCAAGGAAGTAGAAGTCCTGACTCTATGAGCAGCCGGATCCTGATCCTAGATTATGGCTCACAATTCACTCAGCTGATCGCACGCAGAGTAAGAGAGGCCCGTGTCTACTCGGAGATTCATCCGCCGACTCGCAGTCTCGACTGGATTCGCGAATGGAATCCAACCGGAATAATCCTGAGCGGCGGTCCCAACTCTGTGTATGCTGACGGCGCGCCGCTGGCTGAGAAAGAAATCCTCGACATCGCGCCCATACTCGGCATCTGTTACGGAATGCAGATGATCGCGTACCTCGAAGGCGCGGAAGTAAAACGCGACGGGAAGCGCGAATACGGTCGGGCGGAAGTGAAAGTCACGGAGCCGGCAGGGCTCTTCGACGGGTTCGCCGAGAAATCGGGGTTCATCGCATGGATGAGTCACGGCGACCACATCGAGACCACTCCAAAGGGATACGTCGCGACAGCGTCGGGCGCCGGAAATCCGATCGCCGGCTTCAGGCATGAGTCAAAGCCGATTCACTGCGTGCAATTCCATCCTGAGGTCGCTCATACTCCGCGCGGACGCGAGATCATCTCCAACTTCCTGTTCGGCATCTGCAAGGCTGAGCCGAGCTGGACGACCGGCGCGTACATCGAGACCGAGGTCGCGAAGATCGCGAAGCGAGTTGGCGATGCCCACGTTGTGTGCGGGCTGTCAGGTGGCGTTGATTCGGCAGTTGCCGCAGCGCTCGTTCATCGCGCAATCGGTGATCAGCTCACCTGCATCTTCGTTGACACGGGGCTGCTTCGTCTCAACGAACGAGAGCAGGTCGAGAAGACGTTCCGTCAGCACATGGGAATCAAGCTGATAACGATCGACGCGTCCGAGAAATTTCTTTCGGCGCTTGCGGGCGTAACTGATCCCGAAAAGAAGCGGACGATAATCGGCCACACGTTCATCGACGTGTTCGAGCAGGCGTCGGACGACATCGGCCGCGACGCAAAGTTTCTGGTCCAGGGCACTCTTTATCCTGATGTGATCGAGTCGGCATCGCCATTCGGCGGCCCGTCGGTGACGATAAAGACGCATCACAACGTTGGCGGGCTCAAGCCGGACATGCGCTTCAAGCTGATCGAGCCGCTGCGTGAGCTGTTCAAGGATGAGGTTCGTGCCGTGGGGCGGGAGCTCGGCCTGGCTGAGGATATGGTGGGGCGTCATCCATTTCCCGGGCCGGGGCTGGCGATTCGGATTCTTTCGGATGTCACCCAGCCGAAGCTTGATCTACTGCGCGAGGCTGATGCGATCTACCTCGAGGAGATTCGAGACGCCGGGTTGTACGATTCCATCTGGCAGGCGTTTGCTGTTCTCCTTCCGGTGCAGAGTGTCGGAGTCATGGGAGACGAGAGGACTTACGAGAACGTTCTCGGTCTTCGCGCGGTGACGTCAACCGATGGGATGACTGCTGACTGGTTTCCGTTCCCCTACGACGTACTTGGTCGAATATCGAATCGAATTATCAATCAGGTCACGGGGATTAATAGAGTGGTCTACGATGTTTCGTCGAAGCCGCCGTCTACGATTGAGTGGGAGTAGTGCGGAACTGTCCAACTAACCGCGCCTTCGGCGCGACACACGGATCGGACGGATCACACGGATCACACGGATCACACGGATCAAAAGCGGAAACCAATCAAGGGAAAAGCAAAAAACCTAGAACGCTTTTCCGTCTCTGATCCGTTAGATCCGTTTAATGCGTAAGTGGCGCCGCAGGCGCCTTTTTTTGTAGTTCGAGGCGTATGGGAAAACAAAAAGGCCTCGCGAATTCGCAAGGCCTCCTGAACTCGGGCTCGAGACGGGTTAGACGCCCTTTTCTTCGAGCAGCTTCATGAACTGAGCAGGGTCAGTCAATCCGAATAGCCGCTCCGGCACGTCAGGCTCCTTGGAGAACTGCGCAATCTTCCCAAGCACAGGCAGATACTGATTGGAGACTTCGAGTGGCGGCGCGACGATCAGGAAAAAGAAGTTCACCGGCTTCTCGTCGATCGCCTTGAAGTCCAGGCCGCCACTCTTCCGGCCAAAGGCCACACGAAGCTTCGAAACGACGAGGGACCGGCAGTGGGGAATCGCTATCCCGCGCCCGATTCCGGTAGAGCCCAGGTTCTCTCTGCGTTTGAGCATCTTGAAGAGCATGCCCTCCGATTTGTCATCCAGCCCAAGCAGGCCAATCAGCTCCCTGAGAACGTCGTCCTTCGTCGTTCCTTCGAGCTCCAGCTTAATAGCGTCTTCAGAGAAGAACTCACGCAGTTCCATCAATTTGCCTCGTCTTTGCCGTTTCCCCGCAAACGATGCGGACACGCAAGTTACCGTTGCCTGTATCGAGTGTCAAACCACGATGTTGCAAGCACTTGGAAGCTCCGTTACCATTCTTCTCATGCCCCGCTTCCCGTTCAGCATCGACTCGGAACTTCCCCTGTACCTGGCCCCAATGGCCGGGGTATCGGAGTCGCCGTTTCGTCGTGTCTGCAGGAAGTTCGGCGCTGACGTAGTCGTCACGGAGTTTCTTTCTGCCGAGGCCATTCGCCGCGAGAACAAGGCGACGCTGGCGAAGCTCAAATTCGGTGCCGATGAGCGGCCCATTGGAGTCCAGATTTTCGGCGCTGATCCGGACGCGATGGGTGATGCTGCCGCGCTCGTGACCGACGTGTTTCAGCCGGAGTTCATCGACATCAACTTCGGCTGCCCGGTCAAGAAAGTTGTCCGCCGGAACGGTGGCTCTGGATGCCTCAAGGACCTCGACATGGTGCAAAGCATCATTCGAGCTGTTGCTTCATCGACGCACTTGCCTGTAACGGTGAAGATCCGGAGCGGATGGAACGAGGAAATGCGCGATCCTGTCAGCATCGGCCTCAAGTGCCAGGAGGCTGGGGCACGTGCGCTCGCGCTTCATCCGCGTACCCGGACGCAGATGTATTCGGGCGCCGCGCGCTGGGAGGAAATCGCTGCCGTCGTGCAGGCGCTGGAGATTCCGGTCATTGGAAACGGCGACATCAAGACTGCTGAAGACGCGGTTCGTCTCCAGCGGATGACTGGGTGTGCCGCAGTGATGATCGCCCGTGGCGCGTTTGGTCAGCCATGGATATTCAACCAGACCAAGGCGCTTCTCGCGGGACTGCCTAAGCCAGATGCTCCAGGGGTCGCGGAGCGTTTCGCCATCGCCCTTGATCACGCGCGGATGGTAGAGAGCTACGAGGCCGATCTTGCCGGCGCCGCCGTCGAATTCCGGAAGCATCTGGGCTGGTACGTGAAAGGCCTGCGCGACTCGGGCGAGCTGCGGAAGAAGCTGTATGCGGTGAATCGGTTCAGCGAGATCGAGGGGATTTTTGCCGAGTATCTCGCGCGGCAGGAGGAGTGGCTGGCTTCGGGTCGTGCGGACGGTTCAGAAGTCGGTGACTATCAAGATGTTACGGCGGCAGCTTAAAGCTGTTTCTGGCCTGTTTTTGATTGACTTCTACTGTCGCAGCGAGTAGATTCAATGAGTTAGGGGGCGACTGGCTTCGACGGGTTTAGTGAAGCTGTGGCCGCGTGCCCAGGTCCTCGGATCCTGGTAAAACCTTCGGGATAATTTTTACCTGCCAACAACAACTTGGCCCTGGCTGCGTAACAGCTTTTAGCTGTTGCTGCACCTGCCTTTAGAGAAGCTCGCCTGAGGCGTCTTTAGGGGTATCGCAAATTCGGGATCGTCGCGAGCTTCGCCTTCGGGCTAGCGGCTAAATGAAAGAAGGCTTGTTCATCCGTGGGCCGCCCACTGGCCAGCGTATGGAGACCTCAATCGGTGGGATACGCACGTAGACGCTGTAGTGAATCTAGTCTCGGACCGGGGTTCGAATCCCCGCGCCTCCACTAACTGAATTAGAACAGCAAGGGCGCTCACGAAAGTGGACGCCCTTGTTGCGTTACCTACACAATTTCGAGGATCACTACTTTCTAGGCGTGAATCTCCCGGCGACTATATTTCGGCTCGATGACAAAGTCCCTTCGTACTCCCACCGCAATTGCTTTCGTCGCCTTGACGACGGTAGCTGCTGCCTGTGACAAGACCGCCCCGCCCCTGACAAAGGGTGTCCAGCCTGTCACGTGGACCGCGAATGTCGCGGATCAGGCTCCTTCAGCAGATGGATCGGTTCTCGTCAACGTCCGTATCAAGGCGACCATCAAGAACGGGTGGCACGTGTATGCGCCAACGCAATCAGGGCAGGGACCGACGCCGCTGACTGTTAAGGTCGAGCCGTCACCGCTGACCACCCTGGCTTCTGAAATCAACGGACCTGTTCCAGAAAAAACTCTGGACCCGAACTTCGGCATCGAAACAGAGACCTACTCAGGCGAACCGGTACTCACAGTTCCGATTCGCGTTTCGGCAGAGGCCCTGAAAAGCGGGAAGCCGATCGACGTGAAGGTCAGGTCGCAGGCGTGCAGCGACAAGCTCTGCCTCCCGGCAAAGACGACAACTCTTTCCGTGACGATTCCACCAAGCAAGACGTGACCGCTTCGTTCCTGTGGCTTGCGGCTGTCACCGGCGCTTTATCGCTCCTCACGCCGTGCGTTTTTCCGATGCTCCCGATCACGGTTGCCTATTTCAATGGCAACTCCAATAGATCGAACGCGCATGCGCTGCGCCACGCGTCGCTGTTCGCCGCCGGGATCATCATCACATTCACGGCGCTCGGGCTTGGTCTCGCGATAATCGTCGGAGCTTCCGGGCTAGCGCGATTCGCCTCGAATCCGTGGGTGAATGTCGCAATTGGCATCGTGTTCATCGCGTTCGCGCTCAGCCTTCTCGGTCTCTACGACATTCCGCTTCCGTTCGGAAACAAGCTCCTGAACCGGGCCGACACAGCGGCGCGCAGCAAATCCGGAAATGCCTTCGGATCTGTGTTGATGGGATTCGCCTTCACGCTCGCGTCGTTTACGTGCACCGCTCCGTTCGTCGGACCGCTCCTGGTCTCAGCCGCGCGCGGTGACTGGATGCGGCCGCTCGCCGGAATGGCAGTCTTCTCGATTGTCTTCGCAACGCCATTCTTCCTGCTCGCGCTCGTGCCGCGATGGGCGACATCGCTACCCCGCGCTGGTGGCTGGCTTCGCGACGTGAAAGTCATCGTTGGGCTTTTCGAAATTGCTGCGGCGTTGAAGTTCTTCTCGAACGCCGACCTCGTCTGGCAGACAGGACTCATCTCACGCCAGACATCGTTGCTCGTATGGATCGCGGTTGCTGCCATCTCGACCATCTACCTGGTGATGGCCACTCGGCGAACGAAATCCAAGAGCACACCGCGATCGCTTTCCTGGCTGGCGGTTACGGGTGCCGCCGCGGCTACCGTATGGCTGGCTTCCGGCCTGACCGGCCGCTCACTCGGCGAGCTCGAGGCATTTCTTCCGCCGGCACCCATATCGACCTATAGCGCCCTGTCCCCGGATACAGGCAAATCGGTGCAGCTCAGCTGGGTGCTCAACGATCACCGGGCAGCGCTCGCGCAGGCGGCAGCGACAAACCGGCAAGTCTTCATCGACTTCACAGGATACACCTGCACCAACTGCCGGTGGATGGAAGCGAACATGTTCGCCCGGTCCGATGTGTCATCAGCTATGTCGCAGTTTGTGCTTAGCCGCATGTACACCGACGGCGATGGGCCGATCTACGAGGCCCAGCAGAAATTTCAGGAGGATCGGTTCGGCACTGTGGCCCTTCCGCTCTATGCGATCGTCGACGCCCAGGGAAAAACGGTCAGGACCTTCTCAGGGCTCACCAGAAGTCCCGGCGAGTTCATCGCTTTCCTCAACGACAGGTCCTGAAGTCGGCTCAGCCGGCTTCCGCCTGAAGATGAACTCCGGCGCGAGCATCACCCCGAGTAGGGTTACCGGCAGTATCTGCAAAGTTTGAATTAACAGCGACACCGCGATCGCATCGTTGCGCTCGACCCCGAACGGCGCGACCGCAAGCGCAAAAACGAATTGAAAAAAGCCAACGTTGCCGGGTGTCGCTCGAATGAGCAGACCGAGGTTGATCGCAAGCAGCGCAGCGAGGCTCCCTGCCATCGGGATGTCTACATGAGCAGCATTCGCGGCATAGTGAAACGTTATGAGCTGACCGGCCCATGCCAGCAGTGCGAGGCCGAGTGCGGCGATAAAACGCGAGCCGGTGGTCAGCGACTGCGTGCTCGCAGCGAACTTTACCAGATACGCCCGCACTCGTCCAGCAAGTCCACGCGCGTGGGCTCTTCTTTCCGGAACGTGTTCCGGCTTGGCATTTCGCGATGCGTAGACAAACCAGACCAACAGGCCGGCCATTATTACAAGCGCTGCTACAGCCGGCCAGTGCCACTTTTCCAGCGACGGCGGCAGCCGGAATGCAAGCACGCCAAACACGAGCAGGATTACAAACCCTACCGGATCGAACAGCCGCTCCAGGGCAAGCGTTGCGAGAATCGTCGAGCTCGGAATCCCCGTCGCCCGCGAAACGAAGACGACACGAGCAGCGTCACCTCCATTCGCTACCAGAACGTTGTTGAGTCCCGCTCCGGCGACAGTTGCGCGAACAGCGAGCGGCAGCGACGGCGAGCCGGCCGGTTTGAGAAATACCCACCATCGTATCGCCTTGATGATGACCGTCGAAAGATTGACGGCTACCGCAATTCCCAGCAGTGGCAAAGACGCACTGCGGATCGAGTGCCAGGCTTCAGTCCAGTTAATTGTACGCGCGAAGATGACGAGAAAGACGACGATAGCGATCGTCAGCACCCACCTCAGCGCGCGGGAGACGCTGCGCTTCACGTCGATGGCAGCGTTACAAACTCGTAGCCGCGGTCCCTCAGACCGTTGATGATGCGAGGCAGCGCCGCCGCGGTCTGAAGGCGATTTCCGTCGGCGTTGTATCCGTCTCCGTCGTGAAGCAGCACGATCGAGCCCGGCCGCACGCCTTCCATCGTTCTGTCAACGATCGTCGTGACACCTGGCTGATCACTGTCCCAGACGCCGAGCGACCATCCGATCGTCCGTTCGCCCATTGATCCTGCGATCATGGATACCCATGGACTTCGGAATCCGTGCGGTGCACGGAAGAAGCGGGGAGTGTGTGCTCCCGCGCGCTCGATCGCCCGCTTGCCAAGCCCAAGATCGCGCCGCACGTAGAACGGAGACTTTAGATGGAGCTTGCGATGGAAATAGCCGTGGTTGCCGAGCTGATGTCCTTCGGCAACCGTGCGATGCACGATGTCAGGCCAGCGCTCAGCATGGCGTCCGAGCACGAAGAACGTCGCCAGCACGCCTAGCTCGCCGAGCGTATCGAGAATGCGCGGCGTCGCATCGGGGTTAGGCCCATCATCGAACGTCAGCGCAACTTCGCGCTCACGCGTCGGAAGGTGTCCCAGCACAGGACCGAACACCCTGCTGTTCCGATGAAACGCTCCATGAACGACACTTCCGGCGAGCGTCAAGCCGAGTGCTGCGGGGAAAATCATCTTGTGACCTTGGTCGGACCAAGGACTCCCATGTAAACGTCAAGGATCGCGGCGGTCACGCTCGGCCATCCATACTCCTGTGCGTGAATCCGTCCTGTTTTGCCAAGACGCGCCCGTAACGTTTCGTCATCGATGAGCCTGACAAGATCGTCAGACAGCGCGTCTACATCTCCGCAGGGGAACATGAGTGCCTCACGCTCGTGTTTGACGACATCCCTGAAGCCCAGGATGTCGGAACATACCACTGGCGTTTCGCATGCCATCGATTCCAGAAGCGTGATACCAAACGACGCTTTGGTTGTCGGGCATGCATACATGGAGCTGTGTGCGTAATAGCTCGGTCGTGAACCGAGTACCGCTCCGACGAAAGTGATGTCAGGATCACCACCGGCAGCGCGATAGTAATGGTTTCGCAGCGGTCCGTCCCCAACCACCACGAGCTGCGCTTCGCGATTCGTTCCTTTCACCTTCTTGAACGAATCGATGAGAGTCGTCAGCCCGTTGCGAGGGTCAAATCGACCGAGGAAAAGGATAACCGGGACATCCTTGCGAACACCCGGGGGCGCCGGCTGATGCGGGTTGAACAAGTCGAGATCGATGCCGTTCGGAACTATCGTCCAGTTCGCCTCGAAATAGCGGTTGAGGGCGACTGTCGTCGAATGAGACACGGCTACGGCGGCCGCCATTCGATCCAGCTTTGTCTGGAGCCACTTGCGGGTCAGGCCATAGAGATTTGACTTGTCGAAATAGGTATGGAATGTTCCAACCACCGGGCAGTCAGCGGCATCGATCGCAATGACAGGGAGCCACGGGCTCAGAGGCGAGTGGACGTGGACGATGTCGTACTTGCCACGCTTGAACGCATCCTTGAGCTGCTTTGTGAGATTCCAGCCAAGAGTCATCCGCGCCTGCGAGCCGTTGAAATAAACCGGCTGGCTCCGGCCCAGTCTGATGACGTGTGGCTCAGCAACAGCACCCTCGAGATTCGAGGTGATGATGTCTACATGATGCCCAAGTCGTCGAGCTTCCCGGGCGAAGAAATGGACGTGCTCGCAGATTCCGCCGAGGTGTGGATAGTAGTACTCCGTAACGAGAGCGATACGGAGTGGCTTGGCGAAATCGGTGGCTGCCGGCGGAAGGGCCGGAGCTGGGGTCAAGTCCAGCACACGCGCCAGGTTATTACGACGCGTTAATGGCGGCATGAGCTGCGGCAAGTCGGGCTATTGGCACACGGAATGGAGAACAGGATACATAGTCGAGACCGATGTCGTGACAGAAGGCGATTGAACGTGCTTCACCACCATGTTCGCCACAAATCCCAATTTTCATTTTCGGGCGCACTCGACGTCCGTCTTCGACGGCGATGCGTATCAACCTGCCAACTCCAACTGTGTCGAGGACCTGAAAAGGGTCGTCTGGAAAGATACCACGATCGACATATGAGGGTAAAAACCGCCCGGCGTCGTCGCGACTCAGCCCATACGTAGTCTGGGTGAGGTCATTTGTTCCAAATGAGAAGAATTCTGCGCTCTTCGCGATCTCCCCGGCAGTTAACGCGGCCCTGGGCAGCTCAATCATCGTTCCGATGGTGTAGCTGATGGATTCACCCATCACGCCGAGAACCTGGTCGGCCGCGTTCTCCAGGATTGCCCGCTGATTTTCGAACTCCGCGACCGTGGAAACGAGCGGCACCATTATCTCTGGATGGACGTCGATCCCTCTCCGGGACGCCCGGACTGCGGCCTCAAAGATCGCGCGGCCCTGCATCTCAGTGATTTCGGGAAATGTGATCCCCAGGCGACAGCCCCGATGACCGAGCATCGGATTGTTCTCCCGAAGTCCCTCGACGATTCTCGCGAGCTCTTCGCGCGGGAGTCCGAGGGTTCGAGCGAGAAGCTTCGACTCCTCGCCGCCGTGCGGAAGAAATTCGTGCAGCGGTGGATCGAGAAGGCGTATCGTCACCGGCAAGCCGTTCATCGCCTCGAAAATTCCTTCGAAGTCAGAACGCTGCATCGGCATCAGCTTCGCGAGTGCCCGGCGGCGACCGCCTTCGTCACGCGCGACGATCATCTCGCGCATCGGAGTAATTCGCTCGCCCTCGAAGAACATGTGCTCGGTGCGGCAGAGACCGATTCCTTCGGCTCCGAAATTCCGCGCGATGCGTGCATCGCGAGGTGTATCAGCGTTCGCGCGAACCTTCAGGCGGCGAGCGTCATCGGCCCACTCGAGCAATTCGGAATAGGACTGGTACAGTGGGGCAGCCGAGCGAGTCAGAGTTCCATTGATCACCTGGACCACTTCACTTGGCACTGTCGGCAGGTTTCCGGTGAACACACGCCCCGTCGCGCCATCCAGAGTGAGCCACTCGCCTTCGTGAACAACAGTTCCGTCCACCGAGAAGCGACGGTGCTGAGTGTTGACTTCGATGTCCTTGCAACCCACCACGGCGCACTTACCCATGCCCCGCGCGACAACCGCAGCGTGACTGGTCATACCACCGCGTGCGGTGAGGACAGCACGAGCAGCGACGATGCCGTGAAAATCTTCTGGGGTCGTTTCGTCGCGAACGAGAATGACGGCGTCTCCGGCGGCGGCGCGATCGACAGCGCTGTCCGGATCAAAAACGGCGACGCCGCTTGCCGCTCCCGGGCTTGCTGGCAAGCCGACGCACAAAGGTTTTGCTCTGACTGACGGGTCGATGATCGGGTGTAAAAGCTGATCGAGATCGGCGGGCGGAACGCGCTTGACGGCTTCGGTTCTGTCAATCAACCCCTCCTGGACCATGTCGCGGGCGATCCTCACAGCTGCGGCTGCGGTACGCTTTCCGTTACGTGTCTGGAGAAGGAATAGTTTCCCGCGCTCCACTGTGAACTCCAGATCCTGCATGTCGGCGTAGTGCCTCTCGAGCCTGTCCTGCGTCTCGAGCAGCTCCTTGTACGCGTCGGGCAGCCGTTCAGCCATCTCATCGATGTGCAGCGGTGTACGAATTCCCGCGACAACGTCTTCACCTTGAGCGTTGACGAGGAATTCGCCGTAGAATTTTTTTTCGCCCGTCGACGGATCACGTGTGAAAGCGACGCCTGTTCCGGAGTCATCGCCAAGATTCCCGAAGACCATCGCGACCACATTCACGCCGGTTCCGAGATCTTCAGGGATTCCGTTCACCTTTCTGTAATCACGAGCCTTCTTGAGCGTCCACGATTTCCAGACAGCTTCGATAGCGCCCCACAGCTGAACGACAGGATTGGTCGGGAAGTCCGCGCCCGTCGCGTTGCGAACGAGGGCCTTGTACTCCTCGACGAGATTGCGCAGCACATCTTCACTGAGATCCGCGTCTGTCTTTGCTCCCGAGGTCAGCCTGCGCGCCTTTAGGAGATGCTCGAAGTCCGAGATCGGCACGCCGAGAACGACGTCGGAATACATCTGGATGAAGCGACGATATGAGTCGTAGGCAAAGCGGGCGTTGTTGCTCTGCGTTGCGAGACCCGCAGCAGTTCTATCGTTGAGACCAAGGTTGAGGATGGTCTCCATCATGCCGGGCATGGAGACCGACGCGCCCGATCTCACTGAAACAAGCAGCGGATTCTTCGGATCGCCGAGTTTCTTGCCGGTGGCTTGCTCGAGTCGCGCGATATTCCCTTCGACTTCAGCACGAAGCTTGTCGGTGTACTTACCCTTCTTCAGGAACTCGACACACTCGCTGCATGCGATTGTAAATCCCTGAGGAACAGGAACGCCGAGATTCGTCATCTCCGCGAGGTTCGCACCTTTCCCGCCGAGAACCAGTTTCATCTCGCGGGTTCCCTCGGCTTCTCCGTTACCGAAGAAAAAAACCGACTGCGCCATTAATCAGCAGCCGCAGCCGAAGCGCAGCTTTTCAGGGTCTGCCGGAGGGGCAGTGGGGTAGTCGCCAGAAAAGCAGGCATGGCAGAAGCCATCGGGTCCCGCCGGGACTGACTCGAGCATTCCGTCGACTGTCAGGTAGCCAAGCGAATCGACGCCAAGTGTGGCGGCGATTTCATCGACGCTCATGTTGGCCGCGATCAGTTCTTCGCGGTTGGGGGTATCGATGCCATAATAGCACGGGCCCGTGATGGGCGATGAGCTCACACGCATGTGGACTTCGCGAGCGCCGGCGGCGCGAACCATCGCGACGAGTCCACGCGTTGTGGTGCCTCTGACGATCGAGTCGTCGACCATCACGACACTCTTGCCGTTGAGCACTTCAGTTACCGCATTGTATTTCACTTTGACCTTGGCATCGCGTCCGGCTTGAGTCGGCTGAATGAAAGTTCTGCCGACGTAGTGGTTTCGGATCAAGGCAAGCTCAAAGGGCAACTTTGATTCCTCGGCAAAGCCCAATGCCGCTGAATTAGAGGAGTCTGGAACGCTGAACACCATGTCGGCCCCAGGTGCAGGGTGTTCCCTGGCAAGCCGGCGCCCCAGCGCACGGCGGGCGCGATCGACCGATCCCCCGAACACACGGCTGTCAGGGCGGGCGAAGTAGACATACTCGAAAACGCATTGGCGTCCTTCAAGTTTCGGGAGCGGTTTTATCGACCGCATGCCAGTGCGATCGACAGCGATGATCTCCCCGCGCTCGACTTCGCGAACTGCAACGGCGCCGACGATGTCGAGCGCGCAGCTTTCTGAGGCGAATACGTATGATTCGCCGAGCTTTCCCATCACGAGCGGACGCCATCCCCGCGGATCGCGAGCGGCGAGCAGAGTGTCACCGATGAGGACTACGATCGAGTACGCGCCTTCGACGTTCTGGAGGGCATCGGCGAGCTTTTCTTCTGGCAGCGTCGAATTCGATCGCGCAATGCGGTGGAGGAGAACTTCTGAATCCATTGTTGACGTGAAGATGGATCCCAGGTCCTCGAGCTCACGGCGCATCTCCGTCGCGTTGATGAGATTGCCGTTGTGAGCGAGCGCGATGTGGCCGTCGCGGAATCGCGCGAGCATTGGCTGAGCATTCTCGATTGTCGTCGAGCCGGCAGTACTGTAGCGCGTATGACCAATGGCCACGTCGCCGTTCATGGCATTGATCTCGGCCACCTTGAGACCTTCGGAGACGAGCCCCATGGTCTTCGTCGCCTGAGACGAGCCGTCGGCTGCTGCGCTTACGATGCCGGCCGACTCCTGTCCTCTATGCTGCAGCGAGTAGAGACCAAGGTGTGATATGTCAGCCGCCTTGGGATGTCCGTAAATGCCAAAGATTCCGCACATCGGTTAGACGCCCGCCAGTGAAGGGGAGTCTGCGTCGGCGGGCGCTATCACTGTCGACCCCATGATCGATGGGATTGCGTCATGCCATGCATTCGACAAGGCCTTCACCGCGGATTGAATCACCTTGTCCTTTAGCCTGACGCTGAATCCCTCGTGCTTGTCGAGGACGATTCCAATTGCATGAATTGGAACGCCGTGTTTCGCGGCAACTTTCTCCACTATGTGCGGGGCATGGGAGCTGATCACGTACCTCGACTGAGTTTCGCCGAAGAACACGGCTCGGGTCGATGAGTCGTTCATGTCGGCATACGCAGCGTCCAGATCGATCGACGCGCCGAACTGGGCCACCTTGTTCGCGACGCACGACTCCGCGAGTGCCACTGCGAGTCCTCCGTCGCTGCAATCATGAGCCGAGTGCACGGCACCAGAAACGATCATCTCATGGAGGGCTTCGATTGCCGCTTTTTCTTTCTCGAGATCGCAATCAGGCGGCGCGCCGCCGACAATTCCATGAATTGCGGCAAGGTATTCGCTGCCGCCTAGCTCCTCTCGGGTCTCACCCATCAGGAGAATCGTGTCGCCGGGAATCATGAACGTGGACCGCGTGACGTGTGAGAGCGAGTCAATCAGTCCGACCATTCCGACGACCGGGGTGGGATAGACCGCGCCCTTTGGATTCTCATTGTAGAGCGAGACGTTGCCGCCGGTCACAGGAGTTCCAAGTGCGCGGCACGCTTCGCCCATTCCCGCGATTGCTTCCTTGAGCTGGAAGAAGACTTCCGGTCTGCGGGGGTTTCCGAAATTGAGACAGTTGGTAATCGCCATGGGGCGGGCACCCGTGCAAGCAACGTTGCGAGCGGCTTCGGCCACTGCGATGCGACCGCCCTTGCGCGGATCGAGGTACGTGTAGCGCCCATTGCAGTCGGTTTTCACAGCAATCGCCTTGTCAGTTCCGCGAATGCGAAGCGCGGCTGCATCGCCGCCGGGTCCGATCACAGTGTTGGTGCGCACCGTCGAGTCGTACTGACGATACGCCCACGACTTGCTGGCGATCGTCGGAGACGCGAGGAGCTGGAGCAGCGTCCAGGTCGGATCCGCTTCCTCGGACAACTGGGGAATCGAAGCGACGTCTAACGCTCGCAGTGCGATGATGTCCAGACTCTCGGCCGCTTCCGGCGTGTACCGCGGACACTCGGTAACGAGGCGAGATCCAGGGAATTCAGCGACAACTGTCGATCCCTCGGTGACACGATAGACTGGCTCTGCGATCACTTCGCCAATCACCTCCGAGTCGAGGTCCCATTTGGCAAGGATCGCATGAACCGCATCTTCCTTTCCGCGATGAGCAACGACGAGCATTCGCTCCTGCGATTCGCTGAGCAGAATCTCGTAAGGCGTCATCCCCGATTCGCGCACCGGAACCTTCGTCACGTCGATCGTAACACCCACGTCGCCACGCTCAGCCATTTCTGCCGACGATGAAGTCAGGCCGGCAGCACCCATGTCCTGAATCGCGACGATGTGGCCGCTCTTTATCAGCTCCAGGCTCGCTTCGAGCAGCAGCTTTTCCGTGAAAGGATCTCCGACCTGGACACGCGGTCTCTTGGCCTCGCTCGCCGTCGACAAGTCTTCTGATGCGAACGAAGCACCATGAATTCCATCGCGCCCCGTCTTTGCGCCGACGGCGATGATGGGATTGCCCACGCCCTCAGCCTTTGCGGTGATCAGATCGCTTTCGTGCATCAGTCCAACGCACATCGCGTTCACAAGCGGGTTGCCTTCGTACGCTTCGTCAAAGACGATCTCGCCGGCAACTGTCGGGATGCCGACGCAGTTGCCGTAGTCGCCGATGCCTTTGACGACACCGGAGAACAGGTAGCGAACGCGCGCATTGTCGAGCGAGCCAAAACGAAGCGAGTTCAACATCGCGATCGGGCGTGCGCCCATCGTGAATACATCGCGCAGGATTCCGCCCACTCCTGTAGCCGCGCCCTGGTATGGCTCGACGGCAGAGGGATGATTGTGCGACTCGATCTTGAACGCGACGGCCAGCCCGCCGCCGATCGAGATCACTCCCGCGTTTTCACCGGGACCCTGCAGGACGTACGGCGCTTCGGTGGGAAGTGTCTTGAGAAGATTTCTGGAATGCTTGTACGAGCAGTGCTCACTCCAGAGTGCGCTTACGACGCCAAGCTCGGTGAACGTCGGCGTGCGGCCAAGCATCGCGACGAGGCGATCGTACTCATCGCTCGTGAGTCCGTGCTCCGTGACGAGCTCCGGGGTTATGGCCGGATCGCCGGGACGCGGAGCAACCCGGCTCGTCACGCGGCCACCGTCTGGAGGATCGACTGAAAGAACCCCAGCCCGTCATCGGACCCCAGAAGTGAGTCGAGCGCACGCTCAGGATGCGGCATCAACCCGACGACGTTTCCAGCCTTGTTGACGATGCCCGCGATGTTACGCGACGAGCCGTTTGGATTGCCGGCGTCAGTTGGTTCGCCTCTCGTGTCGACGTACCTGAACACCACTTGGCCGTTCGACTCGAGCACGTCGAGCGTTGAATCGTCGGCGGTGTATCGTCCGTCGCCGTGCGCGACTGGAATCGTGAGAATCTGCCGGCGGTTGTAATCAGAAGTAAATCGCGTCGTCGCGTTTTCAACCCTGATTCGCACCGGGGCCGAGACAAACTGGAGACTCGCATTTCTCAGGAGTGCACCGGGAAGGAGACCCGCTTCGCACGCAATCTGGAAACCATTACAGATGCCGACAACCGGGCCGCCGCGGCGAGCGTGCGCGATCACTTCATTCATGATGGGACTGAACCGCGCTATTGCGCCGGCCCTGAGGTAGTCGCCGTAGCTGAACCCACCGGGAAGGATCACGACGTCGGAGCCCTTCAGGTCGTGATCCTTGTGCCACAGGTACACGGCGTCTTCATCGAGCGAGTCGACGACGGCGCGAAACGCGTCGTAGTCGCAGTTTGATCCGGGGAACGTGACTATGCCGAACTTCATCTGACCGCTGCTGATTCTATCTCGAAGTCTTCGATCACCGGGTTTGCAAGAAGTCGCTCGCACATCGATTTGACAGACTCCTCAGCCGCAGCCTGGCTCTCGGCCTCAGTCTCGACAACGATGTACCGACCGACATGCACCTCCTTCACGCCACCAAAGCCAAGCGAATGAAGCGCGCCTTCTACCGCCTTGCCCTGTGGATCAAGAATGCCGCGACGGGGCGTGATGTGCACCGACACTCTAAACACCTTCACTCGTCGATGTCCTGTGGTGGCCGTGGGGGAAATTGTCGCGGACGATCGTCACGCGGATAAGGCTTGTTGCGGCGACGCCTGCGGCGCGCTGGCGGCTGATCGGGCCCGATGTCCGGAACCGTTATCTGCGTGTCGGGCTCAATGTCTTCGTCGTCGTCCGAGATTACTGGAACGTCGCCGCGCGGACGACGGCCGATGAGTCCGAAAAAGACAGTCTTTCCGACGCCGTAGAGCACGTACATGACGAGAGCAGGGAAGTAGAACTGCTTCCGCAGCACAATCACGCCGATGATGGTTCCCGCAACCACGAGCGATCCCAGGATCTCACTGAGTTTCTTGTAGCCAATCGTCGGGACGGCTGGATAGGAAACGTTGCTGATCATCAGGAAAGCCAATGCCAGCATCATGAAACGAAGCCAGAAATGCCACGGCAGGTCGCCGAGTATTGTCTGGTTATACAGAGGGGTCTGACTAAACCAGTAATAGGTCGCGAGGGTCAGTCCGGCAGCCGGACTGGGAAGTCCGTGAAAATAGCGCTTTGCCCGTCCCGCCTGCTCGACGTTGAAGCGGGCGAGCCTGATTGCGGCGCACGTGATGTAGAGGAACGAAATCAGCCATGACCATGAGTCGCCACTGAGGATGGCGAAATACATGATGAAAGCCGGCGCGACTCCGAACGAGACGATGTCCACAAGGGAATCGAGCTCGGACCCGAAGCGCGAGCCGCTTCCAGTCGCGCGAGCCACACGCCCGTCGAGAGCGTCGGCGACGCCACCAAGGACAATGAGCAGACCGGCGAAATCAAACTGGCCCTTGGACGCGGATATGATCGCGAAGACGCCACAGAAAAGATTCGCAAGCGTCAACCCGCTTGGCAGAATTACAACAGCGCGTCGCATTCTTCTCGGCGGGTTTTCATCCGAGCTTGCGGCTGCGTGCCCACCTGGCCCCGTCATCGCGCAGGCAGCTCGGCAAGAACAGTCGTTCCCGCTGTCGTGAGAGTGCCGAGTGGCGCAAGAACCTTGGAGTCGGTTGGAATGAAAATGTCGACGCGTGAGCCGAATCGGATAATGCCAAACCGCTCACCCTGAGCCGCACGATCGCCGACCTTGCTGTAGGTCACGATGCGCCGGGCGATCAGCCCCGCAATCTGACGTACGAGAATCTTGTAGGGACCGGACTCGATCCCGACTGAGCTCTGCTCGTTCTCGAGACTCGACTTCTCGGCGGCCGCGTTCAGGAACTTGCCTTTATTGTAGTGCACGTAAGTGACGGCTCCGTCCACCGGATAGCGATTGACGTGGACGTTGAAGACATTCATGAAGACCGATAGTCGAAGTGCTTTTCCGCCGATAAAATTCGGCTCGTCGATTTCGGTTATGAGAATGAGTTTTCCGTCAGCGGGCGAGACGACAACCTGCGGGCCTCTTGGACCTGTTCTCTCGGGGTCCCGGAAGAAGTAGGCGACCCAGAGCGCGATGATCGTCATCACTATCGCGAGAAGCCAGAGAGCCCAGGACCTTCGAACGAGAGCGAGTGCAAACGTCGCAGCAGCGATGCCGCCTGCGATTCCGATAAAAGGGTAACCTTCCCGGGCGAAGTTCAATCGAGTGCTCCGATGTCGAGCGAAGTGAGAGTCAATCGGCGAAAGATGTCGAGGTAACGCTCTGTCATCGCGGATACGACTTCGGGAGGCAGCTTTGGCGGTGGATCGTCTCCGTTCCACCGGCCTTCGCGACGCTCACCATCGAGATAGTCGCGAAGAGGCTGCTTGTCGAAACTCGCTTGCGACCGACCCGGCTCGAATCGGTCAGCCGGCCAGAAACGAGAGCTATCCGGTGTCAGCACTTCGTCCACTAATATAACACTCGAAGGGTCGAATTCAGTCGCGTTCCCCACATAGCCGAACTCGAATTTTGTGTCAGCGATGATGATGCCGCGCTTGTCGGCAACCGAGCTTCCGTAGTCATAGACGAGACGCGTCAATCGCTCCAGCTCCCTGGTGGCGTCGGGCCCGACCACCTCGGCCATCTGAGAGATGGTGATGTTTTCGTCGTGCCCTTCGTCTGCCTTCGTCGCCGGACTGAAGATTGGGGCAGCAAGCCTGACGGATTCTCTGAGTCCCTCAGGCAGTTTTTCCCCGGCGAGGGTGCCCGAGGCCGAATATTCCTTCCAGGCTGACCCAGAGATGTATCCGCGGATGACGCATTCTACCGGGAATACCGTCGCCTTCTGGCTGAGCATTGACCGGCCGGCGAGCGACCGGGCATATGGTCGGAGCGACGGCACTCTCTCGATGATCTCGGCTACGTCGGCAGTGATCATGTGATGACGCAGCGAAGGCTCAAGCTGCCTGAGCCACCACGCCGTAATCTGAGTGAGGACGGCGCCCTTGTATGGCACCGGCTCATGCATCACGACGTCGAACGCGCTCACCCGATCAGTCGCGACGAGCAGAATCGTCGATGGACTCGCTTCATAGACATCGCGGACTTTCCCCCGACGGAGGAGACGCAGGGGCAGAGCAGTACGAGCGAGTGCCATCAGACCCGCAGCTCTGTCTTGTCTTGCGGAACGCTTCCGGCGCCGGCGAGCAGGGGGGCGACGACTTCGTCGAGGAATTCTTCCACCTGCTGCGGTGCTCGACCCGTGTATTGGGACGCGTCGGCGACGGCTGAAACGGTTTCTGCCGACAGGCCGAGCGAAGGATCGGCCGATAGCCTGTCGAGGAGATCGTTGCGAGTCGCCCCTTCCTTAAGCGCCTTTGACGCAGCCATTGAGTGCCCGCGAATAACCTCATGGGCTGTTTGCCGGTTGCCCCCTGCGGCGACCGCCTGAACGATAAGCTTCTCGGTCGCCATGAACGGCAGCTCCGCATCGACTCGCTGTCGGATCCTTTCCTCATTGACGACCAGGCCCGATGCGATGTTCGCGTAAATGAGAAGAATCGCGTCGGTCGCAAGAAACGACTCGGGAATCGCGAGGCGCCGGTTAGCGCTGTCGTCCAGCGTGCGCTCGAGGTACTGAACGCTATGCGTCTGATTGGCGTTCGCCTCGAGGTTCAGCACGAAGCGCGACAGGGAATTGATCCGCTCCGATCGCATCGGATTTCTCTTGTACGCCATTGCGGATGAACCGACCTGTTCTGTCTCGAAAGGCTCTTCCATTTCCCCGAACGACTGAAGCATCCGCATGTCGCTCGCAAACTTCGCCGCGCTTGCCGCAACACCCGATACAGCTGACAAGACTCCAGCGTCGATCTTACGGGTGTAGGTCTGGCCGGTGACGGGAAGACAAGCCGCAAAATCCATCTTGGCTGTGACCAGGCGGTCGAGCTTCCTCACCTTCTCATGATCTCCGCCAAAGATCTCGAGGAAGCTGGCCTGCGTCCCGGTGGTTCCTTTCACTCCCCGGAATGGGAGGGTTGACCGCCGATACTCGATGTCGTGAAGGTCCAGCACGAGATCCTGTATCCACAGGGTAGCGCGCTTGCCAACTGTAGTAAGCTGCGCCGGCTGCAGATGCGTGTAACCCAGCGTTGGCTGGTCCTTCCATTTTCTGGCGAACGAGGCGAGCTCGGTCAGCACGGCGACCGTTCGCCCGCGCAACAAGTCAAGCCCGCGCCGCATCAGGATCAGGTCGGCGTTGTCGGTTACATAGGCGCTTGTCGCACCGAGATGGATAAATGGCTTAGCGGCCGGCGCATCGTCACCGAAAGCGTGAACGTGGGCCATGACATCGTGCCTGAATCGACGCTCGTACGCGGCCACTGCGTCAAAGTCGATGTCGTCGAGATGGTGTCGCATCTGCGAGATCGCGACATTCGGGATCTCTGCGCCCAGCTCCTGCTGGGCTTCAGCCAGAGCGAGCCACAGCCTCCTCCACAAGCCGTGTCGCGTTTTCGGCGACCACAGCTCAAGCATCGCACGCGACGCGTATCGCCCGCCGAGGGGTGACTCGTAGGTGTCGTGCACTATTGAATCACGAATTCGGTGGTATAAACCTGCCCCTGTCTTTCGATGTACATCACGATTCCGCCGCGACCTGAGTAATAGTCGAGAGCACGCGCTGCGGCTTCAGCGTCGGCAATCGGCACCTGATTGATCTGAAGGATCACGTCTCCGGCCTGAATTCCCAGCTGCTCTGCAACTCTCTGGCTGACCGACTGAACGAGGGCTCCATTTGCGCGCCGAATACTTCTTTCCGCGCGAATCGCCGGGGTTAATGTCACGAGTTGAATCTCGCGAAGCACCGTGACCTTTGGCGCGTTGACGTCCGGGAGATCCGCCACCTTTACACTTACCTTGATGTCGCGTCCGCCGCGCTTCACCGTGAGCGGGACGTCATCTCCCACGCGAAGCTCGAGTCGCTCCGCTTCCCAGTCGTAGGCGTTGTGAACCAGCCTGTCGCGCGATTGGACGAGAACGTCGTTCGGCTGAATGCCGGCGCGGGCGGCGGGGGAACCAGGAACCACGGACGTAATGACCGCACCCTTTGATGGGGAGCCCGGAGTCGCAGGCCGTGTCGCGCCGATCTTGATGCCCACCCATGGACGGCGAATCACACCGTGGGCAAGAAGGTCTTCAGTGACCCGGCGCGCGCGATTGATCGGAATCGCGAATCCAAGTCCAACTGATCCGCCACTGGGCGAATAGATCGAGCTGTTGACGCCAATGACCTCACCCATCGCATTGACGAGTGGTCCACCGGAGTTGCCGGGGTTGATCGATGCGTCGGTCTGAATCATGTCGACGTAGACACCCGCACCGCCGCTTTCCGCCGCGAGATTGCGCCCCGTTCCGCTCACGACGCCTGCAGTAACGCTTGGCTCCGTGTTGGCGAGGAGAAACCCGTACGGACTTCCTATCGCGATTGCCCATTCGCCGATCAGGAGATTCGAAGAAGTTCCGAGTGGGGCGACGGGCAGTCCCTTCGCCGCGATCTTGATTACTGCGAGATCGTTGGTCGCATCGGCGCCAAGCAGCTTCGCCGGATACGTCGTGCCATCGCGCAGAGCGACAGAGATTATGGTAGCGCCGGCGACAACGTGGGCGTTGGTGACGATCACACCGTCTTCCCTGACGATAAATCCTGAGCCAAGTCCAGCTGCAGAGCGGCGTCCCGATCGTCCCCCGAAAAATTGTTCGTAGAAATCGGCGGGCACTGCTTCAACAACTTCGGTCTGCACCGTCACCACCGACGGAGATACGCGTGCAACGGCGGAAGTGATCGCCGTCCTGCGCTGACCTGAGATTTGCGCTGTCTGGGCTTCAGAGACCTGCGTGGCCTGCGCGGACGGAAGGCCCTCTCCCTTGCAGGCAGATACGACGACTATCACCGCCAGCGCGAAGAGTGTGCGCTTCATCAGTCTCTCACCTTTGGCCGCTTCGCGATTCCACTCAGGAACCTGTCGAGGCCGCGATCGGTGAGTGGATGCAGGAGCAGGGAGTGAAGAACTTCAGGACGCAACGAAACAATCTGAGCGCCGGCCGCAACGCACTCTGTGAACTGCGTCGTGGTCGAGGGCGATGCGACCATCACGTCGCACTCGCAGTCACTTGCTTCGAGAAGCGAACGGATCTCCGTCACTGCGTCGGTGCTTGTCTGTCCCTGCGCATCGAGATCATGAAGAGAAACGCGGACCATCGATGCGCCAGCCTTCGCCGCAAGCACCGCCTGAGCGCCATTGAAAACAAAATTGGCGCAGACGCCCACGCCTTCCTGGTTCAAGCGGTGCATCGGGGCGACCGCATCTTCGACGAGGGGCAGCTGGATGATGATGTGATCGGAAATCTTTGCGATCTCGCGTGCCTCGCGGTACATGTCGTCACCACTGATCGCACCAACTTCAACGCAGACGGGGATCGCAAATTCGTTCGCGATCTCCTCGATTATTTCCCGGCCGTGGGTCGACGACGAATCGACCACGCTTGTAATCACGATGCCGTCAGCGAAACCCGCTGCTGTCGCCTGCCTGATCTCATCCAGCGATATCGATTCAACGAAGATGTTCATGCATCCACCAAATAGAGTTCATGAGGGTATTCTACCTTTTCGAGATACAATCCGCGCGACGGAACCGGCGCTGACACAGTGTGGTTGTCCTCCGCCTCGAGCAGCCTGGAGATATCGGCGAGCGGACGCTTGCCACTCGCCACGTCGAGCATGGTTCCGACCAGGAAGCGCACCATATGGTGAAGAAAGCGATTCGCCTTTACGAAAAATGCGAGGCCTCCATCGCGTTCCACCCACTTTGCTTCAACAACGTTACACCGGTGATTGTCTGATTCCGGCGCCGTTCCCTTAACGGCAAATCCCCTGAAGCAGTTATCGCCAAGGATTAGATGCGAGCCTTGATCCAGCAGTTGCCGGTCGATCGGGCGTCGCCAGGCCAGCTCACGATCTTTTCTGAAAGGCGACTCAGCTTCCTCGTCGGTCCCGATCAGGTACCGGTAAGCCCTGGACACTGCGCTGAATCGCGCGTGGAAATCCGGCGTCATTGCATGCGAGGCTGCGATCCACACGTCTCCAGGAAGCACCGCGTTGAGTGCCCGGCGCATTTCCTGGGCTGACCACCTCTCCGGGACCCGAATTCCGGCAGCTTGCCCGAGTGCGTGAACGCCGGCGTCCGTTCGGCCGGCGCCAAGGACAGCGACATGCCGTCCACATAGCTTCTCGAGCGCTTCTTCAATTACGCCTTGAACTGTTCTCTCACCTGGTTGGCGTTGCCATCCCGCAAACCGCGTCCCGTCGTATTGCAGAACAAGCTGGAGGGTACGCGATTCCATTGTGCAAATTACCGACACCGCCGCTGAGCGGCAAACCTGTCGAGTGGTTTCATCTCGCTCGGAAAACGACGTTCCTCGGCGTTGACATTCTTCGGCGTAACGGTCAAACTCGGTGGGTAGTCGTAAGGCTTCCTTCGTCAACTCAATGGCACCACGCACACTCGCCACTCTCGCAACGGTTCTTTCAGCGGCTCGGGACGCGGACGCAGCGCTGACCCTGCTGCAGGCCGAGGCGTGGGACATGGACAAGTCGTCCCAGCTCGCCCTCTTCATGTGCGATGCAAGGCGGCAGATGATAACCGAGCGACTGAGTCCGTCCGCGGCAGGCATCGCCCGCACGCCGCTAACGGTTGCGATCGATCATCTCCCGGCGCCAATCCGCCGCGCGCTGAATTTCGGAGCGGCCGTAGCCGACTTCGGCGCCGAGTCCGACGACTATATGAAGCTCCTTGGCGTGACGCCGCAGCAGCAGGGCGGCATCCTTTCGGTCCGTGGGCTGACACTCGATGGGGAGCTCGCCGGTTTCATCGCTCTTTACGAGCCTCGCCGGCGATTCGGACCGCGGATAGTTGAGAGACTGTCGCCAGCGCTCGATCTCTTTGCCCTCGCGTTTGAGAGAATTGTCGAGCATGAAGCCCGTTTCGAAGCGGTTCGCACGCTCGAAGAGCTGACCCGCAACATCCACGCTGAGTACAACAAGGCCCTCAGGCAGCTCAAGACCGAGCTCGATGACGCACGGGCAAACAGCGCGGCGCCAACCGAGCGAGATGCGTCCCGCATCTCCGAGCTGCAGAGGCATCTCACCGATGCGCAGGGCGAAATACAGCGTCGGGCCGAACGCCTTCACGCCGTCGAGGACCAGGTTTCCCAGGCGGTAGGACGGCTCCAGCAGGCGCATGTCGACCTGCACACACAGAGTGAGCTCGTCAAGACACATGCGAACACTCTCTACCAGATCGAGCGGGCGCTTCACGCTGGGAACGGACATGAAGATCCCGCCGAGACGCTCGCGCGAATTCGCGCGGCTGTTGCGCCACCTGTAGCGCTCTAGGGCGCGCCCCGTGACCGGACCATCAGTTCCTTCGGCGCTTCAAAGTGCCATCGTCAAGCTTGCTCATCATCAGCCGATAAGCGCAGAGGACGCATCCGACGCGTTCGGCGTAATCATGCGCGGAGAGGCGTCGTCGCTTCAGGTCGCGGCCATGCTCACCGGACTCAGGGTGCGCGGCGAAACGTCAGAGATAGTTGCGGGCGTCGTTCGCGCTCTGCGCGAAGTGATGGTCGTGCTTCCTGCGGAAAACCGCGAGGAGCTCGTCGACACCTGCGGCACCGGCGGCGGGGCAGTCGGAACATTCAACATCTCGACCGCTGCCGCATTGCTCGCCGCAGGTGCCGGAGTGCGAGTCGCAAAACACGGCAATCGTTCATTTACTTCGCGCTGCGGAAGCGCCGACGTCCTGGAAGCACTCGGCGTTCCGATCGACGCGCCGCTCGACACGATGAGCGACGCGCTCGTAACCGCAGGAATTGTTTTCATGTATGCGCCGCTGATGCACCCCGCGATGAAGCACGTCGGTCCGGTGAGAAGGGAGCTCGCGATTCCCACCGTGATGAATATCGTCGGGCCGCTGGCAAACCCTGCTGGAGCACGGCGTCAGGTTGTCGGCGTCGCGGATGTTCACAGGGTACCGATATTGGCGGGCGCGCTCGCAGAGCTCGATTCGCTCCACGCCCTGGTAGTGCACGGCGAGCCTGGGCTCGACGAGATATCGCCCATCGGAATTACGCACGTAATTGAAATTCGGGATGGCGAGACGCGGGAATGGAACATCGACCCGGCGAAGTTCGGATTCTCGTCTACCAGCAGGGACGAACTCGCTGGTGGTGACCCTGCGGAGAATGCCAGGATCATCAACGAGATCCTGGCCGGCGGCGGAACTCCCGCTGCCCGGGCGGCCGTAATAATGAATGCGGCCGCTGCGATTTATGTCAGCGGCCGCGAGACGAGCTATGAAGAGAGCGTTGAAGCTGCGCGCTCGGCGCTTAGCGAAGGAAAGGGAGCAGACGCGCTGAACCGCCTCCGAACCGCCTACACCAGACCTAGCAGCGCCTGAGAACTCCGACGACAATCCCCTGAATGGAAATGTCGTTCTCGTGCACGTAGATGGGCGCCATCGCTTCGTTCGCCGGCTGGAGGCGGATGCGTCCGTCTTTTTCGCGGTAAAGCTTCTTCACGGTCGCTGAGTTTCCATCGACCAGCGCGATTACCATCTCGCCGTTGTCAGCAGTCTGGCGCTCGTTGACGATCACGAAGTCGCCATCTCGAATCTGCTCGTCTATCATGGAGTTTCCGCGCACTCGGAGGACGTAATGATTCCCGGTTTTCCGCACGAAGTCATCGGGAACCGAAATCATTTCCTGCGACTGAATCGCCTCGATGGGCATACCGGCTGCGACTGAGCCCATCAGCGGAAGCTGCAACGCGCGAGGGAAGATGTCAGACGGAAGCAGCTCGATCGCGCGACTCTCGTTGTACTCGCGCTTGATGTAGCCCTTGCGCTCGAGATTGCTCAGGTGCTCGTGCACGGTTGCAAGCGAGCTATAACCAAACTGGCTGGCGATTTCCTCGAAGCTCGGAGCATAGCCGTTTCCGGCAGAATACTCGGTCAGATAAGTGAGGATCTCGCGCTGACGCTTTGTGAGCGACATATCTTTCCCGTGAAGAAGAGTCCCTGAAATCAGCTTTTGCGGTACCGAACATTTGCCGAATTCCAAGATTATCCGAACAACTCCCGAAACGCAAGGAGAAATTGCGTGGCTTCAGCCTGTCGGGACTCTGGGAAAACTGACCGCCGAGGCGTGGGACCGGTCTCGCGCGCTCGAAGCGAAACGAGACGCGGAAGGTCTCACACCTGACCTGGGACTCGTCAGGCCCTCGATGGAAAAAGCACTCCGCCGCGAGAACGTTGCAGTTATCGCCGAGATCAAGCGGCGGTCCCCATCAAAAGGCGCCATCAATCCAGATATCGACGCCGCTGAGCAGGCCCGCCTGTACGCGGCCGGCGGTGCTGCGGCGCTCTCTGTTCTCACCGAGCCTACGAGCTTCGGCGGGGCCAATGAGGACATCGGGCGCGCGCGTGGAGCGGAACTTCCGATCCTTAAGAAGGACTTTCACGTCAGCGAGGTCCAACTCGTTGAAGCACAGGCACTTGGGGCTTCAGCTGCGTTGATCATCGTCAGGGCGATCGACCCCATACATCTTGCAGATCTCGCAGACTTTGCGCGGGAAATCGACTTGGAACTGTTGTTTGAAGTAAGGGATGAATCTGAGCTCGAGCGGGCCTTGAGGGTGGGGGCCAGAATGATCGGGGTCAACAACCGCAACCTCGAGACACTTATCATCGATCCTGAAACCGTCTCGCGCATCGTGCCGCTCATTCCGTCGCCTTGCGTCGCAATCGCCGAAAGCGGGTATTCGACGGCCGCGGATGTTGCCAAGGCGGCAGACGCGGGCGCTGACGCCGTTCTCATCGGATCCGCGCTGTCTGCATCCACTGATCCGTCTGCGGCCGTGACCTTGCTCTCTAAAGTGGCGCGCCATCCCCGGCAAGACTGACCAACCCCCAGCCCAATACGCACGTGACGACAATCAAATTCTGCGGCCTTACCCGACCGGAAGATGCCGCTTACGCGGCCGAGCTCGGCGCCTCGCACATCGGGGTTGTGTTTGCCCCGAGCCCCCGGAAGATCTCATTCAGTACGGCGCGAAAGATTTACGATGTGGCCGGCCCCACGCTTCAGCACGTCGGTGTTTTTGCGGATTCATCCGCCGAGGAGGTGGCTGAAATCGCAAAGGAAGTGAAGCTGGATGTCGTTCAGCTCCACCAGGAAATCGATGACTCGTTCATGGATACGCTCAGGCGTTCGTTCGCGGGCGATATCTGGCCCGTGATTGGGGTGGAGGACGCCAGGAAGGCCATAAAACAGGTGGAAGAGGTTCCTATTCGGGCGAACGGAATCGTCCTCGACACCTCGATCCGGGGCAAATCCGGCGGAACGGGGAAGACCTTTGATTGGGCAGCGTTGTCACCGCTCATGGCCAGGGAGCCGCGCGTCACAGCACTCATCGTCGCCGGTGGGCTGACGCCACAGAACGTCGGAACAGTCATCTCCGCATTCTCGCCGGACATCGTCGATGTGTCGTCAGGAGTCGAGTCTGAAACGGGGATCAAGGACCACCAACTCATGAAAGCTTTTGCCGAAGCGGTGCATTCTGCGTCTATAGTATGAGCTGCGAATACACGCTGCCCATGAATAGACGATGACCGCAATTTCCCCAAACGATCGATTTGGCCCATTCGGTGGCCGCTACGTCCCAGAAACCCTGATTCCAGCTCTCGACGAGCTCGACTCCGCGTTCGATGCCGCCATGGCGGACGAGGAGTTCGTCAGGAGCGTCGATGGGATGCTGTCATCGTACGTTGGACGCCCATCACCACTGAGCGATGCGCCGCGGCTCTCCGAGAAACTGGGAACCGCAGTCTACCTGAAGCGCGAAGACCTGAATCACACGGGCGCTCACAAGATCAACAACACCGTCGGGCAGGCGCTGCTGGCGATGCGCATGGGCAAGCGCCGGATCATTGCCGAGACTGGCGCGGGACAACACGGCGTTGCGACCGCTACAGTCTGCGCGCGCTTCGGCCTCGACTGCACGGTGTACATGGGAGAGGAAGATATTCGGCGGCAGTCGCTCAACGTCTACCGCATGAAGTTGATGGGCGCCAGGGTCGTCCCGGTCTCGAGCGGAACAAAGACACTCAAGGACGCAACCAGCGAAGCCATTCGCGACTGGGTCACCAACGTCAACGACAGCTACTACATCATTGGATCGGTCGTGGGCCCTGCGCCTTATCCGAGAATGGTGCGTGAGTTTCAGTCGGTCATCGGACGAGAGGCCCGCGAACAGATGCTCGCTCGCACCGGCAAACTTCCATCTGCCGTGGTTGCCTGTGTCGGTGGGGGATCCAATGCGATGGGAATCTTTCATCCGTTCGAGGATGACCCCGGCGTCAAGCTGATCGGCGTGGAAGCCGCGGGTCACGGGCTCGATTCCGACGAACACTCGGCGTCGCTTCTTCGTGGAACTCCGGGCGTGCTGCACGGATCTCTAAGCTACCTGCTCCAGGACAGCGACGGACAGATTCATCCCGCCCACTCGATTTCAGCCGGGCTCGACTATCCGGGGGTCGGTCCCGAGCATGCGTGGCTCAAGGATTCGGGAAGGGCCGAATATGTCGCCGTCACTGATGACGATGCGCTGCGCGGGTTTGAGATGTTGAGCCGTCTGGAGGGAATTATTCCCGCGCTCGAAACGTCTCACGCGATTGCATGGGTCGCCGACAACGCGTCGCGATGGAGCCCATCCGAATCGGTTCTGATCTGCGTAAGCGGTCGCGGCGACAAGGATATGGCTCAGGTAGCGGAGATGGGGGTTTTCGACCGGTGACGTCGCAGATCGTGCTGGATGAGGAAGACCTCGCCGAGCCGCCGTTTCCGGTAGCACTGGTGAGTGAGCTGATGCGTGCATTTGCCAAAGCAGTGCGTGCGTGGCAGCTCTACCTTCCCAACAATCCAATGCACGCTCGCGCCATGGACGCAGTCAGAGCCGCGTTCAAGCCCGTGTGGGAGGAAGCGGACTCGATAACAATTCAGGTCACCGAGTCGCAGCTCGTCTGGATCGGTCGGCCGGTTCTCGAGGAAGAAGCAAGAACGTCGGACAGCATTCCCTGGCTCTTCTACAAAGACGGAATTCGAGAGCTTGGTTTTCGTCGCGGATTTGAAGACGACGAGATGCTCATCCTGCTCAACCTCATGCAGCGGTCCCGTCTCGCTTCGGCTGACGACGACGATCTGCTGACGCTTCTCTGGGAGCATGATTTTTCGTCGCTCCAGTACAAGTACATGGATCTCGCCATCGAGTCAGGTTCTCCGCTTGAATCCGTGCGCGGAGCGGAGATTCAAAGAATCGTCGCGCCGGGAGAAGCGGAGTCGGAAGCTCAGCTCGTGGCGTCGTCGTCGATTACCCGCATGGACGACTACGACTCGACACTCTATTTCCTCGATGAGCGCGAGATCCAGTATCTGCGGGACGAGATCCGCGCTGATTTTGGAACCGATCTCAGGCCGTACGTCATCGCGTCGCTCCTCGACACTTACGAGCAGGAAACGGACGGGTCGATCCGTGACGAGATCGCGCAGATTCTCGACAACTTTTTTCTTCTGCTGCTCTCGCTCACACAGTTTCGCACAGCGGCTTATCTGATCCGCGAAGCGGGGGTTACAGCCGGGCGCGCGAAAGACATCCTGCTGTCACAGCGTGAACGACTCGTGGAGCTGTCTGACCGGTTGAGCGACAAGGATCCGCTCGAGCAGCTCCTTCACGCGCTGGAAGAAACTCCGCTTAGGTCGCCGCAGGACGATCTCAACGAGCTGCTCACACAGCTCAAGCCCCATGCGCTCGAGACGTTGCTGTCGTGGATCGGACGCACACGCAACGCGGAGCTCCGTGCGATTCTCGAAGCCGCCGGCTCCAGGCTGGCCGCTGCGCACACCGCGGAGCTGGTCAAGCTCATCTCGTCGCCGGATGATGTTGTCGCGTTCGAGGCAATCCGCCGCGCCGGTGCGATGCGCGCAAATGCAGCCGTCGTCGCGCTCGCGACCATCATCTCACAGGGGGCGCCAGAAATGCGCCTTGCCGGAGTGGCCGCGCTCTCAGACATCGGATCGCCCGGAGCACTCCAGGTTCTGGAACGCTCGCTCCTCGACGACGACATCGACATCCGCGTCGCTGCCGTCAAAGTCCTGGGCTCGAGAAATCATCGCGCTGGAGTCAAGCGTGTAGAAGCTCACCTCAGGACACGCAACCTGCGCGAGAGTACTCTGGCCGAGAAGATGGCTTTCTTCGAATGCTACGGTGTCCTGAGTGGCGATGAAGGAGTTCCGTTCCTCTCCGACATTCTCAACTCACGTGGACTGCTTGGCCGCAGAGAGGAAGGTGAGTTCAGGGCGTGCGCGGCGATGGCCCTTGGTAAGATCGGGACCGACAGTGCGATGCAGGCCCTCCAGAAAGCACTTGCCGATCGTGATGTGATTGTCCGCAACGCCGCGAGCAGAGCAGTTCGTGGCTGAGTCTGTGACGCAGGAACTGGCTGGTCAGGCCAGCGATTCCGCAGCTGCGTCGTACCTGCGGCGGCGGGGCCGCGACTATGTCGTCGCACTGTACAGCGCGCTGCGCGCGATCAAGCTGTATCCGGCCGAGCACACTGCGGTTCAAAAAACTCTTGCCGAGTTATCCCAGCTTGGCGAAGACATTCTCGAGCGGGAGAGAGAACTCGACCTGCGAATCTCGGGTGAATTCCTGTTTCTCAACGGGACACGCCTGCGGCTCGACCTTACGAACTACGCGAGCTTCGGATATCTCCTGCGGATCTGCAAGGCGTCAGGAATCGGATCGCTGAAGGTCCATCAGGGTGTGTCGCCTCGAGACTGGCTGGTGTTTCTGTCGGTGCTCGACGAACGCGTTGTTTCGGATCCAGAGAACCGCATTTACGAAATCCTCGATCGCCTCACGCAGACCGAGATCAGCGCCATCGAGCTGATGCCGCCCGTCGAAGGCGATGGCATGGAACTCTCCGAGGAGACAAAGAAAGCTGCGACACGGACTTACAATCAGTCGGTGGCGGTAACGCGAGACGTGATCAACTCGGTGCGAATGGGCCGCACGCCGAGCATCAAGAAGATCAAGCGCGTTGTGCAGGGAATTGTCGACCAGATCTTGAACGAAGAGACGTCACTCATCGGCCTGACCGCGATTCGCGACTACGACGAGTACACGTTCACGCACAGCGTCAACGTCTGCATCTTCGCGGTCGCACTCGGCCGACGCCTCGGCCTGACGAAGATCCAGCTCTTCGATCTGGGGCTTTCGGCGTTGATGCACGACATCGGGAAGAGCCGTGTTCCGATCGACTTCCTTCACAAGTCAGACGGATTGACTGAAGGCGAGTGGCTGAAGATCGCGGCACACCCGTGGCTGGGCGTCCTTGCTCTTTTCCAGCTTCGCGGGCAGCAGGAAGAGGTGTCCTATCGTGCGATGACGGTTGCCTACGAGCATCACATGCGAATCGACATGAGCGGATATCCGAAGACTGTCCGCACGCGCGCCATGAGCATGACCAGCAGGATCGTCGCTGTTGTAGACGGATACGATGCAGCTACCACGAGGCGTGTCTATCAGACGACTCCGTACGCTCCCTCTGACGTCCTTCAGGAGATGCGCGACAACCCCAAGCGTGGCGTGGACCAGCTCGTCCTGAAGGCATTCATCAACCTTCTTGGCATCTACCCGGTCGGGACGCTCGTCGTGCTCGACACGTTCGAGCTTGCAGTTGTTTACGCAGCGAATCCGCGCGCCGATGCGCTGTCGCGCCCCATCGTGAAGATCGTCAGCGACGCTCAGGGCAACATGCTTCATCCGGCGCCTGAAGCCGACCTTGCGCAGGTTGACAGCATCGGCGACTATCCCCGAACGATCATCAAGACTGCGGATCCCGACAGATATGGCATCAACGTTGGCGATTATTTCGTCTAACAAAATCGACCAGAGGTTCGCGCTGCTTCGTGCAAGCAAGAGCAAGGCTCTCGTTTGCTACGTGACATCGGGTTATCCCTCCGAGGCTGGTTGCCTGGAGCTTCTGCGTGGACTCGAAGATGCGGGCGCCGACATAATCGAGATCGGCGTTCCATTTTCTGATCCAATCGCCGACGGTCCTGTGATTCAGGACAGCTCACAGAAGGCACTCGCTGCCGGCATGACGCTCGAGAAGACTATCGACATTGTATCGCGCGCCTCGTTGAGCGTGCCAATAGTGCTTTTTACATATCTCAATCCGCTTCTTGCCGCCGGCCCTGATGTTTTAGATCGGGCGAGTGCCGCAGGGGTTGACGGCGTCCTGTTGACCGATTTGCCGGTTGGCGCCGATCCTGAGCGGGAGAAATGGCTCGGCGATTCGGACCTCGCGTTTGTAAGGCTCGTAGCGCCGACGACTCCGGTCGAACGAATGAGAGAGATCGCGCTCAACGGTTCCGGATTCGTGTACCTGATAAGCCGGCTGGGTGTGACGGGTGCGCAGGTGTCGCTTGCCACTGACCTGCGCGAAACCACACAGCGCCTCCGGTCAGCCACGGAGCTGCCGATTTGTGTGGGCTTCGGAATCTCCAATGGAGAACAGGCCCGGGCCGCCGCAGAGGCAGCAGATGGAGTTGTTGTTGGCAGTGCTCTTATCAAGGCCGCGGGTGCAAGTATCGACACAGCACTGGCACTAACGCGCTCCCTTCGCACCGCGCTCGACGCCTGATGCCTTTCATGTTCGTTGTGCGGCTCGAGGCCATGAAGTTTCACGCGCGTATCGGCGTGCTTCCTCACGAGGCAGAGATTGCCCAGCCGCTCGAGGTCGACGTCTCTGCGTGGGTCGAGCGGGAACAGAACGCCCGCGGCTCCGAAGGGGTTCTGGACTACCGCCATATTTATGGGATCGTGTCGTCGATAGTCGCCGCCGATCACATCCTCTATCTGGAGGACCTGGTGGCCGCGGTTGCCGACCAGATGTTGAAGATCGACGGTGTCCACAAGGTCGTCGTCAACGCGCGAAAGCCGCAGGTATCTATGCCCGGGCCTCTAGCCTACGCCCAGGTAACGCTGGACAGGGCGAGGAATGGGTGACGTTGCCTACATTGCTCTCGGATCGAACCTCGGTGACCGCGACGCTGCGCTCGCGCGAGCCAGGAACGCGATTGCCCAGATCAAGGGTGTTCGGATGCTCGGTGAAACATCGGTTGAAGACACACTTCCAATCGGCCCGATCAAACAGGGGAATTTCCTGAACCAGATGGTCTCTGTTTCGTTCGACCTGACTCCGCGCGCACTTTTGACAGCCCTTCAGCGCATCGAGAGATCGGCCGGAAGACTTCGTACGGTTCGGTGGGGCCCGCGGACTCTCGACCTTGATATAGTATTGATCGAGGGAGTCGAGTATGCTGATGACGTACTGACAGTTCCACATCCGGAGCTGCCTAACAGGAATTTCTGGCTTCGCCAGCTCGCTGAGCTGAGAGGTGTTTCGGATGGCTGAACAGGAAGTCACGCAACGGCGGGTGACGATCAGGGACATCGGCAAGCTCAAGAAGGAAGGAAAAAAGCTTGTCGTCGTCACCGCATATGACGTGCTCTTCGCAAAGCTTGTCGATGCAGCGGGCGTAGACATAGTTCTGGTCGGCGACTCGCTTGGCAATGTCATCAACGGCTTCGACTCAACCATTCGAGTGACTATCGATCAGATGGTCTACCACGGAGCGGCAGTGCGTCGGGGAGTCCGTCGCGCGCTGGTCGTTGTGGACATGCCGTTTCTGTCGTATCAGGCCGGGGAAGACTCGGCGGTCATGAACTGCGGCCACGTGCTGCAGCAGACTGGCGCAGACGCAGTGAAGGTTGAAGGCGGAAGCGATGAGATAGTGAAAACAGTCGGTCGGCTGACCCGCGTAGGCATACCTATCTTCGGACACCTTGGATTCACTCCGCAGTCGGTGCGAACCCTCGGCATGAGAATCCAGGGACGAGAGAAGTCCGAAGCCGACAAGATTTTCGACGAGGCGAGAGCGCTCGAAGACGCCGGGGCTTTTGCGCTCGTGCTCGAGTTGATTCCATCGGAGCTTGCGCAGCGAATCTCGGAAGCCCTGGCAATCCCTACGATCGGCATCGGCGCCGGCCCGCATTGCGATGGGCAGGTCCTGGTGCTGCCCGATCTGCTCGGCCTCAACGAAGGCTTCTCTCCCAGGTTCCTCAAGAAGTACTCGGACCTGGCGACAATCGTGAAGGACGCGGTCGGCGCGTTTGGTGACGAAGTGAGGACGGGCAAGTATCCCGATGCCGAGCACAGCAACTGAAATGATCGTTGTCAACACGATCGCCGCGGTGCGGGAAGCCGTGGCGAGGTTTCGTGCATCCGGGTCGACAATCGCATTTGTCCCAACGATGGGTGCACTGCACACCGGACACATCAGTCTCGTCGAGCGCGCGAAGAAAGAAGCGGACATCACCGTGTTGAGCATTTTCGTCAACCCGCTCCAGTTTGGGCCGAGCGAAGACTTGTCCCGTTATCCGCGCCCTGTCGAAAACGACGAGGCGATGGCGAGGGAAGCCGGGGTTGACATTCTCTTTCGTCCCGAAGTGAGGGAGATGTATCCGGGCGACCGAGAGGTAAGTGTCACCGCCTCCGCTGTTGCGTCCGATTGGGAGGGGGCGAGCAGGCCAGGGCACTTCGACGGGGTCCTGACCGTTGTCGCGAAGCTGTTCAACATCGTGCAGCCCGACATTTCTGTTTTCGGCCGGAAGGATCTTCAACAGGCCGTTCTCGTCAGCGCGATGGTTCACGATCTGGACATGCCGCTGACAATCATTGTCGCGCCGATCATTCGCGAGCACGACGGACTCGCGCTGTCCAGTCGCAACAGGTATCTGAGCGACTCCGATAGAAGGGCAGCGTTGTCGCTCAATCAATCATTGAAAGAAGTTCGGCGCGCGTTTGAGCGCGGAGAGCGAAACACCGCGGCGCTCGAAGCTGCGGGTCGCGCCGTTCTCGATCACGAAGCCGGAGTGAAGACGGACTATTTCGCCGTGGTGGACGGGTCGACACTCTCGCGCGCTGAAACGGCTGACAAGTCGTTCGCAGCGATTGTCGCCGCTCGTGTTGGATCGACGCGCCTCATCGACAACATGACGCTGGGTGGAGATGATGAAGACTGACGCCAACGGAATGCCAACGTGGGCGTGCGTGAGCAAGAAGCGCCTCGAGCACATCGGACGCGTCACGTCGCTCCTTCGCGCGTGGGCTGCAGCAATGCGTCTCCCGGCCGATGAGGCGAATGCGTGGACCGATGCTGGTGTCTGGCATGACGCGCTTCGAGACGCTCCTGAAGCACTTCTTCGGAAGATCACTGGTGACACTACAACGCCGGCCGAGCTCCTGCACGGCCCCGCCGCCGCGACTCAGCTCGCGAACGATGGAGAGAAACGGCAGGGCGTGCTCACGGCAGTTCGGTTTCATACGGTCGGTTCGCCGGACTGGGATCGCACAGGTAAGGCGCTTTACATGGCCGATTATCTGGAGCCAGGACGGAAATTCTCCCGCGAAGACCGGAATTTTCTCGCCGCGCAGGTCCCGACCTCCTTCGACGCCGTGTTCCGGCAGGTCGTTCGCTTCCGGCTCGATTGGTCGGTCCGCGAAGGCAATCACATCTTTCCCGAAACGGTCGCGCTCTGGAATAGCCTTCGGTGAAAATCGGAAGGTGGATACTGTTGGCGTTGGTACTGGGCGGTGGCGGCTTCTACGCGTTGCGCCGGTACGGCGCGCCTGAAGTCGTAATACCGGCTACTCCCCAATTCGCTCCGACTGCGCGGGCTCCTCAGGGCGTGCGGATAAAAGTCGAGGTTCTGAACGCGACCACCACAAAAGGTCTCGCTCGCAAGGCGACGACCTATTTGCGCGATCGCGGCTTCGACGTAGTGCTCATTGGGACGGCGCGTGAACAGCGCGATAAGACTCTCGTGTACGATCGCTCCCGTCATCCCGCCTGGGCAGCGCTCGTTGCCGCAGCCTTTGGAGCGACAGTTCAGGACAAGCCGGATAGCGTGCGCTATCTCGACGTGACGGTTCTAGTTGGCGCCGACTGGCGCCCGCCGCCGCTCCCTTTCTACCCGTAACTGCCCACACGCCGCGGCGATGTCCTTGCCCCGGCTTTTTCGTATGGCGACTTCAACGCCGCGCTCACGGATGGTCCTCGCGAACGCCCCGATCTGCTGTGGCGTTGCCGCGGTGAAGTTGCCAACGCCACCAGCATGCAGCGGAATGAGATTGACGAATGCCTTGCAGTGACGCGCCAGCTCGGCCAGCTGATTCGCGTGCTCCGGCAAGTCGTTCACGCCGTGGAGCATGACGTACTCGAACGTGACACGCCGGTCGAACACGCGCGCGGCCTCGATCACGTCCGCCAGCGGATACTTCGTGTTGATTGGCATCATCGTCGCACGCAGCGCGTCGGTGGGCGCGTGCACTGAGATCGCGAGGCGGAATTGTTCTTTCCGCTCACCAAGGGCGACGATTCCGGGAAGCACCCCGACGGTGGATACCGTGATGTGGCGGGCTCCGATTCCGAACCCGTCCTCGTGGTTCAGTACCGTGAGGGTCGGATCGACTGCTTTCCAGTTCATGAGCGGTTCACCCATGCCCATGAAGACGATGTTCGTCGGCTTCTTGCCGGTGAGCAGGACAGTCTCTCGTACCTGTCCGGCGATCTCGGACAGCCGGAGGTTCCGCGAAAAACCCATCGCACCCGTTGCGCAGAAGGAGCACTGCAGAGCGCAGCCTGCCTGGGACGAAATGCAAAGCGTCAGTCTCGATCCATCGGGGATCGCGACAGTCTCGATGTGCTCGCCGTCGTGCAGCCGAAAGAGAAACTTTTCCGTCCCATCGGTGGAGAGCTGCCTGGCCGACAACGCAAGCCGCGGAATCTCGAAGTTTTCGTCCAGAAGCCGACGGAATGCGGCCGGGAGCTCCACAATCGAGTCGAAATCCGGACGCGGAGCTTTCCAGAGATGTTGAAGGACCTGAACGGCCCTGAATCCGCGCTCACCATTCTCTTCCGCGAAACGCCTCAAAACCGCCTCAGCGTCGGCTGGAAGCAGGTCGAGAAGATTCACTTTTGAACGCGCGGCCGACGGGGCGTCGATCAAGGGGTCGGCTCCTTCCACCAAATGTATGTCACAACTAAGTTTAACCCCTTCGGACCCCTACTTCGACCCAGACACATTCACATTCTCGGCGCCGTCATTTTTCTCGCAATTCCAGCCCCGTTGGTTGAAGCCCGTCACACCAGGTTTCGCAGCGCGCGCATGGGTACCCGCACATGAGCGGCGACGTCTTCAGGACCTCCCTCAGATCACATCAGGCAGGCGCGCTCCGAGCCGCTGACGCCGGGACGAGCGTTACGCTGGCCGGCTGGGTTCACCGGTCACGGAATCTTGGTGGACTCGTTTTTCTCGACCTTCGTGATCGGGCAGGCCTGGTCCAGGTCTCGTTCGATACGAGATGGTCTTCTCAGGAAATGATCGACAAGGCTGCGTCGCTCGGACAGGAAACTGTCGTGCGAATTGAAGGCACTGTCGAATTGCGTCCCACCGACATGCGAAACGCCGAGTTGCAGACGGGTGACGTCGAAGTTCATGCGACGTCGATCTACGTGCTGGGTCCGGCCGAAACACCGGCGATCCCGGTCGCGAGAGGCAAGGGCGAGAAGCTGGCGTCCGAAGACCTTCGCCTGCGTCACAGGCATCTCGATTTGAGACGCCCCGAGCTCCAGGCCAACATCGTCTTGCGGCACCGGCTCCAGCAATCAACGCGACGTTATCTCGATGAGCACGGTTACCTCGAGATCGAGACGCCGATTCTGACGAAGCCGACGCCCGAAGGCGCGCGCGACTATCTCGTGCCCAGCAGAGTGCATGCGGGTGAGTTCTACGCGCTGCCGCAGTCACCGCAGCTCTACAAGCAGCTCCTGATGGTTGCGGGATTCGACAGATACTTCCAGATCGCGCGCTGCTTTCGCGACGAGGACTTGAGAGCCGACCGTCAGCCCGAGTTCACCCAGATCGATATCGAAGCATCCTTTGTAACGCCTGAAGACATCATGGCGATGGCCGAGGGACTTCTCGCCGTCTTGTTTGCCGATGCCGGGGTTTCGATTCCGGCGCAGTTCAGGCGGATGACGTACGCGCAGTGCATGGAGCAGTACGGTTGCGACCGGCCTGACCTGCGATACGGAATGCCGATCGTCGATGCGACCGATGCGTTCAGAAATGCGGATTTTGGTATCACCAGGTCGGCGATTGATGCCGGTGGTCGGATTCGCGGGATTAAGATTCCCGGCGGGGCCGGCATGTCTCGCAAGCAGGTCGACGAGATCGAGCTGATCGCAAAGTCCGCCGGCGCCTTCGGCCTCCTCCGCCTCAAAAAAGCCAACGGTGCGCTCGAAGGTCCAGTCGCGAAGTTTCTCGACGAGGCTGCGGCCGCGACGCTTGGCCTCGACGAGGGCGATCTCATGCTCATGGTCGCTGGCAAGGACGAAATCTCCAGCACCGCGCTTGATCGCGTTCGTCAGGACGTGGCGAAACGACTGGATCTCGTCCCTGAAGGTGCCGTTCAGATGGTATGGGTGACTGATTTTCCCCTGTTCGGCGTTGATTCCGAAACAGGCGGGCTTGCTGCTGTCCATCACCCGTTCACGGCGCCAAATCCGGAAGACGTCCACATGCTCGAGTCCGATCCACGTGCCGTTCGCGCGCTTGCTTACGACGTCGTCATGAACGGTACCGAGCTAGGCGGCGGAAGCATCCGCATGCACGACCCCGCGATGCAGAAACGCGTACTCGGCAAGCTCGGAGTAAGCGAGGATGACATGAACACGCGCTTTGGATTCCTTCTCGAGGGTCTGAGAGCCGGCGCACCACCACATGGTGGCATTGCGTTTGGCTTCGACCGCATAGCGATGCTGCTCTCGGGAGCGCCGTCGCTTCGGGATGTGATCGCTTTCCCAAAGACCACGGCCGCTCGAGCGTTGTGCGAAGGGGCTCCTACGCCTGTCAACGAGCACGACCTACACGCCCTACACCTGGAACACCGCAAGAGTGACTGACGAAGCGATCGTACAACGGATTTCGACCGAAGGCGCCGACATGCTCACGCTTGCCGGTGTCAACGATGAGAATCTCGTGGAGCTCTCGAAGCAGAGCGGCGCGAAGGTCGCACTGCGCGGCGACACGATGACTATCACCGGGTCGCAGGATGCGGTGAGTCGTGCGGCGCCAATCGCAAGCCGCATGATCGACAGGGCGCGCCAGCAGATGGAGCTCACTGCGGACGACGTGCTCCGCATGAGCATCGACACGCCGCGCGACGGGGCCGCCGGTTCTGAGGACCTTCAGCGCATTGTTCTGCCGGGCATTCGGAAAGTCATCACGCCGAAGACGAGCGGGCAGGGCGAATACCTCAAGCTGATTTCGGAAAACGACATCGTTGTCGGAATCGGGCCCGCCGGTACTGGAAAGACTTACCTCGCAGTCGCAGCAGCAGTCGACGCGCTCTCACGCAAGCGCGTGCGCCGCATCGTTCTTGCGCGTCCAGCTGTTGAAGCTGGTGAGAGCCTCGGATTCCTTCCAGGTGATCTGCAAGCGAAGGTCGATCCTTATCTTCGTCCGCTTTACGACGCGCTCGAGGACATGATGCCGCCCGAGCGCGTGCAGAAAGCTCTGGAGACGCGCACAATCGAAATTGCTCCGCTCGCCTATATGCGCGGCCGGACGCTCGCCGATGCCTTCGTGATTCTCGATGAAGCGCAGAACGCGACAAACGCACAGATGAAGATGTTCCTGACGCGTCTCGGCGTTAACTCGAAGACAGTCATCACCGGCGACAAGACGCAGATCGATCTGCCAAAGCGTGAAGATTCCGGACTCGTTCAAATTGAGCGCATTCTTCCAGGTATCGATGGTATCGGCTTCCACTACCTCAACGAGTCCGACGTCGTGCGTCACCGCCTCGTACGCGAGATCATCAAGGCGTACGCTGAAGACGCCGGCAACTAGCCAACCATGAATCCTCGGCGCGTTGTCGTTGAGGTGTCGTCGACAGTTCGACGCATGCCACTGTCGGCAGCGCGAACGCGAGAGCTGGTCGGGCTCACGATGTCGTCAGAGAAAATTCGCGATGCGATGATCTCGATTGCGTTCGTCGGGAAGACAGCAATGGCCGCTCTAAACAGGAACTACCTCGAGCATTCCGGGCCGACTGACGTCATCTCGTTCGGCATGAGGAGAGAGAATCAGGCTGGGCCTGTCATCGGCGACATCTACATCTGTCCCGAGATCGCAGCGCGAAATGCAAAGCGACTGAAGATTTCGACAAGGCAGGAGATCGAGAGACTCGTTGTTCACGGATCTCTTCACGTCGCCGGAAACGAGCATCCTGAAGACGAGGCGCGAACATCTTCGCCGATGTGGCGCAAACAGGAGAAGATTCTTGCCCGCGCCCGTTGACAAGCTCCTAAGGGACTTCGACACCGGCAAGACGTTTGCGCTGGCGCGTGCTGTCAGCATTGTAGAGAATCAGCGGCCTGGCGTCGACGACATTCTAGCGACGATGCACCCGCGACTGGGAAAGGCCCGGCGCATTGGGATCACCGGGCCGCCAGGAGCCGGGAAAAGCACGATCACCAATCTGTTGACGCGCGAGTTCCGGAACGCCGGCCTGACCGTTGGCATCGTCTGCGTCGATCCAACCTCACCATTTACTGGCGGAGCTTTGCTGGGCGACAGAGTGCGAATGGAAAGCATCGCGCTCGACGAAGGAGTTTTCATTCGTTCGATGGCAACGCGCGGATCGCTCGGCGGCCTGGCTGCTGCAACTCGTGAGGTCGCAGATGTACTCGATGGATTCGGTTTCGACCGTGTGTTGATCGAGACTGTTGGAGTCGGGCAATCCGAGCTCGACGTTGCGCGAACCGCAGACAGCACTGTAGTCGTGCTCGTCCCCGAGTCCGGCGATTCGATTCAAACACTCAAGGCCGGCGTCATGGAAATCGCTGACGTGTTTGTAGTGAATAAGGCAGATCGTCCCGGCGCTGATCGTCTTCGCAATGACGTCGAGCTGATGCTCGGCCTCCGGAAGGGCGCCTCCTATGCGAACATGCCTGCGCATCACGGGGTCGATCTCAAGCGGATATTGAATCCCGCGCGCGCTGCCAGGGAGGAAGCCAAGGTCGCAGTACCTGACACCTGGACTCCTCCGGTGCTCAGTTCCATCGCTGCCAAAGGCGAGGGGATCAAGGAAATCGCCGAGTCGATCGAGAAACACTTCGGTTATCTTGAAAGGTCGGGACGGCTGCGCGAACGCCGCCGTGAGCGGATAGTGGAGCGCGTCGTGGAAGTTGTCGAAAAAAGGATGCGCCAGCGGCTGCTGGTACCGCCTGAGACAAAGGCGTGGATAGGTGACAGAGTGGATGAGCTCGAATCAGGGTCCGTTACGCCGTACGTTGTGGCTGACGATCTGTTGAAAAGATTCGGGCATCTCGTGACAGGGGTGACAACGTGACTTCAATTGATTCAGGAACCTCATTCGGATCCGACCTTACGGAAGAGAAGGATCGCGAGATCGAGCGGCTTCGTGCTGAGCTGGCCGACTGGAAAGCAAAGTTCGACAAGGCGAAAAAGCGCGACATCGCTTTTACGAACTCGGAGATGGAAGTAAATCCGCTTTTCACATCGCTGGATATCTCTGAAATGCACGACGCCGACCTCGGCCTTCCCGGTTCGTATCCATATACTCGCGGAATTCATCCGACTGGCTATCGCGGCAAGCTCTGGACGATGCGCCAGTTCGCCGGTTTTGGCAGCGCGACTGACACCAACGAGCGGTACAAGTTTCTCCTCGCGCATGGGCAGACCGGGCTCTCGGTTGCATTCGACTTCCCGACATTGATGGGCTACGACTCGGATCATCCGCGATCAGAGGGCGAGGTCGGAAAGTGCGGCGTGGCGATCTCGAGTCTCGCAGACATGGAAGTTCTGTTCGACGGCATTCCGCTCGACAAGGTCTCGACGTCGATGACGATCAACGGACCGGCCGTCATTCTTTACTGCTTCTATCTCGCTGCTGCGGAAAAGCAGGGCGTCGATCTCAAGGACCTTCGCGGCACGATTCAGAATGACATTCTGAAAGAGTACATGGCGCAGCACGCGTGGGTTTATCCCATCGAGCCGGCGCTCAGGCTCATCGTCGATTGTTTCGCGTGGTCGGCCGAGCACGTTCCGCAGTGGAATACGATTTCCATATCCGGCTATCACATTCGCGAAGCAGGAGCGACTGCCGCGCAGGAGCTCGCATTCACGCTCGCCGACGGATTCACCTATGTAGAGCGGGGAATTGCCCGCGGACTCGACGTCGACTCGTTCGCACCGCGCCTGTCGTTCTTCTGGGACATCCACAACGACTTCTTCGAGGAGATCGCAAAACTTCGCGCTGCCCGCCGAATCTGGGCGCGGCACATGCGCGATCGTTACGGCGCAAAGGACCCGCGCTCGCTCGTCATGCGATTCCATTCACAGACAGCCGGCGTAACGCTCACGGCTCAGCAGCCGATGAACAATGTCGTCCGCGTTGCGTACCAGGCGATGGCAGCAGTACTTGGCGGAACGCAATCGCTCCACACGAACTCAATGGACGAGACGCTCGCACTCCCGACAGAAGAGTCAGTGCAGGTCGCGTTGAGAACCCAGCAGGTTCTCGCGTACGAGACCGGCGTTCCGAACGTGATGGATCCGCTCGGCGGATCGTTCTACGTCGAAGCGTTGACGTCGCAGATGGAAGAAGAAGCCGAAGAACTGTTCAAGCAGATTGAAGAAGTCGGGGGTGTGGTTCGCGGCCTCGAAACAGGCTGGCTCCAGCGCAAGATTGCCGAGTCGGCTGCGCGGCAGCAGTGGGAAATCGAACAGCATCGCCGGGTGATCGTCGGTGTGAACGAGTTTGTAACTGACGAGCCGGAGCTGACAATCCCAACGCTTAAGATCGGCAACACGGACGAAGAGCAGCGTGAGCGGCTCGCGACACTCAGGAAGACGCGCGACAGCGCACTTGTCGAGCGCAGGCTCAACGAGCTTCGCGAAGCTGCACGCACCAGCGAAAACATGATGCCGCATATCCTCGACGCCGCCCGCGCATACTGCACGCTGTATGAGATCCGCGCTGCGATGGAAGACGTTTTCGGAGCTTATCGAGAGCCGGTCTTCTTCTGAGCAAATCGTCTGAGTGGTGGGAGTCATACTTCGACTCCCGGTATTTGCTCGAGTATGAGCCGATCTTCACGCTCGAGCGGGATCGCCATGAGGCCGCTCGAGTAATCGATGTTCTCGGCCTACCTCAGGGCTCGCGAATCCTCGATGTGCCGTGTGGACAGGGAAGACACGCGCACCTCCTGGCCGAGACCGGATTCAATGTCGACGGGCTCGACTATTCGGAGCACCTTATCAAGCTCGCACGCAAACGCGGCGTCGGATCCAATCTCCGATACACCGAGGGGGACATGCGGAAGATGTCGAGCCGCTGGACCTCGAAGTTCGACGCTGTCGTCAACCTCTTCACGTCGTTCGGATTCTTCGCAAACCCGAGCGATGACGCCAAAGTCATCGGAGAGTTCGCGCGAGTTCTCAAGCCAGGCGGAGTTCTCATCTGGCACGGCGGGAGCCGCGACGGGGTGATGGCTCGGTTCCTTTCCCGTGACTGGTGGGAAACCGCGGACGGCACCGTGATCGCCCACGAAAGATCATTCGACCCGCTTTCGGGTCTTTTGACGATCGAGTCCGTCCTCAAGGGCTCTCAGAAAAACCCGCAACGGCGGACCCACAGAATCCGGCTATACACAGCGACAAGGCTTGCTGAGCTCTGCGCTGATGCCGGGCTGATCGTCGAGGAGGCGTTCGATGGGTTCAACGACCGCCCGCTGACCCGTAAATCAAGCGAAATGATGCTTGTCGCAAGGAAGTCATGACGCCGGGCCACCGCGTTGCCCGTCGCTCGCAGACCCTGCTAACTTTGACACCAGTATGAGACCAATTCGAGTTCTTGTCGCCAAGCCCGGCCTCGATGGCCACGACCGCGGAGCGAAGGTTGTCGCCGCCGCGCTCAGGGACGCTGGAATGGAAGTCATTTACACGGGCCTGCATCAGACGCCCGAAATGATTGCCTCTGCCGCGGTTCAGGAAGACGCTGACGTCATCGGCTTGTCGATCCTTAGCGGCGCGCACATGACGCTCATTCCGCGCGTTCGCCAGCTCGTGGAAGACGCAGGTCGCGATGACATCCTCATCACGGGCGGTGGGATCATCCCGAAAGAGGATATGGACGCGCTCCAGGCGCAGGGCGTCGGCAAGCTGTTCGGTCCCGGTACCCCAACGACCGAGCTCGTCGACTACATCAAGGATTGGTTTGCTTCCCGCGAAAGCGAGGACGCCGCTGGCCCGGGGACCTGAAGTGACCTCTCGTCTTCGCGAGCTGAGCGCCGAGGTGCGTGAGCTCGAGGCAAAGCTCAGGCGCGGCGGCGGTCCGGAAAAAATCGCAAAGCTCCACTCACAGGGAAAACTTTCGGCTCGCGAACGAATAGAGAGACTGTGCGACGCTGACTCGCGCTTCATCGAGATTGGACTGCTCGTCGCGCACGACCAGTATGATGGGCAGGCGCCGGCGGCCGGAGTCGTGACGGGAATCGGGATGGTTCATCACCGCGAGGTCATCATCGTCGCGAACGACGCGACTGTGAAGGCCGGATCGTGGTGGCCCGAGACAATCAAGAAGATTCTGCGCGCGCAGGAAATCGCGATGCGCTGCCGCGTGCCGATCATTTACCTCGTCGACTCGGCTGGGGTGAATCTGCCGTATCAGGGCGGTGTGTTTCCCGGACAGTACGGCGCAGCGCGGATTTTCTACTACAACTCCATCATGCGGCGGTATCTGCGGATTCCGCAGCTTGCAGCCGTGATGGGACAATGCGTAGCCGGCGGCGCCTATCTCCCCGCGCTGTCCGACGTGATTCTGATGGTCAAGGGTACGTCCTTCATGGGACTCGGCGGCCCTAACCTCGTGAAAGGTGCAACCGGAGAGACAATCGACGGCGAGACCCTCGGTGGCGCGGCGACACACACCGGCATCAGTGGTGTCGCGCATTACGCCGTCGAGAACGAAGACGAGTGCCTCTCGAAATTGAGAGATCTCGTTCAGCGGTTGGCTGCCCCGCAGACCCAGGGTGTTATGGGGGATGCTTACGCATCGCGATTTGACGATCAATCGGGAGAGCGGCGTCATACCAGGGCGAAGGACACCGCAGGCACGCCCGAAGCGCGCAAGAGCGGTGCGGACGCGCTGTACGACCTGCTTCCGACGGATCATCGCATGTCATACGACATGCACGATCTGTTGAAGACGATTCTCGACGACGGCAAGATCGACGAGTTCCAGAAAGAACTCGCCAAAGAAATGATTTGCGGTGACGCATCCATCGACGGCATAACTGTCGGCGTGATTGCGAATCAGCGCGGCCTGATCAAGGGACGCGCGGGAGAGAAGCCGAGGTTCGGCGGAATCATTTACGCCGAGAGTGCGGAAAAGGTCGCGTATTTTATCGACAGATGTGACAAGCAGAAGATTCCGCTCTTGTTTGTGCAGGACGTTTCTGGTTTCATGGTCGGCCCCGAAGCGGAACACGAAGGAATCATCCGCGCCGGTGCGCGATTTGTCGAAGCAATGGCGACAACTCTTGTCCCGAAGATTGTGTTGACCGTCAATCATGCGTCTGGTGCTGGCTACTATGCGATGGCGGGGCAGGGATTCGACCCTGACTTCATCTTCAGCTGGCCAACCGGACGCATGGCGGTGATGGAAGGTGAATCAGCCGTTCAAGCCGTACACGGCCCGGCGCTCGACGCTGCGAAGAAAAAAAGCACACCACCAGCGGCGGAGATCTCAGAGGCCGTTGATGCGATGCGAGCCGAGTACGAGAACCAGCTCGACGCACGTTACGCTGCCGCGCGTGGATTCGTAGACGCGATTGTATATCCCGAAGAAACCCGCGACGTGCTCGCGATGGCACTGAGAACATCGCTTCAGAACACGGGCCCGCACCTGGGTCCATTTGTCCTTCCTGCGCATGTCGGAGATTTTCTGTGAAAGAAGTTGTCCGTGTAGCGGGAGGGCAGGGCTTCTGGGGTGATTCGCTCGACGCACCTCGCCAGCAGGCCGATGGTGGTCCGATCGACTACCTGATGCTCGACTACCTGGCTGAAGTGACGATGTCGATTCTTCAGAAGCAGAAGGAGCGCGATCCGTCGATGGGCTACGCGCGCGATTTCGTTGGAGCGGTCGAGAGTGTGCTTCCTGCTATCGTTGAACGCGGTGTTCGCGTTGTCGCGAATGCTGGAGGCGTCAACCCGCCTGCATGCGCTGCGGCGATTCGCAAACTTGCAGAATCGAAAGGCGTAGGCGACAAAATCAGGATAGGCGTTGTGACGGGTGACGATTTGCTCGGGCGCATCGATGAGCTGATTGAGTCAGGACACTCGCTCGCGAACATGGAGACGGGTGAGCCGCTCTCTACAATTCGCAATCGAGTTCTTTCAGCGAACGCATATATCGGGTCGGCTCCAATCGTCGAAGCGTTGTCGCGTGATGCAAACATCGTTATCACGGGACGCTCCACTGATACGGCGCTGACGATGGCTCCACTACGCTACGAGTTCGGCTGGAGTGCGACCGACTGGAATTATCTTGCCGCTGGAATTATTGCGGGACATATCATCGAATGCGGCGCGCAATGTTCGGGCGGGAACTGCCTCTACGATTGGCGATCTATCCCAGACCTCGCGAATATCGGATATCCGATCGCCGAGGCGAGGGCAGACGGAACGTTCGTGATCACGAAGCATGAGGGGACTGGCGGCCGCGTCAGCGTTCCTTCGGTCACTGAGCAGCTTGTCTACGAGATGGGCGATCCGCACGAATACATCACGCCCGACGTCGTCGCTGATTTCACGACGATTCAGCTCGAGCAGGAAGCGCCTGATCGTGTTCGCGTGTTTGGCATTCAGGGACGTCCTGCCACCGACAAGCTCAAAGTTTCGATCGCGTATCGTGCCGGGTTCAAGGCCGTAGGAACACTTGTGTACTCCTGGCCTGACGCTCTGGAAAAAGCCGAGCTTGCCGACAAGGTCCTGCGAGAGCGTCTGGACAGACTTGGGCTTCGCTTCGACCACATCCTCACCGAGTTCGTTGGCGCATCTGCGACGCATGGATCACTCGCATCACGAGATGCCTTAACGACTGACTATCCTGAAGTTCAGCTGAGGTTCGGTGTTCGTGGTAACGACCGTGCTGCTGTCGAGCGCTTCACACGCGAGATCGCGCCGCTCGTGTTGAACGGGCCGCCGAGCGTGACTGGGTTTGCCGGGGGACGGCCGAAGGTCGAAGAGATTGTCGCTTACTGGCCGGCGCTGGTCGACAAATCCGTCGTAACGACCCGGGTGGAGATTCTATAATGAATGTCCAGCTGCTCGACATCGCGCACGCGCGGTCAGGAGATAAAGGCGACACGGCGAACGTTGGGCTTATCGCGCTCAAACCGGAGTGGTACCCGATTCTGGAGCGCTATGTAACACGTGACGCAGTTGCCTCACATTTTGAGGGCTCGATCGAGGGGCCGGTGGTCCGATTCGAGCTTCCGAACCTGAACGCCCTCAATTTTCTTCTTCATGGCGCGTTGGATGGGGGCGGAACTTTGTCACTCAAGACCGACGCGCAGGGAAAGGTGTTTTCGACGGCGCTGCTTCGCATGATTATCTCTATTCCAGATGACGAGGCGCAGAAGATTTCACTCCCAAAATCGGGGGCAGCTCGATGAGTCCATTTACGACGGCGAAGATTGCTCTCGCCCTGGCAGCGGCAATCCTTTTCGGGCTCGGCATTCGGAACGACACTCCCGCGTTGAGATGGGCTGCCATCGCATTCCTTGCAATCGCAGTTCTGCTTCGATTCTTCGACAGGAACCGTACTAAGAGATGACAAATACACTGACCGCTGATTCGTCGTCAGCGTCGCCTGCGTCTGGTACAGGGTCGGACATCGTTTATTTCGACGGGCGCTATGTCGCGAAAAGCGAAATCCGCGTTTCACCCGACGACCGTGGCTTCCTCCTCGGCGACGGGATCTACGAAGTTGCGGCCGCTTACGATGGTCGCTTTGTTGCTCTCGATCGACACATGGATCGATTGCGACGCAGTCTCGTCGAGGCTCGCATCGACGCGAGCGTCGCCGACCCGATGGAAACCGTCTTCCAGGAGCTTCTGGAGCGGAACGGTTTCGCCGATTCAGGGAAGACGATGGTTTACATGCAGGTCACGCGCGGCGTTGCACCGCGGACTCATGCTTTTCCCAGGACTCACCCGCGCCCGACGGTCTACGCATACGCAGCCCCATTTCCGAACATGGGTGACCTGCCGGCCGGTGTTGGCGGAATCACGCGGCCGGACATGCGCTGGTCGCGCTGTGACATCAAGACGATCTCGCTGATCGCGAACTGCATGGCGAATCAGGAAGCCAAAGAGAACGGCGCGTTCGAAGCAATCCTTATTCGGGATGGCGTCGCTCTCGAGGGAACCCATACGAGCTTCTTCGGCGTGGTCAGAGGTGAAGTTCGCACCGCGCCGTTGTCGAACCTGATTCTTCCCGGAATCACGCGTGAGCTGGTGATCGAAGCCGCGGAGCGAGACGGCATCGACATAAGACTCGAGCCGCTGACTGAAAGCGAGCTCGACATTGCCGACGAGATGTTCATCACGGGTACTACGACCGAAGTCGTTCCGATCACGACGATGAATGGCAAACCGGTTGGCACGGGTTCGCCGGGCCCGATGACGAAACGACTGATGGCGCTTTACAGAAATTCCATCGAAGTCTAGGACTCCGAGCAGAGCTCATTGTCCCGGCTTGTACACTCGCTCCGTGTGCGCATCGACTGCTTTGCGATAGAAGTAAACCTCGCGCAGCGCACCCATGGCAAACGCTGCCGCCTGGTCTGTGAAATGAGGTGAGTCAACGTGCCCGCTCTCGCCTCCGGCTGTTATTGCGCGAGCCCGGACACTGTCACCAAACTCGACAACCGCGACGAAGCTGTTGCCACTCGTCCCATACCACTTCTTCGTGTTCGGATATGCCTTCGCGCCGAACGATGCAAGGGACCCCCAGCGCGCAGATGCAAACGGAACTGGAATGCTGTACTTCGAATCGTCGAATTTTGGCTGGATTGACGGGCTGAGACGCTGGAATCGATTGATGTCACCCCACGGCGTTTGCCAGTGGCCGAAATCTTTTTGCAATCGATCCACCGCAGCGGTAAGCGACTGCAGCAGCGCGTCGGGGTCCGCGCGACCATTTGCGATGTAGTCGTCACCCGAGAGTTTTGCTGCTGTCGCCGCAGCACTGTCATGAGCGAGCGCACGCTCAGCCCAGAACACGGCAACGCTTGTCGCTACCGATTGCACTGACCACCGGTTATCCCAGGCGCGCAACACCTCGATCGGCTTGGCGAGTGACGCACGACGCTCATCCGATGCAGCTAGCGCATCATACGCCTTGAACAGCTGCGGCAGCATCATTGCGAATGATGGAAGCCAGCTGTCGTAGCCTGCCTCGGTAAGCGAGGACATCGTAAAGTCGGAATGGCCGGGTAGAAGCTTGAGTGCGTGATACCCCCGAGGCATCTCCCACAACCCCCGCTCCACATATGTCGGATAGGCAGATCTCTCTGGACTCGATGCGCCGGCGGCCGACCATGGCCAGTTGTTGGCATTGTAAGCCCAGCCCGATGCCGGGTTGATCGCGTTGGGCGTTTCGCTCAGTGACAGAAGGCCTTTGTAGTCGGTTTTCGGATCGCTTCCATCAACTGGTTTCGTCCAGTCGAGCGAGTTATCGCGCCGGGGAATGTAGTTGGAATGCAGGTATGCAATGTTGCCGTCTGCATCAGCATACAAGGTGTTGTTAGACGAGTTGGTATGCAGCTCCATCACTTTCAGGTACTCGGCCAGGTTGTGCGCTTTGGTGCGGGTGTACGACTGAGTAAGGGCGTTCACGGGATTCCACATGAGACTTACGCTCAACCACTTGTCGCCCTGTCGTCCAACTATTGGACCGTGCCTGGTGAAGTACACGGTGAATGTGCGATTCGATACCCCAACAGTCGTACGATATGGGATTGTGATGGTGCGCGTCCGCATTGGAATCGCCCGGGCGCCGTGGCGGTAAGTCCACCGGGTTCCGCTGCGCGCGGGCGTCTCGAGAAACGTGTCGATATTGTCGACGCCGCTCGTGGTATGCATCCAGCCAGCGCGTTCGTTGAATCCCTGATAGATGAAGATCTGCCCCCACGTCACGGCGCCGTACGCGTTGAGACCTTCTTCGCTCGACATCTGGAGCTCCGAGCGAAAGTAGTGACTCGTGTGAGGGTTGATGTAGAGGAGCGAGTGACCGTTCAGCGTATTCTTCGGCGCGATCGCAATACCGTTCGACCCGCGCGGCTCGGCATCGGGGCTTTCAACTGCGAGGTCCTCTCTCGATTCACGTAACGCTGATGCGCCCGCAGCTTCGATGGATGATGCCTTCGCGGCCACTGCGGGATCACTATTGTAGAAGGCCTTCAGTTTTGCCAGGTCGATTTTTTCGATATCGCCACCGATGCTGCCCTCTGTGAAAGAAAGGGCCATCCAGGGCTCGAAGCGGGTGATCGTTCTTGGCCGTACGTCCTTATGAGTGTAGAGGTAGTAGTTCAAGCCATCGGCGAACGCGTCCATCAGCTTCTTCAGAAACGCGGGACTTCTCTTGTAGGCGGCTTTTAACGAATCCGGATCTGCGTAGAGTCTGGCGCGCAGATCCCTCCAGATCGCCGAATCACCTTCGGATTCGGACTGCCGTCCAAGCGCTACGACGTAATTCGTTTCGATTCGGTTGAAATCGTCTTCCGCCTGTGCGTATTCCATCCCGAACACCGCGTCCGCGTCTGTCTTGCCGTAGACGTGGGCGATTCCCCAGGTGTCGCGGATGATCGTGATGCCCTTTGCCTGACTCTCCCAGCGGGCGATGTCAGATGCGGAAGGCTCCTGCGCGCGCACTGCTGTCGCGACTGCAAGGCTGAGGATGAGCGCGGCGAGAGCCGGCCATTTGTTAGTGGTTCGGTGCATGATCAACAGAAGCTGTGGGGAGGCTGAGAATCAAGGCAGCGTAAGGTTGGCGATTTCTACTTCTAATTGAACCCGGCGTAGCTCAAGGCTTCATGTCCCGACTTCTTGCTCTTCATGAGGTGAGTAGACTACTTTGCGGAACAAAGTAGATTGGATTGATGGGATGCAGGCCGGCGAATCAGGATATGAAAGGCAATGGAGGCAGGGATGAACAAGTGGCTGAGGCGCATCCGTGGCGCAATCGGGATGGGATTGACCTGGGCAGTTGCCTGGACCGGCGCGGGCATGATCGTGACGCTCGGTTTTCTGCTCCGAACCGGCAGTCGTCCAGACGCTCCTTTTCCCATCATGTTTGCGGCCGCCGGCTTTGTCGCTGGCCTTATTTTCTCAGGAATGCTGGGCCTTGTTGACGGCCGGCGCCGCTTTGAGCAGATGTCCCTTCGCCGCTTTGCAGGGTGGGGTGCGGCCGGGGGATTCCTCCTTGCCTCGACATTTGTCGGCGCCGTTTCCCTTTCAGGGGACCCGGGGTTCATATGGAATCTGGTGGCAGTTGGTCCCCTTTTCGCGGCGGCCGCCGCCGGCTCCGCCGCTGGTTCGTTGGCGCTGGCCAGACGGGCGCATGATAAAGCGTTGCCCGCGACGCGGGATGATAACACCGCGGTGGGGCTCTCCAGGGGAGCGGCACAACAGGTGCGGCGCTAAGGGCTAGCCAAGCCAACAGCAATAAATTGTCGTCAGCTTCGGCGTGTTACGCCACACGGAGCGGCTGAATGCTAGGTCAATGACGGACCGCGCCCAGCTCCTTCCTGGCTAGATTTGGATGGTGTCGAGAAAAAACCCGATTCCTGAGCTGCTTGCCCCCGCGGGCTCGCTCGATGCCGTGCGCGCTGCAGTCGCGAACGGCGCGGACGCCGTCTACCTGGGCGCCGAGCGGTTCAACGCACGGGACGAAGGTGCCCAGCTAACTCTGGAAGAGGTATCGGTTGCCTGCCGCCTTGCCCATTCCCGCGGCGCGCGCATCTACCTGACTCTCAACACGCTCGTCAAGCCGGCCGAGCTCGAGGATGCACTGAACTTCCTTGGTGAGGCGATCGACGCCGGCATCGACGCTGCCATCGTTCAGGACATCGGAATCGTTCGCCTGATCCAGACGGTGTATCCTGGTTTCGAGATTCACGGTTCGACCCAGATGACCGTTCACGATTCTGCAGGCGCGGCAGTGATGAAGAATCTCGGTGTCGAGCGTGTCGTGCTCGCGCGAGAGAACACTCTGGAGGACATCCGCGAGATCAAGAGAGCAGTCCCCGATCTTGGCCTCGAGTCGTTCATTCACGGCGCCCTCTGCATCTCGTATTCAGGGCAGTGCTACATGTCGGGGATGATCTCCGAGCGGAGCGCAAACCGCGGGTCGTGCGCGCAGTCGTGCCGCAAGGATTACGAGCTGCGCGACATCACGAGCGGTGACACTCTCGACACCGGATTTCTGATTTCCGCAAAAGACCTCGGCGCATACGACAGTCTCGCCGACATCGCCGAAGCGGGAATTGGCTGCGTTAAGGTTGAAGGCAGAAAGAAGAAACCCGAGTACGTCGCAGTCGTTACGAAGAATTACCGCGAGGCGCTCGACAAGGTTGCCGCAGGCGAGAGCGCCGAGCTTCCATCTGGTCAGGTGCAGGAGCTCGTGCAGATCTTCAGCCGGGGTTTCACACCGGGCATGTACACTGGAAGAGCAGGTCGCGACTACGTGACTCGCTCGCATCCGGACAATCGCGGCGCAGAGCTCGGTTCGGTGCTCGGCACCGAAGGATCCGAGATCATCGTCCAGGTGTCGACGCCTCTCGTTGTCGGCGACGGAATCGCCTTCGAGCCACCCGTAGGATCAAATGAAGAAACTGTCGGCTTTACAATCGACAGGATCAGGACGATCAGCAACACGAACGGCCTGCGCCAGGCAATTCGCACCTACCGCCGCGTTTCTGAGAACTCCAAAGTAGTTCGGAGCTTCGACGCGACCTTGATGGGAACCGCGCGAGCAAGCTTCGCCGACGTCGTTCTGCCCACCGATCGCAGCCGGACACGGCTGGATGTTCGCGCATTTGGCGCGTCCGGCAACCCACTGAAACTCGTGTTCTCTGCGGGCACGGACTCAGTCACCGTTCAGAGTGACGTAGCGCTACTACTGGCTCAAAAGCGGTCACTTGACGAACAACAGCTTCGAGAACAGCTCGGGCGACTCGGAGAAACGCGCTTCACTCTCGGGTCGATCGACATCTCGGCGCTCGGCTCGGGCTTGTTCATCCCGGTGAGTGAGCTGAACAGATTGCGTCAGCGCGCGACCGAAGGGCTCGAGCAGCGCCTCGAGTGGGCGGAGGCTGGAACCTCGCAGGAACGCAAAGATCTAGTCGCGCGAGCTGTATCGACTGTCAAAAGAGTCGAGCGTGACGAGCAGGCTGGATTCAGGCTTGTCGCGGAAACTTTTTCGATCGACGACGCACGCATGGCAGGTGAAGCAGGCGCGACAGACATCTCGCTCGATCCGTACCTTCGTCACCCGATGCCGCCTGTCACGCGGGTTCGCACACTCGCCGCAGACCTGGCAGAGCAGGGTGTGAGACTCAGTCTCAGATTGCCAAGCATTGTCAGGCCAACGGAGCGACGCACTCTCACCAAATGGCTCGACCTGGGCCTTCAGCTCTCAACGGGACATCTGGGCCTTGTTCACGAGTTGTCGCAGCAGGGCCGTGACGTGGTCGCCGACTATGCGGTCAACTGCTTCAATCAACACACAGCCGCCGAGATCTTCTCAGTCGGAGCGAAACGGATTGTATTCTCGGTGGAGCTGACAACGGAAGAGATGCTCGCGATCTCAGAGCCGTGGAATGGTTCTGGATTCGATGCCGTCGTGTTTGGACGCCCCGAGGGCATGACGATCGAGCACTGCGTTCTCTCGGCCGCATTCGATCGTGAGCCGACCGCCTGCCGCGACCTGTGCGTTCGCGATCACACCGACGTCGAGATCATCGATCCGACTGGTTACGCTTTCGCCGTAGCAACGGACAGCGCTTGCCGCAATCGCCTGCTCCACTCGCGTCCAATCGAAGCCTCAGAGTTCATTCCGCGGCTGTGGCGCGGCGGTGTACGCGGTTATCGAATGCTTTTCAATACCCGTCACGATGACGTAGCGCGAGTAACTGCGGGATATCGCGCCTTGCTCGAGTCGCTCGAGAACGATGGACCATCGCCAACGTGGTCGCCGCGGGATGTAGTCGGAAAGGAATTCACTCGCGGTCACTTCGCACGCGCGGTCTGACGTGAAAGTTCTTGTCACTGGCGGCGCCGGGTTCATCGGAAGCCATGTCTGCGAAAGGTTTATCTCGAAAGGGCACGAAGTCGTCATCGTGGATTCGTTCGATCCGTTTTACGATCCGGCGATCAAGCACCGGAACATCGAGAAGGTGCTCGCGTCGGGATGCGCACGACTCGTCGTTGCCGACGTTTGCAACCGGGATGGTGTTGATGAAGCACTGCGCGATGACAAGTTCGACGCGATCATCCACCTCGCGGCACGAGCAGGGGTGCGCCCGTCACTCGAGCGGCCGGACGACTACGTGCGCACGAACGTGGAAGGCACGGTGTCGATGCTCGAGATCGCTCGCCGGCGAGGAATTCGCGCCTTCGTCCTTGGGTCGAGCTCGAGCGTGTACGGCGACTCCACTCCGGTTCCGTTTTCTGAAGACGAACCTGCAGCGAATCCCATTTCGCCGTATGCCGCGACAAAGCGCGCGGCCGAGCTGCTCGGACATACTTACGCTCACCTGTACGGTTTGAGCGTGATGTGTCTCCGGCTCTTCACAGTCTACGGGCCACGCCAGCGGCCCGATCTGGCAATCCACAAGTTTGCGCTTCTGATGACGGCCGGCAAAAGCATTCCGTTCTACGGCACCGGCGACACGGAACGCGACTATACGTACGTGTCGGACATCGTCGATGGAATCGAAGCATCGGTCGACTGGGCCCTGTCAGCCAAGCCTGGAGCCTTCGAAACAGTGAACCTCGGCGAGAATACCACAACGTCGCTCTCTCGTTTGGTGGAGATGCTTTCATCGGAGCTCGGAGTTGCGCCGGAGCTCGACCGGCTTCCGGTGCAGCCTGGCGACGTGCAACGGACCTTCGCAAGCGTCGATAAGGCGAAGCGACTCCTCGGATACAATCCGACCACTCCGATGGAAGAAGGAATCCGTCGCTTCGTCGAGTGGTTTCGGCAGCAGCCGCAAACCTGATGCGGGTTGTCGCGCACAACGGTGCGCGAATCCTGGGCGGCGCCGAGCGCGCGACTGTTCTTCTTCTTGCTGGTCTTCAAGCGCGCGGTCACGATGTCCTTCTCATGTGCAACGACGACAGGGTTGCGCAGTTTGCGACGTCCGCCGGCGTGCCGGCCAAGATCAGTATTATTGGCGGCGACATGTCATTGCTGTATGCGCACCGTTTCGCGAAGTCCCTGAAAGCTGAACAGCCGGATGCAATGATTGTCGGGACCTGGAAGAAGCTCTTCTTCGCGTCATGGGCCGCAAAAAAAGCCGGAGCTCGAAAGGTCGTTGCCAGAGTAGGGCTGGAATCCGACACACCGAGAAGCTTGAAGTACAAGTACGCGCTGCGTCGCTGGACCGATGCCGTCGTAGTGAACGCCGAGCGGATGGTTCCAGCGTTTTCAAGCATTGGCGGATTTGATTCGCGAAAGGTGAGCGTGATTCACAACGGCGTTGTCGCTCCCAGGCGCAGCTCGGCGTCAGGCACATTACGATCTGAGCGTGGAATTCCAGCATGCGCACCGGTGGTCGGAGTCGTTGCGAGACTGGCAAAGCAAAAACGCATCGACCGCTTACTTCGCGCCTTTACCCGACTACCCGCCGACACACACTGCATCGTCGCTGGTGAAGGGGATGAGCGAGAATCTTTGCTTCGGCTTTCATCGGCTCTTGGAATCTCCAATCGCGTTCACCTGATCGGCCATCGCGAAGATAAGGGCGAGGTGCTCGATGCACTGGATGTGTTTGTCCTTACATCCGACCAGGAAGGCTTGTCCAACGCTATGCTCGAGGCGATGGCTTTTGGCATCCCGATTGTCAGCACTCCGGTAAGTGGCGCAGCAGAGGCTATGCTCCCTGATCTCGAGGGACGAGTGCCCGGGCTGATTACTTCGTTCGACGACGATTCAATCGCAGAGTCCGTCTCAAGCCTCCTGTCCGATACCGAGAAGCGCATGACGATGGGTGCTGCGGCGGGGAAGATTGCGCAGACGCGATTTTCCGTTGATTCAATGCTCGATCGATGGGAGACAGTTCTGACGACATCACGCGGATGAAGCTCGTCATTCAGAGCACGAGCCGCGTGTGGGGGGGCAACGAGAAATGGTTTGCCACCGTCGGCGCTGGTCTAGTGAAGCGAGGTCACGAGGTCGTCGTTTCGTGCCCGGACGGCGTAGTTCGCGAGCGTCTCAAGCAGCGGGGACTGAGAACGAGCGGCTTTCGGCCGAGGGGAGTCATTGACCCGGTGAGCGGGCTTACGTTTGCCGGATGGCTGCGATACGAAAAACCCGATGCTGTGCTTGCAACGTCCTGGAATCCAACCGCGTGGGTCGCGGCTGCCGCTCGTGCTGCCGGCGTGAAGCGGGTTGCGGTTCGGCTCGGAATTCTGCGATCGGCCCCGCAGGTCGGCCCGAAAGGCCTGGCATTCAGGAAGGGAGTCGACGCGCTTATAGTCAACTCACCGGAGATTCGCGACGAGTGGCTGCGAACTCTGCCGTCGTTTCCGCCGGAGAAGGTCCATCTCATTCTGAACGGGGTTGAGCAGGCGCCATACCATCGCACCGCTTTGGCTACGGCGCTCAGATCAGAGTTGAATGTTCCATCCACCGCCATGCTGGTGGGTGGCGCAGGAAACATCTCGGAAAGAAAAGGGTTCGACATCACGCTGCGAGCTCTCTCACTGGCCCGCAACGAGGGCCTTCACCTCGTCATAATCGGAGACGGGCCGTATCGACAAACTCTTGTCGATCTAAGCCGCCAGTTGTCAGTTCAAACCCGGGTCCACTGGCTCGGTCGCCGGGAGCAGGCGGCTGATTTGATTGCGGGCTGCGACATGTTTGTGCTCAGCAGCCGCAACGAAGGAATGGCCAACGTAATGCTGGAAGCGATGGCGGCGCGCACTCCGGTTATCGGCGCCGATGTAAGCGGCGTTCGACTCGCCCTTGGCGCGACAGACCTGCGTCCCGAGGCCGGTTGGATTGTGAGTCCTGAAGACCCAGCGTCACTCACGACGGAGATCGAGAAGCTTGCTGCGGCGTTGGCGTCCGGAAACCCGGCGGTTCAGGCAAGGACTGATGAAGCCCGGTGGAGAATCGAAAACTGGTTTGAGCCCAACCGCATGATCGACGAATCCGAGGCGGCGATCTTTGGCTGAGTTACCGAGAGAAATCCGCATCGTTCTGCTGTCTGGGCTCGGCGATGTGGTCCACGGGCTGCCGGTAGTAAATGGCATCAAGGCCGCAGATCCGACGGTTCGAATAACGTGGGTCGTTGAGCCGATGCCCGCGTCGATTCTCGCAAACCATGAATCGATCGATCGAATCGTAGTCTTTCGCCGCAGGGACGGCCTCAGCGGAATCCGCGATCTCCAGCGCGACCTCAAGGCACTTCCGAAGCCTGATGTGTCCCTGAACCTGAACGTCTATGCAAAGAGCATCTGGCCGACGGTGATCAACCGTTCGCCGCGTCGCCTCGGGTTTGGATCGGACAGGTCGTTTGAAGGCGTGCACCTGGCGTCGAATGAGCATCTGCCAACTCGCCCCTGGGCTCACACCGCCGACATGTTTCTCGAGTTTGCTGAACAGCTTGGCGTCACAGTCAAACGTCCCGAATGGAATATCAGATTTACCGAAAACGAGTCGAAGGCGCAGTCCGATTATTTCGCGCAATTCGGTGGACGCCCGGTCGCGACAATCATCCCGGCGTCGGCGACGATGAAGAAGGACTGGCTTCCCGAGCGGTTCGCAGAGGTGGCGGACGCGCTTGATTCCGATTTTGGATTTCAAGTCGTGATCGCAGGAGGTCCGGGTTCCCGAGAAGGTGCGATCGCCGAAGAGATCGCCAGCCTCTCACGGGCGAAAATCTTCCTGGCAATGGGTGATTCAGTTCGTAGGCTCGCGTCCATAGTTGCCGGAAGCAATCTCGTAATCGCCCCCGACACCGGTCCCGTTCACATCGCCCGCGCGTTCGACGTTCCGGTTGTCGGTATATATGGTCACACCAATCCGTGGCGCGTCGGACCGTGGCGAAAGTTCTCCGATCTGTGGATCGACCATTACACGCCGGTCGGCGCGGAGCCGGATCCGTCCGACAGGGCACCAAAGTGGGAGGTCATGCCGACGATTTCTGCCTCTGAAGTGATCGCAAAAATTTCAGTTGCGGTCGAGAAATACGGAGCGACCCGGGAGAAGTCGCTCCAGTTGTAGATTGAACCGGTGGCGATGCCGAATCTGAAGATCAAGGAATTGCAGCGAACTGATTGCTTTGGCACCGGTTGGGTGATCGGCCTGTCGACACCCGGGACCATGGTGGCGGCATGACACGACCAACCCTCGAACAGGCCCGTAAAGCTCTCCAGGCATCGTTCGGCTACGACCAGTTTCGCGCCGGTCAGGAAATGGCGATCGAATCAGTTCTCGCCGGACACGACACGCTCGTCGTACTCCCAACAGGCGGCGGCAAATCCGTCTGCTACCAGATTCCGGCGCTCATCCTGCCCGGAATCACAGTCGTCGTGTCACCGCTGATCTCTCTAATGAAAGATCAGGTGGACGCGCTCGAAGCGCGAAATCTTCCTGCAGCATTCATCAACAGCACGCTCACATCCGCCCAGGTGTCTGACCGCCTTGCGCGTGCGTCGCGCGGCGAGATCAAGCTGCTCTACCTCGCCCCCGAGCGCTTTGACTTCGGCAACGTCGCCACACGACTCGGCGACATGGGCGTCAGTCTTCTCGCGGTAGACGAAGCGCACTGCATCAGCCAGTGGGGACATGACTTCAGGCCCAGCTACCTGCGCGTCGCGGAAGCGCGAAAAAAACTCGGCGAGCCGCCGACAGTCGCGCTCACCGCCACTGCAACGCCGGAAGTCCGCGATGACATCTGTCGGCAGCTGACGCTCACAAAGCCGAAGACCATCATTACCGGATTCGATCGGACGAATCTCGCGTACAACGTTCTTCCCGCGCGCAACGACGATGAGAAGGACTCGCTTCTCGTCAGCACTCTGAAAAACTACAAAGGCCTGGCAGTCGTTTACGCTTCCACCAGAAAGTCGGTGGACCGGATCAGCTTCCTGTTGGAGCAACGCGGAATCCCGGCTGCCGGTTATCACGCCGGCCTCGACGATTCACATCGCCGGGATGTCCAGGACGCGTTCATGAACGAGCGCGTTCGCGCAATCGTAGCAACGAACGCGTTTGGAATGGGAATCGACAAGCCGAACGTCCGGGTTGTCGTCCATCATTCGATGCCGGGAACGCTGGAAGCTTACTACCAGGAAGCTGGCAGGGCAGGGCGTGACGGAAAACATTCTGATGTCTTCCTGCTTCACTCGTTCCCCGATCGCTTCACGCACGAGTTCTTCATTCGTGGCGCGTATCCCGAACGTCAGGTTGTAGAGAAAGTCTACTCCGCGCTCACGCGTCAGGCAGCAGCGGGGAAAACGCTTCCATCGACACCCGAAGACGTCGTTCCCCTCATCGGCGGAAAGACAAACCCGCGGGAGGTCGAGAGCGCGCTCAGAATCCTGTCGCAGGCAGGCGCGGTCGCAGGCGCTGCAGGATCGCCTTCATCAGTGTTTGTTCGCTTGCTCGCATCGCCGGAGCGCATTCGCGAGGAAATAACCGGCTCGGCGAATCCGGAGCTCGGGCTTCTTCGCGCCCTCTGGAAACTTGGCGGCAAAAAACTCGAGACCGGCTTTGCCCTGGCGCTCGATTCGTTGCCTCCCGGCCTGAACGCGAGATCTGGAGCCGCGGGAATTCTCGACGCCCTCCAGTCGCGCCAGATCCTCGTCTGGGAACGCGCCGATTCCGGACTTCGTCTCGCCGACTCGCGCGCGCCGCTCGGCGTATTCAAGATCGACTGGGCGATGATCGATCGGCGCCGAACCGCAGAGCTTTCGAAACTGGAAGCGGTCCAGAAGTACGCATACACGAAGTACTGCAGGCGAGGGTTCGTGCTTCGATACTTCGGCGACCCGGCAGCGGCTTCCAAATGCTCGGGATGCGACAATTGCCTCGGAACGGCGGTGGAGCGGGACACTGCGCCGCTCGATTCACGTAAGGGAAAAGCAAAGACCAGGTTCGGGCGGAAAGACGCTACTCGTGGAAAAGCAGTGCCGGTTACGGCGGAAGTCGACATCGAGCTCGACGCGTCGCAGGAAAAACTGCTCGCGGCCCTGAGGCAGAAGCGCATCGAGATCGCCCGCGAGGAAAAGGTCCCGGCTTATATTGTATTCTCTGATCGCACGCTGACGGACATGGCTGTGCGGCGGCCAGCTTCGCTCGAATCGTTCGCCAGCGTTAAGGGCGTCGGCGAGATGAAGCTGGACAAATACGGCGAGAAGTTCCTCGCCGTGATTCGCAATTCTGAAGAAACCGAAGCCGCCTAGCCAATGGATGATTCGCTTTATTTCACCGAACAGCACATAGCTGTTCGCGACATGGTGCGTGAGTTCGCTCGCGATGAAGTCGCACCAGTCGCAGCCAGATTCGATGCCTCCCAGGAATTCCCGTGGGAGAACATCCAGAAGATGGGAGAGCTCGGACTTCTCGGAATTCCGTGGCCTGAAGAGCTGGGCGGAGCCGGGCTCGACCTGCTGAGCTACATGATCGCGATTTACGAGATGGCGAAAGTTGACGCCTCTCACGGAATCACGATCTCCGCTCATACCACGCTCGGAACGTCTCCCATTGTGAACTTCGGGACCCAATCCCAGAAAGAGTTGTTCGTCCCTCATTTGGCGTCGGGTAGAGTACTCGGAGGATTTGGCCTTACCGAGCCCAGCGCAGGCAGCGATGCCGCCGGTACCAAGACGACCGCCGTCAAGAAGGGCGGACGCTACGTCGTCAACGGGTCGAAGATCTTTATCACCCACGGCGGTGTCGGCGAGATCTTCATCATCACGGCTGTCACCGATCCCAAGCTCGGGACCAAGGGCATTTCTTCGTTCATCATGACGAAGGAAGCCGACCTATCTCATCGCGGGTCCGCGACCATCGGCGACGAGCCGTCGCTTCCCCGGATGGCCGGATTCAAAGCCGGGAAAAAGGAGGACAAGCTTGGATGGCGCGCATCGGACACGCGTGAGCTCGTCTTCGAGGATGTCGAAGTCCCGGAGGAGAATCTCCTCGGCGAAGAGGGCATGGGGTTCATCAACTTCATGCAGACGCTCGACGCCGGTCGAATCGGAATCGCCGCACTCTCCCTGGGAATCGCCGAAGGCGCTTTCGAGCAGGCTCTCAAATACGCGAGCGAGCGAAAGCAATTCGGACGGGCGATCGCCAACTTCCAGGGAATCCAGTTCCAGCTTTCCGACATGGCCACCGAGATCGAAGCCGGCAAACACCTCATGTTTCACGCTGCGTGGCTGTCACAGAACAAAAAGCCGTACGGAAAAGAGGCCGCGATTGCGAAGCTCTTTTGTTCCGAGCTCGCGATGCGCTCGACTCTCAAGGCAATCCAGATCCACGGTGGGTACGGATACACCAAGGACTATCCAGTTGAGCGGATGATGCGGGACGCCAAGATCTGCGAAATCGGGGAAGGCACGTCAGAGATTCAGCGCGTCGTCATTGCGCGTCACCTGCTGCGCGGGCTCCTGGATTGACATACTCAGAGGCGGCCAAGAAACTCCGCCTGCCGCTCGGGTTCGTCATCGGCATTGCCTACATCATCTGGGCTCGGCCAACTGCCCTGACACTTCCCGTAGGCGCGGTCATCGCTTTTGTCGGGGTTCTGATTCGCGCCTGGGCCTCGGGGCATATCGTCAAGAACAAAAAGCTGGCGGTGACCGGGCCCTATGCCCACACGCGGAATCCGCTCTATTTCGGGAGTTTTCTGATCGGGGCTGGATTCGCGATCGCAGCGCACTGGTCGCTCCTGCTCGTAGTGATTGCCTTCTGGCTGCTGGTCTACGCGCCAACCATGGAGCGTGAGCGGCTCAACATCCGTGAGCGTTTTCCCGATGCCTACGACAGGTATTCTGCGAACGTTCCCGCATTTGTGCCTCGGGTCACACCCTGGAAGGATGACGATCCCGAAGAAGGCGGTTTCAGCGTCGATCTCTATATGAAACACGGTGAGTGGAAAGCTGGAATCACATACCTGCTGGTCATGGGATGGCTCGTGCTGAGGTTGACCCGAGGCCTCTAAGTTGTTGTCGCTATTGCAAGAACGGCATCCCTGTCTATACATTTTGTGAACGAATATGGCTTGGCCAGCATGTGGATCGGCGCGCGACTCGCGCCATCCGTCAGCATGTCTGATCGGGCGTCTCACAACACAGGTTTGTGAACAATAAGGTGTCGCTCTCGAGCGCACCCACACTAAAGGATTATCCGCTCCTCATTTCTGAGACGCCGAGTCGCCGTCTTGGGGAAAGTGGCGGATCACGATGAAAAGAGAACTCCTCATCAACGCCGGCGCGCGTGAAACGCGCGTGGCGATTCTGGAGGACGGTAAGCTCGTTGAGCTTCTCGTCGATCGTCCAGACAACCGCCGCATGGTCGGCGATATCTACCTTGGCCGGGTCGAGGCAGTCCTCCCCGGAATCCAGGCCGCCTTTGTCGACATCGGCACCGAAAAGAGTGCGTTCCTCCACGCTTCCGACCTGGTCCGCGAAAGCGCCGAAGATGCGGAAGACGACGAGGACGAGGATGACGACGAAGTTGATGACGAGTCATCCGAACCCGCCGAGCCGGTTGCCAGGACTAACGGCGCGGCTAAGAACGGGGCTCAGGGGGGCCGGGGTGGTCGCCGGGGCCGCAAGGCAGCACCGCCAATTCAGGATGCCCTGAAGCGTGGCCAGGAGATCATGGTTCAGATCTCCAAGGAGCCAATCTCCACAAAGGGTCCGCGAGTCACAGCTCAGATCTCGCTCGCCGGTCGCTTCCTGGTCTACATCCCGGATTCTTCGCGCGTCGGAGTCAGCAGAAAGATTGGAGCTGGAGCTGAACGTCAGCGATTGAAGGAGCAGGTGGGAGCGATCCTGCCGGACAAGTCGGGCGGCGTAATTGTCCGCACCGTCAGCGAGGACGTCACTCCAGAGGCTCTCAAGCGCGACCTCGACACCCTGATGGCGCAGTGGAAGAAGATCAAGCGGAAGGGCCAGTTCACCCGGGCCCCGGCGCTTCTTCACCGCGAGACAGGGCTCACCCGAGGCCTGGTTCGAGACCTCTTCAGCGCCAAGATCGACAGTCTATCGATCGACTCGAAGCCGGTCCACGCTGAAGTCACCGAGTACCTCACGAGCGTTGCGCCTGACCTCATTCCCAGGGTCAAGCTTTACGAGGAGAAGACTCCTCTTTTCGACTCGATCGAGTCTGAAATCCGCGACACCTTCAAGAGACGCTGCGAGCTGCCCTCTGGCGGATATCTGATTGTGGAGCCGACCGAGGCGCTTGTCTCGATCGACGTGAACTCGGGCCGCTACACAGGGAAAAAGGACCCCGAAAAGACCGTCCTCAAGACGAACATGGAAGCGGCGGCAGAGATTGCGCGGCAGCTTCGCTTGCGGGACGTCGGCGGAATCATCGTCTGCGACTTCATAGACATGGAGACCAAGCAGTCGCGGGACAAGGTTCTGCAGGAGCTGCGGAATCACCTCGCGCGCGACCGGGCGCGTACCAAGGCCTTCGCCGTCAGTGACCTGGGCCTGATCGAGATGACCCGCCAGCGGGTTCGCCAGAGCCACTACCAGAGCATGACCGAGCCGTGCCCGACCTGCGCGGGAACGGGCCGCGTGTTCACTCCGGAGACGATCGTGCGCCGGATGGAGCGCTCAGTCCGCCGGATGATGAACGAGGGTCGCAAGGACAACCTCCTGGTGAAGCTCCATCCGGACGTGGCGATGTACGTCCTGGAGCAGGAAAGGGAGCTCGTCTCGCGCCTCCAGAAGACTGCGGCTTTTTCGCTGGAGCTTCGTGACGATCCATTACTTAAGCCGGACGAGTTCAAGCTCGTGGTTAAGGGCCAAGGCCGCGACGTCACCCAGCAGTACGCCGTCGCCTAGGACAGTGGATCGAGACTGAGTTCGACGTTCGCAGTAATAAGTTCCGAGTAGCGAGTGCGGGTATTTTTAGAGGAACTCATTAGCCGTCACTCGTGACTTTAGACTGCGAACGACGAACTCAGTAGTTTTTCTCACGGCCGGGCCGCACAGCAAAATGGCGCCCGGAAATTGACATCGACCCGTGGCCTAGCTAAGTTGAGAGGCTGTAACCGTTTCCCTCCACAGTAGTTAAGACAATGGCATACGCAATCATCCGCACCGGCGGCAAGCAGTACCGCGCCGAATCGGGTAAGACAATCAGAATTCCAAGCCTGCCGGGCGATGCAGGCTCCAAAGTGACGTTCTCGGACGTCATCCTCGGCTCCGATGGCGACAAGACTTTTGTCGGCATTCCGACCCTGAAGGGTGCATCAGTTGCTGCTGAGATCGTCAAGCACGGCCGCGACAAGAAGATCGTCGTCTTCAAGATGAAGAGACGTAAGAACTACGCCAAGAAACAGGGTCACCGTCAGGGCTTCACTGAAGTCCGGATTGGCGACATCACGCTCGGTTAAGAGGAATTTCAGATGGCACATAAAAAGGGCGTAGGCTCTTCCAGAAACGGACGCGACAGCAATCCGCAGTTCCGTGGCGTCAAGAAGTTCGGCGGAGAGAAAGTCATCGCCGGCAACATCATCGTCCGTCAGTGCGGCACGAAGTGGCATCCTGGCCGCAACGTCGGCCTCGGAACTGATTTCACGATCTACGCCTTGATCGACGGCGTCGTGAAATTCGAGCACAAGAACCGCACTCGCTTCAAGATCAGCGTGTACCCCGAGCAGAAGGCCGAAAGCGCCGCCTGATCAAAAAGGTTTGCACGATCCAATCTGCCCCCCTATCCCGGGGGCTTTTTGTTTTCAGGCCAATAGCTAGCCGGCTAGTGTTGCCAACAGCCAACAGCGATCCCGTCGTTTTCGCCGCTGCCGAAACAACCGGCTACGGATTTGCGTAAAGAAGAGGGCAGGTGTCCCTTCAACTCCGAGACGAGAAAATGGCGTTCATCGATAAACTGAAAGAAGAGCTCGATAAGGCGGGACGTGCCGCTCAGGGCGCGCTCGACGAAGGCAAGATCAGGCTCGAGGCGTTCCGCACTCGCCAGCTCGCCGACAAGGCCGCTCAGGCCCTTGGCTACGCCGTCTTCCGCGCCAGACAGGGCGGCGGTGACGTCGACGCCGATACGTACACGCGCCTGTCGGCCACGCTCGCAACACACGACTCTGAGGCGGCCAAGTACGAAGCACAGCTCGAGGACATCAAGAAGCAGAACCGTAACTGGGGTTCGACGGCCTCCACGTCGACTCCGCCGTCGGCCACTGCGAGTGCCGCTTCTGATCCCGCTGCTGCGCCCGAAGCGAACGCTCAGGACGTTGCCGGCTAGAACGGCACATCGATCTGTGATTTTCGAAGTGTAGTTCCAAACAAGAAAGGCCCGGCGTTTAGCCGGGCCTTTCTCTTCCCCAAATAGTCCGAGCTACCGACTGATAGTCGGAATATTCTGCGGAACCGGAAACTTCTTGTACCTCTCGGTCAACAACTGCTGCCTGTCCGGTGCAAGGTATTCCCGGCCGCGCACATAGACATGCTCTGCTATCGATGTGAACTCGAACGGATCTCCGCTCCAGACGACGACGTTTCCATCGCGGCCCGGCTGAAGTGATCCAACGCGATCTGCCACGCCGAACACTTCTGCCGGCGTCAGTGTGACAGCGCGAAGCGCATCATTCCACGACATCCCGTAGGCGACCGCATTTCCGGCTTCCTGCTTGATGTTGCGGACGTTGAATGCTTCTTCGTCGCCACCGCCTGCATTGCCGATGATCAACACCTGAACACCAGCCTTGCGCAGCAGTGCGGCGTTTTCCTGCGCCGTAGCGAGCGTCTGGAACGAGCCCGGAATGTTGTTCATCGCGCCGGTGAGAACCGGTACTCGCGCCGCCGCAAGCTTGTCAGCAACCATCCAGGCCTCGGCGCCGCCGCCGATGATGATCTTCAGGCCTTCTTCTTTAGCGACACGCAACGCCGCGTCGATGTCCGTTGCCTTGTCTGCATTGACCAGCAGCTGAAGCTTGCCCTGGACCACAGGGATCATCGCCTCGAGATCGAGCCGGCTTGCGATGTAGTCACGCGTCTCGGCCCGTTCGTAGGCCGCACGATTCCTCATGAATGCCCGCGTGTCTTCGATGAGCTCGCGAAGACGAACAAGCAGCTCACCACGAGCCCCGGTGCCGGCGTTTCCAGGATCCTGAACCTGCGCCACCATTGCAACCGGTGTCTTGAGAACCATGTCTGTCGGCATTCCATCGACGAGAGTGAGAATCGCCGCCTGACCGGATACCAGTTGGCCGCCGGTCGGAAGGATCACAACGTTCGTCACGCCATCGCGACGCGCGGGGGCGATCATTACAGACATCGTGTTCAGGCCTTCCCATGCGGGAAATGCGGCCGCGATGAAATCCTTTCCCTTGGCTGAAGCACTTCGCGTGTCAGCAACCTGGCCGATTTCAACAAGGCCGAGCTGCGTCGACGAGTTGATGAGTCCCGGCGTCACCCACTTGCCGGTTGCATCGATCTGCTGCGCACCAGCGGGAACCGGAATCCCGGCACCGACCGCAGAAATCTTTCCGTCAACGATTATTACCGTTCCGTTTTCGATCGGCGATCCACTGACCGGATAGACTTTTCCGCCAGTGATCGCGATTGTCTGCGCGCTCGCAGCTGTCGCAAGCAGAGCAAGGCCGGCTAGCGCGACGTTGAATTTCCTGTTCAGTGTGTTGATCATCGGTTCATCTCCTGCGGGCGTGTGACAAAGCCAAGCTCGAAATCGGTCCGCCACTGCTCACGCGAGTCGAGACGATCGTAATACATCGATCCATCGATCCAGACTTTCTCCGGCTTCGAGTAGACACTGAATGGATTGCCGGACCAGAGAATCAGGTCGGCGTCCTTGCCCGGCTCGATCGATCCGATCTTGTCGTCGAGTCCAAGCTGCCATGCCGGATTGATCGTGATCCACTTGATAGCCATGTCTTCCGTGACTGGGATCCCAACTGCATTCCCAGCCGCCATGGCCTTTGCAGCTTCCTGGTTCAGACGCTGCGATCCTGACGGATCGTCCGAGTGAACGGCTACGCGAGCGCCAGCGTTCGACGTGAGCGCAACGTTGCCCCTGATCGCGTCAATTGCTTCCATCTTGAATGAACCCCAGTCAGCCCACAGCGATCCGCCAATTCCTTCCTTCGCGAGGATGTCGGCGACCTTGTAAGCCTCGACTCCATGGTGGAACGCGCGAATCCTGTATCCGAATTCCTTTGAGATGTCGATCATCTGCGCCATCTCGTCGGCACGGTAGCAGTGGTTGTGAACCAGGATGTTGCCGCGCAGAACTTCGGCAAGCGTTTCCTGGCCGAGGTCGCGTGACGGCGGATCGCCCTTGTGGTCCTTGTTCCACTTATCCCATTTGCGTCGATACGTCTCGGCCTGGATCCATGCCGCGCGATAACCGGCGACGTTGCCCATGCGCGTCGACGGGCCCCGGCTTGCGTAGACGCGTTTCGGATTTTCGCCGCATGCCATCTTGAGGCCGTACTTGGCGCCGGGGAACTTCATTCCCTGAACCGTTCTCGCAGGAACGACCTTGAGAACGACGCTGCGTCCACCGATCAGATTCGCCGATCCCGGCAGCACCTGAAGCGTCGTCACGCCGCCGGCGAGGTTTCTCGGGAACTGCGGATCCTGCGGCCACACAGAATGCTCGGCCCAGACGTGCGCGGTGACGGGGTTCGTCGCCTCGTTTCCGTCGCTTAGTGCACCACCGCCTGGAGCCGCATAAACGCCAAGGTGCGAGTGCGTGTCGATGATGCCGGGTGTGACGTATTTGCCGCCGCCATCGATTACGGTCGCACCGGCCGGGACGTCGACCGTTGCGCCAACCGCAACGATTTTCCCATGAGCGATCGAAACAGCGCCGTTCCGAATCGTGGGTCCGGCAGCGGTCATGATGTTCACGTTTCTGATCACGAGCGGCGCTGCTGCCCGCTGCACGTATGTGCTCGGGAATGGATCAGCGTTTGGCCGCGATATCCCACCAGGACCGGTTTGCGCGGCAGAATCCTTCGACGCATCCGGTTTGGGTGGTTCTGCCGGCTTTGCCTGAGTACAGCCGGCTACAGCTGCAATCAGGGCAAATCGAACGAAATAACTTTTCATCGAGTGAGTGCTCCTCCGAGGTTCAGCGCTCAGCGCAGGCTGCGCTCGAGCGCGGGAAACATACAACTACGCGCGCCGGTGGACAGGACTGCGGTTGTAAGGGAATCTCCGGATTGACGCCGCTGGCTACTTTCGGGCCGCAGCCCATGCGACGTATTCGTCGACCTTGTCAGTGCAGATTCCGTCAACGTTGAGGTGGTAAAGCCTCTCCCATTGTTCAACCGTGTTCGCTGTCCATGCGATGACCTTTCCGCGACAGGCGTGAACGCCAGAAACGAGCTCGGCGTCGATGAAGTCCACCTGCTGCCAGAGATCGGTCGCACCCGACTGACGGAGAAGCGCACAGCTGTCCACCAGATACGAGACCTGCAACAGGCCTGTCCGGACGCTGGGGAGCAAGCCCGCAATTCTTCGAATGATCCTGTGGTCAAATGAGTGAACCGCGAGCTGGTCGATGCGGCCGAGGTGGCGTTTGAGGCAGCGGACGAGAGCATCTTCCATCCCGAGCCCTTTTACCTCGATGAAGATCCCGGCCCGTCCGTCGACTGCTTCGATGACTTCATCGAGCGTCGGGATGGCCACCTCGCCGAACAGCCTGGCCTGTTTCAGCTCGGCGGAAGTCAGCTCGGCGATGGCTTTCCATTGATTGCCTTTGGGATCGAGGCCACCTGGAGCCGGGTCGTGGTGTACATGGATGACGCTGTCGGCGCTGGTGTGTACATCCAGCTCGATGGCGAGTGCTCCCGCGTCTATGGCGGCGAGAAAGGCGGGAATGGAGTTTTCCGGCGCGTTGTGATGCAAACCGCGGTGGGAGATGGCAATGGGCGGTTCAGACTTCGAATACATTCAGAATCCGGCTCAGGTTAGAGCTAATCATACGCCTTAACGATATGGCCCGCAGACCGTCAAACATCACGAATTGAATGACTTCCTCGACTCAGGGCGACGAATCCGATCGAGAGCTGATCGCGCGGTGGAGAGCAGGGGACTCGAGGGCGGCTTCGTCGCTCGTGAGTCGGCACGCGGACGCACTTGCCCGGTTCGCGATGAGCTCGGGGGAAAGGGACGAGATCGAAGAGCTGGTGCAGGACACGTTCGTTCGGGCATTCGGATCGCTCGACGCGTTTCGTGGAGAAAGCTCGCTCAGGACCTGGCTGTTCACTATCGAGAGGCGTTTGATGCTCGATCGGCGGCGGTCAGAAAGGCGGCACAGAGCAACGGTTTCAATAGAGCCATCGGACGCGACAACGGAATACGACGCGCTCGATGGACTGCTGGCGGAAGAAGCAGAGAGCAGGGTCAGGAAGGCGGTGACGAGTTTGTCGCCAACGCAACGGGAAGTTTTTTTGCTGAGGGTAGAGCAGGGACTTTCCTACAAGGAAATCGCGGGGCTGGTGGAAACAACGGAAGGCGCCGCTCGAGTTCACTATCACAACGCAATGCGCGCTGTGAAGGAGTTTTTAGATGAATGATTGCATGAATGCGGAAGTCCGCGACGCTCTGCCCGACCTCTTGCATGGCCGGTTGAGCGATTTGGATACGATTACGATGAGGGCTCACATCGAGACGTGCGCTGATTGCCGCGAGGAGGTTCGGCTGCTCGAGGAAGTTTTGGGCTCGGCTCCGATTGCTCCGCGTATTGACGTTGCAGGAATTGTCGCGGCGTTGCCCGCAGCGATACCAGCAGTGGCCGATCAGCTTGTTGCTTCGGCGCCGGCTCGTGCACGTCGTCAGTCGTCGTTGCTTTGGAAAGTGGCGGCCGTTGCAGCACTTCTGGTGACCGGCAGCCTCACCTTCGCAAATGCGCGCAGGCAGGCTGTCGTATCTCCAGAGACTTCGGCTTCGATCGCGACGCCGGCGACGTCCGGGCGGGCGCCAGCGTCGGCGCAAAGCCAGGCTGTTTCTGTTACCGGCGTGACCAACCAGGTTGTGGCAAGCGTCAATGCGGTTGGGAAATCGAACGCCGGACTCTCGCTCACCGGAGGCGTGCAGGATCTGAGCGACGATCAGCTCGAATCACTCGTCAATGGTCTCGACAATGTCGAGGCCATTCCGTCGGGCGAGCCTGAGCCAATGACTATTTCCGTTGATGAGGATTCACTGCAATGATCAATCTGAAGGTTTCCCTGCGTATGGCTATCGTGGCCGCTCTTGGTATTGCGACCACTCAGTCTGCGCTCGCTCAGGATCCCGGTACGATGACCCCTCGCCAGGCGCCTGGAGGCAATCCGAGGCGAGCTGAGCTCGAAAACCGCCTGCGGCAGCGCACTGGAGAGATAGTCCAGCGGCGCCTTGGCCTGACGGAGGAGCAGATGACGAAGCTTCAGGCTGCCAACAAGGACTTCGAAAAGCAGCGCATGGACCTGATGACGCGCGAGCGCACGACGAGGCAGATGCTGCGAGCCCAGATCATGATGGGAGATAGCGCCAGTCAGGCCAGGGTCAGCCAGCTTCTCGATCAGTCGATCCAGATTCAGCGTCAGCGCATTGATTTAATTCAGAGCGAGCAGCGTGAGCTCGGAAAATTCCTGAATCCTGTCCAGCGCGCGAAATACCTTGGTCTCCAGGCTGAAATGCGGCAGCGGGCGCAGCAGATGCGAGGGCCACAAATGCAGCGAAGGATGGGTGGGCCCGGTGAAGGACAGATGCAGCCGCCGATGCGTGGCCAGATGAAACGGCGGATGCTTCAGCCGATGCCGCCGACTTCCAGGAAATAACTAGCGGGGCGCTACTGCGGTACGAGTGACTTGTTTCGCTGCGCTGCGAAGTGTAAATACCGAGTTCTGCCCGGGTGGCGGAATTGGTAGACGCAAGGGACTCAAAATCCCTCATCTTTCGAGATATACGAGTTCGAGTCTCGTCCCGGGTATTTTGATCGGCCCTCGTGAATGGTTTCATTCGCGGGGGCCTTTTCCTGATCCTGAGAATGGACGCCGCATCGTAAAGCAGCATCTTAAGACATGAGAGCGATCGTAATTACGCGGCCGGGTGATTCGGGCGTGCTCGAGGAGCGAGCCGTTGAATCTCCGCGTCCGGGCCCGGAAGAAATCCTCGTTCGCGTCCGCGCGTCGGCATTGAATCGCGCGGACATTTCCCAAAGGCGTGGGTCGTATCCGGCGCCACCCGGCGTACCTGCTGACATCCCGGGCCTCGAGTACGCCGGTGAGGTCGAAGCGATTGGGGAAAACGCTACGCGATGGAAAATTGGCGACGCCGTGATGGGACTCGTTGGCGGCGGCGCTCACGCCGAGCTCGTGTGCACCCACGAGCGAGAAGCGATGAGAGTTCCTGCGCGTCTCACGTTCGAGGAAGCGGCGTCGATTCCTGAAGCGTTCCTTACCGCATACGACGCGGTCTTCAGGCAGCTGGCAATGCAGGTCGGTCAGCGACTCCTCATTCATGCGGCCGGCAGTGGCGTTGGCACCGCTGCCGTTCAGCTGGCTAGGCGGGGAGGACTCAGGACGGTCGGCACATCACGCTCCGCATCGAAACTTGAGAAGGCCGCTGAGCTTGGCCTCGAGAACTCTGTCGTCGCCTCGGGCGCCGACTGGCCCGAGCTCGTTCTCGAAGTCTTTCCGGATGGCGTTGACGCAGTTCTCGATCTCGTCGGAGGAAACTACCTCGCCGGAAACATGAAAGTTCTCGTTTCGCGCGGTCGAATCATGCAGGTCGGTGTTACTGGGGGACGGGAGAGTCAAATCCAGCTCGGTGTTTTGATGCAGAAGCGGCTTCAGCTCGTCGGCACCGTGCTAAGGTCGCGCCCACTCGAAGAAAAAATTGCGCTCGTCGAGGAGTTCGCGGACCGCCTTTTGCCCTTTTTCGACGATGGGTCACTCATGCCCGTCGTTCACAGCGTCATTTCTTTTTCCGAAATCAGCCGAGCCCATGACCTCATGGAATCGAACGACACCTTCGGTAAGATCGTCCTGAACTGGTCATGAAATGACTTTCGACTTGTCGGACTTTTCGATTGTCGACATGCTCCAGTGCGGACGTGGCATCCGCGGGGCCGCGGGAGATGCAACGACTGTCCCGGAAGCAGCGCACTCGATCGTTGACTACCTGTACGAGGAATGCGGCCACCCTCAGGGGGCGCGCTCGTGCGCATTGATCAGATTCTACAAAACTTACTCGCTCGGGGATCTCGAGCCGCGTCTTCAGGCATTCGCGACGACTCAGCTTGCGGGGATCGAGGCTTCGAGCACGATGAAGTGTCTGACACTTGTTGCAACAATCGGTCAGGAGCCGCATTGGTGCGATCCACGTCAGTCAGTGGCCCACCAGGCGATTCCGCTGCCTAGCGCGCAAATGGTAGAAGGGGCACCGATGATTGCGCAGCTCATTCGGGAGATGGGCCTTGCAATCTCCGACGTGGTAGCTCCGGACGAACAATTGGTTCAGAAAAGCGCCGGCAAGAGCTACAACGTTTTCCACGTCGAGCAGGCGCTTGGGAGTCCCTACATTCCGGCCCAGGAGACATTCGTCAAACGGTACGGCATTCGCTCGGTTCTCGGGTTTGGCGGGCTCGTAGGGGGAGGGGATTTCTTCGCGGTAATCATGTTTTCGCGGGGGCCCATACCCGCCACCTCTGCCGTGCGCTTTCGTAACATCGCTCTAGATGTGAAAGCGGTAATGCACCCCCTGATAGCCAGGCCATAGCAGCCGGGGCCCGCCCGGGCCCGCCGTCGGTCGCGAAAAAGCCAGCCGGAATGCTTCGTGCCTATTGGACCGCACGATTATCAACCAACAGGTCTGGAATGAAAAAAAACTCGCGTTTTGCTTCAGCGCTACTCCTCGCTGCAACGTTGTGCGCTTTTTTCCCCGGCACCGCCTCGGCTCAATACTTCGGGCGCAACAAGGTTCAGTACGAGCGGTTCGACTTTCGCGTCCTGGAGACGCCTCACTTTCGTCTCCATTTCTATTCTGAAGAGGAAGAACCGGCGCGCGACATGGCCCGGATGGCAGAACGGTGGGACGCGAGACTGAGCGGAATCTTCAATCATCAGCTCAGGAACCGGAAGCCGATCCTGCTTTATGCGAACCAGCCTGACTTTCAGCAGACGAACGCAGTTGGCGAGCAGCTGAGCGAAGGCACAGGCGGTGTAACCGAGTCACTGCGCGACCGGCTAATCATGCCACTCACGGGCGTGTACCGCGACAACGACCACGTGCTTGGCCATGAGATGGTGCACGAGTTCCAGTACGACATCGCGCACGATCCAAAAAGTGGCCCCGGCGGCAGAAGCGGCGGTATTGAACAGCTTCCTCTATGGATGATCGAAGGAACCGCCGAGTATCTGTCGCTTGGCCGCAACGACCCGAATACGGCCATGTGGATGCGCGACGCAGTGCTGCGCAACAGGCTCCCGACTATCAAGCAGCTCACGAATGACACTCGCTTCTTTCCCTATCGTTACGGGGAAGCACTCTGGGCGTACGTCGGTGGAAAGTACGGAGACAAGGCCGTGGTCGAGGCTTACAAGGCCGCGTTGAAGCTCGGATTCGATCCCGGCATCAAGAGGGCGCTAGGCATAAGCAGCGATTCACTGTCAAAAGAATGGATTGCGGCGACCAGGGCGGCCTACGCTCCAATCATTGCATCGCGCACTGTACCACAGCAGGTTGGCGAGCCACTCCTTCCGGTGAAAAAGGATGGCGAGTCGAGTCTTTCACCGGTTATCAGTCCCGACGGAAAATACGTCGCCTTCTTTGCTGCTCGCGGCTTGTTTGGCTACGACCTCTATCTCGCAGATGCGTTGACGGGCAAGTCGATCAAGCGACTTGCCGATGTGAGCACGTCGACCGAATTCGACGCGCTGAGTTTCATCTCGTCCGCAGGAACCTGGTCGCCGGACGGCCGGAAGTTCGCCTTCATCGTCTACCAGAAAGGAAATCAGGAAATCGCGATTCTCGACGTTGCATCGCAAAATGTCGAGCGCCAGCTCGCCGTTCCTGGAGTTGGCGCTATCCAGAATCCCGAATGGTCGCCTGACGGAAACAGCATCGCGTTCAGCGGAACTGACGGAGGCGTGAGCGATCTCTACGTCTACGACATTCCATCGCACAAGGCGAAGCAGCTGACGCACGATCGTTTTGCTGACATCCAACCTGCCTGGTCTCCTGACGGCCGATCACTCGTATTCTCGACCGATAGGAACAGCGGCACTGACTTCTCGTCCCTGACTCACGGCCCGATGCGCCTCGCGATCATTGACATTGGGTCGGGCGCGATCAGGGCCGTCGACGTATTCTCAACCGGGAAGCATATCAACCCGCGTTACACGCCTGACGGCAGTGCGATCTACTTCGTGTCGGACCGCAGTGGCGTAAGCGACCTCTATCGCGTTGCGCTCAATGGCGGCGCTGTGTCACAGATAACGAACGTCGCAACCGGGGTCAGCGGAATCACCGATCTCTCCCCCGCCTATTCGGTTTCACCCACAACCGGACGAATCGTTTTCTCTGTCTTCGAGCGTCAGGGCTACGGCGTCTACGCTCTGAATCCCGACCGTGCCTCGGGAACGCCAGTGCAGGGAGCCCAGACAGCTGCCGGCCTCCTTCCACCAGCCCAGGCACTCTCTTCATCGACAGTATCCCAGTATCTCGCTGACGCTTCCACAGGACTGCCCCCCGGCGGTGACTTCAAGGTTTCGCCTTATCACGCTTCGCTCGCTCTCGCCGCGGCAGGTCAGCCCAGCGCGGGGATCGCAACCGGGACAGGCGGCACGTACGTGGGCGGCGGAACGTCCTTCTACTTCACCGACATCCTGGGTAATCGAAATCTCGGGATCGGCATCCAGGCGACCGGAACACTCAAGGACCTCGGTGGCGAGGTGATGTATCAGAATCTCGAGCACCGCTACAACTGGGCGATCGACGCAGCGCACTCGCCGTACGCGAGCTCATTTGCGCAAGCGTCGCCGACTACAGTTACGTCAGGCGGCCAGCAGTTCCAGGGCGAGCTGATTCAGCAATTCACTCAACGCGTTTTCGTGGATCAGCTCACGTTCATTACCCAGTATCCGTTTTCAGTAACGAAGCGTGTTGAATTCAGCGTGGGCGCGACACGTCTCGGGTTCAACACGCGGGTCGAGGAGCTGGTCGTCGTTGGAAATCGGGTGGTCGAAGAAAACTCGTTCGACACTACCTCGGCCCCATCGATCAAATACGGACAGGCTGCAGCCGCGCTCGTTGGGGACAATTCATTTTTTGGTTTCACCTCCCCAATAACCGGATGGAGGTACCGCTTCGAAATAGCCCCAACCTTCGGTGATATGCAATTCGAGTCGGCGCTCGCCGACATGAGAAAGTATTTCTTCGCAAAGCCGGTAACGCTCGCAGTGAAGGGAATTCACTTCGGTCGGTACGGAACGGACGCAGAAAGCAACGGCTTGACGCCCCTGTTCCTCGGTGACCCGTCGATGGTCAGAGGGTATTCGGCTGAGTCGTTTGATCCTGTCGAGTGCACCACGAACCAGTCGAACCCCAACGCCTGTCCTGCGTTCGATCGTCTTGTGGGCAGCAAGGTTGCCGCTGCCAGTGCCGAGCTGAGAATTCCAGTGCTCGGCAATGATCGGCTGGGACTCATTCGGTCTCCGCTGCCACTGGAGATTTCGCCCTTTGTTGACGCAGGAGTTGCGTGGTCGCGCGGAGACTCGCCGACGCTCGAGTTCTCCCGCACATCGACTGGTCGGGTTCCAGTGTTCAGCACTGGCGTAACTGCCCGGATGAATCTCTTCGGCTATGCCGTGCTCGAGGCGTATTACGCTCATCCATTCCAGCGGCCGGGCAAGGACTGGGTGTTTGGATTCCAGCTTGCGCCGGGATGGTAGAAGACGACCAGAGAGTCCGGCTTTTTCAGTCGTAACGCATGAGTCGTTGAGTATTCCGTAACCAAAACCCAATCACTCACGACGTATTACTGAGAACTCCGGACTCGCCGGGTTTTGAGGGCACCCAAGATTGCTGAGGGTTCGATTTGCGCCTAACTTTCAAGGCTGCAAATCACCCTAGCGACGTCCATCCGAAATGCCTGATTACAAGCTTTCCGCCGTTCCCCGCAATGGCGAACGCATCGTCTTCGAAAACGGAAACGTTTCCGTTCCAAATCACCCGATCATTCCCTTCGTCGAGGGTGATGGAACAGGCCCGGATATCTGGCGAGCATCGGTCCGTGTCTTCGACGCTGCCGTCGAAAAGGCGTTCAGCGGCGAGCGAAAGATCGAATGGATGGAAGTCTACGCCGGCGAAAAGGCATTTAAGCAGTTCAACGACTGGCTTCCACAGGAAACCGTGGACGCGATGGGTGACTTCCGCGTCTCCATCAAGGGCCCGCTGACAACGCCGGTTGGCGGAGGAATCCGATCCCTCAACGTCACGCTCCGTCAGGTCCTCGACCTCTACGCATGCATCCGTCCCGTTCGTTACTTCGAAGGAGTCGGCGCGCCGGTGAAGGAGCCTGAGAAAGTCGACATCGTGATCTTCCGCGAGAACACCGAAGACGTGTACGCTGGAATCGAGTGGAAGGCGGGAAGCGCAGAAGCAACCAGGCTGCGCGACTTCATTCACACCGAATTCGGCAAAGAGATGCGTGAGAATTCCGCGATCGGCATCAAGCCGATGTCGGAGTTCGGCTCAAAGCGCCTCATCGAAATGGCTATCCGCTATGCAGTCACCAAATCCCGCGAGTCGGTAACGCTGGTGCACAAAGGCAACATCATGAAGTTCACCGAGGGCGCCTTCCGCGACTGGGGATATGAAGTCGCGAAAGAAAAGTTCTCCGGTTCCACTGTCACGGAAGCAGACCTGTCGAAGCCGGGAGCCGAGCGCCGGGCGGAAGCTGTCATCATCAGAGACCGCATTGCCGACTCGATGTTCCAGCAGATGCTTCTTCGTCCCTCCGAATATTCCGTAGTCGCCACACCGAATCTGAACGGCGACTATCTCTCCGACGCAGCAGCGGCGCAGGTTGGCGGACTCGGTATCGCACCCGGCGGAAACGTCGGCGATGGCGTTGCTGTCTTCGAAGCCACTCACGGCACCGCTCCCAAGTACGCGAATCTCGACAAGATCAACCCGGGCAGCGTAATCCTGTCCGGTGTGATGATGCTCGAGTACATGGGATGGAACGAGGCAGCACAGCTCATCGTGAAGGGTGTCGAAAACGCTATCAAGGCAAAGCGCGTGACATACGACCTCGCTCGCCAGATGCCCGGAGCGACCGAGGTCTCGACATCTGCCTTCGGCGACGCGGTCATTGCCGGAATGGGAAAGTAAATGCCCGCATCAGTGTCGCTGGGGTCGGGAAACGTCGCTGAATTCTCCGGCTCGCTCCTCGCAATCGCACTTGGTGAGGATCAAAAACTTTCCGGCGGGCTGATCGACCTGGACAGATCCCTCAATGGGTCAATACAGCGGTCGATCGAGATGCGTGATTTCCGCGGGGGACGTGACGAAGTATTCGCGCTCAGCGGTCCGTCTGGCGGCGCACGCCGGATCGTCCTCATCGGCATGGGCAAGGTCATCGACAGGGCCGGGTCGTTCAGGCGTGCCGCTGCTATCGCATCGCGGCAGGCAATGAAGCTCGGATCAGCTGATCTTGGTTTCTACTCGGGCGAGTTAGACCCGCGCGAAACCGAGGCAATCACCGTCGGCCTCATTGTCGGGTCGTGGGAATACAAGGATCTAAAGACCCCGGCTCCAGAAGCAGAACGCCGCGCACCACTCGAAAAGGCGACGATCGTTTCGGCGAGCACGGACGCTGCACGAGCCGGTGTCAGCGCCGGCGAAGCAATCGGCGCCGGACACTCACTAGCGCGTACGCTCGCGATGATGCCGGGAAATCTCTGCACACCGGAATTTCTGGCGAACACCGCCACGGATATCGCAACGCGCCACGGCATGAAGATCACAGTCCTCGGCCGAAAGGAAATGCAGGCCGAAGGAATGGGGGCGCTTCTTTGCGTCGCGCAGGGAACGCCCCAGGATCCGAAGCTCATCGCTGTTGAGTACAACGGCGGGAAGGCTGGAGACAAGCCGGTCACTCTCGTCGGAAAGGGACTTTGCTTCGACAGCGGCGGAATTTCGATCAAGCCGGCTCAGGGAATGGAGGACATGAAGTTCGACATGTGTGGCGCCGCCGGAGTTCTCGGTGCGCTGGAAGCAATCGGACGCATGAAGCTGCCCATCAACGTCGTCGGACTGATTGGCTCGACGACCAACATGCCCTCTGGAACTGCGGTCAATCCGGGCGACGTGGTGAAAAGTCACCTCGGCAAGTACATCGAGATCATCAACACTGACGCCGAGGGTCGTCTCGTTCTTGCAGATGTGTTGTCGTATGCACGCCGGTTCAATCCAGCTGTAGTCGTGGACGCGGCGACGCTGACCGGAGCAATCGTCATTGCGCTGGGGCACACCGCAACCGGCGTCTTCAGTGTGGATGACAATCTGGTCACAGAGATCGTTGCTGCAGGCAAGAGAGCAGGTGAGCCGAGCTGGCCAATGCCGCTCTGGGACGAGTACAAGGACCTAATCAAGTCAGATATCGCCGACATCAAGAACAGCGGTGGCCGTCCCGGCGGATCGATCAGCGCGGCAATGTTCTTGAAGGAATTCACAGAAGAATATCCATGGATCCACCTCGATATAGCTGGTACCGCGTACTCGGACTCCGACCTCGGAACGATGCCGAAGGGTCCGACCGGCAATCCGACCGGCACCTTCATCGAGTTCGTTCGCGGACGGCTGAGCTGAGCCCACGACGCCGGTTGATTCACTTCGCCCGCCTCGGCTTCGTGGCCGGGGCGTTTTTCGTTGCAGCTTCTTCGGCCATCTCGGCTCAGGTTGTTGTGCCGCCGGCGAGCGAAGTGCCGATTCCCCCAAAGGCGAAGACCGACAGCGCCGCTGCCGTACCGAAGCCGGATACCATCAAGGCGGCCTTCGGGCGCGGGGTTGGCGCGCGGACCGCGGACATCGGAGCGCAATACTCATGGAACCCGGCCGAGATGTTTGCGAGCGGTGCGGTCACGTTAGCTGACCTGCTCGAGCGCGTTCCATGGGCGACCACCTTCCGCAGCGGCTGGCTGGCATCGCCAAAGTTCGCTGCCGTCAACGGCGACCTGGCAAAAGTCAAAGTGTTCTACGACGGAGTCGAGCTCGACAACATCGACCCTCGTAACGGGGGGCTCGTGGACCTCAACACTATTCAGCTCTGGACACTGGAGAACGTTTCAATCGAGCGCTTTGCGAATGAGATAAGAGTCAACGTGACAAGCTGGCGCGTCGATCGAACCGACCCATCGACGCGAGTTGACGTTCTCACTGGCGACGAAAACACGAACGTGTATCGCGGCTATTACGGGAGGCGCTTTGACAACGGCGCCGGCTTGCAGGTAGCGGGGCAACAGTACAGCACCAGGTCTGCCCGCCTTGGGGGCGGCGGTGACGCGCTCTCATTCATGGTTCGGACAGGCATCGCGAAAAAGTCGTGGAGCATCGACGCGTTCGGTATGCGGACGAATGCATCGCGCGTCACTCAGCCCACTTTCGGTAGTGGCTTGTCGCTGCAGCCTTTCGAGGGCACGTACGATCTCGCGTATCTGCGAGCAGGCTTGGGCAAGGTTGACGGTGGGCCGTGGCTTCAACTCATCGCGTCGACTATGCGACTCGAGGAATCGAGCTCCAGGCGAGATGCTGGCGCAGCCCTCACGCAGCACCTCCTGCCAGATACGGTCGACTCCACGAGCAGCAGAAATCAGTTCGTCGCTGCCGGCGGTTATTTTCGCGGGCCGCTCAGATTCTCTGTATCTGATCGAATCAGGGCGTTTGACGGCGACGTGTACCATTCGCCGAGTGCGCGGTTCGAATTCGGCGGCACTCGTGGCCTGGTAAGCGTTTTCACCGAAAAGAACTTTCTCTCGAAAGTGGGTCACGCAGACGCAGTCGTAAGCGCCATGCCAATACCGTTTTTCGCGGTTACGGGCTCGCTTTCGACGATTTTTCCTGACAACGAAGTGGCAGGGTCGAATCCGAAGTACACTGCCGCCAGAGTCGAAGTCGGAGTTCGACTATTCCGTCCGTGGTTGATCGGCGGATTCATGACGCGCGACACGGCCTTCCTCCAGCCGCCCGTAATATTCGATACGGCGTATGTAAGCAGGTCCGTGGGACGGCGAAACGGTTACTATGCCGCGCTCCGGGGCCCTGTCTATAAAGACATCAACGTCGACATTCAGGGGACGATGTGGGACTCCGCCGGGTATTACCAGCCCCGGTATCAGGCCAGATCCGAGATCAACTTGATCACGCGCTGGCTCTCGCGCTTTCCGAGCGGGAACCTTGGAATCAAGGTGGCGGTGGTTCACGAGTACCGCCGCGCCGTCCTGTTTCCCACTTTGACCGGGCCCCGCGCAACTTCGGCCAGCGGCATCAGCTCGGCGCAGCTCGAGATACGAATTCTGAGGGGCGTCGCGACGTATCAGGTGCGAAATATTTTCGGAGACCTGTACCAGATCATTCCGGATTTCTACATGCCGAGGGCCATTAGCTATTACGGCTTCAGATGGGAGTTCTGGAATTGACCAAATCGTTGTCATTCCGTAAGTTCGGCCTTCTCATATGATATCCAGCATGACTGGCTTCGGCTCGGCCGAAGGAAAGGTTGGCGCTTGCGGAGTGAGCGTCGAAATCCGGACCGTCAACCACAGGTTCTTCAATCCGAGCATCAAGCTCCCGGGGATGTTCGCCAAGTGGGAAGGCGACGTACGCGAGCTGCTGCGGCAGCGAGTCGCGCGCGGGCATGTCGCGCTCATCGGCCGGGTGGACAAGGAGCAGTCGAAAGGGCCCGGAATCAACGATGCGCGCTTCTCCGAGTATGTCGCGACGCTTCGCGACTTGCAGACGCGCCACGGTCTTTCCGACTCGCTCGATGCCGCAACAATCCTCGGGCTTCCCGGAGTTGTCGAGAGCCAGGCGGACGACTCAGAACATGGTACGGTTGCGGAATTACTGGGGATCGTTGATCATGCCGTCACGGCGCTTCGCAAAATGCGACGCGAGGAGGGCGGGCGGCTCTCTGTGTTTCTCCTCGAGCGAATTGACCTCGTGGAGAAGGCAGTCGGACTGGTTCGCGATCGCAGTCCCATCAGAATGAACGAGCAGGCGACGCGGCTCAAGAAGTCGGTGAAAGAGCTCGCGGCCGGTGCAAACGTCGATCAGCAGCGGCTTGCGCAGGAGGTCGCGATCCTCGCGGATAAGCTGGACATCGCTGAAGAAGTCGACCGGTTCGAGTCGCACATCAATTCATTCAGACAATCCGTCTCTGATGGTGCGGAAGAGCCGGTCGGGAAGCGCCTCGGATTTCTGCTCCAGGAAATGGTGCGCGAGGCAAACACGATGGGAAGCAAGGCAAACGACGCTCCGATCCTCGCGCAGGTAGTGATCATCAAGGAAGAACTCGAAAGGATCCGGGAGCAGGTCGAGAACATCGAGTGAGCAGCTTCCCGGTCATTCTCTCGTCGCCCTCGGGCGGGGGCAAAACAACCATCGCGCACACGCTTCTCGCGATCAGAAACGACCTGGGTTACTCGGTTTCCTGCACCACGAGGCAGCCGCGCCCGGGGGAGGTCGAAGGCCAGGACTACTTCTTCCTGTCCGCCGAGGAGTTCAGAGAGGCTCGAGAACGCGATGAGTTTGCCGAGTCGGCAGATGTCCATGGCCGGAATTACGGCACGCTAAAAAGCGAAGTTGACCGGGTTTTGGGCTCGGGAAGGCACGTAGTCATGGACATCGACGTCCAGGGGGCAGAGCAGTTTGTCGCCAGCTATCCGGAATCGGTCCTGATCTTCATTCTGCCCCCGGATGGCCAGATCCTGCTCCGCCGGCTCGAGGCCAGAGGCACAGAAGACCCGGATTCAATGGCCCGAAGGCTGAAAAGCGCCATTCAGGAGCTTCGGGCAATAGGGTTGTACCATTATGTTGTAGTGAACGCAGATCTCGAAAAAGCCGTTTCGGCGGTTTCCGAGATCATCGACGCTGAAGCATCGAAGCGGGAGCGGGTGACCGGCCTGGACCAACGGGTCGACGGGATCGTGCACGATCTCGAACGCCAGCTTGAACACATAATCAGGAGCAAGATCTAATGCAGGTTTTCATCCCGACAGATGTCGCGAAGCACGCGACGAACAAGTACCTCGGAGTTCTCGTTGCGGCGAAGTTCGCGCGCGTGCTCAACGAGTTTCCGCGTGACCGCTCAGCTCCAGGCGAGAAGAAGCTCACGACGCGTGCGCTCGAGGATCTGACAGACGGCGAGATCCAGTATCGCGTCGTGCCCCGCCGCCGCACCGAATAGCTCTCGTGCGGCCCTTCGAAGGCCGCCGTATCCTCCTCGGGATCACCGGGGGGATAGCAAGTTATAAATCCGTGATGGTCGCGCGCCTGCTCACGCAGGCGGGCGCTGAAGTCGACGTTGTGATGACCCGCGCGGCGCAGGAATTCGTCGGGTCGATCACTTTCGAGGCAGTCACGGGACGCCGCGTTTTCACCGAAATCTTCGGACCAGGAAACGCGCTCGATCACATCCGTCTTGCAAGGGAAGCATCGATTTTCGTCGTCGCACCCGCGACGGCCGATTTTCTTGCCCGCTCGGCTCACGGAATGGCCGACGATCTTCTGACTGCCTGCCTGTTGGCGAATACGTCGCCCGTTCTGCTTGTACCGGCGATGAACGATCGAATGTGGGCGAACGCGCAGACAAAACAAAACGTCCGCCAGCTGCGCAAGCTCGGCTACACGGTTCTCGATCCCGACGACGGGCCGCTTGCAGTCGGCGAAGGCTCAGGCCCGGGGCGAATGCCAGAGCCAGAAGCTGTGGTCGCAGAAATCGGCAAAGAGCTCGAATTGAAAGGCAGTCTGGCCGGGCTGAACATCGTCGTCACGGCGGGAGCCACTCGCGAGTCGATTGATCCCGTTCGGTTCATCTCTAACCACAGCACCGGGAAGATGGGAGTCGCAGTGGCGGAGGCGGCGTGGCGCCGCGGCGGGAAGGTGACGCTCGTCGCGGGCCACATGGACGTACCTCTTCCGCATGGAATCGATGTCGTCCGTGCAGAGAGTGTCACATCGATGAAGACCGCCATAGAGAATATTCTTCCTTCAACCGACGTTCTGGTCATGGCTGCGGCACCCGCTGATTTCCGCCCGGCCGATCCCGCGTCTCAGAAAATCAAGAAAACCGCGGCGGAAAGACCGCAGCCGATCCAGTTGACTGAAACAGACGACATTCTGAAGTCTACAAAATCAGCGAGGAAGCCAGGCTCGATCGTCGTCGGTTTTGCGCTCGAAACCGAGAACCTGCTAGCGAACAGCGCGAAAAAACTCGAGGACAAGGGTCTCGATATGATCGTCGCCAACAGCGCCGTTGATGAAGGGACCGGCTTTGGCGTCGATACAAATCGCGTCACCATTCTTTCGGCAGGTGGCGCAAGCGAAGAGATTGCGATGATGAAGAAGACAGAAGTTGCGGACGTGATCCTTGATCGCATAGAGGCGTTACTCGATGGACGCTAAGCAGCGCCTGCGCCTCTATCTCGAACAGCGGCGGGATCTTGGTGAATCGGAGCTGGTCCTCGATTCGATGAGCGTCGACGAGGTGATGAAGGCCATTGGTGCGATCGGAAAAGGCTTGTCGCCGTCCGCTTCGGGTTCCGGTGGCTGGAGGGAGGCACTCTCCGCGGAAGCAGCGACACCTGGAATCGTGAAGTCTCCGGCGTCCAAGGTCGCCGTTGCAACGGCAGTGGAAGTCGAGATCGTTGGCGGCGACAGCCTTGCCACGATCGCTGCCGAGGTCGAGTCGTGCACGTTGTGCCCGCTCTACAAAACGGCGACTCGCGGAGTGCCCGGAGCCGGCAACCCGAATGCCGATTTCGTCTGCATCGGCGAAGGACCCGGAGCTAACGAAGACGAACAGGGCTTGCCATTCGTCGGCGCTGCCGGGCAGCTCCTCACGAAGATTCTCGCCGCCGTGGATTTGTCGCGAGATGACGTATTCATCACAAACGTTGTGAAGCATCGCCCACCGGGGAACCGGAATCCCGAACCGAACGAGATCGAAGCCTGTACGCCGTATCTGATTCGCCAGATGGATCTCATTCAGCCGAAAGTGATCCTTGCTCTTGGCACCTTTGCAGCGCAGACTCTTCTCAACACAAAAACGCCGATTGGAAAGCTCCGTGGCGACGTTCATCGTTACCGCGGTATTCCTGTCGTCGTCACGTACCACCCCGCCGCCCTGCTGCGTAATCCGGCGTGGAAACGACCTACTTGGGAAGATGTCCAGCTCGCCCGCAGAATTCTCGATAACGCCACAGGGCCGTGACCCGTATTCGGAGCGGCGCCCGCCGTACTCCGAAGATGCAGAACAGGCCGTCCTGTCAGCCATGCTCATGGATTCGGAGGCAGTTCTCCGCGCCACCGAGTATGTAGACGACACAATGTTTTACCGGGAGGGCAATCGCCGGATTTTTCGCGCGATGCTCGCCCTCTCCGAGCGTGGCGACGTCGTCGATCCGCTCACCTTGTCGGAAGAGCTTCTCCGAAACGGCGATCTCGAATCCAGTGGCGGCAAGGACTACATCAGCCTTCTCGTCGATGCCGTCCCGACTTCGGCTAACATCGAATACCATGCGAAGATCGTCCGCGAGAAATCGCTTCGCCGCCGGCTGATCGAAGTATCCACTGCAATCGTTGCCGAGGCCTTCGAGTCGGCTGCTCCGGCGGCGGAGCTTCTGGATGCTGCCGAGCACAAGATCTTCGAGGTCAATCAGAGCCGGGGCATCGAAGGCTTCACGCGAATCAAGGAGCTGCTCTGGCCGACGATGGAGCGCATCGAGCTCCTTCAGCGCGGCGGGGAATCGGTTACTGGCGTCGGCAGCGGATTCAAGGATCTGGATGAACTTACTGCAGGTTTCCAGCCTTCCGACCTGGTTATCGTGGCGGCTCGCCCCTCGATGGGAAAAACAGCTTTCGTCTTGAACATTGCCCAGAACGCAGCGCTCGACAACAACGTGCCCGTCGCGTTCTTCTCGCTCGAAATGAGCAAGGAGCAACTCGTCCAGCGACTGCTGACATCAGAAGGCCGTGTTGACGCACAGAGACTCAGAAAGGGCAAGCTTCACGACGACGAGTTCGTCAGACTGGGCCGCGCGGCCGGGATCCTGAGCCACGCACCAATCTGGATCGACGATACTCCGGGAATCACGCTGCTCGAGATGCGGTCCAAGGCACGACGTCTCAAGATCGACAATAATATCGGAATGGTCATCATCGACTATCTGCAGCTCATGCAGGGTCCCACGAGCTCCGAAAGCCGCCAGCAGGAAATCAGCTACATCTCACGCTCGCTGAAGGCGCTCGCTCGTGAGCTTCGCGTCCCGGTCGTCGCTCTATCGCAGCTCTCGCGCGCACCGGAGCAGAGAACAGGCGAGAACAAGCGCCCGCAGCTCTCTGATCTTCGCGAATCCGGGGCAATCGAGCAGGACGCTGATCTTGTGATGTTCATCTACCGGCAGGAGATGTACGACGGACCAACGGACAAGGACGGCAACTCTCTCGAAGGACGGGCTGAGATCATCGTCGGAAAGCAGCGTAACGGTCCAACAGGGCTTGTGAATCTTCATTTCAACAAGACCTTCACGCGCTTCGAGAACTACTCCGCCCGCCAGCCGAACCAGTGACGCCGAAGGCACGGAGCGTTTTCCGCTGCACCAGCTGCGGCGCCGATCATTCGCGGTGGGCCGGACAGTGTGATGTCTGCGGAGAGTGGAATACTCTGGTCGAAGAAGTCGTTTCCAAATCGACAGCGGGGACCGGAAAAGGCGGAGCTGCGCGTCGAATCGGCGGACACAAATCACTCGCCGAAGGTGGCTCGATCGCGGAGCCGCGCCGACTGCGCGAAATCTCTGGCGCAAAAGAGCAGAGATGGAAAACCGGTCTCGATGAATTCGACTTTGCGCTCGGCGGGGGCATCGTCCCCGGCTCGATGATTCTGATCGGTGGCGAGCCGGGAATCGGCAAGTCAACGCTGCTGCTCCAGGTTGCGGCCAAGCTGGAGGCAAGCGGCCGCGGAACTCTGTATGTATCCGGCGAAGAGTCTGCCCTCCAGGTTCGCCTGCGAGCGGAGCGTCTCACCGATATCGCGACAGACGTCAACTTCCTCGGCGAAACGTTGCTCGAAACGATTCTTGCGACAGCGGCTGCTCTTGGACCTTCAGTCGTTGTCGTCGATTCCATTCAAACTGTTTTCACGGCCGATCTCGAAGGTGCACCCGGAAGTGTTGGCCAGGTTCGCGAGTGCGCTGCGCGGCTCATGCGCTTTGCAAAGGAAACAGGCATCACTGTTTTTGTCGTCGGCCACGTTACGCGTGACGGAGGAATCGCGGGACCGAAGACGCTCGAGCACATCGTCGACACCGTGCTGTATTTCGAAGGTGAGGGCATGCTCGATCATCGCATCCTTCGCGCGATCAAGAATCGTTTTGGAAGTGTCGACGAGATCGGCGTTTTCCGCATGACAGACCGCGGACTCGATCCAGTGTCGAATCCATCCGAGCTTTTCCTCGGCGACCGGGACAATCACGCGTCGGGAAGTGCGGTGACCGCCTTGCTCGAAGGAAGCAGACCCGTGCTGATTGAAATCCAGGGACTTGCTGCGAAGTCAGGATTCGGAACGCCGCAGCGCGTCGCGACTGGATTTGACAACCGAAGGCTCGCGCTCCTGTTGGCCGTTCTCGACAAGCGCGCTGGTCTTTCCTTCTCACAGCTCGACGTCTTTCTCAATGTCGTTGGCGGCGTTCGGTTGCAGGAACCCGCAGGCGATCTCGCTGTCGCGGCGGCGCTGGCGTCCAGTGTTTACGACCGGCCTGTCGGCGTTGACTCAATCTTCCTCGGCGAAGTGGGACTTGGTGGCGAAGTGAGACCCGTGTCTCAGTCTGAGCGGCGTCTCGCCGAGGCGGCGAAGATGGGAATGACGCGCGCATTCATGGCGCATCGCGCCATTCCATCGCGCGCACCGAAGGGAATCAAGCCGATCGGCGTTCGCACTATTGCGGAGCTCTTCAGCCAGCTCTTCCAATGAGGGCTGACATCGGCGTCGTGATCGTCGCTGCCGGCAGCGGCTCGCGCGTTGGCGGGGCCGAGCTGAAACAGTTTCGATGGGTAGCAGGGAAACCGATGCTGCTTCACAGCGTCCAAAAGTTTCAGGCACGGGATGATGTGGCGATGGTCGTCGTCGTTCTTCCCTTCGACCATGTCGGTGATCCACCCGCCTGGTTGTTTCAGTGCGACACAGAGAGGCTTCTCCTCTCCGTCGGCGGTCGCGAAAGGGGAGACTCAGTCAGAAACGGTCTCGAAGACATGCCGACGGACGTGAGTGTCGTCGTCATTCACGATGCTGCCCGCCCTCTTGTGACCTCCGGAATGATCGAGCGGGTAATAGTCGAAGCGAGACTCGGTCACGGAGCGGCGGCCGGCCTTGCCGTGACAGACACCTTGAAGAGGATCAACGGATCGGCCGAGATCACCGAGACGATCGACAGGGAAGGAGTTGTTCGAATTCAGACTCCTCAGGCCTTTCCGCGAGAACTGATCGAGGCCGCGCATGCCCGGGCGCTCGAAGAGAGAATCAGCGCGACCGACGATGCTGCGCTCCTTGAAAGGTTCGGGATGAAGGTTGTCTTCGTGCAGGGAAGTGAGCGGGCGATGAAGATCACTGATGAATCGGACTTCGTGCGCGCCGAAGCGCTAAGTATCTTGCCTGAGTGACTGTTTCCCCACTTGCCGCCCCATTCTGGTCGCCCGAAGAGATCGAGCACGGTCTCAAGGGAGCCATCGCTCATCTCAATGCGCGGGGCGTACTCGCGTATCCCACCGAGACAGTCTACGGATTCGGTGGCGGTGTCGACCGTGAATCCGTCGCGAACCTCATCGCCCTGAAGGGACGGCCCGCGAACAAACCGTTTCTGCTCATCGTCGCATCGAGCGAGATGATCTCACGGCTCGGACTTCACCTCAACGCGTCTGCAGCACAGCTCGCAGCCCGGTTCTGGCCCGGTCCGCTGACGATGGTCCTGCCGGGCGGGGAAAAGCGCGTACCGGACCAGCTTCGCGGGCCGGAGGGCGGCATCGCCGTTCGATGGTCACCGCATCCAGGGCTTTCGCGGCTTGTCACCGCCTACGGGGAGCCGATAACGTCCACCAGCGCCAACCGGCCAGGGATCCCGCCGGCAACTAACGCGCAGGAGATTATCGACCAGTGGGGGGAAGCGGTCACCAAGGGAAAGCTTCATGTGCTTGACGGCGGTCAGCTTTTGCCGTCTTCTCCGTCGACGGTAATCGACTGCACGGGTCGCAGGCCTCGAGTGATCCGCCCCGGCGCCATCTCGGCAGCCGCGCTTCGCGAGAGTGTTCCGGACGTCGTTGGAGACAACTGAGGCAATGAAGATCCTCTTCGTTTGCAGCGGCAACACCTGCCGCAGCCCGCTCGCCGAGGCAATTTCCCGTCGAATGTTCGGCGTTGCGGGAAGGTCCGACGTCGAAGTGTCGAGCGCCGGAACTCAGGCCTGGGACGGATCCTCCGCCAGCGATGGCGCAATTCTCGTCGGAATCGAGCGCGGACTCGACCTCTCCGAGCACAGGTCCCGGATGATCACTCCCGAGATTGTAGAAGAGAATGACCTGATACTCGCGATGTCACCCCAGCACGTGTCGCGTGTCAAAGAATTGAAGCCGGACGCCAACGTTCATCTCCTCGCCGGCTATGCAACAGGCGACGACGGCCGAACGATTCAGGATCCATTCGGTGGAGATCTCGATTCGTACCGCGAGACCGGCGATGACCTGGAGCGCGAGCTGTCCGGCCTGATCCAGCGAATACCAGCCCCGTGAGTCAACCGGAGCGGCTGGCACTGCTGGGTCACCCGGTGTCACGCTCGCTCTCCCCGGCGATGCAGAATGCTGCGCTCGCCGCGGCCGGAAAGGACATCAAGTACGAAGCAATCGATGTAACGACGGACGACTTCGACGACGCTCTTCGCGATTTTCTGGAGAGGGGCGGCGCCGGCAACGTCACCATTCCTCACAAGCAGCATGCATTTCAATGCATGGACGCATGCACCGAACAGGCGAACAAGTGCGGCGCCGTGAACACATTTTGGCGCGACGACTACGGCCGCACATGCGGACACAACACGGACGTGACCGGGTTCGCCACAATGATGACCGAGCTTCTTGGCGAGATACCACCAAACCTTCGAGTTGCCATACTTGGCGCTGGCGGCGCCGCATCGGCTGTATTGACTGCGATCGCCGAGTGGCCCGGTGCTACCGCGACTGTTCACGGGCGCGACCTCGCACGCGCCAGCGCCACTCGCATGCGGCATTCTGTTGTCGTGAAAGCTGCTTCGATGAGGGATCCACTCATCTCCGAAGCAGATATTGTCGTCAATGCGACACCCGTTGGCATGTCGAGCGACGAACATCCCGTCGAGCTCGATCGCGTTGCTCCGAAAGCGATTATCGTCGACCTGGTATACGCCCCGCAGGAGACGTCGTGGGTTCGTGAATCACGTGCTCGCGGGCACCGCGCGATCGACGGTCTTTCGATGCTGCTTTACCAGGGCGTCGCGGCCTACGAATGCTGGTTTGGCGAGGAGCCCGACCAATTCGCGATGAAACAGGCGCTTCTCGAGGCAGCGGGCAGAAACTAGGGCCCCGAACCTCGCGCGTCGCCTCAGCAATAGCGGCGGCGGCGGATCTGCTTCTCCCTGTCTGCTGCGTTTCGTGCGAGCGGCTGATGATGCACGGCGAAACAGGAATTATCTGCGGACACTGCTGGTCGCGCTGTCGAGCGCTGCCCAGCCCTCGCTGCTTTCGCTGCGGACATCCCGTCGGCGCTTACTCATGCCACTGGTGCGAACTTCTGCCTCCGTTCGTTCGCGCGGCACGGTCATACTGCTGGGTGGGTGCGGGTACCGGTACCGACATCGTTCATGCACTGAAATACGGTGGCTGGACGCGTGCGGCTCCGGCGATGGCCGAACGGATGGCGAGGCTGTCATGGCCTCCAGACGTTGTAAGGGAAAGGGCGGGGATAGTTCCCGTTCCACTTTCCGTGGCCCGCCGGCGGGACCGTGGTTTCAACCAGTCAGAATTAGTAGCCCTGCATCTCTCGACGATCTGGAGAATTCCGGTTCTCAGCAGCGTGCTGCATCGCGAGTCTGCGACGCGAAGCCAGACGGAGTTGACTCCGGGGGAACGACTGAGCAATGTTGCCGGGGCATTCATGGTTGCACAAACAGCTCGTAAGGAAGTGCGCGGGAAGCACCTCGTGCTGCTCGACGACGTTGTCACAACCGGCTCGACGCTCGGCGCCTGCGCCAGAGCATTGTTCGACGCCGGAGCCCGCACAATCAGCTACATGACATTCGGCCGAGCTCCTGCGTCAGGTGACCGGCTCATTCCATAGGAAAGCGAGAAATGGCAATAAGAGTGGGAATCAACGGCTTTGGCCGAATCGGTCGCCAGGTACTTCGTGCTGCGAAGGAGCAGGGAGTCGCAGATCTCGATTTTGTCGCGATCAACGATCTCACGAATACGAAAACCCTCGCACACCTCTTCAAGTATGACTCCGTTCACGGCCGGTACGACGGGGACGTTGAGGCAGGCGAGGGTTCTCTGATTGTCGACGGCGATGAGATTCGAATTCTTTCCGAGAAGGATCCCGGTGCGCTTCCATGGAAAGAGCTGGGCGTGGATATCGTCCTTGAATCGACTGGCCGGTTCACCAACGGGCCCGACGCCCAGAAGCACATCACAGCAGGCGCGAAAAAAGTCATCATCTCCGCACCTGCGAAGGGTGAAGACATCACCATCGTCATGGGCATCAACAGCGACAGGTACGATCCGGCTTCGCATCACATAATCTCCAACGCTTCGTGCACGACGAACTGTCTCGTGCCGATGGTGAAGGTGATCAAGGACAACTTCGGATTTCGTCACGGCTCGATGCTTACGGTCCACAGCTACACCAACGATCAGCAGATACTCGACTTCCCCCACAAGGATCTGCGTCGCGCGCGAGCCGCAGCAGTTTCGATGATCCCAACGACGACTGGTGCTGCGAAGGCGACGTCCCTCGTGATGCCGGAACTCAAGGGGAAGATCGATGGGCTGTCGATTCGCGTCCCGACACCTGATGTTTCATTCACGGACCTTACGGTCGAAGTTGAAAGAGCGACGACGATCGCAGAAGTGAACGCAGCCTTCAAGGCAATTTCAGAGGGAGCGCTGGAAGGAATTCTCGCGTATTCCGAGGAAGAGCTCGTCTCGTGCGATTACATCGGCAACCCGCACTCGTGCATCATCGATTCAAAGACGACCAACGTTGTTGACGGAACGATGGTGAAGGTGTCCGGGTGGTACGACAACGAGTGGGGATACTCGTCACGCTGCGTGGACATGCTCCGGTTTATCGGCGCTCGTCTTCAGTAGTCGATGAAGAAAACCGTTCGCGACCTGACGGACCAGCAGATGCGCGGAAAGCGCGCGCTGGTCCGCACAGACTTCAACGTGCCGATCGACGACGATCGCCGGATTACCGACGACACGCGAATCAGGGCGGCAATCCCAACGCTGATGTTTCTTCTCGAAAAGGGAGCGCGGCCGGTCGTGCTGTCGCACCTCGGTCGCCCGAAAGGCAAGCCGAACGCGAAGTATTCGCTGGAGCCTGTTGCGCAGCGTCTCGCAGAACTGGCTGGGGTGCGCGTGAACTTTGTCGAGACCACCGACACCGACGAAGCGATGAAAGCGTCGCACGATTGCGCCGCAGGTGAAATTCTTCTTCTGGAGAATACGAGATTCCTCGGCGGAGAAGAAACGAACGATGAGCGGCTCGCGCGCTCGCTTGCGGAGCTTGGAGATTTCTTCGTCAACGACGCGTTCGGTGCGGCGCACCGCGCTCACGCTTCGACTGCCGGAGTTTGCGAACACCTCCGTCCGTCCGTCGCCGGGCTGCTGATGGAGCGAGAGCTGGAATACCTTGGCAGCGCATTAGCCGAGCCCAAACATCCCTTCGTGGCGATACTGGGCGGGTCGAAGATTTCAGGAAAGATCGACGTCATCGAAGCGCTGCTGCCAAAGGTCGACGCGATTTTGATTGGCGGCGCGATGGCGTGTACGTTCTACAGAGCTCTCGGACTCGAGACGGGCAAGTCACTCGTCGAGGAAGATCGCGTCGATATGGCGCGCGAGCTGATTGAGAGATCGGGAACGAGAATAATTCTTCCCCACGACGCGATGGTCGCCCCCGGAATAGATCAGCCTGAATCAGCCCGCGCAGTTGCCAAAGATGCTATCGGCGAAGGTGACGCGATGCTCGACATCGGGCCGAAAACAGCCGAGTCGTATGCGCGCGCAATTGCTTCAGCTAAAACGGTCCTGTGGAACGGACCGATGGGAGTCTTCGAAACTCCTCCATTCGACCGTGGAACGAAGACGGTAGCAGAAGCGATGGCAGCGGCAACGTCGAAGGGCGCGACGACAATAGTGGGCGGGGGCGATTCCGCCGCAGCGGTGACTCAGGGCGGGCTCGCCGACAGGATGAGTCACGTCTCGACGGGCGGTGGCGCATCTCTCGAGTTCCTCGAGGGGAAACCGCTTCCTGGCGTCGATGCGCTGGACGACAGGGAATGACGATGAATCGCCCGGTGCTCGCCGCAAACTGGAAGATGAACAACGGCCCCACGTCGGCCCGCGAGTTCATGAAAGCGTTTCTGGACCAGTATCCGCGACAGAACGACAGGACAGTTCTTTTCTTTCCGCCGGCAGTGTCGCTGACGACATTGGTCGCCGCGATTGCCGACCGCCGCGACATCATGCTCGGCGTCCAGAATGTGTTCTGGAAAGATCAGGGCGCGTTCACCGGTGAGATTTCAGTCGGAATGGCCCGTGACGCCGGCGCGCGCGTAGTTCTCGTCGGTCACTCAGAGCGGCGTCACGTTTTCGGCGAGACGAATGAAGACACTGCACTCAAGTGCGCGGCGGTCGAGCGAGGCGGACTGACGCCGCTGCTTTGCGTCGGTGAGCTGCTCGAGCAGCGTGAAGCGGGGAATGCCGAATCCGTGGTTGTCGAACAGCTGCGGGCCGGTCTCTCGCAGATGACGCAGCTGGCGACCAAGGACATACTCGTTGCGTACGAGCCCGTCTGGGCGATCGGTACCGGCAAAACAGCGACTCCCGAAGACGCCACTCAGATGCATTCCGTGATCAGACAGGAGTTGGTTGCAATTTTCGGCGATCGCGGCAAAATCACTCCGATTCTTTATGGCGGCAGCGTAACTCCCGCAAATGCTCCAACTCTTCTGGCGGCAAGGGAAGTTGATGGTCTGCTGGTCGGCGGAGCGAGCCTGGATGCGGGCTCCTGGTTGGCGGTTGCGCGCGCTTAACTGCTTTTAGACACAGACAAAGCAGTTCCGGGGAAAAGCTTGATTCGACCCCTCTACTAAATGATATTTCAAGGTTGTCTCGGCTCCCCTAAAACACGAAATGCTTTATAACATCCTCCTAGTAATTCTTGTGATCGACGCCTTCGTTCTGATTGCGGCGATCCTTCTGCAGGCAGGCAAGGGCAGTGGACTCGCCGCCAATTTTGGGGGTGCGAGCTCCTCACCCGACGCCTTCATCGGCATACGGCAGGCAGGCACTCTTCTCACCAGCGCCACATGGTGGTGCGCGGGAATTTTCCTCGCACTCGCGTTCATCCTTCAGATCCTGTCCACACGTCAGCAGGTTCCCAAGTCCGTGCTGGAAGACACTTTCGGCACGCCAGCGCCAACGGCGCCGGCACCCGTGACTCAGCCACCTACGACAACGGTTCCAGGCACGCTGCCGCTCACCGCAGCGCCGAGCCCGGCAGGAACCACACCGTTGACGTCTCCCGCAACGCCGCCCGCGACAACGCCGCCGGCCGGCAATACGAAAAAGTAGACGACTGAGTTGAACGACTCGCTGACTCAACCGGGGTTCCTCCTCCTAGAGGACGGAACCCTTTTTCTTGGCCGGCTTCGGAACGGATCAGGAAAAATTGGCGGCGCGGAACCTACCGTTGCCGAGGTCGTGTTCTCGACGAACATGACCGGCTATCAGGAGATGTTCACCGATCCTTCGTTCGGTGGACAGATCGTGGTCATGACCGCACCTCAGATCGGCAACTACGGCATCAACCTCGATGATCCTGAGTCGTCGCATCCGCAAGTCGCAGGAGTAGTGGTGAGAGAGCTGTCGTCCACATACTCGAACTGGCGTGCGACGGGAGACCTCGCTGGCTGGCTCGGTGCCGCCGATGTGCCCATCCTGCAGGAAGTTGATACTAGGCGCCTGACTCGCCACTTGAGATCGGCCGGTGTCATGCGCGGCGTCATCGGTGCGGGTACGACGCCGTCGCCTGAAGCCGTCGCTGCGCTCGAGGCGTGTCCGTCGATGGAAGGACTCGACCTCGCGAGCGAGGCGTCGACGAAGCAGCGCTACTCCTGGGGAAGTCCCACTGCGTCGCGCCACATTATCGCTTACGATTTCGGGATCAAGCGCAATATTCTGCGTCTATTTGCTGACCACGACAGCCGCGTAACTGTCGTGCCAGCGCAGACTTCTGCCGCCGAAGTTCTCGCCGAACGTCCCGATGGAATATTTCTGTCAAACGGTCCGGGCGATCCGGAAGCGATCGCATACGGGCCCGACGTCGTCCGAGAATTGGCCACCAGCGGCACGCCGGTCTTCGGCATTTGCCTCGGCCACCAGATGCTGGGCATCGCCTTTGGCGGGTCGACGACGAAGCTCCCGTTCGGCCACCGTGGTGGTAATCACCCCGTGAAGGACTTGGCGACCGGACGCGTTCTCATCACGTCGCAGAATCACGGTTTCGCAGTTGAGGGCGATTCGAAGGGGATAAAAGGCAGTTCCGAACTCGACGTGACACACGTCAACCTCAACGACGGCACTGTTGAGGGGCTCAGGCACCGAACGCTGCCCGTTTTTGGAGTGCAGTATCACCCCGAAGCGGCTCCGGGGCCCCACGACGCCGTACCGCATTTCGACGAGTTCATCAAGGCTATCAAGTCTCGATAAACGGCGGCCCACAGGCCTGCTCAGGACCCCGAAGAAACTTGACACGATTTTAGTAACGTCATACTTTCTAACGAGTTACGTTACATCTGGTGCGTCAATCCTGAGGCAGAGTCAATGACGAAAGCGGACCTGGTCGAAAGAGTCACGGCCCAGATTTCCCGCACTGCGGGGCCGATGATCTCGAAGAAAGACTGCGCCCGCGTTGTGGACGCCTTTCTGGAGGCCGTCAAGGAATCGCTCCAGCACCAGGAGAACATCGAGGTCAGGGGCTTCGGCACGTTCAAGATCAGGCGCCGAAAGACTCGCATGGCGAGAAATCCGCGCACCGGGTCGCCAGTCGAAGTCTCCGCCCGCCCGGTTCCGGTTTTCAAGCCTTCCAAAGAGCTTCGTGCCCTGGTCGCCGGCGTAGAGATGTCAGATCTCCACGACGACGCCTTTTCAGAGGCCGATTAAGCAGCACGGCGGTCTGCCGATGACCGTCACTCTTCGTTTCTTTGCTTCATACGCCGAGTCGCTGGGTGTGCCTTCGATCGAGCTCGACCTCGCCGAGGGCTCGACGATAGACGACGTCATGAAAGCGATCTCAGCAATGCCCGGGTCCGGTAAACTCCCGCCCCACCCGCTCGTCGCCGTAAACCATTCGTACGCAAAGAATTCGCATGTCCTTCTCGACGGTGACGAGGTAGCGCTGATCCCTCCGGTTGCGGGCGGATGATCCGGTCGGCGCTCGTACGGACGGGCATCGATTCCGCCCGGCTCATTGCAGAGGTTTCCGCCGCAGAGAACGGCGCTGCCGTCCTCTTTCTGGGCACTGTCCGGTCGCGCAACGATGGTCGCGATGTTCTCATGATAGAATACAGTGCATATGAGCCGATGGCTGAGAAGGAGATCGACGCGATTCTTCACGAGGCCGCAGATCAATTCGGCGTCCACTGCCTCGTTGCGGAGCATCGATTGGGCGAGCTGAGAATCGGAGAGACGTCGGTTGCCATCGCAGCTGCGCACCCGCATCGGGCGCCCGCGCTCGACGCGCTCCGCTACTCGATCGAACAGCTCAAGCTGCGGGCGCCGATCTGGAAGCTCGAGCACTACGCCGATGGCGATCGCAACTGGGTGAGCGCTGCCGAAGGAAAAAGGGCGTGACGGTAAGTTCGCTGGACCAGTTCGGACGCAACATCGAGTATCTGCGGATCTCGGTTACTGACAAATGCAACTTCCGTTGTGTTTACTGCATGCCCGAAGAAGGTTTGCAGTGGCTGCCGAAATCGGAGATCCTCTCTTATGAGGAAATCGCCGGCATCGTCGGGCAACTCGCTCCGCTTGGCATTCGTCGAGTTAGAATCACCGGTGGCGAGCCGACAATCAGGCCCGAGCTGCACAAGCTAATCGCGATGCTCAGGTCGATACCCGACATCGACGACATCGCGCTTTCGACGAACGGCGTGAGGCTGCCAGAGCTGGCGCCGAGTCTTCGGGATGCGGGTCTGGACCGTGTGAACATGAGCGCTGACTCGCTCCGGCCGGACAGAATCGCCGCCGTTTCGAGGCGGAGTCTCGGGTTCGACCCGATCGCTTCTGCCGTTGCGGCTGAGAGAGCAGGCCTCGATCCGATTAAGATCAACGTTGTCGTGATGCGTGGGATCAACGACGACGAGGTCGTCGATTTTGCGCGACTTACTTTGTCGCACCCGTGGCATATTCGCTTCATCGAGCTCATGCCAGTCGGAGACATGCGCGAAGCCACGTGGGACAGAGTCGTCCCGTCTGAGGAAATTCTGGAGAGAGTGTCATCTCTCGGGAGCCTGGAGGCGTGCGAGGGTCCAGCGCGTGGCAATGGCCCAGCGGAGTACTATCGCCTCGCCGGTGCGATCGGGAGCGTGGGCGTGATCACCCCGATGACCCACACCTACTGCTCGACCTGCAATCGGGTTCGCCTGACTGCGGATGGCAGGCTGCGCACATGTCTTTTCGGAAACGAAGAGGTGAGCCTCCGCGACGCGTTCCGAGCCGGCGTCGACATCGTACCGCTCTTTCGGGAAGCGCTCGCAGCCAAACCGCTCGAGCACGAGCTTCTTCAGATGAAAGTCGGCGGATTGCGCGCGTTGTCCGAGGTCGGAGGGTAGCCGTTGCCCGACGTGCGAAATAACTTTCACACGTACCGCTTCCACTCACAAAACAGAGCACAATGGTAAATAAGATTACGGTCGTCGGCGCAGGCAACGTTGGCGCGACGACCGCGCAGCGCGTCGCGGAAAAAGAGCTCGCGCGCCATGTAGTCCTCGTTGACATCATGGAAGGAATCCCGCAGGGCAAGGGACTCGACCAGTGGGAGTCCGCGCCGATCGAAGGATTCGATTCACGAATCGTCGGAAGCAACGGCTACGAAGAGTCGGCGAACTCCGACATTGTCGTGATCACCGCCGGTATCGCGCGCAAGCCCGGAATGTCGCGTGACGATCTTCTCAATACGAATGCGGGAATCGTCAAGCAGGTATCCGAGAGCGTCAAGGCAACGTCGCCGAACGCGATTCTCATCATCGTGTCCAATCCCCTCGACGTGATGTGTTACGTCGCAAAGGAAGTCACTGGCTTCCCGCGCGAGCGAGTGCTGGGAATGGCCGGGGTGCTCGACACGGCTCGCTATCGCTCGTTCATCGCCGAAGCGCTCGACGTCTCAGTCCGCGACATCCAGGCGATGGTACTCGGCGGACACGGCGACACGATGGTGCCCCTCGTCTCATACACGAGCGTAAGTGGAATTCCCATCACTCAGCTCATGTCCAGGGAAAAGCTCGACGCCATTGTGGACCGGGCGCGCACGGGCGGGGCTGAAATCGTGAAGTATCTGAAGACTGGCTCGGCGTACTACGCGCCTTCGGCAGCAGCAGTTCAGATGTGCGAAGCGATCGTCCGTGACCAGAAGCGCATTCTTCCGTGCGCAGCATGGCTCGAAGGCGAGTACGGAATGTCAGGTTTGTTCCTCGGCGTGCCGTGCAAGCTCGGGCGCAACGGACTCGAGAGCATTCTCGAAGTGACACTCACCGACGAAGAGAGAGCCGCGCTCGAGAAGAGCGCAGAGGCGGTCCGCGAGCCGATGAGCGCTGTAAAGCTCTAATCGGAGATGAACCGGGCAAGTCGCTTCTATAAGTCGGCAATAGGCAAGAAAGTCGTGATGGGGATCACGGGGCTGATTGGTATCGGCTTCGTGATCGGCCACATGGCCGGCAACCTCCTCGTGTTTCGCGGGCCCGACGCAATCAACTCGTACTCACATTTCCTCAAGAGCACCGGCGAGCTGCTCTGGATAGTGCGTCTGGTGCTGATTGGCGCGGTGATCGTTCATGTGATCGCGGCGGTTCAGCTCACGCTGCAAAATCGCGCCGCGCGGCCAATCGGTTATGTGCGCAGGACTCCGCAAGTTACGACGCTCGCATCGCGCACCATGCGATGGGGTGGGGTAATCCTGCTGATCTTCATCCCACTTCACATTCTTCATTTCACCACCGGCACCATTCAGCCGGCGGGAGTCTTCAGTGCGACGGACGTATTTGGAAACATCATCGCGAGTTTCCGCATCTGGTGGGTTGCGCTGTTTTATGTGATTGCGATGATTTCGCTCGGGCTGCACTTGTATCATGGCGCATGGAGCTCGTTGAGGTCGCTTGGATACGCGCATCCTTCCAGGGATCCACTCAAGCGACAGATCGCGCTCGCCGTCGCAGCTGTCCTGTGGCTTGGGTTCACGGCGGTTCCCGTAGCCGTCTTTGCCGGATTGATAGGCTGATATGGAATTGAACGCGAAGGTCCCCGCTGGTCCCCTCGAGAAGAAGTGGGATCGTCACCGCTTCGAGATGAAGCTGGTGAATCCGGCGAACAAGCGTAAATACACGATCATCATGGTTGGCTCGGGGCTCGGCGGCGGAGCAGCGGCGGCGACGATGGGCGAGCTCGGCTATAACGTGAAGTGTTTCTGCTTCCAGGATTCTCCGCGACGTGCCCATAGCATCGCAGCGCAAGGCGGAATCAACGCGGCAAAGAATTATCAGAACGACGGCGACAGCATCTATCGCCTGTTTTATGACACGGTGAAGGGCGGCGACTTCAGGTCACGCGAGGCCAACGTTTACCGGCTGGCAGAGATCAGCGTCAACATCATCGATCAATGCGTAGCGCAGGGCGTTCCCTTTGCGCGAGAGTACGGCGGGCTGCTGGCAAATCGCTCGTTTGGCGGTGCACAGGTCTCGAGAACTTTCTACGCGCGCGGCCAGACTGGCCAGCAACTGCTGCTCGGCGCTTATCAGGCTCTGGAGCGACAGGTCGCGGCTGGCACGGTGACGATGTATCCCCGGACGGAGATGCTCGACGTCGTCGTCATCGACGGCAAGGCTCGCGGAATTGTCACGCGCGATCTCGTCACAGGAAAAATTGAATCGCACGTCGCCGACGCAGTTGTGCTCGGAACTGGCGGATATGGCAACGTTTTCTATCTGTCAACGAACGCAAAGGGATCGAATGCGACGGCGATCTGGCGTGCGTACAAGCGCGGAGCCGCATTTGCGAATCCCTGCTTTACCCAGATTCATCCAACCTGCATTCCAGTAAGCGGCGAGTATCAGTCGAAACTCACGCTGATGAGCGAGTCCCTTAGAAACGACGGCCGCGTCTGGGTTCCAAAAGCAAACGGTGACAAGCGTGCGCCGAACCAGATTCCGGAGAACGACCGGGACTACTATCTGGAGCGCAAGTACCCGAGCTTCGGCAACCTCGCGCCGCGCGACATTGCGTCACGCGGTGCAAAAGAGGTTTGCGACGAAGGTCGCGGAGTGGGTCCGAGCGGACTCGGCGTATATCTCGATTTTGCTGATGCAATCAAGCGACTTGGCGAGAAAGTAATTCGCGAGCGTTATGGGAATCTCTTCGAGATGTATCAACGCATCACTGACGAAGATCCCTACAAGGTGCCGATGCGCATCTACCCGGCAGTGCACTACACGATGGGTGGGCTCTGGGTCGACTACAATCTGATGAGCACCATCGACGGGCTTCATGTGATCGGAGAGGCGAATTTCTCCGATCACGGTGCTAACCGCCTCGGGGCGAGCGCCTTGATGCAGGGACTGGCTGACGGTTATTTCGTTATCCCTAATACTATAGGTGACTACCTCGCTTCGGCGAAGCCGGCCAGGGTCGACGCGTCTCATCCTGCTTTCAAGGCTGCCGAGGCGGAGATCGCTGAGCGCACGAAGCGATTCCTTGCGATCGACGGAAAGCGAACCGTCGACTCGTTTCATCGCGAGCTGGGGAAGATCATGTGGGATTATTGCGGCATGGCCCGAAACGAGGCCGGCCTCAGGAAGGCACTGGATCTGATACCTAAGCTCAGAGAGGAGTTCTGGCGCGACGTGAACGTCCCAGGCAGTGACGCGGAGCTGAATCAGGCGCTCGAGAAGGCAGGCAGGGTCGCGGACTTCTTCGAGCTGGCCGAGTTGATGTGCAAGGATGCACTTCATAGAAGTGAATCGTGTGGGGGCCACTTTCGCGAAGAGAGCCAGACTCCTGACGGAGAGGCGCTTCGCGACGACGAACACTTTGCATACGTCTCGGCCTGGGAGTTTGCGGGAGAGAGCACAGAGCCGGTTCTGAATAAGGAGCCGCTGGTCTTCGAGAACGTGAAGCTGTCGCAGCGGAGCTACAAGTGATGAACCTGAAGCTGAGGGTCTGGCGGCAGCCAAATGCGACCGCAGCTGGCAAGATGGTTGAGTACGACGCGCCTAACGTCAGTCCTGACATGTCGTTCCTGGAAATGCTCGATGTTGTAAATGAGCGGCTTACCGAGGAAGGGAACGATCCGATCGCTTTCGATCACGATTGCCGTGAGGGGATCTGCGGGTCGTGCTCGCTCATGATCAATGGTGCGGCCCACGGGCCGATGAAGGGCACCGCGACGTGCCAGCTGCACATGCGGAGTTTCAAGGACGGCGAGGTGATCAACGTGGAGCCGTGGCGAGCCAAGGCATTTCCCGTGATCCGCGATCTGGTGGTAGACCGGAGCGCATTTGACCGGATCATCGCGGCCGGTGGCTACATCAGCGCGGCGACGGGAGGTGCCCAGGACGCCAATAGTCTGCTGGTTCCGAAAGTCGCCGCGGATGCCTCAATGGACGCCGCCGCCTGCATCGGATGCGGTGCCTGCGTCGCGGCGTGCCCCAACGCGTCGGCGTCCCTGTTCACTGCAGCGAAGGTCGCCCATCTGGGCCATTTGCCTCAGGGCCAACCAGAGCGTTACCGAAGGGTCCTCTCAATGGTCTCACAAATGGAGCTGGAGGATTTCGGTGGTTGCACCCTTTTTGGCGAGTGTCAGGAAGCCTGCCCAAAGGAGATCAGCATCGATACAATTTCACGAATGAACCGTGACTTTATTCGCGCTGGAGTAGGCGATTAAGCCGCTGTAGCCACGGTTAACTGTGAAAATCCCCGCTCTGGCGGGGATTTTATTGTTTTGAAACACGTGTAGTCGCAAAAAGACGCATTTCGGGGTGTTACCTAACCCGAAGTGGCTCGTCCACGCAACAGAAGAGAGCATCACAGAAGAAAAAATTTGAAGAGAATCGCTCCTCCGAATGGAGGGTCGCGATAAGGGCAAACCCGTCGAAAGGCGGGGGCGCAAAGCCACGAGGCTAAAGGGAGCAAACGGGTTCCCCATGCTAGTCGGGTTACCGAACACCACAGGAGGAGTACATGTTTTCGTCTATCCGACATGGTCGGAATGGGGCTGTACGCACGAGCGTGCTTGCCGCGATTGTGAGCCTTACCGTCGTGATCTCAGGTTGTCAGGACTCAACAGCACCAACCAGCGCAGCATCACCTTCCGTGGCGATTGCGCCGCCGGCGTTCACAAAGATGGTCAATGGCGCTCCGATTCCCGACGAGTATATCGTCGTTCTGAAATCGAGCGTTTCTGACGTTCCGGCGAAGGCCGATGTTCTTCTAAAGAGCGGCACGCTCAAGCACACCTACTCGAAAGCCATGAAGGGCTTCCTTGCCCACATGAGCGCGTCAGAGGCGGCGTCGATCGCAAACGATCCGAGCGTCGCCTACGTCGAGCAGGATCGCGTGATACAGGCGTCGGACATCGAGTCCAGCGCACCGTGGGGCCTCGACCGCGTCGATCAGTCCGCGCTGCCGCTCAACGGCCAGTACAGCTACTCATCCACCGGCACGGGCGTTAACGCTTACATCATCGATACAGGCATTCGCCGCACGCACCGGGAATTCGGTGGACGCGTCGTTGCTGCTTATTCATCCATTGCTGATTCATACGGCGCGGATGGCTGTCACTGGCATGGCTCGCATGTCGCGGGCACTGTCGGTGGAGCTATTGCCGGTGTCGCCAAGGGTGTCACGCTTTACTCCGTGCGCGTTCTCGACTGCACCGCCAGCGGCACCACGGCAGGCGTCATTGCCGGTGTTGACTGGGTAACAGCGAACCGCGTTCTTCCCGCGGTGGCGAACATGAGCATGGACGGATCGCTTTCCCAGGCTCTTCACGATGCCATGCAGCGCAGCATCGACGCCGGAGTCACGTATGTAGTTTCAGCCGGCAATTCGGCGAGAGACGCCTGCCTCACGTCGCCGGGAGCGATGACGAATGCGATCACAGTTGGAGCGTCAGAGGCCACGGATGCGATGTCAGGGTACACCAATCGTGGAACCTGCATCGACATCTTTGCCCCCGGCTCGGGCGTCTACTCGGCCAGCAACTATGACGACGTATCGATGATGACCGCCACCGGCACCTCGATGGCAGCTCCACACGTCGCTGGTATTGCAGCCCTGTACCTTCAAGCGAACCCGTCAGCGACGCCGGCGCAGGTTACGGCCGCGGTTCTTGGCGCAGGTACCTCAGGCGTGATGACGGGAGTGTCGGTTGGCTCGCCAAACCTGCTTGCCCATGTCGTCGCAACTGCCGCCGTATCGGAGCCCGTAGCCGCGCCGGCTCCAACAGCTCCGCCAGCAGTCCCGCCGCCGACCACCACACCTGGAGCGACCGCGCTTCCGGCTGCCAGCTTTACCTGGACCTGCAACAACAAGGCTAACTGCACGTTCGACGGAAGCGCATCCCTATCGAACGTCGGCATGAAGTCCTATGCATGGGTTTTCGGCGATGGATCGAGCAAGAGCCCGCAGACCAACCCAAAGGTGACTCATGACTACGCCGGCAAGGGCACGTACAGCGTGACCGTAACGCTTACCGTAGTTGATAAAAACAACGCAACTGGCTCGGTCACGAAGACCCTCAACATCGTGGACGCCAGGTAGTGATCGACAAGGTTCTACCAGTTTTCAAACGCGCGCTGCCCGCGTGAGGGACGGTGGGCAGCAACCACCAGCCGTCTCTCTCTTCTCTTCCTGTGCAAATGGGGCTTCCGAAAGGAAGCCCCATTTGGTTTTCGGCAGATCAGTCGCGCGAGAAATCGCTACAGCTTGGGCAGCGTTACTCCCGTTTGGCCCTGGTATTTGCCCTTCTTGTCTCCGTACGAAACGAGGGGCTCTTCTTCTCCCTTGAAGAACAGCACCTGCGCGATTCCCTCGTTGGAATAGATCTTCGCCGGCAGGGGCGTGGTGTTCGAGATCTCCAACGTCACGTGTCCTTCCCATTCAGGCTCGAGCGGAGTGACGTTGGTGATGATGCCGCATCTGGCATAGGTGGATTTACCCACCGTGACGGTCAGAACATTCCGTGGAATCCGGAAATACTCGACCGAGCGCGCCAGGGCGAACGAATTCGGCGGGACAATGCAGACGTCTCCCTCGAAATGCACGAACGACTTCGGGTCAAATTCCTTGGGGTCGACGATCGAATTCAGGACATTCGTGAAAATCCGGTACTCGGTGGCGACGCGCATGTCGTAGCCGTACGAGCTGACCCCGTATGAGATGACTCCGGATCTTACCTGGCTGTTCTCGAATGGCTCGATCATCCCGTGCTCTGTGGCCATCCGGGTGATCCAGCGGTCGGACTGAATTGACATTGATTGGATAGGATTTTGCGGAGGCGCGGCAATAAAGAGCGCCGCTTTTTTGTGGGCGCGTGAATCTATGAAAACAACGTGATTACTGCTACGGCAAGACCCTTCCGTATGCACTGCCAGACACGATAGATTTTGGTCGTCAACAGTTAGTGAAATATTTCACGAAGTCGGGAACTCCATGAGTCGCGCGTACTTGCCGGTGCTGATGTTGCTTGGTTTCGTGGTCGCCAACGGATTCCTGATCGTTGCGCTTTCCGCGCTTCTCAAGCGCTCCCGGCCGACCCCGGTCAAGCAAACACCGTATGAGTCCGGAATCCCGCCCCTGGGCGATGCCCGGGAGAGATTTTCTGTCAAATTCTACCTCGTCGCGATCCTGTTCATCGTGTTCGATATCGAAACGGTGTTCATGATCCCGTGGGGCGTTTACTACAAGCAATTATCCTGCACCGTGCCTATGGTGTCGGGCTCGTGTCCCGCGGGGCACGTCTCGTTCTTTGGCCTGGGTGAAATGCTCGTATTCATGGCGATTCTGCTCGTCGGACTCGCATACGTCTGGAAGAAGGGAGCACTGAAATGGGATTGACC
>DATLDF010000079.1:0-18903 GCA_035525975.1 Gemmatimonadaceae bacterium
CTCAACGACGTGTACATCCGAGTCGAGAGCTGATCGACACCCTTCATCAGAACGACCTTTTTCCCCCGAGCGAAAAATCTCTGCGCCATCATCAGGTCATCAGCAACGTGCGACTTTACGAGGCCATGGCCGCCGAGTGAATCGTAGACATCACGTTTCACGAAAAGACATTGTCCATTTGCGATCTTGTCGTGTATACGCCTGGTATTCGTCACGCTCTCGGTGCCGCCGTACCGCACGAGCAGCAGCGAAAAGACCATCGGCTGAATGACCCGCTCCCAGAAAGACCCCAGCTCCTGCCTTCCCGCAATCGAAAACAAATCTGCGCCGCGGCGTTGAATCGCATTCACCGACCTCGTAATCAGGTCGCTCGATTGCGCAGTATCAGCATCTGCAAAGCAGATGATCTCTCCGCGCGAAGCGGCGGCTCCATTCTGACACGCCCACTGCTTGCCAAACCAGCCATCCGGCAGATCGGGATTGGCAATCACGCGCACTCGCGCATCGGTCGCAGCAATCGCATGAGCGAGCTCACCGGTGCCGTCGGTAGAATGATCGTCGACAACGATCACTTCGAGATTGGGATATGTCGTCGTCAGCACCGAGCGAACGCAGCGCTCGATGTTCCGCGCTTCATCCCTCGCGGGGATTACGACGCCAACAAGCGGCGGATTCGACGGCGCATCTGCGCTCTCATCATTCAACGACGTCGAGTTTCTCACTCGAAGCGCGGTGACGATCGGAGAAAGTATCCAGGGAAGCGAGGCGATTACTCCAGCGACATTGGCATTCACGCCAGAAAACTACGCGTGGGCGAGGCGCTCCGGTCCGTTTTTCAGTTGCTCCGCTACCAGCTTCCATCCCTCGCGCACACTCGGCACGCTCGGAACCCATCCCGACGCCTGACGAAACTTCGCGTTCGACAGCCTGTGCGAACGGCCCAGAGTTTCCCCGATAGACCCCGTGATTTTTGCCAGCCAGAGGGGCGGGATACGTGGCGCCTTCACGCCCAGTGCGCTGGCGAGAAGGTCGAACGCCTCGCGGCGACGCATCGGATGATTGTCAGTGACGTTGTACGTTCCCGCCGGAACCCTGAGCGACGCGAACACAGCCGCAGCCGCGTCGTCGTGCCAGATCGACGACATGAACCTGTCGCCGCCGCCCAGGGCCGGAGCAAAGCCCCTCTTCACTGACTTCACCATGTCGAGCGTGAAGGGCGAGTCGGGCCCGTAAAAGAAGGAGAAACGGAGCACTACCCCGGCGCCGCCATTCTTTGTGAATGCAGCCGCTGCTGCCTCAGCATCCAGTACCGACTCGACATACTTCGCCGGCATCAACGGAACGTCTTCGTCGATCCACTCGTCGTCGCGGTCAGGATACGCGGGCGCGAACGATTCCTGAACGAAACGCTGGGCGCGCGTGGCAATCGCAGCATTGGAGAGATTCCGCGACGCTTCGGTCCTGATGCGAATGTTCTCGTTGAACGCGCCGGGCAGAAAAGTCCGGCCGCCCGTCGGAATGCTCGTGGCCATGTTGATGACAGTGTTGTGCCCGGCAACGGCATCCTTCACTGCGAGCGCGTCGAAAAGATCGACGCTTACCGGGGTCGCCCCCTGTTTCTCGAGCTGTTTTGCCTTTGCTTTGGTTCGGGCGACGGCGGTCACTTCGCTGCCCGCGTCCACCAGCAGCGGAATCAGGCGCCTGCCTATCACACCAGTAGCGCCCGCGACAAAAATCTTCATCAGTTTTCGCTTCCCTGTGCCAAGTCGTCTGACTCACAGGCCGCAATGCACATGCCATGCAGTCCCCAAGTTGCATCCGTGGTGATACGTTGAAACACAGATGTCAAAAAATCTTTCGGCTTCATGAAACCGCTTGGCGAAGGATCACGCGTCGCGCTCGTCGCCCCATCGGGACCGCTTCCGAACAAGGCGCAGGTAAAACACGCCGAGGCGAACGCGAAGTCGCTGGGATGGATTCCGGTAGTCGGCTCGAACATCAACGCGACGCACGGCTATCTCGCGGGAACTGACGAAGAGCGACTCGCTGACCTCAACGCTGCGATCAACGACGAGGCGATCGACGGTATCTGGTGTGTGCGCGGCGGGTACGGAGCAATGCGACTTCTGGCAAAAATCGACTACGCGCGCCTGCGTGACCGCCCGCGAGCACTTATTGGATTTTCGGACATCACTGCGCTCCACGCCGCCATTCACCGAGAATGCGGAATCAACAGCTTCCACGGGCCGACCGCACGCGGCGAGCTTACCGATTTCTCACGCCAGTCCCTCAAGGCAGCCGTGACCAACCAGGAAGACTCCTGCGGCACCGCTCCTGACGGTCGAGTCATCCGCGAGGGCAAGGCGCATGGACGACTTGCCGGCGGGAACCTCGCCCTCGTGACAGCACTCCAGGGAACTCCGTACTCCGTAGACTTCGACGGAGCAATCCTCGTCATAGAAGACATCGGCGAACCCGTCTACCGCATCGACCGCATGCTCCGCCAGCTCCTGCTCGGCGAAGCGCTTCACCAGTGCGCCGGTCTAGTCGCTGGCGACTTCCGGCCACCGGTCGGCGACAAAACGTTCGACTCTCGTGCTGTGGATGACCTGCTGGCCGAGACGGCGGATATTGCCGGAATTCCATGCCTGGCAGGCGCGCCGTTCGGCCACATCGCTGACCAGTGGACAATTCCCATCGGCGCGATGGCCGAGCTGGACACGTCCCGCCTGTCGCTCCGAGTTACTGGCGCGTGATGGCCGGACTATCATTAGGGTGACCCCAAGGAGAACCAAAAATGCCGATAAAGAGCGGAGCCGACCTGATCGGTGAGGCAAAGGCCCGGATAAAGGAAGTCACGCCGAAAGAAGTGATGGCGGACACAAATCCGAACCTCGTTCTCCTCGACGTTCGCGAGCGCAGCGAATGGAACCTCGGCCATCTTTTAAACGCGATTCACATCCCGCGCGGATCGATGGAGACGAAGGTCGAAGCACTCATTCCGCGCGACAAGCACGTCGTCATCTACTGCCAGAGTGGAAACCGATCTGCCTTTGCCGCGGACACGCTTCAGCAGATGGGATACGAAGACGTCGCCTCGATGGCGTACGGAATTCAGGGATGGGCTAACGACGGAGGTGAAATAGACTCGTGATCCGTCAGGAGGAGTTTGAGCTTTGGCGCGACCAGGGTGACGAAAGGCCGCTGATAATTCGCGGTGAGGCCCGTCTGCCCGAGAATCCAAAAGGCGCAGTCGTGATTTGCCATGGATTCAAGGGATTCGCGCATTTCTCGTTCTTTCCCTACGTCGCCGAGAAGCTTGCCGAAGCCGGATTCCGAGCGATCACTTTCGACTTTTCCGGAAGCGGAGTCGGAGAAGACAGAGAGAACTTCACCAACCCGGAAGCGTTCACTCACAATACCTACCGTCAGGAGCTAGAGGACATCGAAGCCGTTGTTTCCGAGGCGCGCGTGCACGACTGGATCGATGACGGCTACGGAATATTCGGACATTCGCGCGGCGGAGGCGTCGCGATTCTTCATGCGCAGCGCGACAGCAGGGTTAAAACTCTTGTGACGTGGGCAGCGATCTCCACCACCAACCGCTGGAACGCAGAACTAGTTGCCAAGTGGAGAGAAACCGGATTCACCAACATCGAGAACGCCCGCACGAAGCAGACGATTCCTCTGAGCACCGACATTCTTCACGAGGTCGAGCATTTCGGCGAGACGCTTCTCAACATTCCGTACGCGGCGTCCCGCATCAAAGCTCCGTGGCTGATTCTCCACGGCGCGCAGGATGAGACGGTCCCGAGCTCGGAGGCAGAGCGGCTTAGTACTCTGTCCGACGGTGTCAGTACCCTCCGCATCGTCGAGGGCACCGACCACTCACTCGGTGGCAAGCACCCGCTTCCCGAGATAATCACTCCGATGCTCGAGCAGGTTACCCGCGAGACAGTCGAGTTCTATTCGGCGAACATGCCGGCCGTGTAATGTCTCTCGACAAGCTGCGCATGGAGCCGAGGGTGGCGCGGCTGGTTCGGGAGCTGGAGTGTCGCCAGGTGGTGGAGGTGCACGATCCCGCAGCGCGCAGGGCAGCGGTGGCGATAGTGATCCGCCTCGGCGACGACGATGAGCCGGAAATCCTCTTCATCCAGCGGGCGATCTTCGAGGGCGATCCGTGGAGCGGTCACATTGCGTTTCCGGGCGGGCGGGAAGAGGAGGGTGACGAAACCCTCGCCGATACGGCGATCCGGGAGGTCTTCGAGGAGATGGCGATCGATCTCGGCTCGTCGGCAGAGTTGATCGCCGCACTCGATGACCTTCGCCCGAGGAATATTCGGTTGCCTGCGGTTGTCGTCCGGCCCTTCGTGTTCCTCGCCGGCGATCTGCCAGATCCGGTGTTGAGCTCGGAGGTGGCGGACTGTTTCTGGGTGCCGCTTTCTGTCCTCATGGACCGGTCGGTCTGGAAGGACGCGACGATTGTCGCCGGCGGCGTGGAATTCAGCCGGATAGCCTTCCATCACAGAGGCTACATCGTCTGGGGCATGACCGAGAGGATCCTTTCCGGAATGCTGGAGTTGATCTAGACCCAGACCGCGTGCCAATGGCCTGGGCTTAGCGGGCCAGTGGCCATGGGCTAGCCGAAAGCCCGCAGCCCCTAAGCCCCAGCTCCGAGCCGCAGTCTGGGTCTTAATTCTGTCTCTTGCGAATAAAGTTAGGCTATCCTAACTTAGGATTATCGACAACGCAGAATCGCTATTAACCTATACGAACACTAAGATTACGTGGCCACTCAATTAATCCCGCCAACCGAGCCGCAGCCGCACGAAGGCTGGCGTCGAGCGAGGGTAACTCCTTCGCTGGCAGAGGTTTACCGCTCGGTTCCACTGACCGGCGGCACCTGGTGGCGGAAGATGCTGGCCTTCGCCGGACCCGGTTACCTCGTGGCCGTCGGCTACATGGATCCGGGCAACTGGGCGACTGACCTCGCCGGCGGATCGCAGTTCGGATACACGCTGCTAAGTGTAATCCTGATCTCGAACCTGATGGCGATTCTGCTCCAGGGACTTTCGTCGAAACTCGGAATCGTCACCGGGCGGGACCTCGCCCAGGCTTGCCGCGATCACTACTCAAAGCCGGTCTCCTACTTTCTCTGGTTCATCTGCGAGCTCGCCATTGCCGCATGCGACCTCGCTGAAGTCATTGGAACAGCGATCGCCCTGAACCTGCTTTTCAACATCCCGCTCACGTACGGTATCGCCCTAACCGCGCTCGACGTGATGCTGGTGCTCTTTCTACAGAACAAAGGATTCAGGCTGCTCGAGGCACTGGTGATCGCGCTGATCATGACTGTCGGTGTGTGCTTCCTGTTCGAGATCATTATTTCTCATCCGCCGTTTGGCGCTGTGATGGCGGGCTTCATTCCGACGAAACAGGTAATTGCCAACCCGGCCATGCTCTACGTCGCCGTGGGCATACTCGGCGCCACGGTGATGCCGCACAACCTTTACCTTCACTCGTCAATCGTACAAACGCGCCGGTACGAGGAAACGACCGTCGGCAAGAAGGAAGCGGTCAAATTCGCGTTCATCGATTCGACCGTAGCGCTTTCATTTGCCTTGTTCATCAACGCGGCAATTCTCATCGTCGCTGCCGCGACTTTTCACACGAGTGGTCACAATGATGTCGCGGAGATCCAGGACGCCTATAAGCTCCTGACGCCGCTGCTCGGTGCCGGCGCCAGCACGATGTTCGCGCTAGCATTGCTGGCCTCCGGTCAGAACTCGACCCTGACCGGTACGCTGGCGGGACAGATCGTGATGGAAGGCTTTCTCAATATTCGGCTTCGTCCGTGGGTCCGCCGGTTGATTACGCGAGGAATCGCGATCGTCCCGGCAGCTATCGTCGGAATCATGTATGGAGAGAGCGGAACGGCCAAGCTCCTGGTGTTCAGCCAGGTAATACTCAGCATGCAGCTGTCGTTCGCGGTGTTTCCACTGGTAGCATTTACGTCGGACAAGGTTAAAATGGGCGAGTTCGCCAACCCGGTCTGGCTGAAGGCGCTCGCTTACCTTGTTGCTACAGTTATCGCGGGACTGAATGTCTGGCTGCTCGTCCAGTTCTTCGGCGGAGGATGACGATGTACAAAAAGATCCTGATGCCCGTCGAAAACTCGCTTTACGATGACGCGGTTGTCGATCACGTCCGTGAGCTGGCGAAGGTCCACAAATCGGCCGTGATTCTCATGCATGTCGCGGACGGATGGGCGGCGCGCAACATCTCCCAGCTCGAGCTTCGAGAGAGCGAGGAAATGAAGAAGGACCGTGCCTACATAGAGGCGCTCTCTGCTTCGCTCGAAGCGGACGGCATCGATGCCGATGCCCTCCTGGCATCTGGCGATCCCGCCAAGGAAATCGCGCAGGCGGCCCTGCGCGAAAGCTGCGATCTCATTGCGATGGCCACGCACGGGCACAAGTTCATCGGTGACATGATTCACGGAAGCGTGTCGCACACGGTTCGCCATTCGTCGCCGATTCCGGTTCTGCTCGTTCGCGGAAGCGCCAAAGGTCGAGTCGGTCCGCACAAGTGAAGACGCCCAAGCGAGCTCACCTGAGTCTCGCCGATTCTCCTGAAAATGGCCCGCTCACGGGCCCCGTCGAGGATTACCTCAAGGCGATCTACGCGCTCGGCCGCGGAAGCGTGTCGGTCGCGACGAACGACATCGCGGCGAAGCTCGATCTCGCTCCGGCTTCTGTGAGCGGAATGGTGAAACGTCTCGCCGATCAGGGCCTTCTGACCTACGAACGCTATCGCGGCGTAACGCTTACCAGCGTCGGACGTCGCGCAGCCCTCCGCACTTTGAGACGTCATCGCGTGATCGAAGCCTACCTGTCCGGTGCGCTCAACTACCCGTGGGATCGCGTTCATGACGAGGCCGAGCGCCTCGAGCACGCGGCATCGGACGAGCTGGTGGACAGGATGGCTGCCGCGATCGGCGAGCCTGCCACCGATCCTCACGGCGCACCGATTCCGTCACGAGAAGGGCACATGGATGAAACGGAGTACCTGTCCCTGGCCGAGCTTGGTGCCGGATACGGTGCGCGCGTCGTGCGAGTGAGCGACGATGATCCCGAAATGCTCCGTTATCTGGGAGAGCTGGAGATTATGCCCGGGGCCGAGGTCGTCGTCGTATCCAAGGCGCCATATGACGGGCCGATAAACTTGAGGGTCTCGGGAACGCTGCTCTCGATAGGTCCGGCGCTCGCTTCACAGGTAATGGTGGAGCCGCTCGCCGACATGGACGCGCCCTCACACTAGGCTCGTCCCACTAACTTTCGGGGAGTGTTCATCCACCTCCTCGCCGCTTTACTGCTCGTTCAGAATCCAACGCAGCGCACGATCGCCATCGACGAGCGGCTTGCCGAGGACGCCCACATTGCAATTGGCGACAAGGTTTTTGTCGCGTCAGCGCCCGGCTCGAAGGCCGGCGATACGGTAATTGTCTCAGCCCTGATCAAGCGCGGTGCCGACCCGGCTGAAATTGCGCGGAGCGAATATCGCGTTCGCATGCACCTCGATCAGCTTCAGGATTTGGTCGGATACGGTGACCGGGTAGATCGATTTGCCGTTGCGACCCGCAACCCAGCGGCGACCGAGTCGGCCCTCGCAGCGATCAACTCATCTGCGTTTGGATTCCAAGCGCATCGCTCCCGAGACATCGCGGTCGGAACCTCAAAGACCTTTCAGGTAGTCAGCCGCTTTCACAAGGCCATCGGATTCATAACGATCGTCGCGAGCGCGATCTTCCTCCTTTGCATAATGCTGTTGAAGGTAGAAGAGCGCCGCCGGGATGTCGCCGCGCTTCGACTGATGGGTATCTCGCGGTTCACAGTCGTTACGGCAGTTGTGATGGAAGCGGCGTTGCTTGCCGTCGTTGGCAGCGTCATGGGAATCGCAATCAGTTGGCTGGCTTCGCACTTCATCAACTGGTACTACCAGGGCGTATACCGGACACCACTGTACTTCTCGCTCATAACGACTCCGATCGTTACACTCGCTGTGGTACTGTCGCTTGTCCTCGGAATCGGAGCTGGCCTGCTCGCATCGCTGCGACTCGCGCGTACGCCGCCAATTTCACTTTTCGGCCGATGATGCGATTCGAGCTCGCCTGGTCATCACTCCGAAGACACGCAACACGAACGATTCTCGCCACACTTGGTGTCGCTGTAGCTGCCGCGATGCTCCTCGACATGGTCATGATGTCTACGGGAATGCGCGAATCGTTCAGGGAGCTCTTGCTCTCGCGCGGTTTTCAGGTGCGTCTCGCTCCAAAGGGAACCCTTCCGTTTGACACCGACGCGACGATCGAAAACACATCGCGAATCGTCACGCTGCTTCGGACCAATCCGCAGATAGTCACGATCAGCCCGGTACTCGGGGGAACGATCCAGATTCAAGTTGGAAATCGCATTGTGACGAGCGCAGCGCTCGGCATCGATCCATTGGTGCAAGGCGACTACGAGCTTCTGTCTGGCAAGGATCCGGTCGCTGACGACGCCATCGTCGGGAACGACGATTTTATCAGGGCGGCGGGCGCGCGCATCGGTGACACGCTGACGGTAGCGAGTGGATACGACGCGCAGCTTCGCACATTTGCGTCGGAGCGAAGGCTTGTTCTTACAGGACGGGTGAGATTCCTGTACGGAGCGACGAACCAGCTCGCTACGGCGATGCGTCTCGCCACTCTTCAGGCGATGAGCGGACCCGAGCGCACGGACGATGCCTCTCTCTTCATGATCAAAGTCAGGGACGAGGCTCAAGTCGAAACAGCTCGCGAGTGGATGGAGCGTGCGATTCCTTCGGTCAGCGCGATTTCGACCTCGACAGCACTCGCTCAGGTCGACCAGCGCCTCAGCTACTTCAGGCAGCTCGCGGTGATACTCGGCAGCGTGAGTCTTTTTGTGGGGTTCCTTCTCGTGACAACCCTCGTGACGGTTTCTGTCAACGAACGCATCGGCGAGATCACCGTAATGCGCGCGCTCGGCGTGTCGCGCGCTCACGTCGTTCAGCAGATCGTGCTCGAAGCGATTGCTTTGATGCTTGCCGGCTCGATCGCAGGGCTGGGACTGGGCCTCGCGACGGCACACTACCTGAATGCAATTCTCTCGAGTTTTCCCGGGCTTCCGACGGCGATCAACTTCTTCCTCTTCCAGCCGAAATCGGCGTGGACAGCTCTCGGATTGCTGGCCTTGTCGGGTATAGCCGCAGGGATTTATCCGTCCTTCCGCGCGGCCTCACTGCCGATCGCGACAACTCTACGACAGGAAGCAATCGCTTGAATACCGCCGTCGGCATTGAGCAAAAGCGGGAGGCCGGAGGTGGAGCCCCCTCGAATGCTGTAGTCGAGGCACATGACCTCGCCCGGGATTACAGGTTCGGTGAGGACAACGTTCATGCGCTCCGTGGAGTGACATTCGATGTCGGCGAGGGAGACTACGTTGCGATTGTCGGCCCATCCGGCTGCGGCAAATCAACGCTTCTCAACATGCTTGGCGTAATCGACAAGCCGACCGGCGGAAGAGTCCGAATCCGCGGTCACGACGTCGGCGACATGCGCGACAGGGAGGCGACGAGCTTCCGTCTTCACAACATCGGATTCGTATTTCAGCGCTTTTATCTGATGCCGACTTTGACCGCCCTCGAGAACATCGAGCTTCCGATGGCCGAGGCGGGGAAGAAGAGGCTGGAACGCAGGGCGAGGGCGAGTGAGCTTCTCTCATATGTGGGACTGGGTCATCGCGTAAATCACCGGCCGTCTCAATTGTCTGGCGGAGAACAGCAGCGTGTCGCGATTGCGCGGGCGTTGGCCAACAAGCCGGCGATCATTCTCGCGGATGAGCCGACTGGCGAGCTCGACGCGAAGACCGGCAGCGAGGTCATTGAGCTGTTTGGCAAGCTCAACTCAGAAGGCGCGACGATAATAGTAGTTACTCACGATGAGGATCTCGCGAAGGCTGCAAAGCGCCGGATCCACATGCGAGATGGTTTGATCGTCGACGGATGATCCGTCTTCTCGCGTTCAGGAACATCATCTATCGGCCGTGGCGGTCGGTACTGCTGTTTTTCGGCTACGGAGTTGGAGTCGCCGTGATGATCGTTCTGCTTTCGGTAGGTGAGGCACTCCTCACTCAGGCGAAGGATGAAAAACTGGTCGGTGGCGGAGCCATCACTGTGTTGCCGCAGGGCCTCGACGTCGAAGTGATGAAAACCGGTGGAGTCGGAGGACTGTTCTTTTCCATCGATCACGGCCGGTTCATCTACGATCAGCTGCTGGCGAGTCCGAGGCTTGTGAAGTCGGTGAGTGCGGTTGCTCCGCAGATCGATGGGCGACTGATCTATCTCACCGCCGCAAACGGCGTCGAGTATCCTGTGCGCGCCAGCGGAGATATTCCTGAACGGACTCGAGACGTCCGTGGTCCCGATTTGATTGGTTCCGGAAAATGGGAAAACGACGATGGCGATCGCCGATGGGTGTCGCCGACGCCGGCTGAGCTCCGTGACGAGATCGATCATTTCCATCTTCCGCCTGACGGTGCCGCGAACCGCGAAAGCTGGGCGGAGTGGCACTACTTCAACCTTGTGTCACCCGATAGGAAGCACTGGGCTTTCATCTCGTTCATCGTTGCGGGTGACGTTACGAGCGAGAAGTGGGGAGGCAGTGTCGCTGTAACTCTTCGTGCTGAAGGTGGGGTGTCGCGAAAGTTCGTGTCGTATGTGCCGAACAACGCAGTGAAGTTCTCGACGACGAAGGCGGATCTGACGATCGGGTCGTCTACTGTGCGTGTTCAGCCTGACGGCAATTACGCAGTGCATGCCGATGTTCGCGCTCAGCAGGGGGGAGCACCGATGTCGATCGATCTCGTCGTGTCGCCAGTGCCGCGTGCGTATTTCCCCGGTGCATCGTTGAGCTCCGGAGAGTTCGTCTCCGGATACACGGTTCCTGGCTTGAGGGCGAATGCGTCTGGGAAGATTTGCGTGAGCGGCAATTGCACCGCTTACGAGGGTGCTCAGTCTTATCACGATCACAACTGGGGAGTCTGGCGCGGCGTGACGTGGGACTGGGGCGCCGCACGCGCGGGCTCCTACACCATTCTATATGGCAGAGTCATCGGCCCCGACCAGCGCGGAAAGCGGAACCCCCTGTTCGTGTACATCGTGGACTCACTCGGCTTCCGCGCTGTCATGCGGCCCACGGACATCGCCTATATCGACGGCCGTGAGATTTTGGTCGATGGCAAGAAGGTTCGAGTTCCTTCGCGCGCGGTGTTCGCGGATGTTCGCGGTGCGGACACACTGCGGGTCGAGCTGGATGTCGAGGACGCAATTGGTACAGACAATCGGCGTCCTCCCGGAGACGGAAGCCCATTTGCGACGGCGAAGCCCGAGCGCGGTGATCCTGAGAGTAAAGCTGCGACGCCCAAGCCGTACTTCATTCAGATGAAGGGCATCGCACGGATCAGCGGACGGCTGGGCGGTGCTCCAGTGTCAGGAAGTGGTACCGGGTTCTTCGAGACATACCGCTAGCCACTAAACGGCCAATCGAACGACACAGATCTGAGATCTGAGAGGCAGAGGTCTGAGATCCGAGGTAACACCTGCGACGTCGCTCACACCTGGGATCTCTGCCTCTCACATCTCGGATCTGCGCCGTTCGATGTGGCCGTTTAGTCCGGGCGACCACCCGGCTTCCAGGTCGGAGCCGGCCCGTCAGCAAGCAGCCTGGCAGCCATTGCACCGGCGCGAATGACTGCCGTCATGTGAGGAAAATCGATGCGATCGATGTCGTCCGTGAGCGCATGATAGTCTGAATGCATGTTGTAGCTCGACAACGTGTGCGCGGGAATGCCCAGCCGCGCAAAGATGATGTTGTCGCTTCGCTCGAAGAATCTCATTTGCGGATACGGGTCTGCGACGATCGGCACTCCTTCCGCCTTGAGCATATCGCCCATTGTTGACCTGTCATAGCCGGTCAGCCACCCCTTGCCGGGCCCACCCGCGAGAGAGTCAGGTCGGCCAATCATCTCAACCTCCATTTCCGCGACCATCTTCGAGATTGGAAACTTTGCGTGCGCCGCGTACCACTTCGTGCCAAGGATGCCTTCTTCCTCTCCAGTGGTAGTGATGAAGACGACAGTCCTCTTCGGAGGTGCTTCAGCCTTCAACGCTCGCGCAATTTCGAGAACGGCGGTTACCCCGGACGCATCGTCATCCGCGCCGTTGTAAATCGAGTCGCCATTCACGGGCGTACCAATTCCCAGGTGATCGTAGTGCGCTGCAATAACGACAACCTGTTCGCGAAGGACAGGGTCTGATCCTTCGAGAAAACCGATCATGTTGTAACCGATTCGTCTGTCTGCTTCAGGGATCGCTGCGAGCGCACCGAGACTGTCGAGTACCCTCATCGAACCGGGCCGCCTGCCGTGTTCGATCGCGAGTGCAACTTTCTGGTAGTAGCCGCTGTCGCCGGCGGGAGTGAGTCCGATTGCGCGCATCTCTCGCGAGATGAATGCCGCGGCCCTGTTGGCACCGCGGCTTCCGGAGAGACGCCCTTCCATCGAATCGGCGGCTAGCGCCGATAGAATCCGCCGCACGTCGCCCCCTTTGATCGCCGAAACGCTTCGTGCCGGCCTGACCGGCGCAGCGCTTTGCACCATCGAAGGAGTCGACGCGCAGGCGCTCACGGAGATCGCAATTCCCAGCAGCGAAACAATTTTCTTGAGCTCAGCTTTCACTTTAGAGTATCGATGCAGTGTCTCCAGGAATCAGGATCTTCCGGATCACCTTGATCGGAACTCCGCCCTGCTTCACGAATTCTGTGTGGAACTTCCCGATGCTGTACGCAGTGCCCATCACCTTCTGGTAATCGCTCCGAAGCTTCATGATCTCGAGCTTGCCCAGCGTGTAGTAAAGGTAAGTAGGGTTGTACGCGCCGCGTCGTGCTTCCTCATATCCGTTAGCCGGCTGCTGGAAGCACTGCTCCGTGAAATACTTTTTCGCTCCTTCATCTACAGACAGTCCCCTGGTGTGTTCGCGCATTCCAACCACCCAACGGCAATCACGAAGCAATGCCTCGGAAAGCTGAGCGAGACGGATCTTCGGATCACCGTTTCCATAACCCTCATCGACCATCATCTGCTCGGAATAATGCGCCCACCCTTCGGCATTACTTGAAGCATAAAGTAATTTCCGCGTCCTGGTCGGGAACTGCTTGCTGTACACGAACTGCAGGAAATGTCCGGGGAAAACCTCGTGAATCGTGATCAGATTCATGACGCTCTTGTTGAAGAGCCGCAGGTGCTCCTCGATGTGATTTTTGTCCCAGTCTTTCTCCGGCGGTGTTACGTAATAGAACGCTTCGGTCGCTTTCGCTTCATAGGCTCCGGGGCTGTCCATCGATGCGAAGCCTCCGCTTCTCGCATATGGCGGAGTTTCGACGACGTCCGGACGAACATCTGAAGGGATGTCGACAATCTTCTTGTCGACGAGGAACTGTCGAATGCCCTCGACTGTCGCTTTCGCTGACGGAATCAGGTTTTCCGCAGTCGGATGATCAAGCTCGAGCGACGCCATCGCCTCGGCCGGAGTCTTTCCCGGAGCGACGATCTGCGCCGTCGCAACGAATGCGTCGTGATCCTTCTTGAGATTTGCTTCGCCGAGCGCGAGGAGACGGTCCAGAGGGATGTCGACCATTTCGTCGTAGAGCAGCTTATCGGCGAAAGCCTTCGCACCGATCGCATACGTGCCCTTCGACCGGGGAAGCAGGTCTGACTTGAGCCACTTCGCTGCGTCGTCCAGAGCTGCGGCAGCTGAGTCGTTTGCTGCTGTGAACGCGCGGAGTGCCGCTGAATCGGTTCCTGCTGCGCCCTTCGCCCAGGTGGCGATGTCGTTCCTGAAGAATCCGACCGATCCGCCAGCGATTCTGATAGCGAGGTCGGTGAATTCCCTGGGCGGATTCTGAACGTTGGCCTTCATTGCGGCCATGATCGCCGGAATGCCGCGAAGTCTCGCAGTGACTGACTTCAGCCGTTCTGCCGGAGGTGCAAAGTTGCGTTTCATCAGCAGGTCAATCGCATTGCCTGGAGTGCCGACGTAGCCCATCGGGTTCTTCTTCCAGTTGCCGATGACTTCGAGGTCCTGCAGCTCGGACTTGATGGCGCCATCGATCATTGCCGCGTCGATCGAGTCATTTGCGCTCATCGGTTCTGCTTTCAGCGAATTGAGCTGCGAGTGAAACCCTCTGAGGGTTGCGATGCGGCGAGAGATCGTCGGCGCAGAGAAATCTTCGATGTGGTTGTCGTACTGGTGGAAGCCCGACGCGGTGCCGAATGACGGCTGGTACGCGAAGGTCGAGTCGAAATACGTGTCGACGAACGTGCTGAACGCGGTATTCGCTGCGCCTGTGCTGTCGGTTGAGGCGGTTTTCGATTTTTCGGTTGTGCAGGCGACTGCCTGGATTACCGCGATTGATACCCCGATCATTCCGCGTCTGACCGATAGTCGGATCATAATCGTCGAATTTGAGTTTGAGATTGGACTTCTGCACTCAAACGTGCAGGAGCGCGACGAGAGGTTCAAGGCGGCATTCTCTTACTTGCGGAAGCCTTTTGCATCCTGTTCAATAGAAGAATGGCGCGAAGCGCCCGTTCTTCCGTTGAATGGATGGCGGAAACGAAACGCCACTTCAAATAAGAACACTCTCGATACTCCACAAAGAAGAAAGACCGCCCCAACACCGGAGCGGCCTTCCCTCAAACCAAACTAAAGGGACTAGAGCCGACGATCTGTGGGATCAGGCCCCGGCTTCGATGCCGGATTGCCGTCGACGCGATCCTTCACATTGTCGACCGCGTCGATCGCCTTGTTGGCGAAATTTCGCGAAGTGTCAGCTGCACGATCGGAGAGATCCTCTCCGGTGTTCGATGACGCAATCGCGGCTTCGCGCGCGGTCACTGAACTCGCGGACGACCCCATGCGGCTCGTGTACGCTTCCTGTGCATACGGCCGAACTGCCTGCCAGTCGCCATGTTTCGACCGGAGATCATTTCCCCAGCCCTTCTGAAGATCTGCCTCGATGGCTTCGAAGCTCTTTCCGTTGTAGTCGGGATTCTCGCTCGCGATGTGTCCGAGCTGATACGCGGGACGAACGTCATCGTAGCTGCGATCGGCGAGACGATCCTGGCGCGACTCGTATGCCTGACGATAATTGTTGTCGTCGTGATCGGTGAACCGCGACGCCGCTTCCGAAACCGTGCGACCTGCCCACCATCCGCCTACGGCACCTGCGATACCGCCGATAATCGTTCCAACGGGACCGGCCACGGAACCGATCGCCGCGCCCGTCACTACACCGGAAACACCACCAACTGCCTCTCCGACTTCGTCGCCGATGCCGGGCTTGTTGTCGTGGTGTAGAATGCCACCATGCGGGTGGACGTCATCGTTCCTGTTGTCCATGGTTCCTCCTGGAATCATACTCGCGAGTGTATTACTTCTACCGACTCATAAGCGCAATTTCAGGACCACTTTGGGCCAAAAAAACGTGGCAGCAATTCGGCGGCGGGAATCATGAAGCCGATGATGCACATCGGAACCCAGGGCTGGAATTACGAGGCCTGGGTCGGTCCGTTCTTTCCCATAAATACAAGAACTCCAGACTTTCTTTCAGTCTATTCGCGGGCGTTTGGCGCAGTGGAGGTCGATTCGACTTTTTATGGTGTTCCCGCCTCCACGACGTTCAGGAGCTGGTATGACAGAACGCCGCACGATTTCGTCTTCGCACTCAAGCTCCCGCAGGAAGTAACCCACGAACAGCGGCTTCGTGACCAGCTCGGCGTTTCCGATCTTTTCTACGAGCGTGCTCGCGAATTACGCCACAAACTCGGTCCCGTTCTGGTGCAGCTTGGCCCTGATTTCGATCCGGGCGAGCTCCCCGCGCTCATCGACTTTATCGACAACGTGCCGTCGGACATCCGGTTCACTGTCGAATTCCGGCACCGGGGCTGGATGACGGAAGGAATCATCGCACTCCTCCGCGATCGCAACATCGGACTCACCCTCGTTGACGGCCGATGGATTCCCCGCAAGATGATGCTGGCTCTCGCGAAACGACCAACTGCGGACTTCGCGTACATCAGATGGATGGGACCCAATCGCGATCTCATCGATTACTCGCGAATCCAGGTTGATCGCACGCGGGAGGTCGACATGTGGATCGATGCGATTGACGAAATGCCTCCGTCAGTTGTCGATGTGTTTGGCTTCGTCGCTAACACTTTCAGCGGACACAGTCCTGCAACAGCTCGAGATATTCAGTACAAGCTTGGGCAAGCGCCTGTCGATCCCGAGCGCCTCGGTGATCAGCTTTCCTTCTTCTAGTTGTTCTCGGGACAACGGAACCAACGCGCCTTCGGCGCCCCACACGGATTGGACAGATTTGGACGGATTAGAAACGGGAAGCCCTTTTTTCTGTCTTTTTTAACCTTCGTTGTTTTTCCGCCCTTGAGCCGCCCTTAATCCGTCCAAATCCGTCCAATCCGTGTGGGGCGCCGGAGGCGCCGTTCTTTAGAATTCGCGGACACTAGATTGCCGGCATGAAACGCGGGAACCTGACCTTCGTCATCCTGGGAAGCATCTTCGCCCTGATATGCCTCCGGCTCGGCTTCTGGCAGCTCGCGCGATTGTCAGAAAGAAAGGCGCTCAACCGAGAACTCTCGGCCAGGGCGACGACTGCCCCGGTTCCGCTGAACGAACTGCCGCAGGATACCGGAGCAGCACATTTCAGACGCGTCACGTTGAGCGGAACGTATGACTTCGCTCACGAGATCTACGTCACCAACCGCACAAGAAACGGCTCCCCCGGAGTGCAGGTCATCACTCCCCTTAAACGACCCGGAACAGACACCGCCGTGCTGGTTACCAGAGGGTGGGTTTACGCGCCCGACGGCATGACCATCGAAAGAAGCAGATGGAAAGAACCGGATACTCTGAAGGGGGAGGCGTTTGTCGTCTACTACCTCCACCAAAACGGAGCTGCCAGGCTAGCCGGCCGAGACCGGTCGTACCGCTGGCTCGATGACAGGACGTTGTCGCAGGATTTTCCGTATCCCATCGCGGCCTATCATTTGATACTCATATCGGGTGGGGCTCACCCCGGCCCGAACGTCCCACCGCGACTCGACGTACCGCCGCTCGATGAAGGGCCCCACCAGTCGTACGCAATTCAGTGGTTTTCCTTTGCCACCATCTCTATTATTGGCATGTTCCTCTTCGTGAGGCGGAAATGACGGACCAATCGCAGGCACTCGCCACCGAGAAGGAAGCGCGAGACGTTGCTGAGCAGGCGCGCGAAACCGAATGGGAACATCCCAGCTTCGCCCGCGAGCTTTACCTCGGCCGGTTCAGGCCGGACCTGATCTATCCGCATCCGCCGAACGACACGGCCGAAGAAGCACGCGCGAAACCATTCATGGACAAGCTCAAGGCTTTCCTTGATCGCGTTGACTCCGCCGAAATAGACAGGACCGGAGAGATTCCCGAGTCGCTTGTGCAGGAGCTGCGCGACATGGGCGCGTTCGGCATCAAGATCCCGAAAGAGTACGGTGGACTTGGTCTCTCGCAGATGAGCTACATCCGCGCGATGGAGCTGGTCACGTCGAAGGACGGCTCGCTCGTCGCGCTTCTGTCCGCAAGCCAATCGATCGGAGTTCCTCAGCCGCTCAAGCTTTTCGGCACGGATGATCAGAAGAAGAAATTCTTCCCGCGGCTCGCAAAAGGCGCCATCTCAGCATTCGCGCTGACCGAAGTCGATGCCGGATCCGATCCGGCGAACATGCGGACCACTGCGACGCCCACCGAAGACGGCGAACACTGGGTCATCAACGGCGAAAAGCTCTGGATCACGAACGGAACCCGCGCGGAGCTCTTCGTCGTCATGGCGAGAACGCCCGACAAAGTTTCGTCGAAGGGAAAACCGGTAAAGCAGATCACTGCATTCATCGTCGACGCGAGCACGCCGGGAGTGGAAGTCGTCCATCGTCTCCGCTTCATGGGGCTCAAGGCGATCGAGAATGGCGTTATCCGCTTTACCAACGTGAAGGTTCCGCGCGAGAATATTCTCTGGGGTGAAGGGAAGGGACTGAAGCTCGCGCTCGTCACGCTGAACACTGGTCGCCTCACGATTCCCGCGGGATGCGCGGGCGCGGGGAAAGCGATGCTTCGAATTGTCCGCAAATGGGGCAATGAGCGCGTCCAGTGGGGACAGCCAATCGGGAAGCACGAGGCAGTGTCGCAGAAAATCGCCCGCATGGCGGCGAACACGTTCGCAATGGAAGCGATCGCCGAGCTTTCTGCCGCGTTGTACGAGAAGGGCGGTTATGACATCCGCCTCGAAGCCGCAATCGCCAAGCTCTACAATACCGAAGCCGGCTGGAAGATCATCGACGATACCCTGCAGATTCGCGGCGGTCGCGGTTACGAGATGGCTGAATCGCTCAAGCGGCGCGGCGAAGAGCCTATCGCAGTTGAGCGGGCGATGCGTGACTACCGCATCAACCTGATCTTCGAAGGGTCGTCCGAAATCATGCGGCTTTTCATCGCGCGTGAAGCAGTCGACCACCACTTCAAGCTCGCGTTCAAGATTGTCGATCCGGAATCGACGATGAAGGAACGACTCGCAGCGATGGCGAAATCGACGCCATTCTATCTCACCTGGTATCCGTCACGCTGGCTTGGTGTTGGCCAGCTCAAGACATACAGCGAGTTCGGCAAGCTCGCGACGCACATGCGCTCCATCGAGCACAACACGCGTCACCTCGGCCGGTCGATCTTCCACGCCATGGTGCG
>DATLDF010000039.1:0-9076 GCA_035525975.1 Gemmatimonadaceae bacterium
ACGCCACCGAAGTGCTGATCCGGATCCACAATCTCCTCGAGACTGGAGTTCTTCATCGCTCGCTCAAGGACCAGAACATCTCGCTCGAGAATCGCGTAGAGGAGCGAACGCATGAACTCCGTCTGTCACAGCTGGAGGTTCTCGAGCGGCTCGCGCGAACTGCAGAGGCTCGTGATGACGATACAGGACGTCATACCGCACGGGTAGGGGAGCTCTCGAGGCGTCTTGCTGAGGCCGCGGGTATTTCGGAGTCCAGACAGGAGCTCCTTCGCCGGGCAGCACCGCTTCATGATCTGGGAAAGGTCGGCATCCCCGACATCATTCTCCGCAAGCCAGGCAACCTCACTTGCCAGGAGTTGGCAATCATGCGGACCCACACGACAATCGGAGCCGAGCTCCTCTCGGGAGGGAAGTCGGAAATCATGAAAATGGCGGAACGTATCGCGATGAGTCACCATGAATGGTGGAACGGGGAGGGATATCCATCACGAATCGGTGGGGCGGACATTCCGATTGAAGCCCGCCTCGTTGCCATTGCTGATTGTTTCGACGCACTTTCACACGACCGCCCCTACCGGGATGCGTGGAAACCCGACCGCGTCATCCAGGAAATCCAGCGTTGCCGCAGAACCCACTTCGATCCCGCTCTAGTGGACGCGATGCTCGATACGGGATGCTATCGAAACCTCTCGCTTACAGCCGCATAGAGCGCAAATGTGCCTGCCAAAGCAGACTTACTCTCCAACAGCCTCTTTCATTCCGCGATTCTCCGCGATGATCGCTTTGGTGGCCTCAGGCGGCATCTGCTCGTAACCCTTGAATCGCTGCACGAAAGTGCCGTGACCGTGGGTCTTTGAGAAAAGATCGGTCGCGTACAGGTGCATCTCTCCCTGGGGAACAACAGCACGTACCTTCGACTTTCCGCCGGGCACCGAATCGGTCCCGAGGATGTGTCCCCGCCGCGCCGAGATGTCACCAAGCACGTCGCCGAGGTAGCGGTCGGGAGTAGTGACGTCGATTTCGTCCAGCGGCTCGAGGAGAATCGGCTTGCACTTCTGCGCGACAGTCTTGAAAGCGAGAATGCCCGCGAGCTTGAACGACATTTCGTTCGAGTCCACAGAGTGATACGAGCCGTCGAAGACCTCGCACATGAAATCCACCATCGGATATCCAGCGAGCACGCCACGCGCTGAAGCTTCCTGCACACCGCGATCGACGGCAGGAATGAACTTGCTCGGAATGGAACCGCCGACTACCGCGTTCACGAAGCTGTAACCCGCGCCGCGCGGCGTCGGCGCCATGCGAACCCAGCAATCACCGAACTGGCCCTTGCCGCCGCTCTGTTTCCTGTGACGCCCCTGTCCGTCACCTTTTCCCGTGATCGTCTCGCGGTACGCGATCTGTGGTTTCTTGAGATCTCCGGTCACACCGTAGTGTCGCTTGAGTCGCGCCATTACGATGTCGAGGTGCCGTTCGCCGAGTCCGGCGACGATTGTCTCGTGAGTCTCGGCGTTGTAGTGGGTCTGGAAGCAAGCGTCTTCGTCGTGAAGACGATGGAGTCCCTGCTGGAGCTTTTCTTCTTCGCCGCGAGCGGCGGCATGGACAGCGTAAACGACGCGCGGCTCAGGAAATTCAATTCCGGGAAGTCGAACGGGATGCTCGCGCGTCGACAGCGTGTCGTTCGTGTGACTGTTCTTCAGTTTTGCAACGCAGCCGATGTCACCGGGATGAAGGATCGGTACCTCGATTCGATCTTTCCCCTGCGGAACCGCGAGGTGCACCATCTTTTCGGCGTGTCCGCGGGTGGCGTTGAAGACTTCCTGCCCGTTGCTCAACGTTCCAGAAAAGATCCGGAAGAACGACACATCGCCGACGTGCGGCTCTGAATGTGTCTTGAACACGAGCGAGACGAACGGAGCCTTGTCATCGGCGTGAATTTCTACGGTGCGATCGCCCTCCGCGCCGACGAATGCGTGAAGCTCTTCCATCTCGAACGCAGAAGGCATCAGCTCGACGAGCTTCGTCAGCAGCGCCTGTGTTCCGTAGGTCAGATCTGAGGAGCAGGCGAAGAGCGGAAACAGCTCCTGCCGCTTCATCGCTTCCTTCATCGCGTTGAGAGCGTCGGCGCGATCGATCTCTTCGCCGCCAAGGTATTTCTCGAGGAGGACGTCATCGGTGGCGGCGATGCCTTCGATAAGCTGCTCGTAGTATTTGTCGAAGAGTTCCTGGTGTTCGGCGGGGACATCCACTTCATCGTATTCACCAGACTTCGTGCCGCGCTTGAAGAGGTGCGCTTTCTTGTCGAAGAGATTGAGGATGCCGTGGAAGTCCGCGCCTTCGCCGATAGGGACTTCCACCGGAATGACCCCATTGGTGAGGCCCGCCTTGATTCCGTTGAACACTTCGTCGAATGACGCGTGCTCCTTGTCCATCATCGATGCAACGAAGAGGACTGGATCTTTTCGGTCAATGGCTTCGTTGAACATTCGGGTGGTGCCGACTTCAACGCCGGCCGTCGCGCTGATGACGACGAGCGCGCCGTCGGCCGCGGTGAGCCCTGCAATCGCCTCGCCCTGAAAGTCGGAGTAACCCGGGGTGTCGAGGAGGTTGATCTTCGTGTTCATCCATTCGGCGTGCGCGCAGGCGAGGCCGATGGAGAATCCGCGTGCGGTTTCTTCTGGATCGAAGTCGGTGAGGGCGTTTCCGTCGCGTACGTTTCCATGTCGCCTGGATGCTCCAGACACAAAAGCGAGCGCATCGACCAGGGTGGTCTTGCCACTCGCTCCGTGTCCAACGACGGCGATGTTGCGGATGTCTTCGCTTTTGTACTCGCGCATAAGAATGCTTGCTCCGCGAGAGGGAGATTTGCTGACTGGGGCGGGACTGCTCGCGGTCAGCCTGCTTTTTGGTAAACTGGCTTGATTTCCAGGGAGACGGAAGGGGTCCCTGCCGGCCGTACCCGGAGGGCTGCGCAACGACATGCGGACCGAGGTTCTCGAACCTCGCGAACTGCGGACTTAGGACTCTGCGGCCTCAGGACCAACAGCCACCGATGATCGGCGACTGAGTGAGGATTGAGGAGCAACCGAGAACTTCGGACTACCTCGATCCGCAGTTCGCGAGGCCCTGAATTCGGAGTCGCCCCTCAGTTCGCAGTTAATCGCCGATCATCGGTTGTAGTTGGTCCTGAGGCCGCAAAGTCTGCAATTCGCAGTTCTGCCTCAGTCCGCAGCCATCGGTAGCCGTTATCGCAACACGAAGTAGTAGACCAGGACATTGAGAACAACGACGAAGACACCAGCGATGACATGATTCCGCCTCTCATGCCCCGGAGAGAAAGTGGTCCTGAGTATGTGGTGCTGAAGAAACCCTTCTGTGTACGGAACTCGCCCGCCGCGGATCCACGCGTTCTTCTCCCATGGCGTCAGCGGACAGCCAAGATCGAACGACATCGTAAGGAAAGCCCACACAACTGCCGCGAGATGAAGCCACATAACCGTCGGCCACACCAGAACAAGAAGTCCGCCGAAGATGACGAAGACCACGTACGCGATGTGAATCCCCGCGACAAATCGCGCGAGCGCGCGCCAGTTCATCGGACTGTCTGACGTGCGGGCGCCGGGTGTGATATCAGGAGACAGATGACACGTCGAAGTGAGGGTTCTGGATTATACCGATCCGATTGCCAAACGGATCTAAAACGACTGCGACTTTGATACCGCCTCCGACTTCAGCTACCGGCGAAGAGACTGTTGCGCCCGCAGCAACGATCTGGGCAAAAGCCTCCTCGGCGTTGGCGACTCCCCAGTAGGCAGTGGAACCTCCGGCTCCCATGTCGCCGCCATTGGGATCGAGCCCAAGCTCGAACCCCCCTATGTTGAAGCCCACATAAAACGGCTCGTCAAAGTACGGCTCGACACCAAACGCCTTCGAATACCACTCCTTGGCGCGCTCGATGTCATCGACGGCGTAGATCGCCGTTCGAAGTCCAAGAAACGTCCGCGCCGAATTTGTCATCTGGCCCAAGCCTCGCGATTGGTGTTGAATGTTGTGAATATTGCCGGACGCAAAGTTTGCCGCCACATCGAACCGGAGCTGGACGTGCTGATTTTCATTGGAATTGGATTGCTCGCCGGAGTTCTGTCCGGAGTTTTCGGAATTGGTGGCGGCGTGGTGATAGTTCCGGCGTTGATTCTCCTGGCAGGCTTCGCCCCGATCATGGCAACTGGCACGTCGCTCGGCGCTCTCTTGCTCCCCGTTGGCGCTCTTGGCGCATACGAGTACTACAGAAAGGGCCACCTCAATTTCGGGGCGGCCCTCTGGATTGCACTTGGATTATTCGTTGGCGTGTGGTTCGGCGCGAAGCTGGCGCAGCATCTTTCGCCGGTTCAGCTCAAGCGGTCTTTCGCTGTATTCCTGGTGCTAGTCGCTGGAAAAGTCTGGTTCAGCTGATCAGCTGCAGCCTTCGACGTACTCCACCGCAGGTAATCTTCCCGAGTAATACCTCAAGACCTTCTTTCCGTCGGTCTCGAAGACGATGCGATTGTTGCCGCCGTTTGCTGGAGTGACGACGAGGTAGTGACCGTCCGTGTATTTGTGCGGCTTCACTGCGACGCCGGGGTAGAGTGACTTGATGCGGTCTTCACTGTCGCCAATCTTCGCGCCGGCAACTGTCGCGATGTCGCTGCCCGGCCGAACCTCGACTCTCGAGATCTCTCCCTTCTCGACCATGAACGCGAGGCCCTTGGGGAAGTTCGGGCGGACGTAATCGCATTCCTCCAGCCTGGCGGGAATTATCAGCTTGTTGTTGAGTATCACGTTCGCTTCGTCGACTGACATGCCGGCTCTGACGCTGCCGATTCCAGCCGGGGTGACCTGCCGGGAGCCTGCATTCGCGTCAGGCGGTGTCGCAGAGGCTGGAGGTGCCGATTCCGGTGGAATTGCGGCCTTTTGCACTTCTTCAATCGCATTCGCAGCGGCATGCGTTCCGCTGTCGGCGCTCGACGACTTGTCAGCGGTGCATGCAGCGAGGGCAATCAATGTGAGCGCTGCGATGGAGATCGATGTCTTCATTGCCAGTTTCCGGACATGATTAATGCGAATCGACGACAGTTTTTTCACCTGCCGCTGCGAGTAGCTTGTTGACCTGCGAAATTCTCTGGTCGGTAATGGAGCGAAGTGCGGCAAGATGCTTGTCGAGGTCTGCGGACAATTCGCGGAAAACAACGTACGATGCAGCCGTGGGTCGTGCGTCTCCGCGTTCGACGCTTTCCTTCAGTGCAGCAAGACGATTGTTCAGCTTGATCGGAAAATTCAGCGGATCCTGGCCACTTCTATTGCGGGTCTGATAAAGCTCTTCTTCAATTCGTGTCAGTTCGGTGACGATCGGTATTATCGCGCTCCTGATCTCGGGCTTTGCAGTGACGCCTGCCCGCTGACTCAACTGATCCCTGAGCGACCTGACGCGAATTACCGCCTCATTTGCATCATTCGTGCGTGCCGTGATTTTTGACGCGAGTGCGAACTGTTCCTTGAGATCCGCGTCAGTTACGCCCACCAACCGGGGATCGCGCCGAATCGTGAACGGTTTTGTCTGCGTCATGCCGTTGGCAGTGATTCTCACCTGATAACGGCCCGGAACCGCCTGGGGTCCGCTCGTCGGATTCGCGCTCCAGACGATCATGCAGTCAAATCCCACAGCGCCCGCATGACGCCCATTCCACTGGAATGAATTGAGGCCTGCCCTGGTGGGAGTGCGTGGATCAGTGGGACGCGCCGATTCACAGCCAGGCACCTCTGATTTTGGCGGCTTGATTGCCGTGTCGCCGGGCATGCCGATGTAACTCCTGATGAGTTTTCCCGACACGTCAAGAATATCGACGCGGACGCTGTCAGCCTGCCTGGTCAGGTAGAACTGGAACGTCGGCTGGTCGACGTTGCGCGTTGAGATTGCCGGCGTGAAGACATGAAGAGGCGCCTTTGTGATCAGCGTGTTCATTTCACGAAGCGGCGTGATGTTCCGGAGCACGTACATCGATCGTCCGTGCGTGCCGATGACGACGTCGTTTCCGGTGAGCGCGATGTCGGACACCTGCACGTCAGGAAGATTGCGTGACAGCGACTGCCACTGATCGCCGTCGTTGAACGATACGTAGATGCCGTGCTCGGTTCCCGCATATAACAGCCCTGGCCGCTCGAGGTCTTCGCGGACTGAATGCACGTAATCATCGGCGCGAATGCCCGTGATGATCTTCCTCCACGTTTTGCCAAAATCAGTCGTCTTGTAGATGTAGGGCTTTCGATCGTCGAGCTGATAACGTTTCGCGGCGACGTATGCAGTTCCGGCTGCGTGCCGTGACGCGTCCATCAGACTGATGCGCGCGAACGGAGGAAGATCGGCCGGCGTCACGTTTGTCCAGCTCTTCCCGCCGTTACGGGTAATGAAGACGTATCCATCATCAGACCCCGTCCAGATCGTCATGCTGTCGCGCGGTGAGGGCGCGATTGTGTAAATCGTCGCGTATACCTCGGGCCCATTCATGTCGTGCGTGATCGGCCCGCCCGATTCCCCGAGTGTCATCGGGTCGTGGCGGGTGAGATCGGGGCTGATGCGCGTCCACGATTGTCCTTCGTTGGTCGTCTTCCATAGATGCTGCGACGACGTGTAGATCACTTTCGAGTTCTGCGGTGAGAAAACAATCGGGAAAGTCCACTGCCATCTTTCCGGGAGAGCGCTCGCCGGCTCGCCGGAAAAGAACCGCGGATAGACCTGAATGTCCCTGATCTGTCCGTTGCGACGATTGTATCGTGTAAGCAGCGCGCCCTGGCTTCCGGCGTAGATGATGTCGGGGTTCGAGGGGTTCGGCGCGATGTAACCGCTCTCTCCACCGCCGACGTCGTATGCCCAGTCACCTGACCCGTCGTTGATACCGGCGAGGTTTTCCCATCCAGAGCTCGGAATGCAGAACGTGCCCGCGTCCTGCTGTGCGCCGCATACGTGATATGGAAAATCAGTCGTGACTGACACGTGATACGCCTGCGCGGTTGGATAGCGGAGATCAGTCCACGTCGTGCCGCCGTTCACCGTGACAGTTCCGCCGCCGTCATTTGCCTCGACAATCCGTTCCGGATCGTTCGGTGCGATCCACAAGTCGTGATGGTCACCGTGCGGCGGGCGCAGTGTCGTGTTGAACTTTGTGCCGCCGCTGTCCGAACGATATAGCCCGGTGTTCAGAACGTAGACGCGGTCCTTGTTCTTTGTGTCGGCGTAGATGCGCGTGTAGTAGAATGCCCGTTGTCTCAGCTTTCTTTCGTCGTTCGTGCGCGTCCACGTATCGCCGCCATCGTCCGAACGATACACTCCGCCCGAATCAGCTTCGATCATCGCGTAAACTCTCTTCGAATCAGCGCCCGACACTGAAACGCCGATTCTTCCGATCACACCGGCAGGCATTCCTTTAGCACGCGTGAGCTCGGTCCAGGTGTCGCCCCCATCGGTAGATCGAAACAGTCCGCTGCCGGCGCCGCCGCTCGACATCTTCCATGGAATTCTGTATGCCTGCCACATAGCGGCGAAGAGAACCCTCGGGTTGCCGGGATCGATGACAAGATCAACGGCGCCCGTTGAATCGTTGCGATAGAGAATTCGCTGCCACGTCTTCCCCCCGTCTTTTGATCTGTAGACACCTCTCTCCGGGCTTGGCGCCGATGGCTTTCCAAGAGCAGCAACGTAAACGAGATCAGGATTTGTCTTGTCGATTCGAACGCGCCCAATCGCCTGAGTGTTCTCGAGTCCCATGTGTGTCCACGTCTTGCCGCCGTCACCGGTGCGATAGACGCCATCGCCCTGCATGATATTGCCGCGCAGGTCGACTTCGCCCATGCCGATGAAGACGATGTCGGGATTCGATTCAGCAACTGCGACTGCGCCAACCGACGAGCTGCGGATTTTGCCGTCGGTGACGGGTTTCCACGATGTTCCGCCGTCGGTGGTCTTCCAGAGTCCGCCGCCCGTCGCGCCAAAGTAGTACTCGTTGATTCGCGAAGTGCTTCCCGCGACGGCAATCGATCGTCCGCCGCGATTGGGTCCGATGTTTTTCCAGTCGAGTCCCGTGAAGTACGTCGAGTCGAATCCCTGGGCGTGCAGATTTGCGGTGCACAGGATGATTGCAAAAACGGCAACTGCCTTTACCACTGAGAACACTGAGGAAAAACGCGCGGTGGGGGTCATGGGGTGAATTTAGCCATTAATTGCTTTCGGTATTTGTTCGGTATAGACTAAAGGAGGCATCTAACTCAAAGAACCTTTTGTCATCCTCGGCACTCCTTCGATCGCTCCTCGAGCAGAAGTTTCCGGACGCCACTCCGGTTACGCATCTCACGGCAGAGCCTGTCGCGACAGGTATCCAGCCGCTCGATGCGATTTTGCCGGGAGGAGGATTGCCCCGCGGACGGCTCTCGGTATGGATGCCCCAGGGCGGCGCCACCGCCATCCTGCTCGCCGCCTGCCATGCCGCCGCCGGCACCGGGGAGCGGGCGGCCTGGATCGACGGACTCGGCACCATCACCGGGCAATTCTGGGAGGAAGGGCCGATTCTGGTCCGTCCTGCCAATCGACGGAATTCGTTGAGGGCGGCCGAGGAGCTCCTGAGGTGTGGTGGCTTCAGTATCATCGTTCTCACGGGATCAGAGCCGGCGGGGACGGAGATGGTTCGGCTTTCGAGAGCAGCGAGGGAGGGAGGAACGGCGTTCGTCGCTCTTACGACTCATACGTCGATGGCGAGTTTGAGGCTGATCTCGCGAATTCTTCCTGAGAGCTACGACTGGAAACGAACACCGTTTGGTGATCCGGCTGAAGCCTCATCGGCGCGGATCAGGGTCAGTGCTCAATCGCTGGGCTGGAATCGAAAGACGGAGATCGAGATTCCGGTTCTTTCGTTCAACGGTCGTATTGCTCTCGAGGGGGCGCTTCCTGATCGGCGAGGGCTCAGGAAAAAACTCACTGCGGGAATTGCGTGAACTACGGGAACTACTGGAGCTACTGGAACTACTTTCACCGCTGAGGTCGCGGAGGTGC
>DATLDF010000060.1:0-78374 GCA_035525975.1 Gemmatimonadaceae bacterium
CGGGCGACCGGGCGGCGAGCCTGACGCTCTCCGAAGAGCAGCTCGCGATCGGCAAGCGGCAGGTCGAGTCCGGGGCCGCGTACCTGCGGAAGACCGTCGAGACCGAGCACGTACGCCAGACCGTGCCGGTCCAGCACGAGGAGCTCCGGGTCGAGCGCCATCCGCTCAGCGCCGACGCCGCCACCGACGTGCAGATCGGCGCCGACGAGATTCGCATCCCGCTCGTGCGCGAAGAGCTCGTGGTCGAGAAGCGCGCCGTCCCCGTCGAGGAGGTCGTTCTTCGGAAGGACGTCGTCACCGAGGAGCGGGTGGTCGAGGCCGACCTGCGCCGCGAGCGGCTCGACGACTCGCAGCTCAACGCCACGTCGCGCGACCGCGACGACGACTCCTCGACGAGGCGTCGCTAAGGCGCTGGGCGGGGTCGACCTCGTTGACCCTGTCTCGGCCCGACGTTACATTCCCCGACTAGCGAATGGGCTCCCCGCGAGCCCATTCGCGTTCGTGGCCGCCTCGGCGTCCCGAGCTGCGCGCGTAGCTCAGTTGGATAGAGCGTCGGCCTCCGGAGCCGAAGGTCGTGGGTTCGAGTCCCGCCGCGCGCATGTTTTTCTCCTCCATCGTGCTGTGTGACCACTCGTCTTGCCCAGTAAAGACGGCATGTCCGGATATCTGATCTTGTCGCGGCTCTTTTTCGGGGCCCTGTTTGTTGCAGGTGCTTGCAGCGATCCTGTAGCCCTCCCGGCACCTGGGGCCGGATCGTTCGACTTCTCTGGATGCGGATCGCTCGTCGAATCGTCTGCAGGCGGCATTTACACCTATTTCAAAGCCGGTACCCCAGAACCGCTGGTAGTCGCTTCGCGTTCCGCAGACGGTTTCATCAGTTGGTCTAAATCGTTGCCGAGCCTGTTCGGGAGCTGCGAAGCGGCGGTAGGAGGCTCAGGGAATCTGTTGTTCGCGACGACAGATTCACTGTACTCCCTGAACGCCCAAAATGGCGCGATCCGGTGGCGCTTCCGGACAGGCAATTACGTCCAGATCGCGACAAGCTCGACCGGGATGGTGTTTCTGTCGCGCTCAGCATTCCTTCCCGACACTGCAGCGGTGGTCTACGCACTTTCAGGCAACGACGGCTCCGTTATCTGGAGCCGGACCGTATACACACCAGGCGCAATCGGCCTATTCGTTGATGACGCCCGTTCAGCCCTGTATGCGGTGCGGGGCAAAGGGGCGATCGCCATGGACCTGGCCACCGGCAACGTAAAATGGGAAACGACGCAAGGGCTGGACTACGGTGCGGTCGCCGCAATCGCGGCCGATGGGTCTCTCGTTGTCGCCAAGAGCAACACTGCTCCCGGTGCAAGTTCTATTCACGGTCCATACACCGGCGCGATTGAGAGCTTCGGCACTGACGGCGCGCTACGCTGGCGTGTACCCCTGGACTTGAGACCCCCTGATGGCTCGCCGGTTATCGACGATGCAGGTACTGTGTACCTGGCAGCAGGATTCGAGGTATTTCCGCAATACGGCGCAGCAGTCTATGCGTTCTCTGTCGCGACAGGAGGACTGAAGTGGAAGCACGAATTTCTGCGGATCCACAGCGACATAGCGGTGGACGCAGACCGAACGGTTTATGTAATCGCGCAGGCCGCTGCTGACAGTGCTTACCAGCTCTACGGCCTCCGGGATGGCGCAATCGTTTCAGCCGTTATGCCAGTAGCGGCCGATTACCCCGTAACGATGACGATCCATTCGAACAAGCTGCTCTACTACAAGACCCCCAGCAAAATCGGGTTCATCCCCAGCGCCGGTGCAAGTCCGAATGCGGCCTGGCCGGTCGGTAGGCACGATGCGAAACGATCGGCTCATCGCTAGCTCGCGCCGCTGACGATTGCAACTGTGGTTCACGCGGGTAGGTTTACCGCGTGAAACGCTTCCTTACGATAGGCGCAACCCTACTCGTCTCAGCCTCGCTGAGCGCTCAGGCCGGGACAACATCCACGGTTCTCGCTCCTGACGCAGTCTTCGACGGCGCAACACTCACTCCCCATCGCGGCTGGATCGTAGTAGTTACCGGCAACTCGATCACCTACGCCGGCCCCGAAGCCGAGGCAAAAGCCCCGGCGGGCTCGACACGCATCGAGATGCGCGGAATGACGCTCCTCCCCGGCCTCATCGACGCGCACGTTCACTTCTTTCTGCACCCATACAACGAAACTCCCTGGAACGTGCAGGTACTCGAGGAGGCGCTCTCACTCCGAGTCGCCCGCGCAACAGTTCACGCGAAAAACACACTCCTCGCCGGCTTCACAACCGTCCGCGACCTCGGCACCGAAGGGGCGGGTTATGCGGATGCAGGTCTCAAGCAGGCGATCAACCAGGGGATAATTCCAGGCCCGCGGTACCTCATAGCATCAAAAGCGATTGTCGCAACCGGATCATACGCACCATCGCGCACTGCATACGCGTACGACACACCAGTCGGGGCACAGGAAGCCGACGGACCCGAGCTCGTGCGCGCCATTCGTGACCAGATCGGACACGGTGCCGACTGGGTGAAGCTCTACGGCGATTATCGCTGGGGCCCGCGCGCCGAAGCAGAGCCGACATTCTCTGCCGAAGAAATGAAGATCGCGGCCGCAACTGCCCACTCGTCCGGACGCGGGATGGCTGTCCATGCCGCGACGCCTGAAGGAATGATGCGGGCCATTAATGCTGGAGCGAAGACCATCGAACACGGCGACGGTGGAACTCCGGAAGTTTTTGCTGCAATGGCGAAGGCCGGCGTGGCGTATTGTCCAACTCTTGCTGCGACAGAATCAATTCAGTCCTATCGCGGATGGAAAAAGGGCACTGGCCCAGCACCGCAGGCGGTGACTGACAAGCACCGTGCGTTTGCCGCAGCCCGTGCAGCCGGCGTGACGCTCTGCAACGGAAGCGACGCGGGGGTTTTCACGCACGGCAACAATGCGCTGGAGCTCGAGCTGCTCGCCGAGTATGGCATGCCTGCAGCGGAGGTTGTTCGCACTGCGACATCGATTACGGCGAAGGTTCTAGGGATGGATTCGCTGATCGGCAGAGTTGCACCGGGACTTCGCGCGGATCTCATCGCAGTAACCGGAGACCCGGCGACAGCGGTCTCGGCACTCCGCCAGATTCACTTTGTGATGAAAGACGGAGTGGTTTACCGTAACGATATCAATATTTCGAAGTAGCTCCAGATCAAAAGAAGAACGAGCCGCTGGCGCCCTCAAACCGTGGGTTGACCACGTTGTTGAAGATCGACCCGAAGGTGTAGGTCAGGCCAATTCCGACAAAGTAGCTGTATGAGGTCGCGAGCTGCCGTCTCTGTAGCAAAATCTCCTGCTCGCTCGCTCCGCCCTTGGCGATTGAAATCTGGTCTCTCACCAGCGAAAGGCTTCCGAAGAGGTTGAAGCTGAAGCCCTTAAAGAGTCTGGCGTTCATTGAATTGAACAGCTCGAGCCGCCGCTTGGTGAAATCGTCGAGATAGTTCGATCCCTGAATCGAGCCGCTCATCGAGCCCCAGGGCTGTGTCATGCTGATCGATGCACTCAGCGCCTCATCCGGGCGTACTTCATGAATTTTTTCGAAGATCGTCGTGTCGCGGTAGTGGAAAGAATTGATTCCTGCAGAATACTGTATCGTCAGCTGCTTTCTCGTGGACTGCGAGTAGGGGAAAATGTTGTACTCCACGGCTGGAGCAAACCGGAATGACCTCCTCATGTTCTGGTAGGTCGACGAGCTGGTAGACATTCGCTCGCCGACCGACCAGTGATCAGACAGGCTCTTTACGGCGAGGTGACTGAGCCCGTTCGATCGCGAGTAACTGGAGAACCCGGTTCCGTCGGAAAACGTGAACTTGCTCTCCGAATAGCTCACGCGAACAGAGTTGTTGAATTTCCATTCCTTTGTCAGCCGGTCCGCGGAGAATGACCCGCTCAGGTTGGCGAAGCGCTGAGAGCTTTCGCCATTGAAGTTTCCGTTCGCGCGAGTCCTGAACACCCAGTAGTTCCAAGGATCGTGAGTTGGCACCGCCTTGGCTTGGGATCCCGCGGGCGCCTCGGCATACGAAACCTGCAGGCGTTCGGCAGCGGGAGTTCGTGCGAGATAACGCACGAGCCCCAATTTCAACGTCCGCAGAATCCCTTTCCGCAAATCATCGGATGTCGACCCTTGTGCCGAAACGTATCTGAGCGTGTCGGAGACACCTGCGAGATCGCGAAGTCCAATGAAGTTGAACGTGTACTCCCGTCCTCCGCCGCCTGTCGCCTGCGTCGACAGCAGCACGTGTACCGACGCGGCGGTTCGATCTCTCACGTAGTCGACGTAGGGAATCTCAGTGCGGAAATAATCGAAGTCGCAGCCTTGTGCGTTGCAGTCGAGGAATACCCTCAGGGGGCCGGAAGTTGCGGCAACATTCTGAGCTATGGCTGTACTTGCCGATAACGACAGGCAGAATAAGAAGCCGATTCGACAACGCGCTGGAATCTTCAAGGTGTTTCCTGCTGGTATGGGGGCACTCAAAAGGGGATTGGCGAACATACCGCCGGATCCCCCGATCCGCATAATTACGTTTTCATTAACACGCCAATCTGTCCAACTCGCCGCATAGCGATACCTTTCCTGCATGGCACGGGAGCACGGCTGGAGCGAGCTGAGGGTCGGCATCATTTCGGGAGCGGCAATCGCGGCTCTCGCTATTGGAATTCTTGTGTTCGCGAGAGTTGGCGCGCTGCACGGCGATCGCAGCCGGATTGTCATCCTGACCAATCACGCTCCAGGCGTGTTGCCGGGCACCGAAGTCTGGGTCGCCGGGGAAAAGGTCGGACTCGTCGAGACAATCACGCTGCGGCCGGTTTCCACCGACACGTCGAAGCGGGTGGGAATCAGAGCCGAGATCCTCGACAAATTCATGCCGCAGATCAGGAAAACCGCGCACGCCGACATCCGGCCCGGCGGCAATCTCATCGGAAGTCCCGTCGTCTACATCTCTTCGGAAGGCCTGTCCGCACCTCCAATCAAGGACGGAGACACGATCACCACAAGAAAGGTGGGCGTGATCAAGGACGTTGGCGAAAACGTCTCCGAGCTCGTTCGACGTCTCACGGTGCTCGCGGACTCTGGAAGCAAAACCGTTGCGCTCCTGAGCTCTGAAGCCGGCGCCGTCGGTGCATTCGGCCGGCATGGTCTTCCCAAGCTGGCCAGCGTCGGGGGAACTATCAGGGGTCTTTTGCGACAGGTGAACACAGGCGACGGATCCGCCGGCCTCATCTCCCGCGGCGACCTTGGCGGGAAGTTCCGCTCGATCATGGCGTCGAAAGACTCGATCACAGCGATGATGACGACCGGCGACGGCAACCTCGGCCGCTTTCACCGGGACTCGACCCTCGGACCGACGATCGCGCGACTCAGGGCTCAGCTCGACTCTCTGCGCAGCATGACGAGCGACAGCACCCGCGGAATCGGCAGGCTTAAATCCGATTCGACTATGTCCAGGGAGATGGCAAAAGCTCGCGCCCAGCTCGATTCACTCATGAAGGACATCAAGAAACATCCGCGTAAGTATTTGTAACAAACGCCCGCGATTGACCTGATTTCGGGCCACCGTTAGGTTAGCCTCCATGCGGCTCCCGCCGCCCGACTTATCTAAGCATTAACTCGAGCCGCCTCTCCGGTGACTCTGCTCCTCCCCAGGAATAAACGACCGCGATAGCGGTTCCCTCCGAAAGCAGTACTTCCCAACAGAAAAAGTGGACATCGCAGAATTAAAGCGAAAATCAACAAGCGAGCTTCAGGACATGGCCGAGGGTCTCAAGATCCCCGACTTTTCGACTGCGACGAAGCCTGAGCTCATTTTCCGAATCGAACAGAATCTGCTCGACTCGAATGTCGCTTTGCACGGCGAAGGCGTTTTGGAGATTTTGCCGGAAGGTTACGGTTTTCTTCGAAGCCAGGACTACAGCTATCTCGCCGGGCCCGACGACATCTACGTCTCACCTTCGCAGATAAAGCGCTTCGGTCTACTGACTGGTGACCTGGTCCGTGGGCAGGTACGTCCGCCAAAGGCGTGGGAACGTTACCTCGCGCTGCTCAAAGTGGAGAGTGTCAACGACCAGGACCCCGACCTGATCAAGACGCGCGTACCGTTCGACAATCTTCGTCCCCGTTATCCCGACACCCGACTCAAGCTTGAATCGAAAGACGGCGATCTGTCGATGCGGGTAGTCGACATCTTCGCGCCGATCGGAAAGGGGCAGCGCGGCATCATCGTGTCCCCGCCGCGAGCGGGAAAAACGATTCTCCTCGAGAAGATCGCCAACTCGATCTCGGAGAATCATCCGGAAGTGACGATCATCGTTTTGCTCATCGATGAGCGGCCGGAAGAAGTCACGGAGATGATCCGCAACATGAAGCGGGCAGAAGTGATCAGCTCGACTTTCGATGAAGGCGCCGCCCGTCACGTTCAGGTCGCCGACATGGTTCTCGAGAAAGCGAAGCGCCTGGTCGAGAGCGGAAAGGACGTCGTAATCCTGCTGGACTCGCTCACGCGATTCGCGAGGGCGCATAACACAACGGCACCTCAATCGGGAAAAATTCTTTCCGGCGGAGTCGATGCTGCCGGACTTCACAAGCCGAAGCGGTTCTTCGGAAGCGCACGGAAGATCGACGGCGGTGGATCGATGACGATCATCGCGACGGCCCTCACCGAAACGGGCTCACGAATGGACGACGTTATTTTCGAGGAGTTCAAGGGCACGGGAAACATGGAGCTCGTTCTCGACAGGAAAATCGCCGACCGCCGCGTTTTCCCCGCTGTCGATATCCTCAAGTCAGGCACACGAAAGGAAGAGCTTCTCCTCACGCAGGCCGAGATCAACCGCGTCACGCTGCTTCGCCAGTTCCTGGCTGACATGCCGGAGGCCGAGGCGGTTGAGTTCCTGTTGCGCCAGATGAAGAAGTCGAAGAACAACGCCGAGTTTTTCCAGCAGATGGCCCAGGGCGGAGCGTGAACACTCCTCTCGCGCGATTTCTCGGTGTGGATTACGGGCAAAAGCGGGTGGGTCTGGCAATTGCCGATCCTATCGGAATGATTGCAACTCCCGCCGGATTCATTCCGCGACGCGCCGGCAAGCGTCCGCCGATCGCCGAAATCATCAGACGCGCCGAAGCCCTGGAAGCTCGCGGCTTCGTAATAGGCCTTCCTCTTGATGGAAGCGGCGGCGAGACCGAATGGACAGCCGAGGTCAGGCGTGTCGGAGATGAGCTGGCAAAGCGGACAAGTCTTCCTGTGCAGTATCAGGACGAACGATACACCACGGCCACATCGCTTCGCATAATTCGCGAAATGGAAGGCTCGACACGCGGCCGAAAGGGCGACGTCGATGCAATGGCTGCAGCGGTTCTTCTACAGCACGCCCTGAACGCCACCGAATGAAGCGTTTCTCGTTAGCGCTGGCCGCAGCAGCACTCGCAGCATGCTCGCCGTCACCGCACGGAGCTCCAATCAGAGTGATCATCCCGCGCGGAGCAACGTTCGCAGCGGCGACTGATTCCCTCAAGCACGCAGCCCTGGTCAGCAATCCGTTTTTCTTTCGCCTGTATGCGCGCTTAAAAAAAGAAGACCGGAACATCAAGCCCGGCACGTATCTGCTCAAGCGCGGAACACCGTGGTCTGACATCATCAGCGCGTTGAATGGCGGCAAGGGGCTTGTCAACACCATTACGATCCCCGAAGGATTGGGACTCATTCAGATCACTCCACTTCTCGCCGAGACACTCGGAGTGCCTGTCGATTCAGTCAATGCTGCCGTTCGCGATTCCGTGACGCGCGCGCGTGTGGGGGCAACAGCCGAGACGCTCGAAGGCTATGTCTTCCCGGACACCTACGCTTTCCCGGTCGGCACATCGGCCCGCGAAGCGATAAATGAGATGGTCAAGCGCTTCGAGCGAGAGTGGAGGCCGGAATGGAACGCCCGCCTCGACTCGATTGGCCTCGACAGGAACAAGGCAGTGACGCTCGCGTCGATAGTCGAGCGCGAAGCGCGGAAACCGGAAGAGCGCCCAGTGATCGCCGCCGTCTATCTCAACCGGATTCGCGTTGGCATGCTACTCCAGGCGGATCCTACCGTACAGTTCGCGCTCGGCCGACACACAAATCGCGTGTTGTTCAGGGATCTGGAGACAGACTCACCGTACAACACCTACAAATATCCGGGGCTGCCTCCTGGACCGATTGCGTCTCCCGGAACCCCAAGTCTGGTGGCGGCACTGAATCCGGCGAAAGTCGACTACCTGTACTTCGTTGCCGCTCCTGACGGACATCATGAATTCAGGAAGACTCTTTCCGAGCACGAGGAAGCGAAGAAAGTCGTTCGGTCTATTCGTTAATCACGCCTGGTCGCAGATTACCGGACAGTCATGATCGACCCGTCGATTCTTCGCCTCGTTGCGATTACAGACAACGTCCGTGACGGGCAGTCCGGATTGATTGCCCGCGCGACAGCAGCCGTTAACGGCGGTGCGACCTGCGTTCAGCTGCGCCTCAAGGACGTGGCGGCGAGGGACCTTGTCGGCCTGGCGCGCGAGCTGATCAAGGCCGTTGGCGTTCCAGTAATCGTTAACGATCGTGCAGACGTTGCCATCGCAGCCGGAGCTGCCGGCGTGCACCTCGGCGCAGATGACGCTCCGGTTTCTGCGATTCGCAGGATCGCGCCGAAAGGATTTCTCATCGGGGCGTCTGTCGGATCCGATGCGGAGGTTCCACTGTCAGGGGGTGCTGACTATGTCGGCGTCGGGCCAGTGTTCGGCACACTCTCCAAGGATGATGCGGGCGACGCCATCGGGCTGGTTGAGTTCACCCGCGTGTCCACCGCGACTGGACTCCCAGCAGTTGCCATCGGCGGCGTCAATACCGCCAATGCACGCTCTGCAATCGAAGCCGGTGCAGTCGGCATCGCGGTGATCTCGGCGATCTTTGGAGCTACCGACCCGCTTGTTGCGGCGAGGGAGCTGGTGTCCGCCACCGGAAAGTGATGTCGGGAACCTCCTGAGTTTCTGTGTTTCCGCGACGTCGCTTGATCGACCTCTTCGGACCGCGCACCTCCCGCATCGCGATCAAAACACACTCCATCACAGGCGGGCTGAGAAACAGGTCGGCGAGGTCCGGATCAAACTGCGTTGCCCGCCCTTCAGCGATCACCGAGGTCGCGATTTCCGCGGACCTTGCATGACTGTACGCTCGTGCATGAGTAACTGCATCGAACGTGTCGGCAATTGCGACGATTCGGGCGGTCAGTGGGATTTCTGTCTCCTTGAGCTGGCGAGGATATCCGCTTCCATCCCACCGTTCGTGATGGCAGAGGACTCCCTCAGCAAGATCGGGATAAAAAGCTGAGAGCGGCTGAAGCACCTCGGCACCGCGCTGGGGGTGAATCATTATCGATTGGCGCTCGCTCGGGGTGAGCCGGCTTTTTTCGTTGACGATGTCGTGCAGAGCTCCGTCGATTTTCCCTATGTCGTGAAAAAGGGCAACACGCTCGACGCTTCGTCTCATCCTATAGTCGAGGTCTGCTGCGTCGGCCAGGATCAGCGCATACCTGGCAACGCGACGGACGTGCTCGCCGGTGTCGGGGTTGTTTGCGTCGACCGCGTCGAGGAGGGTCTCGAGAGTGGCCGCGCCAAGGCGCTCGAGGCGCAAACGGCGTCTGCGCTCTCGGAAGTAGAGAGCGCCGAAGGCCCCGAGCAGAACAGCTGGTGCGTGTCGGATCATGTATGGACATAGGGCAAGAAGCGTACGTCGATTCCCCGTCCGAATACATTTCAGAATGGACGAAATCGCGGTTGTAACGGTGAAGGGAGTTCGGCGGTGGGAAGCGGGCCACCCCTGGATCTACCGGAGTGATGTTTCGGAGCGGCCAGGCGCGCCCGCCGGCGTCGTTCAGGTTCAGGACAACAGGAAACGGCGCCTTGGGTGGGCTCTCTGGAGTCCTAAGTCGGAGATATCACTCCGCCTCCTCGATTCTGACCCGGATGCGAAGATCGACGCAGCCTGGTGGCAGGGCAGAATTCAGGAAGCCTTCACGCGCCGGGTTGGCCTGGAAACAGTCACGAACGCCTACCGCGTTGTTCACGGTGAAGGGGACGCGCTCCCTTCCCTTGTTATCGATAGATACGACCGCTGGGCCGTCGTGCAGATGATGAGCGCCGGTCTGGAAGAATTCCGCGATGTGATTGTCGAGGCCATCGTGCACGTCACCCGCGTCGATGGTATTCTCGCCCGCAACGATGTTCCGCTCAGGTCAAAGGAAGGGCTTCCGCGCGAGACGGTCGTTCTGCATGGCGATGTTCCGCACGAGATCGAGGTCGACGAGTATGGAATCAGATACCTCGCGGCGCCGTACACGGGGCAGAAGACCGGGGCATTTCTCGATCAGCGCGACGCACGTCATCTGGCGGGCCGGCATTCAAAAGGGAAAGCGCTGGATTGCTTCAGCTATCACGGCTCCTTCGCGCTTCATCTCGCGCAGAACGCCGACACCGTCGTCGCCCTCGATTCGTCGGCGCAGGCCCTCGAGCGGGCGAGGCAGAACGCAACGCTGAATGGCCTCGAGAACATCGATTTCGTCGAAGCAAACGCGTTCGACTTTCTCCGCGAGCGGGAGCGTGAAGAAGCGAGCTATGACACTATCGTGCTCGACCCTCCCGCCTTTGCAAAGACTCGCAGCTCCCTTCCCGCAGCCATCCGCGGTTACAAGGACATCAACCTCAGGGCGATGCGTCTTCTCGCGCCGGGCGGCGTTCTGTACACCGCGAGCTGCAGCTTCCACCTCGGCAAAGCAGCGTTCATGGAAATGCTCGAGTCTGCCGCGGCCGATAGTGGACGCCAGATCATGCTGCGAGAGATGCGAGGCCAGTCGATAGATCATCCGGAGATCCTGACAATTCCCGAAACCGGGTACATCAAGGGTGCGCTGCTGCAGGCCGTAGACTAGGTCCGCTGGCACTTCGGGCAGAAGTAGGTAGAGCGTCCGCCCTGGGGGATTCTTTTGATCTTTGACGCGCATCTCGAGCACGGCAGCCCTTCGCGATCGTAGACATTGAAGCGCTCGCGATTCTCCGTGTCGGTGTAGCGTCCCGGTGCGCGGTTCTCTTCTTCAAGTGTCGTGTGGATCGCGTCGGCCAGCTTGACCAGGCGAGCTTTTGAGATCGACGACGCCGTAGCCCGCGGGCTTATCTTCGCACGCCACAATGCTTCGGCCGCATAGATGTTCCCAAGCCCGGCCACGACAGCCTGATCCATCAGAGTGACCTTGATTGGTCCTTTCTTTTTTGCGAGTGCGCTCCGGAGATAGCTTGCGTCAAGCGCCGGGTCATTTGCTTCAACACCGAGCTTCGGGAGAGGGTCTTCGCCCTTCGGGTGCAGTCTTATGCCCGAAAGCGCGCGACTGTCATGCAGCTCGATGCGCGTCCCGTCAGTAAGGTCAATGGATGCCCGCGTGAACTTCGCGAGCGGTTGACCTGCCTTCGAAACGAGCCAGTCGCCGTTCATCCGGAAGTGCGCGTGGAGGGTCGATCCGTTGGCGAGATGAAGCAGCTGGTGCTTACCCCGTCGCTCGACTCTCATGATTTTCTGCTGGCGCAATCCTAGCGCTGTCGCGTCTGGAAGCTGTCGCGCATGTGCGGGATGGTGAGTGCGCACGTGCGCGATGGTTCTGCCTTCGACAGCAGCGCGAAGACGCTGCATCGCTTCTTCAACTTCAGGTAATTCGGGCATTCTTAGAGGGATACAGTAAAAAAATGCTTGCGTTGTGCGCAGGTTGTTCTAGTTTCCTCGGCAGTGCGCCCCCCGCCAAGCGTCACCTTTGTCCCGGCCTGATGGATAATTCGGCACTACGATCGCTAAAGCACGACTACGATCTGTTCGTCGAAAACGAGATCGAAACGTACAAGGATTCGATCTCCCGCACCGTCCTCCTGAAGATAGGAGACGAAGCCGTCGCGTCGCTTGAGAATCAGGCTCAGTTCGCGATGAACGAGCTGCTCCTTTGTGATGAAGTTGACAAGATCATCCGCAAACGGAAGCGCATCCCGACTTACGCAACGTGGCGGAAGCACGAACTGAAGCGACGGGCGGAGATGGAAGAATTCCGCCGGCCGGAGCACTGGGGAGTTTCGTCCGACAGCGCTCTCGCCCGCGAATTCCGTCCACAACCGGAGTCATATGTGCTGGTGGCCGGGTCCGAAGGCGCCAACGCCGCGCGCTATCTCGCAGCTCAGGGATGCTCGGTAACGGCGATCACGTCCGACACGGACGACGTCGGTAAGCTCGACCCCGAAGACGAAAAGCTCCTGGCCGGACGAATCGAAAGTGTTCCGATCGGCCTTATGGAGTGGGCGCCCGAGGAACCGCTGAGCGCAGTGGTCCTCACTTCAGCGGCCTTTGCCGGACTAAAGGCATCCGAGCGTTCGAAGGTCTTCGCAATTCTGCAGAGTGCGACGCGCGACGGTGGCGTCCACCTGGTTGACACCCTGATTCAGAACCACGCCGAGCCTTCCCTGTCCGAGCTCAAGCGCAACTATAAAGGATGGACGATCTCGGTGGTCGATCAGGGGACGTCATCGCGCAGCTTTGTGGCCCGGAAAGAAGTGGCCTGAGGCCCAACCTGTGTGTCACTTACACACACCTGTCCCAAAATTGCGTGTCGTTTCGCTACAAACGGGACCGTTCCGTCATGATCGGAGTATCATAAGTCATGAAAACACAAGAAGTTAACTTTGTCCGAAAAGATGGCACCGCGGGTGCTTTAAGGCGGCACGTCCGAGATTTGATCGGATACGCAACCAAAGAGAACACCATGAAAAAAGTCCGTGTGGCCATCCAGTCCGACGAGCCGGTCGGGATTATCATTTCGCGGGGGGATCCAGCAGAGGCACGCCCGATTTTTTCGGCGTACATCTGGGCCGCAGCCCCGGAACCCATTGTCGAGGTGACGGCAAAGGTCGCCTGAGCCTCGTCCGAAAACTGTTGTTTCGTTGCGGCGGATCCTTAAAGCGGATCCGCCGTTTTGCTTTGCCATTTTTTGCCCGATACCGGACGTTACCCGGTACCCGGTCACGCTGATCGGATAACCGGAATCGGATTCCGGTAATCGGGTAGCGCAGTTCCCGAACCATGAGTTACGCCCAAGGCGGTTCCCGATACCTGTAACCGATCACCGTTGCCCGGTACCTGGCCACTTCCGGTATCCGACAAAACCAGTCTGCATCTATATAGTAGATACGCGGCCCGCCCCTTGCCCCTCCCGGTCCCGTGGACGAAACCTTCGAAAACTGGGAAAGCGAGAAACAGAGCCTCCTCACCCGGAGAATCTCCGAGCTGGGGCTCGGCATCAAGGGGACACGCGTCGAGAAGATGATCGACCAGCTCCACGCCGAGCTGGCTGACAAATCCCTGAGCTTTCGACCCCCTGTTTACCTTACCGACCAGTGGGGCTGCCCGGACGGAACCCCCCTCATCGGCGTCCCATTCTACCTCGCCGACCCGCGCCTCGAAAAAATCGAGGACGATTTTGCTGAGGGGATCGAATCCGAAACCGAGTCGATGAGGTTCATGCGACACGAAGCCGGGCACGCCTTCAACTACGCGTACCGCATCTACGACCGGCCCGACTGGCGGCAGACCTTCGGACCCTACTCGCGACCGTATCGCGAACGCTATAAAGCAGATCCTTTCTCGCACGACTTCGTCCGGCATATTCTCGGCTGGTACGCACAGAAGCACCCGGATGAAGACTTTGCAGAGACCTTCGCCGTGTGGCTCACTCCCGGACTCGACTGGAGGAAAGCCTATGCCGGCTGGCCTGCCTTAAACAAGCTCGAGTACGTCGACCGTGTAATGCACGAGGTCGCGACCGAGTCTCCGCCAGTTGCAGCGCCGACTGATGACGACCTTCCGGTGGAAGCCATGCGATACTCGCTCGAAGATCACTACCGTGACCTCGGCGAGTCCATTCCGGTAACCGACTCTGGCGTATTCGATGGCGATCTCGGCAACATCTTCGCGACAGCAGACGAATCACCGAACGGAGAGCGAGCAGATGCATTCCTGGCGTCGCACCGGCGCGAGATTGTCGGACGTATTTCTTACTGGACCGGCGAGAGCGCCCAGTCGGTGCGCGACTTCCTCAATCTTCTGCGCAAGCGCGCAGAGCTCCTCGACCTCAGGGTTCGAGGTCTTGAAGCGTCCACGCTTGTCGAACTGACCGCGTTCGGCACAGCCGTAATGATGAATTACAGGAACAGCAGGACGGTTTCTTCCCGAACATCCAAAAAATGAAAATCGCACTACTGCATACCCAGGACGCACTGGAACCGCCTGTCGACCCTGTCATCGGGCAGCTTGAGGCGGCACTTAAATCGGGCGGCCACGAAGTATCGAGGCTGATCGTCGACAAGACCGTTCAGCCGCTCGTCACCGCTCTCAACGAAAACCGGCCGGACATCATCTTCAACATCGCCGAGTCTTTCGCCGGCAAGAGCGCCCTCGAGTCGAATATCGCGGCGCTGCTCAATCTCCTCGACCTCCGGTATACCGGATCGAGTCCCGCCGGCTTGATCCTGGCTGGCGACAAGACGCTCACGAAAAAAATCCTGACGTTCCACGGCATTCTCACGGCGAAGTTCGCGACGGTATTTCGCGGCGCTGTGGACTGGGCCGGAGAAATAGAATTCCCGCTCATCCTCAAGCCACCGCAGGAGGACGCGTCACTCGGCATCACGCAGAAATCCATCGTCAACAACGTTCAGGAGCTTCTCGGAAAGATCAGCTCGCTTCAGGAGGAGTATCAGGGACCCGTCCTGGCCGAGGAGTTCATCGACGGCCGCGAGTTCTATGTTGGCGTGCTTGGAAACAGTGACGTGAAAGCATTGCCGATCATGGAAATGGATTTTACTGGTTATCCGGAGGGCAAACCCAGGATCGCGAGCTGGGAAGCCAAGTGGGGTGACGAAGGCGATGAGAAGGGCGCCGAGTTCGAGGGCACGAAGTCGATCTTCCCAACAAACGTTTCCGATGAGCTCGCCGAGCGCATGCAGAAGGTGGCGGTCGGCGCATTCCAGGCGCTGCGACTGCGGGACTATGCGCGAGTCGATCTGCGCGTGACGCCAAAGGAGGAGATCTACGTGATCGAGGTAAATCCCAATTGCTATCTCGAGCAGAGCGCAGAATTCGCGTCGGCGGCGGCGAAGGACGGGACCGACTACGACACTCTGATCAACAGGATTGTGGAGCTTGCCAACGCGAGATACTCCAGATGATGAAAACAAAAAAGCCGGCTCACGGGCCGGCTTTCTTGCCAATCAGTTCATCCAGTCACGTGGACTGGAAGACTGGTACTAGCGGCGCTTCTTTGCTGCCTTCTTCTTCGTTGTCTTCTTTGCGGCCTTGCGTCCGCCCTTCTTTGCTGCCTTCTTCGCGCCGCCTTTCTTTGCGGCCTTGCGTGCTTTCTTTGCTGCCATGATGTCGCTCCATGAAGGAGTTAGTCTCGCCGTCCCCCGGTGGAATCGGCGAATGCTGCTCGCGTCTGAACAAGCACGCATGATCACTACTTGCACGATCCTGATGTGCTTTCGTAACCACGCGCGAATATAGAAGCAACGGAAATTGGGCGCAATGAGTTTTTTCGAATTTGTGACACTGGTCTAAAACCGCAAAAACTTCACGGCGGTGTCGGCGCTCATCATGAGCGGGCTCGCACACTTCCAAACAGCGGCGTGAAATGTCAGCTTACGCGTTGCACGTGTGAGCGAAGTTTCTCTCGCAACGCACGCAACAATACTTCGGAGTAAATGTCAGAGTGAAAGCTCTTGTGAAGGAAAGCGCGGGACCTGGATTCACAATGCGCGACGTACCAGAACCGCGTATTCGTGACGATGAAGTTCTAATTCGCGTGAGGCGTGCGGGAGTCTGCGGCACCGACGTCCACATCTACGACTGGGACGCGTGGGCGAGCGGAAGGTGCAAGCCACCGTTCGTTGTGGGACACGAATTCTCAGGCGATGTGGTGCAGGTTGGAAGTCTTGTCACCGACGTGCAGGAGGGTGATCGAGTCACCGCCGAGGGGCACATCGTAGACGGTAGATGCCTGCTTTGCCGCACCGGAAATTCTCACGTCTGCCCGTACACCAAGATCATCGGCGTCGATCGCGACGGCTGCTTTGCCGAGTTCATTGCGATGCCCGCGACCAACGTCTGGCACCTCGACGACTCCATCAGCTACGACATCGGCGGCATTCACGACCCGATGGGCAATGCCTTCCACACAGCTCTCACCGCAGAGATTCCCGGCGCCACCGTATTGATCACCGGATGCGGACCGATTGGAATATTCGCGGTTGGAATCTGCAAAGCTGCCGGAGCATCGCGGATCATCGCGAGTGACATCAACCCCACTCGCCTCGCGCTCGCGAAGCAGATGGGGGCGCACGACATCGTCACGCCGGGCGAAGCCGAGGCCGCGGTGATGCGCTCCACTGACAGACTCGGTGTTGACGTGGTGCTGGAGATGTCGGGAGTTCCCGCCGCGATCCACCAGGCGTTCGCTCTCGTCCGCGTGGGAGGAAGAGTGCAGATGCTCGGCATTCCATCCAAGCCGATCGAGATCGACCTGCCGAAAGAAGTCATCTTCAAGGGCATCACTATCTACGGCGTGGTCGGCCGGAAGATGTACGACACGTGGCATCAGATGACCCGCTTCCTGAAAGCCGGCGAGTTCAATCCAGAGCCGGTGATCACCCATCGCTTTCCGATGTCCGAGTTCGACGCAGCAATCGCGGCGATCAAGTCGGGCGACGCCGGAAAAGTCATCTTCGAAATCGCATAAGGGGATCAAGTGGCCCTCAACAAGAAATTTGACGACGAGCTGAAAGCCTCGATCGCGCAGCTCAAGGCCGACAAGGTCTACAAGCGTCTCAACTATCTGGACTCGCCGCAATCGTCCCGCGTGACGATGGAAGGCAAGGGCGAGGTCCTGATTTTCTCCTCGAACAACTATCTCGGACTTTCGGCCGAGCCTGATGTCGTCCAGGCGGGAATCGACGGGCTGAACAGATATGGCGCAGGAACGGGCAGCGTTCGTTTCATCTGCGGCACGTTCACGATCCACCGCGAGCTTGAATCAGTGATCGCCAACCTCGTCGGAACCGAAGCGTCCCTGTCGTACGTCTCGGCATGGAATGCCAATGAAGGATTCACTGCGACGATTGTCGAGCAGGGTGATTTCGTCGTCTCCGACGCGCTGAACCACGCGTCCATCATCGATTCGCTGAGGCTGGCCAAGGCGATCACCAAATGCACGACGGGAGTCTACGCGCACTCCGACATGTCCGACCTGACGGCCAAGCTCGAGAGCGCAAAGGACGCCAAACGGAGAATCATCTGGACCGACGGCGTCTTTTCGATGGAAGGCAGCATCGCTAAGCTCCCCGACATTCTGGAGATCGCGAGGAAGTACGACGCAATCGTCGTGATGGACGACTCTCATGCGACCGGCGTGCTCGGTACCAACGGCCGCGGAACGGCGGAGCACTTCGGAGTCCTCGGCGAAGTTGACGTAATCACGTCGACACTCGGCAAGGCACTCGGCGGCGCGGCCGGTGGTTTCGTCGCGGGGCCGGCTTCACTCTGTGACATGCTCACGCAGAGGTCGAGACCACAATTGTTTTCCAACGCCCTTCCGCCGACGGTCGCGGCGAGCTCAATGGCTGCGATTGAATTCCTCAACGCCCACCCGGAACGCGTGAAGAAGCTGCGTGACAACGCGACCTATTTCCGGGAGCAGATAATCGAGGCGGGCTTTAAGCCGCTGGCCGGAGAAACCCCGATTGTCCCCATTATCGTGGGGGAGACCGCCACCGCCATCCAGATGAGTGACATGTTGCTGGAGGAAGGCGTCTTTGTTACGGGATTCGGGTTTCCCGTTGTGCCGCAGGGGCAGGCGCGCGTTCGGTGCCAGCTCAGCGCGGCGCATTCGCGCGACGATATCGACGAGGCGATTACCGCTTTCAAGACCGTCGGAAGGAAGCTCGGAATTATCTGAGAATCGTGTGACTTTCCCCGGTCGCACCAACGGCCGGTGGACCTCCATGCTTCGCCGGCAGGGGCATAGCTACAATGCGAAAGACCAGTTGGCTCATCGCGGCGCTGTTTTCTTTGAGCGTAGCGCCGTCAGTCACTTCCGCGCAGTCTGCAAAGGAGTTTGACGATTCGTGGTTCTGGGGAGTGAAAGCCGGTGTCTCGACTTTCTCCCCGACCCTTGGCAGCACTCATTCAACCGCGTCATACGGCGCCGAGTGGCTCATTACGAGAACTCGCGCTGGCCTGTATGCGTCGTTTGACGAAGCGAATGTTTCGACGACCTCGGCGGTATTCGACGCGTCGGCTGACAACGGCTTCCGCCCGGTGAGCGTCGACAAGATGCATCGCATCACCGTTGCTGCCCTGGCATTTCCCTGGACGTTTGGAAGAGTGAGGCCATACGCAGGACTCGGCTTTACGCTCAACGTGATCGGAAGCGCCACGCCGCAGCTTGGTGCGTCTGAGTCAGAAGTGAGTGGCGATGTCGCCGCACGCATCGATGATCGGCGCAGTCAGTCGGCAATTCTCGGAATGGGCGGCGTTCAGGTTCAGTTCAACAAGCTGGCAGTCTTCGGACAGGCGTCTGTTGCACCCGCCAGTGCGAACTTCCTGCTCAACAACAGCGCGCTTGGGTTCTTCGAGGCAGGAGTTCGCTACAACTTCGGCAGCGCGCGCGAAGGTCTTCGCTGACAATCGATCCGACTTAGCCGACGATTGGATAATAGGGCCAACCTGCGGCAGTTAGAGCTTCCTGCCTTTTCCCAAATTCGCTCGCGGAAAGCGGGACACGTACGGATTTCCGCGAATGATGTAGCGCAGTGGCCAGTCCACCGCGCGTGATATTCCAATGCGCGGTGTTGTCTCGATCTCGTCGGCGCTCACTGATCGCCCCTCACGGATCACCAGCGGCTTACACCGGAGCGATATGCCGTTCATCGCTCCAGTGATGCCGAGTGCCTCACAGAGCTTCCCAGGCCCATTGGTGAGGTCGATCTCCCTGGGCTTATCACCTCGGCGCAGTCGCATCAGCGATTTGCCGCTCACCGGCTGCACCGCGCGCACGAGCACTGCGCTAGGCATTCCTTCGGCGCGTGTAACAGCATTGAAGCACCAGTGCATGCCGTAGATGAAATAGACGTACGAGAATCCAGGCGGTCCGTAGAGAAGCGAAGTTCGCCTTGTACGACCGGCTGCGGCGTGACACGCGAGATCGTGCTCGCCGATATACGCTTCCGTTTCGACGATCATCGCGCTCGCCAATCCTTCGGGCGTGCTGCACTCGATGATTGCGCCGAGCATCTCCCTGGCGACTATCTCGGTTTCGCGATCGTAGAAATCGCGCGAAAGTATCCGACCCATTTGAAAACGACAGCCCGCGCGCCGAACGGCGCGCGGGCTTCAGTGTCAGCTCTCGGAGCTGGCGGTCTTGGCCGCCGTCTTCTTGCGTGCACTGCGAACGGGCTTCTTCGCAGCCGGGGCGCTCGCTTCAGCCGCAGCTTTGGGAGCTGCAGCCTTTGCAGCTTTCTTTGCCGCGGGCCGCTTGCGACCCGACTTTGCCGCAGGCGCGCTGGCCTTTGGCTCTTCAATCGAAAGCACGAGCGGTTCAGCGGCAGGCGCTGCAACACTCGCTGAAGGAGCTGCTGGTGCTGCAGGCTTCGCTCCAACCATTCCAATGTTCAGGAGATGAGCTGGAATTGCGCCCTTCCCGCCGGCTGGCCCACGGCCGATGCCGCGTGAGCCCATACCGCGCTGGATTGGTGCAACCGGCTTTGCGGCCGGAGCGTTGGCTGTCGCTGCGGCTTCGAGCTGGCGATCCACCGAAGCTGCGGCAACTGCCACCGCAACTTCGAAGTCGCTTCCGCGGCGACGAAGGTCGACGAGATCCGCATCGTGCGCATCGTGAAGAATACGCAGGAAGTTTCTCTCACTGAGACTCTCGCTGTCGCGTCCAAGGAGCTTGCGGGCTTCGGCGCGAACCGTGGCGGCGGGCGACGCTGCATCGCCTTTCGCGACCGCAGCTGTCGCACGTTTCACCAGGTCGAATGCCTCGTCTCGTGTAAGGCGGAGCCCTGCTGCGCCAATATCCGAAGCGGGCTGCGGCCTCGGCCTCGGGACATGAGCTTCGCTGCGTGGAGCAGCAGGTGCTGCTTCAGCTCGTGGTTCCTCGACATTCGGCACAGCTGCATTGTCTGCGGCTGCGGCGACAGGCGCGGTGTTCTCGATGCGCGGCGGACGCACCTCACGATCTCTTCCGCGACCACCACGACGACTGCGGCGCGCACGGTCTGCAGGCTCTTCTGCTGCCGGCGAGGAAGCGACAACTGCTGGCGCGGCTTCTGATGAAGGAGCTGCGTCAACAGGCGGAACTCCGTCGGCGGGGCGCGGAACATCGACCTCGAGCTGACCGTTCTCGAGCTTGGTAAGGGAAAGCAGTCCGCGCTTTCCAGCTTCGGTGACGAAGAGTGAAAATTTCGCCTTGCCGACATTCTTTTCGTCGAACGAGCTGTCGATCTGCTGCATCACCTGCTTGAGGCGATCGGCGCGCATCACGTCGCCATTGCGCTTCATGCGCTGGATGGCCTCGGTGACGAGCTCCCACGGATCGTGCTTCACGACTTCTTCGTCGCTCGTCTTCACGAGACCGGCGAGCGCGTTGTACGAGTAGTACTCGTCGCAGTTCATAACGAGCAGGTCGCTTGATGACTCGCGGATGCCGACGCCGATCACGTACTTGCCGTATTCCTTTAGCTTGATGACCAGGCTCGAGAAATCGGAGTCGCCGGAGAGAAGGATGAAAGTTCCGATCTCGGGGCGAACGAAGACGAGCTCAAGCGCGTCGATGGCGAGGCGAATGTCGGTTGCGTTCTTCTTGGCCGATCCGTAGGCGGGGGCCATGATCATGTCGATCGATGACTCGGCCAGCGGAACGATGTACTGCGGATAACGTCTCCAATCGGCGTAAGCGCGTTGAACCGAGACCTTTCCCTTGATGATGTCCGAGGAGAGCAGGTTCTTGAGCTCCGTCTGGAGGTCGGAGCGGATTCCCATCGTTACGTTGTCGAAATCGATGAGAAGTGCTGCGTTTGGTGCGTGGTGAAACTGATGGGACCCGATGTGCTGCTGAGGCTGCTGCGGCATTGCCTGCGGACCCCTGTGGATCGGGGCGACCGGACGTCTCGGCCCTGAGGGCGCGGTCCGGGATGGACGAAATGACATTGAGTGTGGTGTGTAGTACGCGGTCGCAAGCCACGCATTTTACGTGGCGGTTCTTACGAGCCGGATGTGGTCCCGCGGCATCGTGCCCCGGGGAACGCGTCTTCAGGTCAAGTCGGGCTGCTGTGTCATTGATGACACGCGAGCCCCCGAATCCTCGAAGTCGCGCTAACCCCTGTAATTTATAGAGCAATGCCGATGAATCAACTGCGATACCGAACACGACTCATCGTCATCCTCTCCCTTTTTGCCATTGTTCCGGCCGCCATCCTGACACTTCTCTGGGGGGGGACGATGAGAAGTGCCATCTCCCTGGTGGCAGGGCAGAGCGCCTGGGAAGGCGTGGCGGCCACCGGCCAGCGAGCAATTGCCGCCGTTCGGGCGACCCCGCAGTCGCCGGCAACCCGGCAGGCCGTGGACGCACATGAGCGCGAGCTGAGCTCATCGCTCGAGCAGGCCAGGCGGTTTGGGTTCCTCGCGGGCCGCTCGATGCGCATTGTCACGGCTCTGGCACTGCTCGCATTGATCTTATTTGCCATTGTTGCTTCTCGCGTCGCAGGACACCTGAGCCGCCAGATGAGCAGGCCGCTTGTCGAGTTAGTCGGGTGGACGGAGAAAATCGGGCGCGGCGACGCACTTCCGCCGCCAGACGCTCCAGTCGCGCGCGGAGCACCCGAGTTCACAACACTTCGCGACAGAATGCGAGAGATGGCAGCGGCGATCGAAACTGGCCGCAAGCGCGCTGCGGAGGCTGAGCGACTGAAGGCGTATCGCGAAAGCGCGCGACGTGTTGCTCACGAGCTGAAGAATCCCTTGACTCCGATTCGCTTCGCTATTGACCGGCTTCGCCGGGATAGTCCGGCAAATCTGCAGGAGACTATTGAAGTCCTTAGAGTCGAATCGGCGCGGCTCGAGAGAATCGCACGCGCTTTCGCCGAATTCGGCCGCCTGCCGGAGGGTCCATCAGCCGAGGTCGACATCGCCGAGCTTGTTCGTCACGCAGCGTCGGCGGCATCTTCACCGTCAGTCGAAGTGGGCGTCTCGGCCGAAGAGGGTCTGCCTCATGTCGTCGGTCATCACGATGCGCTTGCCGGTGCGCTCTCGAACGTAATCCTCAATGCCGTCGACGCCTGCGATGGCAATGGGCGCATCGAGATTAGCGCCGCGAGAGCCAGGCTCCGCGGGAAAGACGCGGTGTCGATTGAAATCAGTGACAACGGCTCCGGAATCGCGCCGGCCGAGCTGGGTCACATATGGGAACCGTATGTGACTCAGAAACCTGGAGGAACGGGACTTGGGCTGGCGATTGCGCGGCAAGCGGTGCTTGCGCATGATGGAACTGTCGAGGCGTCAAGCACGTTGGGTAAGGGAACACAGATAAGGTTTATCCTGCCGGCGATTTCCGGCGCCCCTGAGAGGAACGCATAATGGGTCCTGAAGTGATTGTACCAGTCGCTTTCTTCGCTTCAATTGTTGTTGTCGTCATCGGACGCCCGATGATAAAGGCCATCGCCGCGAAGGCCGAGGCAGACTCGAAAAATCCGAAGCTTCCAGCCGAGATAATGCAGAGGTTCGAGCGAATGGAGCAGTCGCTCGATGCGATCGCCGTGGAGGTGGAGAGAATTTCAGAAGGACAGCGTTTCACCACGAAGCTGTTGTCCGACGTGAGGGATTCCGCATCTCAGATTCCGGAGCGTTCGTCCGCCGGGCCGTCGAGCCAATAGCATGGCGTCAATCCTGATCGTCGACGACGAGCCGAATATCCGTCGCATGGTCGGGGCGCTACTCTCGGCCGAAGGATACGAAGTCAGAGAAGCAGCGAACGGGAAGCAGGCGATTGCAAAAGCGGCGGAAGAAGAGCCCGACGCCGTAATGATGGACCTCATGATGCCGGGTGAGCTGGACGGAATGGCAGCGCTTGCGAAGCTTCGCGTCGATCATCCCGAGCTCGCGGTCATCATGATGAGCGGACGTGCCGGCTTGAGCGATGCGGTTCACGCAACAAAACTGGGCGCGGTGAATTTCCTCGAGAAGCCGCTCACTCCCGAGGGTGTGCTCTTCGCGATCGGTGCAGCGCTCGAGCTAAGGCAGTCGCGTCGCATGGCGCGCGAGCTCCGCCAGGAGCTCGGTCTTGCCGGGGACATGGTCGGCGATAGCCCGCAGATGAGCGCCGTGCGGGAGTTGATCGAAAGAGTCGCAGCCACTGACGCTCGCGTTTTGATCACAGGTGAATCGGGAACTGGCAAAGAGCTGGTCGCCAGCGCGATACACGACGCGAGCACGCGCCGCGACAAGCCGTTCGTGCGCGTCAACTGCGCCGCAATACCGCGAGAGCTCGTCGAGAGCGAGATGTTCGGTCACGAGCGCGGGGCGTTTACGGGCGCGACGCAATCGCGCGTCGGAAAGTTCGAGCTCGCGCACACGGGAACACTATTCCTCGATGAGATCGGTGACTTGAGCCTCGAGGCGCAGGCAAAGATGCTGCGCGCGATCGAGGCAAAGGAGATTCAAAGAGTGGGAGGCACGCGAAGCATCAAGAACGATGTGAGGATTATCGCTGCGACTAATCACGATCTCGCGAAGGCTGTTCGCGATGGAGCTTTCAGGGAAGACCTCTTCTTTCGGCTGAATGTCGTGCCGATCGTCCTGCCCCCGCTCAGAGAGCGTGAAGGCGACGTCGCGCAGCTCGTCCATCATTTCTCGCTGCTCAACTTCAAGAAGACAGGACAGTTGCCGCCGACCTGGACCTCGAGCGCCATGCAGGTGCTCGAGCGTCATCCGTGGCCGGGCAACGTTCGAGAGCTCGCGAACATCGTCGAGCGGACGGCCATCGTTCATCCCGGTGTTGATATCAGCGGCAGCACTGTCGCGACCTTGCTTGGTATCGATGGTGGCCGTGCCGCCATCCAGCGCGACAACGTCGCTGCCGCAGTCATCATGCACGGCGGCCTCGCAGAAATCCTTGACATGCACGAGCGCAATCTCATTGAGGCCGCCCTGAGGAACGCCTCTGGAAACGTCGCCGAGGCCGCCCGCTCGCTCAATACAGATCGGCCGAACCTCTATCGGCGCATGAAGCGGCTGGGGATCGAATCGCGCGGGACAGACAGCTCAACTCATCCACCGGCATCATGAAGAAGCGCATTTCACTGATGATCGCAGCTTCCCTGCTCTGCCCGGGAATCGCGGGGGCGCAGGACGCGACGGCAGCGCCCGACACGACAGTCGATGTGACCTCTATTCTCCAGGAGGAGGATCGTGGAGGGCTGAGCATAACCTCCGGCAAGACTTACAATCGCGTCGAAGGATTGCCGGTCCTTCTCGGGCCGACATACCGCGAGCGAATCGGCAGCGGCCACTTTTCAGTGTCGGCATTCGGGATTCTTCGCAGCGCCCAGACTTTCCATTGGGACGCAGAGAACATCGGCCACAAAATCTCCGCCGAGCTTCGATACGGCGGGCGGCGCGGATTCTCGTTTGGCGGAGAGTCATTCGATGTTGTCGCTCCCATGGAACCGTGGCAGCTCACCGAACCAGATGCCGGGCTCGCGGCATTTTTCTTCAAGCGCGACTACTTCGACTATTACTCCAGGCACGGTGCGCGTGGCTATGTCTCGGCGTTTACCGCCGGCGGCGCGACTGTCACGGCGAGCTACGGCAACGAGCGTTGGAGCTCGCGGAGTGCCCGAAATGTTTTCACGCTGCTCCGGGATGATGAGAACTGGCGCATCAACCCGCAGGTCGATGACGGCGTTGTCCACCTGGCCGAGCTCGCATTCAATCTCGACACGCGAACCAGCGAGATAAATCCGTGGGCCGGCTGGTTCATCAATGCGTCTTATGAGCACGGGTCTGGAAATCTCAAGCCCCCACTGGAAACCGGTTTCGCAATTCCTGCTGACTTGAGCTATGGACGCGGCTTCATCGACGTGCGCCGGTACAATCGCGTATCACCGAAGCGTCAGATCAACGCCCGGATCGTCCTTGGTGGGTGGCTCAACGGGGATCGCCTTCCGCTCGAGAGACGTTTTTCTGTCGGCGGCATCGGCACACTTCCAGGATTTGATTTCCGGCGCGTGGGAATTGGAACTGACGTTGGGCAATGCGCGGAGGACGGTGACACTCGCACGGGCAGGCCCGCGCAATGCGATCGTGTCGCACTCACGCAGGTGGAGTACAGGCACGAGCTTCCCTCAGAGTTGTTTGACGTCTTCAACAGAAACGGCTTCCACGTTCGCGGCGCCGTCTTCCGCGTAAAGCCGACGGCTGTGGTGTTCGCCGACGCGGGCCGCGGCTGGCGCGTGGGAGACCGAAAGGGTACGCTCACATATCCGTCGGGGTCGCTTCCGGCCTTCGACACATTTCGCACCGACGTCGGCGCCGGTTTGGATCTCGGCATCATCGGTCTCTACGTTGCGAAAGCTGTCTCTTCGTCGAAGGAGCCTGCGAACTTCTTCGTGCGGATCCGGGATCGCTTCTAGACGTGGCAACGAAGCGACACGCGGTATCGATAGCCCTTATCGCAATCGCGAGCACCCGTGCGGCGGCCCAAAAACCGCAGCTGGCACTGGTGCTGCCAGAGCAGTCTGCGTTAGCGACAGAGCCGCCGTCTGTTCGCTCCGCCTCTCTCATCACCGATGGAGCGATGCTCAACCTCGTTCGCAACGGATTCCCTGCCCACCTCCACTACCGGCTCGAGCGCTGGAGCACCGGCGGTTTTTTTGACGACATAACGGCTCAGGCCGAATGGGACGCAGTCGTGCGGTACGATGCTCTCGGGAAAGTGTTCCAGGTTTTTCGTGTTCTCGGAAAGAAGACGACATCACTTGGAAGTTTCAGCGATATCGCCGCGGCCGAAGCCGCGCTCGACGCGCCATTCCCCGCGCCGATTTCACTCCCCAAACGCGGAAAGAAGGCGTACTACAACCTGACTCTGGACGTCGAGACGCTTTCACTGACCGAGCTCGACGAAGTCGAGCAGTGGCTGCGTGGGGAGATGAAGCCCGCCGTTCGCGGAAAGAAAAATCCGGGCACCGCTGTTGGCCGCGGAGTCCGGACTGTGATGGTGCGACTGCTGGGCGGAGAAAAACGCCGCTACGAAGCGCGGTCTGGAACGTTTCGGCCGTGATGCGCGTGTCCGGTGACGGTCAGGAGGTGACCGTTTACGGGGTGTCGATGCTCCAGATCTTCCAGATGATGTAGCGTCTCTTCCCCGTAGAACAGGCGAATGTAGCGGGCCTGTGTCGGAGTAAGGCGACGCACTGCCCAGCTGAGGTGCACGAAGTGCGGCTCGACCGGCGCGTGCATCGGGTGCATTCCAATCTCGCTTGGCAGACTGTTCGCCTTGCGCGTGTTGCACGGACTGCAGGCGGTGACGACGTTCGACCACTCGTTGGTGCCGCCGCGTGACAGCGGAATGAGGTGATCGCGTGTGAGCGATTCGCGCGGCTTGAGCTCGATCTGAAGGCGGCCGCAATACTGGCAGCGGTAGCGATCGCGCGCGAAGAGGAACGTGTTGGTAACCTGGCGGCGGAAACGGCGGGGGACGTGAATGAACCGCGTCAGCCGGATGACTGCCGGGCGCGGAAGCGTCAGTCGCTCGGAGCGGACCACCTTGTCGTGATCTGCCTCGACGATCTCGGCCTTTCCGTCAATGACCAACCGTAACGCTCGCCTGAGCGGAACCATGGTAAGCGGCTCAAACGAAGCGTTCAGTGCAAGACAACCAACGATCAAGCACCCTCCTTCGTGTTCGCGCTGCTGCTACGAAATCACAATATACAACTGGTTACGTCTAAATACCCGCGTTAACTGCGGTTGGTACGCCTGTTCTCCACCCATAGGGGTCGGGCAGCCGCCCTTCGGCGATTCCCATGTACGTGTCCTGGACGAACTTGGTGATCGGTCCGCGCTTTCCGTTGCCGATCGGGATCCTGTCGACCGATCGGATGGGCGTGATCTCCGCGGCGGTGCCGGTGAAGAAGAGCTCATCGGCGATGTAGAGCATCTCGCGAGGCATGACCTGCTCGATGACTTCGTATCCGCCGTCCCGTGCAATCTTCATGACTGAGTCGCGGGTAATTCCGTTGAGAATTCCTGAAGCAACTGTCGATGTGTAGAGCTTGCCATCACGAACCAGAAACAGGTTTTCGCCGCTGCCTTCCGACACCAGACCGAACGAGTCGAGCATGATGCCTTCCGCGTACTGGTCGAGCCTCGCTTCCATCTTCGACAGCTGCGAGTTCAGGTAGTTGCCGCCCGCTTTCGCCATTGTCGGGAACGTGTCCGGAGCCGCGCGACGCCAGCTCGATACACAAACGTCGACGCCTTCGGTAATTGCTTCCTTGCCGAGGTACGTGCCCCAGGTCCATGGGATGATGAAGACTTCGAGCGGACAGTTATTCGGAAGGACGCCCATCTGCTCGCCGGTCCTGACAGCGACCGGTCGAAGGTAGCAGTGCGGGAGGTCATTCTCGGTGACAGTGTCGATCGCGGCCTGGATGAGCGTCTCCTGCGAGTGCTCGAGCGGCATCCGGTAGATCTTGCACGAGTCGGCAAGCCGGCGCATGTGGTCCTGGAGACGGAAGATCGCCGGACCTTCGGGAGTCGCGTAGCAGCGGATTCCTTCGAACACGCTGGAACCGTAGTGGACGACGTGACTCATTACGTGAATGGTCGCGTCTTCCCAGTTCACGAACTTTCCGTCGCGCCAGATTCTGTGGTGGTTGTCGGCTCTTTCCATTTGTATTTGTTCTTCCGGTTGTCAGACGCTCATCGCGGTAACCTTGTCGGTAGGCCACGAAGGACACGAAGAAAAGCCGAAGGACACGAAGGGGACTATTCGCTCTTCGGCTTTCAAGCCCGTCCGCACTCCATTGAATTTAAGGGGAACAGCGGAACGGCGTGGGGTGCGTCCCGGTCTTTCCCGCAGTTAACCCCAAAACAATCGGCTTGAGGGCTCAAAGCGTCGCCTGAATGCATATGGCGCCCTTCGTGTCCTTCGGCTTTTTCTTGGTGTCCTTCGTGTCCCAGGCGCGAAGCGCCTAAGCCGGCGACTGAGCTTTCTCCCAGGATGACAACGCCTCGGCGGCAGCATGGACCCGACCGGCAAGCCCGGGATCAACATTGAGAACACGCCCGTCAACGAGGAGCGGCTTCCCGTTCACCGCGACGAATTCGGCCTTGGCCCCGGCGAGCGCGAAGATGATCGCAGCATCGATATTCCCGATGGGCGTCACCCGTGCCGCCGAAAGTGAGAAAACGGTAAGGTCCGCGTGTTTCCCGACTTCCAGAGAGCCCACCTTGTCGTCAATCCGTAGCGCTCTTGCACCCCCGATTGTCGCCATCTCGAGGGCCGTATGAGCCGGAATCACAGTCTCGTTTCGCTTCGACGCGCGCTGAAAGAGAACAGCGAGCCGAGCCTCTTCGAGAATATCCATCCGGTTGTTGCTCGCGACTGAATCCGACCCGAGACCGACGCTCAGTCCGGCGGACAGATATTCGGATAACGGCGCGATGCCGTGGCCAAACTTCGCGTTCGATGCCGGACAATGCGCGATCGTGCATTTGTGCCTGGCGACCGTCGCGATGTCCTCGGCATCGAGACGAACTGCGTGAATCAGAAGCGGTGACGTCGCGAGACATCCGGTCTTTTCAAGAACTTCGATCGGCGATCGTCCGCGCGGAACGACCTCGAGATTTCGCTCCCGCCATTCTGCTGCGAAAGCGCCAGTGCCAGTCGTTACAAGCTCATGCTCCGATGCGCTCTCCGCGATGTGAAGACCCATCAACCAGCCTTCTTCACGGGCGAAATCTGCCGATGCCTTGTAGAGCAGGTCCGAAACGGTGTACGGCGCGTGCGGTGAAATGCCGAGCTTCACGAGATCGGTCTGAAGTCGCGCGAGCTCAGCCACGCGCGCGCGAAGCACGGTGATGGACTCTTCGCACTGCTCGGGGCCAGACCCGAACGTTTCCTGAAACATGATTCCGCGCACGCCCATTTCGAGCATCGCGTGCATCACGAAGCCGGTCGCACACGTGTCGGCGTAGGTCGTGATTCCCGACTCCAGGCCCTCGACAATTCCATACCGCGCGGAATCGAGCAGCATATCGTCTGTCAGCGCGTGCTTTCGGCTGCTTCGCAGCTTGTCGATCCAGTCGTTGAAGCAAAGGTCTTCGAGAAATCCGCGCATCGAGGTAAGCTCGAGATGCGTATGCGCGTTGATCAGCCCGGGAAGCAGAACTGAGTCGCCGAAATCATGATCGTCGCCGTCAGGAGCACTCGCGACATCGCCGACATAGACAATTCGGCCTCCGTCCTCGACAACGCAGCCATTCTCTATCGGCGGCCGCGTAACTGGAACGACCCAGCGAGCGCGGTATTTCTTCATCGAGCGCGAGTAGCGCTCGGGGAGCCAGTAGTCTGTCCGGAATCTCGCGCGGTTGGCAGCGTGTCGGGTCGCGTCCGATTGCGAAGCGTGTCAGGCGTCCCGCGTCGCGGAGGCGGAGCTGCGCCCGGAGTTACGCGCGGCTGGCTGACCGGCGGATTGTACGTCGGCGCCGGAGGATAGGCAGTGGACGGAGCCATCCCGAGCGAGTCGTAGCCAGTCTGGTAGCCCAGATGCTTGTCGCATTCGTGAGTCGGCTCAGTGCCGGGAATATAGAATTCCGTGCCGACAACATCGCGCGGACAGTATGGCGTCTGGAGAAGACCCGTCGTGAAATCGATCTCGCGCGTTATGATCGCCTGCGGACGTGGCCAGTCAGGCGGTGATGGGCGACGGCGATAGACCTCGGTCATGAACTGCGTCCAGGCGGGTGCCGCCAGTCGTCCGCCCTGAGCGTCATACATGATCTTCTTCGGCTTGTCGAATCCGATCCAGACACCGGCGAGCAGGTCAGCGGTATAGCCTATGAACCAGACATTGGTGCCGTCATTTGTGGTTCCGGTTTTTCCGCCGGCCGGGTGGTGAAACCCTGCGCCCCACACTGCACCCGCCGCGGTGCCGCGCCGGATCACGTCCTTCATCATGTCGACCATGATCCACGATTCTTCCGGCGACAGCACCTGCGTACGCGTCGGAGTCTGCTGCCAGAGAACTTCCTGCCGCGCGTTCTCAACTCGAAGGATCGCGTTCGGGTTCGCGCGGATACCTTCGTTGGCAAAGACGGAGTAAGCGGAAATCATCTCGATCGGATAAACGTCGGCGGCCCCGATGAAGATCGACGGATACGGCGGGATCGGTGTCGTGATCCCGAAGTTTCGTGCCTCATTGATGATCGTTTGTTCGCCGAGCTCCCGTCCAACCTGAATGGCAACGATGTTCCGCGACTGGTAGAAACCGCGTCGCATCGGCATAAGACCCTCGAACCGTCCGTCGTAGTTCTTCGGTTGCCAAGGCGTGCCGGTTCCCTGTTCAACTACAAGCGGCGTGTCGTTGACGATGTACGATGGTGGACGTCCGTTCTGCACTGCTGACGCGTAGACGATGGGCTTGAACGACGAACCCGGCTGCCGTAGCGCCTGCGTTGCGCGATTGAACTTTGAATCGTAAAAGTCGCGGCCCCCGACCATTGCCTTCACCGCGCCGTTTCGCGGATCGATCGCAACGAAGGCGCCCTGGAGATAGGGCGAATTCTCGCCAGGCTCGTCGCCTGCCAGGCTTCTTGCGACGTAATGCTCGTACGACTCCGACGTGAACTTTCCGAACCTGCCGCTCTCTATTCGCTTGAGCTGCAGCTCCAGCGAACGCTCGGCGGCAAGCTGCATGTCGAGGTCGAGAGTCGTGTAAACCCTGAGGCCCTGTTCGTAAAGCTGACGCCCAAATTGTGCGTCGAGCTGCTGCCTGATCCATTCGACGAAGTACGGCGCAGTGTCCCCTGCTTCCGTCTTGTTCGCGAGCTGTAGCGGGAACGCCTCGGCTCCGCGTGCGTCGACGTCGCTGATCGCACCGTTGCGGCGCATCAGCTCGATTACCGTGTTGCGGCGTTGAATCGCGCGATCAGGGTGCCTGCGCGGATTGTATCGCTCCGGAGCTTTCGGCAAAGCGGCGAGCGTCGCGGCTTCGGCGACGTTCAGGTCACGGACAGACTTCCCGAAATAGCGTTGCGCGGCTGTCTCGACACCGAACGCGCCGTTGCCGAGTGAGATCTGATTGAGGTAGAGCTCGAGGATCTTCTTCTTGTCGAACTTGGCTTCAATTTCACGAGCGACTTTTGCCTCGCGAATTTTTCGGACGAGCGTTTTCTCCCGGGTGATGCTTTCGGGAAAGACGTTCCTCGCGAGCTGCATCGTTATTGTCGAAAAGCCTTCGTCAAACCGCCTGGCGAGGATGTCGCGGGCAAGCGCACCAAAAACGCGCTTCCAGTCGATACCGGCGTGACTGTAGAAGCGCTTGTCTTCCGTGATGACGAATGCCTGCTGCACGGTCACCGGAATCTCGTCGAGCTTGACGAGAGTGCGCCGCTCGTTGCCAAGCTCGGCTATGAAGCGACCGTCGGCGGCGTAGAGCTTGGAGGTCTGGCGGGGTGTGTAGTCATTCAGCGACTCGACGGGCGGGCATTTGCCTCCGCGGCACACGAGGGCCCACGCGCCGTAGGCGATACCAAGTCCGGATGCCACACCAAACGTGAGAATCAGCAGCAGGACTCTTATGAGAGTCGGATGCCTGCGACGAAAAGAGCCCGAGCGTTTAGCCATTCGGGCTATAAGCTAATGTCAGTACCGTGACACCGCCTCAGTGTCTCCCTATTTTGCAGAATGACTGAAGCCCATTCCCTGTTGGACGAGCTAGCGTGGCGCGGCCTGCTGTCACAAAACACCGAAGGGCTCGATGAGGCTTTCGCGAAGGGAACGGTTTCAGCCTATTGCGGGTTTGACCCGACTGCTTCGAGCATGCACGTCGGAAATCTCATTCCCGTGATGGGTTTGATGCATCTTCAGCGCGCCGGTCACCGGCCGTTTATCGTCGTCGGCGGCGGCACGGGAATGATCGGGGACCCGAGCGGCAAGACAGCCGAGCGCCAGCTGAACACTCCGGAAGTCGTTGCCGCGAACACGCGAGCTCTCCGGGGCCAGCTGGAGAAATTCCTCGATTTCACCGGGGCGAACGCCGCCCAGATGCGCGACAACGCGGACTGGCTTGCGCCGCTCGGTGCAATCGACTTCATGCGCGACGTAGGGAAGCACTTCACGATCAATTACATGATGCAAAAGGATTCGGTGCAGTCGCGTCTCGAGTCTGGGATGTCGTACACCGAGTTCTCCTACATGCTTTTGCAGGCCTATGATTTTCGCGAGCTGTTCCGCCGCGACGGTGTGACCCTTCAGGTCGGCGGCAGCGATCAATGGGGAAACATCACTGCTGGTCTCGAGTTGATTCGGCGTACTGAAGGCGGAGATGCTCACGCGATGACGTTTCCTCTAGTCACGAACTCGAGCGGTACGAAGTTCGGCAAAACTGAATCGGGGAGTGTGTGGCTCGATCCCGGGAAGACCTCGCCGTACAAGTTCTACCAGTTCTGGATCAACATCGAAGACGGGGATGCGGGCAGATACCTGAGGTATTTCACTCTCCACTCTCGCGAAGAGATCGAATCGTTCGAGCGTGATGTTGCTGAACGTCCCCAGGATCGCGCTGCGCAGCAGGCTTTGGCGCGCGAAGTCACAACGCGCGTGCACGGGTCCGAGCAAGCAAAGGTGGCCGAGGAAGTGTCGAAGATTCTGTTCGCGAAGGGGGATCCGAGTCAGCTCTCTTCAGACGCTCTAAAGGCATTGAGCGAGGAAGTGCCGTTTGCAACAATGACGACATTCACGAGTGTCGTTGATGCGCTCGTCGAGCTGAAGCTCGCTGCCTCCAAGGGTGCGGCGCGCAGGCTTGTCGAGCAGGGCGGTGTTTCCGTGAATGGTGCGAAGGTCACCGATCTCGCTACTCCGGTCGGCGAGCCTCTGGTTGGTGAGTACTATCTCGTCAAGAAGGGCGCGCGAGACTTTGGATTGATTCGCACCTCGGGCTCCTGACAGCGGGGGAAAAGCCAAGGCGCCTTGGCTTGCCGTTTTTAGTCGTGAAGAACTAAGGCTCGCGAGGAGCCTTCCGGTGTTGCCGTGGATCAAGCGCATCACGCAGCGCATCACCGAGGAGGTTGAAGCCAAGCACCGCCAATCCGATCGCCACACCCGGAAACACAGACGTCCAAGGGGCACGTCGAAGCTGATCGAGATCGCGCCCGTCGGCGATCATCGATCCCCAACTCGGTGTCGGCGCCGGTACACCAAGCCCGAGAAACGACAGCGCCGCCTCGGCCATGATTGCGCCCGCCACTCCGAGCGTCGCGGCAATCACGACAGGCGCGATGACGTTTGGCAACACATGCCTCAACATCACGCGGACGTCCTTTGCACCGAGCGCCCGAATCGCCTGCACGTACTCGAGCTGCCGGACGACGAGAACCTGTCCCCGAACAAGCCGCGCCATTCCCGCCCAGCCAACGACTCCAATCGTCGCGAACACGACGCCCATCGACGGCTGAAATGCAGCGACCATGGCGATCAGAAGCAGGAGAGTCGGGAATGCGAGAGTCACGTCGGCGAGTCTCATCACGAGCTCATCCACCCACTTTCCGTAGTAGCCGGCAACCAGTCCAAGCGTGACTCCAAGGGACAGTGCGATTCCCTGCGAGATGAGGCCGACGGTAAGCGAGACGCGAGCGCCGAAGACAAGTCGCGCCCAGATGTCACGACCCTGCACGTCAGTTCCAAGCCAGTGCGAGCCCGACGGGCGCGAGAGGAAATTGGACAGGTCGATCTTGAGCGGATCCTGCGTAGCCACCAGGGGCGCCGCGATTGCGGCAAAGACCATCAGCACGATGACGACAATGCCGAACCGCGCCCGATTGTCGCCAAAGAGACGCTTGCGCTGGGCAGGATCTAGCACGGACTCACCTGGAGGGAGTCCACGTGCCTGGATCCTTCAGCGTTGGATCGCGTTGCTCCTGCGGCGTGCCCTCCGGCTGACGTCGCCAGCGACGATGCTGCCAGAAATATTGAGACGGATATTGTCGTACCCACTTCTCCAGAATTTCGCTGTACCGTGCGACCATCGCGTCCACGTCCTTCTCGCGATCGCCTGATTTCACCGCTTCAATCGCCTCGAAAACAACCCTGAACCTGCCGTTCGGCAGCCGAAGCATGTCCATAAAGCAGACCGATGCATCTAATCGCAAGGCGAATACCGCAAACCCCCGGGCGGTCTTGGCCGGCCGTCCGAAGAACGGAACAAACGTCGAGGCCAGGCCAAGAACGCCCTGATCAGCAAGAATCGCGACGAACCTTTGATCCTTGACCGCCTTTACTGTGCTTCGAGCCGCTTTCGAATCGTGGACGACCGTGAGCCCCAGCTTTTCACGATTCGCGTTGAGGTAGTCTTCAAAAAGCCGGTTGTCCGCGCCTCGCACGACGACCTCTGGCTTCAAACCACGCGCTGCGAGATAGGCACCCATCAGCTCCCAGTTTCCATGATGGCCACCGACCATTATTCCGCCGATGCCTCGACCCATGGCGGCTTCGACGTGCTCCCATCCGTCCACCTGATCGACGAGACCCAGCACGCCGTCCTTTCCGAGCGTCGGAAGAATGGCTGCCTCGGCTGCGTTTCGGCCGAGGTGTTTGTATGAACCGAGGGCGATTTGATTGACCTGGCTGTCGCTAAGCTCGGGAAACGCAGCTGCGATCTGCCGCTCGACGACGTGGCGTCGGATGCCAAGTGGCCAGCGGCCAAGGGCGCCGAGCTGTTCGCCGATCGCGCACGCTCGATCCCACGGCAGTTTCTGAAGTCCGGCAAACGCCGCGCGCATCGAATAGAACTCGATGCGATGTGAAAGCGTCGGTGCCCGCTGGCGCCGTTCCTCGTACGTGTTTGTCGACACTACTTCGCGTCCTGCAAAACCGACAACGTGAACTCACGTGTGTCCCGCGCGACACGATCCCAGTTGTAGTGAGTTTCAACGGCATTTCGCCCGGCGGATCCAAACGTCAGGCGCCGGCCTTCGTCGCGAAGGAATCCCGCCACTGAAGCAGACATCCTGTCGACATCGAGCGGAGGCACGACACAACCCGTTATGCCGTCGCGAACAGCGGATCGAACTCCGCCTGAGTCGCCCGCCACGACTGGAAGTCCTGATGCTGATGCCTCGAGAAACGAAATTCCGAATCCCTCGACGTTGATTGCATTGTCGACTCGCGATGGACCAAGGTAGACAGTCGATGTTGCGTAAGCCTCGGGCAAGTCGGAATCAGAAATTGCACCGGCAAATACCACACGGTCTTCAACGCCCAGCTGATCGGCCAGCACCCTGAGCTGCGGCTCAAAGTGACCTTCACCAACCAGCACGTAGCGAAGCTCTGGAAACTCGTGCGAAAGCGCCGCGAGGACTCGAATACCCGTGTCCTGCCCCTTGTGTGGCACCAGCCTGGCGACAGTAAGCATCACGGGAGCGCTGCCAACCCTCCACTTTGCCCGCAGTCGTCCGGTATCCTTGTATGGCGAGAAAATTTCGGGATCGGTACCAAGATCGAGGGCGGCAATTGGCGGCATTCTCTTCACCGCGACCTGCTCCATCACTGACCTTGTGAGATCTGCGACCCACGTCGACGTCGCGGCGATTCCCGCGGCCTGGCCCAGGATTCGTCGGGCAGTGGCTCGCTTTAGCGCGCTTTTCTCCGCCTTCATTTGCTCGCGCAACAAATCCCCACCGTTCACGTAGACGATGTACGGTAGCTTCAATCTTGAATGCGCCCACGACACGGCATATCCAACCGGTCGGATGTTACCGCAATGGATTACGTCGACTGAATCGTGCGCGTAAGCCGTCAGCCAATTGGCCCACTTTACCTGGTTCGCGAACCTGTTGGCTTCGTTGAAGTAGAACGGCTGCCGATTGATCGCATACGATTCGCCCCGGTCGAACGCGGCGGCACCGTCGAGCATCACCGTCGATACCTCCATCTCATTCGTGCCATCGTCGAACCGACGGCACAACTCGACATGGCGGCGCGCCATGCCGCCGCGATCGGGCCCGAAATCCTGCGTCACGAACAGGTGCTCGATGATCTTCGTCACAACGGATTCGCGAACTCGCGGTTTTCGATGAGGTTGTGAACACGTTGATCGTACGTGTGATGCGCGCGAACGAAAGACTCGCCGGCTGTTCGAATTCTGTTTCGCGAATCCGGATCGTTCAGATAATTCTCGCACTGAACGGCGCACGACTCGGCGTCGTCGTAAAACGCGCAGTGCTCACCATCGCCAAGCATCGAGGCGATTCCAGGGGTTCTCTGCATCAGATAAAATCCACCCGCCAGCATCACCATCCATGTCCGGTCGGAAGTGTACGACACACCTCCAGCAGCGCGACTGGGATTAATCCCCAAAACGATCTTCGAGCTCGAGCAGACCGCCGCGAAGTCGCGACCCTCGACTGATTTTCCAGTCCAGTTGAGCGCCGACTCCCACTCATCCCAGCCGGGCCCCCACACCCGGACGTTTTGTTTGTTCGCTACTTTAAACAACAGTTCCCCCCGGTCGCGATCGTACCCTGCTCCAATAAAAGCCACATCCGATGCAAACCTGTCGTCATGCGGAACTGGCTTGATTCCGGCATCACCGGCCGCGGGAAGGAAAAGCGCGTTCAACCCGTGAGCGCGCCACTCCGCTTCGAAGCCAGTGACGAAGAACGTCCGCGCCAGCCGGCCGATCGTCGCGATATGCGCGATGTCCGGCCGGTTCAGGTCGCGATGCCACTGCGGATCATGATACCACATCGCATTCGGCTTTCCGTCGATTATCGACAGGACAGTCTCCGCGTCCAGGGCGAGACACTTCGACAGAAAAACAAAATCCGGACGAAATCGCTCTGATCGCCACGTCGCCCACCGCTGCGTAAGCACACGACCGATCTTTCGCTTCATGCGCCGGTCGTCGATCAACAGCGTCGTGTGGCCCAGTCGCTTGAATGCGCGCTCGACTGCGGCTTCCATCCGCCAGGAATTGGCGCTTCCGATGAGGAGAATGCGCAGACTCACTTCCCTCCGCGCTTTTGCATCTCCCACAAGCGTGCGTACTTCACCATCACGCTCGTGCTCGCCAGGGCCGCAAGCATCATCCCCGCTTCGCCGTCGAGAAAGCCGAGCTTGAGCACGTACATGCTCACGAATCGCAGCCTTGACCGAACCGACGCCGAGAACGGCGTTGTCCGCTTTCCCCGATCATAACGATCCTCTGCCCACCATTTGCTGTAACGACCGAGCTTCTCGAGATAACTTTCGATCGACGAGTACGGCTCGTGAGTCAGGCTGTTGGTGAGCTCGCCGGTCTCACCTTCCACGACAACATGTTCGTGAACGCGGCTCGCGTCATAGCGCAGAACCGATTTGAAGAGTCGAATGGGGCGATCGCGCTCCCATCCGCCGTGATTGATTTCTGAACCCATGAAGAAATTTCGCCGCGGAACCCGATAAGCATCTTGCGACGCCGTTTCGAGCAGCGACCGGATTTCTTCACGTAGATGGGGAGAGCCACGCTCGTCAGCATCGACGACGAAAATCCATTCGGTGTTCGCACGACCGACCGCCTCATTTCGCTGACCACCGATGGTCGTGAACGGATTTGCGAATACAGTCGCTCCCGCCGCGCGAGCGACATCGACGGTGTCATCGGTCGAATCATTCTCGACGACGATGACTTCCTGCGCCCAGCTGACGCTCTCTATGCAGGCAGCGATGTTCGCGGCCTCGTTTCGTGCCGCGATGACGACGGTAACCGCAACCGGCCCCGTCGCACTCACCCCTTTTTGCGTGACCGGCCTGCCGCCGCTGATATCGCCTTCTCGAAGCCCTCGATCATCGCCTGCTCGGGGAAGTCACGGCTCACACGAACTCGCGCGGCGGCACCCATCGCCTGTCGCTGCTCCTCGCTCGCCAGCAGCGTTACAACGGTCGCCGCCGTAGTCGCCGCATCCTCCGCCGGAATCAGCGCTCCGCTTATAAGGTTCGCGACATACACATCAGCAACGCTTCCTTCAGCCGCGATGACCGGAACACCAAGCGCCATCAGGTCGAGAATCCCATACGCCGCCGTATCGGCCTCAGCCACGACCCAGCCGAGCTCGGCGTCTCGCATCAACGTCAGATGATCGTCGCGCTCGCCAAGGAAGCTCACGAGATCCATCACGTTCAGCGCTGCTGCCTGCATGCGAAGGTCTTCGCTATCCGATCCAGCGCCGAAGATGATCAGTCGCAGGTAGGGATGACGGGGCGCGAGCATCGACACCGTTCGAATCGCGGTCGCTGCACGACCGCGCGACGTGGGATCATAGACACAGATGATGTACCTGATGTCTTCGGTCTTAGGCTCCTGCGAAACGGCAGTCCGGTCCGGATAACGCGACGGGTCAACTCCCAGCCGGGCGATGGTCGTCCGATCTGCTTTGCGCGGAATAATCGCAATCCGGGCATCCTCTTCACTTGCAAAGAGATAGGTCGTCTTCGTCAGCCAGTTCGCAAACTTTCCCTTCCCGCCCAGCACGAGCTGGCAGCTCGCCGGCGTACGTCGCACAACTCTGCCCTTGCGCCCAAACCAGCACGCCACCGCGGCAATCATGTGCTCCTGCTCGGTATGGACCATGACGACGTCCGCGTCCCACCGGCGAAACAGCTTTCTCATGCGCCTTGCTGCCGAGAACCAGTTGCCGTCACACGAGAAAGGGACGACCTCGAAGGGCGCGACATCCCTTTGCGCGACGGGGTCTTCGCCACCGATCTTCGACGCTACGTTCGCCATTCTCGAGGCCGACTGCTCGACGTTGCTGTGGGGCTCAGCCAGGAATGTCACGTTGTACCCGCGCGCAGCAAGGCCGCGTGCGGCAACGGCAAATGCCCGCGCTGTGCCCGACCATTCCCTGGCGCAATGCAAAAAGAGAACGCGCACCTATACCGCCGATGAAGCCAATGGATCGCTCACTGAAGACATGCTCCCGAATTGCAGCGTATAAAGACGGTGATACGCTCCCCGCACGGCCAGCAGCTCGGCGTGCGTTCCGCGCTCGATGATTTCTCCCCGTTCCAGCACCAGAATCTGGTCGGCATGGACGATTGTCGAGAGCCTGTGAGCGATCACAAATACAGTTCGCCCGCGCAACAATCTGTCCACAGCCTCCTGGACCAGCCTTTCAGACTCGGTATCGAGTGCCGAAGTGGCTTCGTCGAGAATGAGGATCGGTGGATCCCTGAGCAAGGCCCGTGCAATCGCCAACCGCTGCCTCTGGCCGCCCGACAAACGGGTGCCTCTTTCGCCCAGAATCGTGGAGTATCCTTCCGGAAGCTCGACGATAAAGCTGTGCGCATTGGCGGCGCGAGCGGCCGCTTGCACTTCCTCGTCGGTGTACGTCAAGCCTGTGCCGTACGCGATATTGTTGCGGACCGTGTCGTTGAAGAGCACGGTGTCCTGGCTGACGATTCCGGTCAGCGAGCGGAGCGACGGAAGTTTGTACTCCCTCGTGTCTACGCCATCAATCAGAATAGCGCCTGATTTTACGTCGTAGAACCGGGGTATCAGGTCGACCAGGGTGGACTTGCCAGCTCCACTGGCTCCCACCAGCGCGATCACTTCCCCCTTCTCAGCCTTGAACGAGATGTTCGAGAGAACCGGGGCGTCTCCATAAGAGAAGCCGACATCTTCGAAGCGAACTTCGCTGTCGAATTTCGCGTCACTCCTCGTTCCTTTATCGGTTTGCGACTCCGATGGTGTGTCCAGCACCTCGAAAAGCCGCTCAGCCGCCGCCAGCGATGCCTGCGCAGTCGTTGGCATCTGCGACATCTGCTTGAGAGGCTGAAGCATTCGGAGGGCGTATAAAAGGAACGCGATGAGATCGGCCCCGGACATGGAGTGACTGACCAGAACCTGCCGCGCACCGAGCCAGAGCAGCGCTGTCGCGACCGTGACTCCGATGATCTCGGTGATTGGCGCGGCGAGATTCGACAACCGCGTCAGGCGCACAGTGAGACTCGCGTAGCGATTGCTCGCATCGGCGAACCGGTCCTCTTCCACCTGTTCCGCCCCAAACGACTTCACGAGGCGAATTCCGCTGACTGTTTCCTGCACGACGCTCGTCATCTCGCCGTGCTGGTTGCCCTTTTTCCGATTTCCCTTCCTGAGCTTCTGGAGAATCGGGGTAAGCACCAAACCGAGCACCGGTACGATCACCAGAGCCATCAGCGTCATCTGCCACGAGATCAGGAAGAGGAAGATGATGTAGCTGATGATCAGCGCTGTGTTCTGAAGCGACGACGTCACGAGCTGGGTCAGAATCAGCCGCGTTTCCGACGTATCAGTGATTACACGGGAGAGGATCTGTCCGGTTTTTGTCCGCTGGAAATAGCCGAGGGGCAGGTGGGCGATGTGATTGTAGACGGCTTTTCTGAGATCACGCGTCACGTACTCCTGAAGCGTCGCTCCGAGGTAGCCCGCGAGCCACAGCAGCACGTTTTTCAAGACCATCAGCGTGATAACGATCAGAATCACGTTGCGCAGGGATCCCATCTTGTCCGTCGGGTCGAGCATCACTCCGACCGTCGCGCGGAGCAGCTTGGTGAGACCACCGCCGCCGAGTCCAATCGGCGCCTGCTCGAAAAGCGTGTTGAGGAAGGGTATCAGGAGCGCCAGAGAGAAAGCGTCCAGAATCGCCGCAACGATGTTCGTGACGATCGCACCCGCCATCCTGGGGCCGTGCGGACGGACGAACGGATACAACCGCCTGTAGACGGACACTTACCTTGGCGTCAGCAGAGCGAGCGGGAGAATCACTTCCTCCGGCGTCACTCCGCCGTGAAGAAATGAGCCCCGATAACGGCTCTGGTATTCACGCAGCTTTGTGGGATAGACGAAAAAGCAGTCGTTCGTGGCGAGCAGGGTGTTGCCGCCGGCGCCGCGTCGCGGGAGACGAAGGTCGTCTTCGTTCGTGAACGTCAGCGCCTGCTCCGGACGCTCGGCTCTCAGGTCTTCGCCGAACTTGTAGCGGAGGTTTGCTGTCGCATCGCGCTTGGCGAAAACTGTCGCCGGCGTGTTGCAGTGAATGGAGCCGTGATCAGTTGTGAGAAGGACTGAGATCTTTCTACGTGATGCTTCCTTCAGCACGCTGAACAATGCGGAGCGCTGGAACCACTGACGGGTGATTTGTCGCAGAGCGATTTCGTCACGCGCGACCTCGTAGAGGATCTGCGATTCGCTTCGGCCGTGAGTGAGCAGATCGACAAAGTTGAACACGAATGCGCTTACGCCTTCGCTGCCGATGGCTGTGCCAAGGTGTCGCTCCAGGTCGTCCGAGTTCTGCGCGGTGGAGATCTTCTGGTAGCGAACGGGAGTCGGTCCGTTCAGCTCATTGAGGTGACTCTCGAGAAGCTCACGCTCGTGAGCGTTGAGTGACTCGTCTTCGCGGTCGGCGTTGCCCCACCAGTCGGGCAGCCGGGCAGCGATTTCCCCGGGGAAAAGTCCGCTGAATAGCGAATTGCGCGAGTACGGCGTCGCGGTGGGAAGCACTGCGAAGTAGTGCGTCGTCTCGACGTCGAAGAATGGAGCGAGCAGCGGCTCCAGCACTCTCCACTGGTCGAGACGGAGACAATCGACGACGATGAAAACCGCCGCCCGATCGCGCTGGAGAATCGGGAGAACGAACTCGCTGACGATGTCGATCGAAAGCGGCGGACGGTTTCCTTCGAGATTCTTTAGCCAGGCCGGATACTCGGTCTTCATGAATCCGGCGAATTCCCGATGCATGTCGGGATACAGACCGCGGAGAGAATCGTAGAGACCCATCTCGCCGGCGGCCGCCAGGTCAACATCCCATCGCATCAGCTCGTCGAAGCGATCGATCCAGCCGCGCCAGTCGAGATTGCGGTCGCGCTCCAGCTCGATGGCCCTGAATCTCTCGACGAAGCGGCGCGCAATCGCCTGCTGGCGAATCCGCGGACCCTCGAGTATCTGCGTCACTATGCTCAGCACCTGACGCGGATTGATCGGCTTTACGAGATAGTCGCGGATGTTCTGGCCGATGGCTTCCTTGAGCGTCGTGTCTTCCTCGCTCTTTGTGACCATCACGACCGGAAGGTTTGGCGCTATCTCGCGAACGTCGCGATATGCCTCGAGGCCGCGCTTGCCCGGCATCTGCTCGTCGAGGAGCATGATGTCGAACGGCCGGCGTCGTAGCATCTCGACCGCGTCGTCAGCGTTGCTGGCCCACTCTACTTCGTAGCCCTTGGAGCGCAGGAAGATTCGGTGGGACTCGAGAAGCTCGCCTTCGTCGTCGACCCAGAGGATGGATTTTGGTGCCTGTGCCATGGGTTTTGTGAATGTAGCCGGGTGCCTCAGGTATGCCTAGATTGCGAGGGTGATCGGGCAACTTCCTCCGTACGCGCTCGCGACTCCGACTTTCCGGCTGAAGGCCCTCGCGTCCCACGCCGGACGCGCGTCCCTCGGCGGGGACCGTGAAGTCGCTCTCGTCTGTTTTGTGTCAGCCCGGCTCGTTGCCGGCATGCTGCCGCCGTTGTCGATCGCGCCGGCTGACTCAGCCATCAGGGCGGCCGCGGCCAGGCAGTGGCTGTCCTCATTGATGATTCCGGTCAGCACTCGCGCTGCGGGAGTCGCCACGGTTGACGCGGTGGGTGAAAACGACTTTCGCGCTGCAGGCAAAGCCCTGAGACTCGTTATCGACGCCGGCGGCTCGCACCTCGATGCGCCGTCGACCGCGGAATTGACTGAGCTCTACAACGAAATATGCGCCGTCGCCGAATCACCTGAGTGAACGGCCTCGTAACTTTCCGAACACATCAAACACCGTAGACAATGGCCGGCCATAGTAAGTGGAAACAGATCAAGCATTACAAAGCGGCAACCGACAAGAAGCGGGGTGCGCATTTCACCAAGCTGATTCGCGAGATCACGATGGCAGCGAAGCTTGGAGGCGGTGATCCCGCTGGAAATCCACGGCTCCGCACTGCGATCGACACCGCGAAAGCCGCATCGATGCCGAAGGAGAACATCGAGCGCGCCGTGAAGAAGGGAACGGGAGATCTCGAAGGCGTCGATTATCAGGAAATCGTCTACGAGGGTTACGGCCCGGGCGGCGTCGCCATCCTGATCTTTTCGCTGACTGACAATCCGACGCGAACTGTCGCCGACATCCGCTACAAGCTTTCGCGCGGAGGCGGAAACCTTGGCGCCGCAAATTCGGTTTCCTGGATGTTCGAGCGAAAAGGCCTGTTGTCCATCGAGTCGGCCAAGTATCCGGAAGACGACGCCCTCGAGGCCGCGCTCGACGCGGGCGCCGAAGACTTCAAGGCCGAAGACGAGCGTTACGAGATCACTACCGATCCTGCGTCGATGCACAGCGTCAAGTCAGCGCTCGAATCAAAGGGGTACGAGATCATCGACGCCGAGCTCGCGTCGGTTCCAAAGAATCTCGTGAGCGTTTCCGGACAAACGGCGGAATCCCTCGTGAAGCTCCTCGAAGAGCTCGAAGACCTGGACGACGTTCAGAAAGTCGCGGCCAATTGCGACGTGGAGATGGACGAACCCGGGTGACACTTCGATGATCGTGCTCGGCATCGACCCGGGCACCGCGGTCACCGGTTACGGAGTAGTGCACGGCGAGCGCATGCAAACGCCTCGCCTGATTGAATGCGGAATCATCAGGACAAGAGCGCGAGATCCACTGCCAGATCGCCTCAAGGAAATTCACGACGGAATCGTCGAGTTGATCCAGCGACACAGACCTGACGCGATGGCTATCGAGGACGTTTTTTACGCCCGCAACGTTCGTACGACTGTGGTGCTCGGTCACGCGCGAGGCGTAGTTCTTCTCGCGGCCGCAAATGCGAGCCTCTTGATCGCTGAGTATCCGCCGGCAGAGATCAAGAAAGCAGTTGCTGGAACGGGCGCGGCGACAAAGGAGCAGGTGCAGTTCATGGTGACGCGCTTGTTGAGACTCAAAACGCCGCCGCAGCCTGCCGATGCTTCGGATGGCGTCGCAGCAGCACTCGCTTACGTGCTCAGAATGAGCATTCCATCGATGGAATCCGAAAACATGATCCAGCTTCGCAAATGATCTCACATATCGATGGAATTCTTTCGTCGAAGGACATCGACCGCGTCGAGGTAATGACGTCGGGCGGAGTTGGTTACGAGCTCCAGATACCGCTCGGCGTATTCGAGACTCTGCCGAAGCAGGGCGAGAGGGTGTCACTTCACACGAATCTCGTCGTGAAGGAGGATGGGTGGCAGCTGTTCGGATTCTCGTCGCTGTTCGAACGCAAGCTGTTTCAAAAGCTTCTAACCGCCAACGGAGTCGGACCTGCCCTCGCGCTCGGCTTGATGTCAGCGTTGTCGGCGCAGCGTCTTGTTCGCGCGATTCAGGAGAAGGACATCCCGACTCTTCAGGGCGTCCCGCGCGTTGGCCGAAAGAAAGCGGAGCGATTGATTCTCGATCTTGCCGACAAACTCGACTCGATTGGCGGAGAGGACGAGCCTGGACGTCCGCGAGTTGCGGGAGGAGCGTCAGAGGATGCGATGCGTGCGCTCGTTTCGCTAGGATACACAACAGCGGATGCGGAGCGCGGAGTTCGCGCGGCGCTCGATGCGGGTGGGGGCGGATTGTCCGCCGCGGAGTTGATCAGGGCGGCGCTGGCAAAACTTGGCGGGAGATAGACGCCACGTCGCCACGCGCCACGCGCTACACGCAAGCCTGGGTAGGAACTAAAGCCAGTCTTCCATCTGAAGCGTCGGTACCCGGGAAAACTCGCGCGTGTTGTTCGTAACGAGCGTCGCATTTTGCGCGACAGCGTGCGCAGCTATCAGTAGATCAAACGGACCGATCACTTCACCGCGGCGTTCCAGATAGCGCCGAAGCATTCCGTAGCCTTCGGCAGCCTTGCTGTCGAAAGGCAGGACGGCAACAGCACCCAACAGATTCCCCACACCGACGCGCTCACGCGCCGGATTGCGACTTCGCTCGACTCCATACTGAAGCTCGGCGACGGTAATCGACGACACGGCGACGCCTGAGCGCATCGCCGCCCGAAACCGTGGGGCCACGCGCGGCGATGCTCCTCTCAGAATTGCGACGCAGATGCTTGTGTCAATCAGATGCATCTGCCCAGGCATTCAGCTCGGGTCGCTCCTGCGGCGCGCCCTGATCGCGGTCTGGAAAATCCGGAGATGATCCAAATGCCGCGAGGAAACGCTCCCAGCGATCGTCGGCAGGGGAAAGAATCACCCTGTCACCCTCTTTTCTTACGAACACGTGAGTACCCTCGAACCTGAATTCCTTTGGAAGACGAACTGCCTGACTGCGCCCGTTCATGAAGATCGTTGCCCGGCGAAGGTCTGAGCCTGGGACTTCCCTGAACGAAGCCTCTCTGACGGAATTTCCTTTGCCTTTCGGCTTTGGGTATTCGGTCGATTTCTTTCTCGCCACGCTGCCCTTCTTCGTGTGATATATATCATGATATTAATAGGACCTCGTCATTTTTTCAAGTGGTCTCTGGTTTTTATTAACCGCGGAGGGCGGCTAATGAACGCAGTTCCTTGATTGATTCCCGAAATGTTCGTTTCGCCGTACGTTTCCATGGACATCATGACAAAACGGCAATGATCAAAACCGCACAGCGCGCTTCGACGTTCAAGGAATCAGTTATTCGCGAAATGACTCGCGTCGCGAACCAGCATGGCGCGATCAACCTTGCGCAGGGCTTCCCTGATTTTCCGATGCCGGAGCCGATGAAGGACGCGGCGTGCGCGGCGATCCACGGCGACATCAATCAGTACGCAATCACCTGGGGAACTCCGGCGCTGCGGCTGGCGATCGCCGAGAAGTATCGGAAGTGGTATGGGATGGATGTGGATCCGGATCGGGAGATCACGGTCACGTGCGGTGCGACCGAAGCGATGGCAGCCGTTTTCCTCGCGCTGATCAATCCGGGCGACGAGGTAATCATCTTCGAGCCGTTCTACGAGAATTACGGTCCCGATGCGATTCTCGCTGGAGCGAAGCCGGTGTTCATTCCGCTCGAGGGAATGGAGTGGAAGCTCGATCCGGAGAAGCTGCGTGCCGCGTTTTCGGACAAGACCCGCGCGATCGTGGTCAACACGCCGCACAACCCGACAGGACGCGTTTTCACCCGCGATGAGATCTCACTCATCGCAGAGCTTTGCCAGAAGCACGACGTGATCGCAATAACGGACGAGATCTACGAGCACATCATTTACGCCGGCAGCCACCATGTGCTCGCTACGTGGCCCGGGATGAAAGAGCGAACCGTGACGATCTCCGGCCTCTCGAAGACTTTCAGCTGCACCGGATGGAGACTCGGCTACGCGATCGCGCCGTTCGAATTTTCTTCGCCGATCAGGAAAGTCCACGACTTTCTTACCGTTGGCGCGCCCGCTCCGCTTCAGACTGCCGGAGCAATTGGAATGGCATTTGGCACCGAGTATTACAATCAGATCGCCAGGGAGTATCGCGATCGTCGCGAGGTGATGTGCAGCGCGCTCAAGGAGGCAGGCTTCAAATTCTCTGCTCCCGAGGGCGCTTACTACATCCTCGCTGACTCAACTGAGATCAGTGATCTGCGCGGTCTTGATTTCGCACTGTGGCTCGCGAAGGAAGTTGGAGTTGCGACCGTGCCGGGCACGAGCTTCTACAGCGATCCTAAGCTCGGGGAGAACGTGACGCGCTTTGCTTTCTGCAAGAAACCGGAGACTCTCGAGAGAGCGGCCGAACGTTTGGCCGGGATGACCGCAAAGGTGTAGCGCTAAGGCACACCCCGGGCTTGCCGCTTGCCGTCGTCCCCCCTGATCAGTGCCGCCTTTCCGCTTCTGATCCGTGCTTTTATCCGCCCGATCCGCGTGGGAGGCCGAAGGCCGACCGGTAGTTGTGATTCCAGATCAGCAGAATGCGCTCGAATTTGACTTAGTTTCCCCACGGGTTCGGGATATATTTGGCTCAATGACGCGCGCTGAAATCACGACGCCTGAAGAGCTCCCGGACGAGTCTGTAGTCGAGCTGTCGCTTCGCCCGCAAAGACTGGCCGAGTTCATCGGCCAGCCAAAGGTGAAGGAGAGTCTCCAGATCGCCATCGACGCGGCAATCGCCCGGCGCGAGGCACTCGATCACACCCTGTTTTTTGGTCCCGCTGGTCTCGGCAAGACGACCCTGGCAGAGCTGATCGCGCGAGAGATGGGCGTCAACATCCGTCAGACATCTGGACCCGCGCTTGAGAAACCGGGAGATCTCGTGGGAACGCTGACGAATCTTCGCGAGGGAGACATTCTCTTCATCGACGAGATTCATCGCCTCAGACCGGTGATCGAGGAGTTTCTGTATCCAGCGATGGAAGACTATCGAATCGACATCCGGCTGTCCGAGGGACCGAAGGCGCAGACGATCACAATGCCCATCGAAAAGTTCACTCTCGTTGGAGCTACGACGCGCCTGGGGATGCTCACTCCTCCAATGCGCGCCAGGTTTGGAATCCAGCAGCTGCTCAATTTCTATCCTCCGAGTGACCTCGAAACCATTGTTCGCCGCACGGCGGACGTGCTCAAAGTGGGTATCGACAAAGGTGGTGCCGAAGAAATCGCGTGCAGGTCACGCGGGACACCTCGCGTTGCGAACAGGCTCCTTCGCCGGATTCGTGATTATGCGCAGGTCAAAGCAAGCGGCAACATCACGCGCGAAGTTGCGAAAGACGCGCTCCAGCTTCTCGATGTCGATCAATTCGGCCTCGATGACATGGATTCCCGAATTCTCAAGACGATCATCGAAAAATTCGACGGCGGACCCGTCGGCCTGACGACGATTGCCGCGGCGGTCGGTGAAGATGCGAATACCATTGAGGAAGTCTTTGAGCCTTTCCTGGTGCAGAACGGATTTCTACAACGAACTTCACGCGGACGAATGGCGACGGCGCAGGCGTATCGACATTTCGGATTCACGATGCCATCGAACGGGTCGCAACCTTCCCTCTTTTGATCGCTGACGGAAGCCGAACCGATCATTACGACTTTCATCTCCCGCCCGATCAGATAGCGCAGGCACCGGCCGAGAGGCGCGATGAGAGCCGCCTGATGGTTGTGCATCGTGAGACTGGCGTCATCGAGCATCGGACGTTTCGCGATCTCGTTGGTTTCATTCCCGCCGGCGACACGATTGTCCTCAACACAACGCGCGTTTTTCATGCGCGCCTGCTAGGCACTCGCGATTCAGGTGCGCCTGCCGAGCTGCTCCTGCTGAAGCCGCTCGGCGACGACAGATACGAGGCGATGGTTCATCCCGGTGGAAAGTTGAAGCCGGGCCGCCGTGTTCACGTAAGTCCCGATCTCGAGGTAGAGATTCTCGAATCGACGGAGCGTCGGACGCGCATCGTTCATTTGCGCTCCCCGCTTCCAATCGAAGAAGCGATCGAACGTTTCGGACATGTTCCGCTCCCGCCGTACATCGCGCGCGCGGATGTCGCGGCAGATGAGGAGCGATATCAAACCGTCTACGCCGAGCAGCCTGGTTCGGTCGCAGCTCCGACGGCGGGGTTGCATTTCACGGCCGATCTGCTGAACTCACTCGGGTCGAAAGGGGTGCATCGCGCAGACGTTCTGCTTCACGTTGGAGCGGGGACTTTCAAGCCGGTAGAAGTCGATGATCCTGGCGAGCACTTGATGCACGAGGAGTCTTACGAGCTGTCGTCAGAGACGGCGGATGAGCTGAACGCGACGCGGTCACGTGGTGGAAAGATCTGGGCAGTTGGAACAACGTCAGTTCGCACGCTCGAAAGTGCGGTGAATCCCGATGGTTCATTCGTTGAGCGAAGCGGTGACACGAAGATTTTCATCCGCCCGCCATATCGGTTTCGAGCTGTCGATCATCTGATAACAAACTTTCATCTTCCGCGCTCAACGCTGCTAATGCTCGTCGCGGCGTTTGCGGGTTACGATCTGACAATGCGCGCATACGCCGAGGCAATAAAATCGGGCTACCGGTTTTACTCGTATGGCGATGCGACGTTGATCGTTTAGCCGCCCGGGACGACCGAGGGATTGAGGTGTGTCGAATTCGAGGCTCTTTATGGAAGTTTTGCCATTCGGGGGTAACGCTGGCGGTGACAGAAGGTGACAAGAATGGCAATACTTGCATTGGGAGCCTCGAATACGATACCCCTCAATCCACGCAGTTGAACGGAATTTTCACTTGAGTTTTCAGTTCTCTCTCGAAAAACAACACGGCTCCGCAAGAGCGGGAGTTTACTCGACTCCGCACGGCGACATCTCGACCCCGGCCTTCATGCCGGTCGGGACTCTTGCCACGGTTAAGTCTCTCGATCCGGATGACCTGACGGCGATGGGCGCGACTATGATCCTGTCGAACGCCTACCACCTTCATCTGAGACCCGGCGACGAGCTCGTGAAAGAAATGGGCGGCCTCCACAAATTCATGCGCTGGGACGGCCCGATCCTCACCGACTCCGGCGGATTCCAGGTCTTCTCGCTTGCGACCCTGAGAAAAGTCAGCGAAGAAGGCGTCGAGTTCCAAAGCCACATCGATGGATCGAAACGATTTTTCACGCCAGAATCGGTGATGCGCATCGAGCGGAACATTGGCGCCGACGTGATCATGCAGTTCGATCACGTCATTCCGGGACAATCCGACGAGCCGTCCGCCAGAGACGCGAGCGAGCGCAGCGTTCGGTGGGCAGCTCGATGCCTGGCTGAGTTCAAAACTCTCGATGCGATTGAGGACGGCAGAAGCGGCTCGCAGGCGCTGTTCCCGATCGTCCAGGGCGGAATTCACGCCAACCTCCGGCGCGAAGCGGCGGCAGCCATCACTGAAATGAACGACTGGCAAGGCTTCGGAATCGGCGGGCTCTCTGTTGGAGAAGAGAAACCGGCCATGTACGAGATGCTCGAGGTCATCAACGACGCCCTCGCGGCCGACCGGCCGCGCTACCTGATGGGCGTCGGCTTCCCCGAAGACATCGTCGAGGGAATTCGCCGAGGGGTCGATTTGTTCGACTGCGTGGCGCCGACGCGAATGGGACGGAACGGAACGGCCTTCACGGCCGACGGCCGCCTCAACATCAAAAGGGCCGAGTTCCGGAACGACCCGAAGCCCATCGACGAGTCTTGTGACTGCTCGGCCTGCACCCGCTTTACCCGCGCCTACATCCGGCACCTCTACGTCACGGACGAGATACTCGGACTGCGCCTGCTCTCGCTGCACAATGTACATTTCCTGCTCTCCCTGGCGAGGTCCGCGCGAGCAGCGATTCTCGACGGATCGATCGATTCATGGAGCAGCGCATGGTTGTCGCGCTATCACTCACGAAACACATCAGATAAATGACAAATACATTTGCGACTCTCGCTCTCTTTCAGATGCCTGCCTTGAATGGCTTGATGGGCCCCATTTTCATGTACGGGGCGATCTTTGCAATCTTCTATTTCCTCCTTATTCGCCCGGGCCAGCAGCAACGCAAGCAGCAGGACATCCTGATCCGCGCAGTAAAGAAAGGCGACGAGGTAGTTACAGCCGGCGGCGTTGTCGGTGACGTCATCTTCATCAAGGAAACGGTGATCGACGGCAAGCCGCAGCCAAACGAAGACCGCATCACGATCAAGTCGGGCGAATCACGCCTGATCATCGAGCGCGGTCGCATCGCACGCGTCTCGCGCTCCGGACCCGGCGCCTCGGCGAAAGAGGGGTGAAGATTCTCGACATACGGGTCCTCGGCGACCCGGTTCTGCGCAAGGAAACCGAGCCCGTCTCCGAGATCACTCCGGAAATCAGGACGCTCATCTCCGAGATGTTCGACACCATGTATGCGGCCGAAGGAATCGGACTTGCCGCGCCGCAGGTCGGGAGAACCGAGCGAATCGCGGTGATGGACGTGGAAGGACAGAAATTCGCCTTCATCAATCCGGAGATCGTCGAGCGTGAAGGATCGATGCGCGGAGAGGAAGGGTGTCTCTCAATTCCCGATGTCTTCGGCGACGTTACGAGATACAGCCGTGTTGTCGTGCGCGGCCTCGATGAGCAAGGAAAGCAAGTCGAAGTCGAAGGGACGGAGCTCCTCGCCCGCTGCATGCAGCACGAGATCGACCACCTCGACGGAAAGCTGTTCATCGATTACCTGAGCGTTCTCAAGCGACGGTCTGCCTTGTCTCAATGGGACAAGATGAAAAACGACTATCCTGGATTCATCCGGAAGATTTCCCTCGAGGCACAGGGCCCGCACCACAGCGAAGGCGAGCTATAGATGCGCGTCCTCTTCTGGGGGACGCCAGAGTTCGCATCAGCCCCGCTCCGCGCTTTGATCGGAGAGGGCTACGAAGTCACAGGTGTCGTGACGCAGCCCGACAAACCTCAGGGCCGATCGAGAAAGCTCACGCCGCCGCCGGTCAAGCAGATCGCGCTCGACGAGCACATCCCCGTTTACCAGCCCGCGACGCTTAAGGACGAAGAGTTCATCGACGCAATCGGGACCATGTCTCCAGACATCTCAGTCGTTGTCGCATACGGGCACATTCTTCCCCGCCGCATCATCGACCTGCCTCGGCTCGGTACGCTCAATATTCATGCGTCCCTCCTGCCCCAGCTGCGCGGCGCCGCGCCGATTCAGGCAGCAATCAAGCAGGGCTTCACTGAAACCGGCGTTACGATCATGCGAATGGTTCCAGCACTCGACGCCGGGCCGATAATTCTTCCGGCGGCGACGCCGATTCTCGAGGATGAGACCTACGGCGAGCTTCAGAACCGACTTTCGGAGCTCGGTGCGCTCACGCTGCTCGAATCGCTGGCATTGATCGAGCTCGGCGCTGCGACGGAGCAGGCTCAGGACGATTCGCGCGCGACATACGCGCCGAAGGTGACTCGCGCCGACGCCCAGGTTAACTGGAGTCTTCCCGCCGATGACGTTGCGCGGACAATTCGCGCCTACGATCCAAAGCCGGGAGCATTTACGACAATCAACGGCGTGGACGTGAAGTTGTTCGGACCGCGAGCCGTGCCACTGGACGGAGTACTCCAGCACCAGGTGATTCCAGAGCCCGGAGACGTTGTCTCGGTGAACGACGGGCTCGTGGTGATGTGCGCGGACAGCGCTCTTCGCATTCAGGATGTGCAGCCTTCTGGACGAGGTCGCATGCGATCGGCCGAATGGGGACGCGGCCGCGGCGTTTCAGTCGGAGACAAATGCGCGGGGTAACGGCGATGCTCGCCGGACCCCTGCCCGTCATTCATGCAGTAACTGACAGCACTTCGGTTCTCCAGACAGGCTTCGTCGATCGCGCCACTCGCGTGATGGAAGCTCTCGGCAAGCGTGGAGCGGTTCATCTGCGCTGTTCGCGTGCATCGGGCCGTCAGTTTCACGACATCGCGGCCGCTCTAGTCGCTGAACAAAACAGGACGGGGTGCTGGCTCATCGTGAACGACAGAGTTGACATAGCCCTGGCAGTCGGAGCGAAAGGTGTCCAGCTCGCGTCCCACTCGCTGCTTGTTGCCGAGGCGCTGACAGTGGGGCCGGACATGCTGGTCGGAGCGAGCGTGCACAGTGTCGAAGAGGCCGTCGAAGCTGAAAAAGCCGGGGCTTCGTGGTGTGTGGCGGGCACGATTTTCGAGACGCCGAGCCATAAAGGCCGTCCGCCCGCGCGCATCGAGTTCGTGAAAATGCTTGCCGCCGCCGTGACCCTGCCAATCATCGCGATCGGCGGGGTAAAGCCGGAGAACGTCGCCGATCTGATCAATGGCGGAGCGTATGGGGTAGCGACTATCCGGGGCGCCGCGTGGGAAGGCCACGAGAAGCCGGCAGATCCTGAAGACATGACGAAAACCAGGCTCACCATGCGCGTGGACAGCGGCTTTGTCGAACCGGTCACGCGCTATATTTCAGCCTATGATTCAGTCTCCGGAACCAGCCACAATGATCACCTTGATGGTGAACGGAGCACCACGTGAGCTCGCGCCTCACAGCACAGTTGGCGCACTGCTTGGCTCACTTGGAATCGACGCCCGCCTGGTCGTCGTCGAGCATAATCGGCTGATCCTGCGGGATCGCGAGTCTTACGCGACGCGCCGTCTGGCTGACGGTGATGTAGTTGAGATCGTCCATTTCGTCGGTGGCGGCTGAAATGGCGACAACGCTCGAGCCTACGCTTGATGTCTCGCCGCTCGTAATCGGCGGCAGAGAGTTCAAGTCCCGGCTGCTTGTGGGAACCGGCAAGTACAAGTCGAACGACGAGATGATTCGCTCGATCGAGGCGTCTGGCGCAGAAGTGGTGACCGTCGCGGTGCGGCGCGTCGATCTCAATCGAGCGGCTGAAGAAGGAATTCTTCATCACCTCGATCCCGATCGGTACTTCCTGCTCGCGAATACCGCCGGATGCTACAACGCCGAAGATGCGATTCGATATGCACGCCTGGGGCGCGCCGCTGGATTCAACGAGTGGGTGAAGCTCGAGGTAATCGGTGATACGGAGACACTTCTTCCCGACACTTCCGGTCTTCTCGAAGCTACGCGCGTGTTGGCCGACGAAGGCTTCAAGGTCATGGCATACACGAACGATGACCTGATCACCGCGCTTCGTCTCGAGGACGCGGGGGCCGTTGCCGTGATGCCTCTCGCGTCTCCCATTGGATCCGGTCTGGGAATGCTGAATCCTTATGCAATCCGGACCATCAAGGCGCGACTGCACGTTCCAGTAATTGTTGATGCCGGAGTTGGAACAGCTTCCGATGCATGCATCGTCATGGAGCAGGGTGTCGACGGAATTCTGATGAACACGGGAATCGCTGCTGCGTCCGACCCTGTGCGTATGGCAACAGCCATGAAGCAGGCGGTTGAAGCGGGCCGACTGGCATATCTCGCTGGGCGCATGCCGCGTCGCGAAACCGCTGTGCCCTCCTCGCCCGTCACCGGTATGCTCGGCTCGTGATGTCCCAGGACAGCGCCCTCCAGGTCGTAGTCGGTGGCGTGACTGCCCCGCGAGTCGTCGCGGCAGGCATCTGCGCTGACCTGCGTTCCGGCGAAATGCTCGACAGTGCTTTTGAGAAACGCGCAGCGAACCTTGACGCGCGGGACCGGCGCTGGCTGCGCGAGCTCATGTACGGAATGCTGCGGCAGCGCGGCGCTCTCGACGCGCATCTCGAGGAAAGAGTGCGCGGTGGACTGGCGCGCATAGACCCCGACCTGCTCGACCTGATGAGGCTCGGCGTTTATCAGCTTCTGCACATGGGGAGCGTGCCGGCGTACGCAGCGATCGCACAGACGGTTGAGCTAGCGAAGGTTCGTCACGGGATCGGAGCAAGCAAGCTGATGAATGCTGTGCTCCGCCGAATTGACCGCGAGAGAAACGATCTCGTTGTGCCGAAGACCGGCGACAAGCTGGACGACCTGGCGGCGAAGTATTCGCATCCGCGCTGGCTGATTGCCCGCTGGCTTGCACGATGGGGCGAGGAAGCGACCGCTGTTCTGATGATGAAGAACAACGCAGAAGCTCCGGTCGTCATTCGGCCTTACGGGATAGTGCGTGAACAGCTGGAAGCGATGCTCGAAGGTTCTGGCGTCGCTGTCGAGGACGCTCCGCTCGTGCGTGACAGCATCCAGATAAGCGGTGGAATTTCGCTTACCGAGCTCGGCGCGTTCCGTCAGGGATTGTTCTTCGTTCAGGATCCTGGCTCGACGCTTGTCACTCAATACGCGTCAATTCCCGCTGGCTCGTTCGTCGCGGATCTGTGCGCGGCACCTGGCGGCAAATCGCTCGAGCTGACTCGAACAGCGACAATGGTTGTCGCGATCGACAAGTCTGAACAGCGGCTCGGACGGCTGCTCGAGAATCGCGCTCGTCTGGAAGCATTGAATCTCTTCGTCGCAGTTGGCGACGCACGAATGCCGACCGTCAGCAACGCCGACACGGTGCTGATCGATGTGCCCTGCACCGGTACCGGAACTTTCAGGCGCCATCCCGATGCGCGCTGGCGCCTCAAGATTTCGGACATCCAGGTGATGGCGGCGCTACAAACGACCATCCTGCGTGCTGCCGCCGAGGTGGTGCGTCCTGGCGGTCTTCTGATTTACAGCACGTGCTCGCTGGAGCCCGAGGAAAACGAGATGCAGATCGAAGCGTTTCTGGCGTCGAATGCCGACTGGACGCTCGATCCGCCGCCAGCTGGGTCAGTTCCTCCCGAGACTATAGACGGGGGATACCTGCGAGTACTCCCGCATGTGCATGGCAGTGACGGCGCGTTCGCCGCACGGCTGCGCAGGAGTCAGTAGGTGAGCCTTCGCACCCTCTCGAGGCGTGCGTTTCCATACCTGATCGTAGGAATCGGCGGATTCCTGATCGCCTATCTCGGCCTGTTCTTTTTCGCGTTCCCATCTGAAGTTCTTCCCGACAACGGACGAATTCCGAGAGTGGTCGGCATGACGTACGAAGCTGCTTCGTCAGCACTCGAAAAAGTGGGCTTCCACGCGCTCAAGGGCGATACTCGCTTCAGCAAGACCGTCGCAGTCGACGTGGTTCTCGAACAGGATCCGCCGGCCGGCAGCGTTCAGAAGCGGGAGGCCGAAGTGACTCTCATCGTGAGCGGGGGCCAGCGAACGGCAACAGTCCCCGAGGTCTCGGGATCCACTCAGCAACAGGCTCAGATCGCAATCGAGAATGCCGGTTTTACGTTTGGAACGGTGTCACAACAGACGAGCAACATCGCCCGTGGTGCGGTCATCAGCAGCGTTCCGCCGGCGGGCACGTCCACGGAGCTGCCAGCGACGGTGAGCATCATTCTGAGCCAGGGACCTTCGACAATTCAGGTTCCCGACCTTAACGGCCGCACACTCCCCGACGCGCGATCGACGCTCGAGCAGCTCGGACTTCACCTCGGCGCGACGAGTCGTGACACAAGCTCGTTCACGCCCGAGAACACGATCATCGGCCAGTCACCCGCGGCAGGCGCGACCGTCTCCGCCGGAGCGAGTGTAAGTCTTCGCATCTCCAGGTTCCCACCGCCACCGCAGATTCAGTCGATCCCCGATTCAATTCGGCTTTCACCGTCCGCTGCAGGAGCCATTCGATGAAAGTCCGGATTGCCCCGTCGATTCTTAGCGCCGACTTCGGCCGTCTGGCTGATGACCTCGCAATGATTGTCGACGGCGGTGCCGATATGATCCACCTCGACGTAATGGACGGACGATTCGTTCCCAACATCACGTTTGGCGAGAAGATGATCGGTACGGTGAGAAGCCTGACTTCGCTGCCGCTCGACGTTCACATGATGGTGCACGAACCCGAGAAGTATTTCGACAGCTTCGCCGGGGCCGGCGCGAACGGCATGACCATTCACGTCGAAGCGGCACCACACCTTCAGCGGCAGCTGGCGCGAATCCGGGAGCTCGGATGCTGGGCCGGTGCCGCGATCAACCCCGGGACTTCTCTCGTCACCGTGCGCGAGGCCGTCGCCGATATCGATCTGCTGCTCGTCATGTCAGTAAATCCCGGCTTCGGTGGCCAGAAGTTCATCCCCGCTTCGCTCGACAAGATTGCCCGCGCGCGTCACATGCTCGACGAGTTCAGGAGCAGTGCGGCGCTCGAGGTCGATGGCGGCATCTCGCGAGAGACGATTCACGACGCGTGGCGGGCCGGCGCAGACACCTTCGTCGCTGGTAACGCCGTCTTCACCGCGACTAATCCGCAGGTGGAGATCAAGGCGCTCAAGATGCTTTGCGTGGAGTCGGTGTGACCAGCCGCAAGCAGCTTGCAGTTGCCGCATCCATCGTGCTGGCCGCGCTAATCCTGCTCGGCGCCGGCAGATATTTTCTGTCTGATGAGGTCGCGCCGGTGGGACTCGGAGCCAAGGCGCCTGGTTTTTCGGTGATGACGCTCGACGCGACTCCTGTTGAGAAGACGCTCGCCGATTACAAAGGCCAGGTCGTCATGATCAACATCTGGGCGACATGGTGTCCTCCGTGCCGCGTGGAAATGCCGAGCATTGAGAAGCTCCACAATGCATACGCTTCGAAAGGACTTAAAATTGTCGCGATCAGCGTCGACGATCCGGGCACCGATTCGCTCGTGCGGGCCTTCGTGAAGGATTACAAGCTGAGCTTCGAGGTACTTCACGACATCGGCGGACAGGAAGGAAAAGTGAGTCGAGATTACCAGACAAGCGGTTACCCGGAAACTGTCATCATCGGCCGCGACGGGGTGATCAGGAAGAAATTTCTTGGCGCAACCGATTGGAATTCCGCATCTAACCGTGCGCTCATCGAACGGCTGTTGGCTGAACAGGCGGGCTGATTGTCGATAATTCTTGGCATCGAGACATCGTGCGATGAGACATCTGCGTCGGTTCTCGAAGGAACTGGCGACGACGTAAAGCTCCGGTCGCTCGTCATCCTTTCGCAGGACGTGCACAAGGTTTTTGGCGGGGTGGTTCCCGAGATCGCGTCTCGCGCGCATTTGACGAGCATTGTTCCGGTTGTCGACCGCGCGCTCGCCGACGCGGGCGTCGACAAGACGCAGATCGATGCGATTGCGGTGACACACGCTCCCGGCCTGATCGGCGCTCTGCTCGTGGGCGTCTGTTACGCAAAGTCGCTGGCGTTCTCGCTCGGCATTCCGGTGATTGGCGTCCATCACATGGAAGGCCATCTCTTTGCGACGGCGCTCGAGCATCCTGATGCTGTACCGCCCTTTACCGGATTGCTCGTCTCCGGCGGTCACACGCTTCTTCTCGATGTTGCGTCCTGGGGCAGCTACCGGCTGCTCGGTGCGACGCGAGACGATGCCGCGGGTGAGGCATTCGACAAGGTGGCCAAGCTTCTTGGTCTACCCTACCCTGGTGGCCGACCGATCGAGAATCTTGCGCGTGAGGGAAATCCGTCGCGATTCCGATTTACGGTGCCTATGGTACGCCGGAACGACTCAGTCGACAGCCCGGATTATTACGCGTTTTCTTACAGCGGACTCAAGACTGCCGTTTTGAATGCCGTAAAAGGCAGCGACGATCTCGAGAACGACAAGGCCGCCATTGCGCGCGGCTTTCAGGATGCGCTAATCGCGTCGCTCGTCGAAAAAACAAACCGCGCGGCAGATGCGTTCGGCCGCTCGCGAATCGTGCTCGGCGGGGGAGTTGCCTGCAATACGGCGCTTGTGAAAGCAACCGCCAAGCGAACTGCCGATATTGGTGCTACTGTATTCGCACCGTCGCCAAGGCTGGCGACGGACAACGCCGCAATGATTGCGCGGGCTGGCCTGTTTCGGTTTGAGCTTGGAGAGCGCGCGGGTCACGACCTGAACGCGTTCGCCAGCCTGCCGATTCCCGGCCTCACCGCCGCCTGACACTCCAGCCCCAACAGATGTCTCAGATCTTCGCTTCGATTGTTCATCATCCTGTCGCATATTAGATCGGTCCGTTTCAGGCGACCGGGTTTGGCCTTGCGATGCTCCTCGCGTTTGTCATCGGTCAGATAATTCTCACCAGGGAGTTGGAGCGCCGCGGGGTGGATACAACGCCTGTCGGCGACATGATTTTCGCCGCCGTCATCGGCGGGCTTCTCGGCGCCAAGATCTACTACGCGATCCTCATGCACGACGTAGGATCGCTGATGAGCCGGGCCGGCTTCGTTTTCTGGGGCGGGTTGATCGGCGGAATCATCGCAGTAATTGCAGTAGTTCTGAAAAAGAAACTTGGCGTCGCAAAGATGAGCGATCCTTCAGCGCTCGCACTTGCCGCCGCATATTCGGTTGGCCGAACAGGATGCTGGGCAGTCGGAGATGACTACGGCCGCCCGTTCAATGGGCCCTGGGCGGTGATGTTTCCCGAAGGTGCGCCACCGTCGACTGTCGGCAACATGTCGAAGATGTTTGGAGTGACGTTTCCTCCCGGAATGTCGCCATCGGATGTCGTGGCGGTTCATCCGACGCAGATCTACGAAGTGCTGATGGGTTTCATCATGTTCATGATCCTCTGGCGTGTCCGCGACCATAAGCACGCGGTTGGCTGGCTGTTCGGGTTCTTCTGCTTTCTTCAGGGGCTCGAGCGATTCATTGTCGAGTTCTTCCGCGCCAAGGATGATCGGTTCTTTGCGTACGGACTGACTACTGCGCAATTGATCGCAATTGGCTTCGCGTTGTTCGGTGCCCTCTGGATGTACATGCGGCGTAACGTGAGCCCAACCGCTCCGGGGATCTATTCCAAGGCGAGTAAGCCTTAACAGGTTTGACATCACGGCCAGTCAAGCCGGAAACATCCACAACCTAGGAAGCGGCCTCTTTTTGAGGCATGAACGTCTTTAACAGCATAAAGACGAACAGCACGAGCAAGACTGCCTGCGCAGCGGTCGTCTCCACACTCGGGAAAATTCCCATCGACGGCATGCTCGGCATGCTCGGCATGACCGTGATCGGAACAACATTTCCTTCCTGGAGCTCGCGGATTCCTTTTCCAAGGAACACGAACGCCATGTAGTAGAGGAGAATGCTGGTGATCGTGAAGAACGGGCGCATGGGAATCTTCACGCCGTATTTGTAGAAGAGCGTGAAGATGATCGCGAGCGCAACGAAGCCGACTACGATGCCGAGAGACAGCGGCAGTGCAACATTCCCTTCGCTGAAGAGTGCCTGGTAGAAGAGGGCGGTTTCAGCTCCTTCACGAAAGACGGCCAGGAAAGCGACCAGGGCGAGTGCCTTTCCACCTCCGTGATCGAGTGCGGTGCTGACTTTCTCGCGAATAAATTTCTGCCATTTGGCGGCCTCGACCTTCGAGATCAGCCAGTAGCTGACGGAAAAGAGTACCGCAACCGCGATCAGGAGCGTGACGCCTTCCATGACTTCGCGGCTCGTCGGCATGGCTGAAAAGACGGTCTTGAGAATGACAACCATCACGGCGCTGGCGAGGAGTCCAAGACCAATACCAAGCCAGATCGACTTCAGTCGGTTGCGATTTCCCGTCTTGATCAGAAAAGCGACGATGGCTCCAATCACGAGTATCGCCTCGAATCCTTCGCGAAGAATGATGAGGAACGACTGGAAGAACGCTTCCCATCCGCTTCCCGTCTGTCGGGTCAGCTCGACGACCCGAGGCAGATCGAGTGCGATCGCTGCGCGCGCTTTTTCGGCCACGGACAGATCCTTTCCGCGGAGCGCGCCTTTGAAATCAGCGAAATGGCGCTCCATTGATGCGACGAGCCCGGGCTGTCTGGCCCGGGCTGGTGTTTCCAGTGGCTCGAATGCGATGTACGCATCGAACGCGCGGTCTCCGGCATCGGCAAGTTGTCCGTTCTTCGCAAACTCGAGCGCGCTGTCGAGAAGGGCGAGGACCGAGTGCGCCGCTGCAGCTCCAGGTGCCGCTGTCGCGTCGGCTGATGCGGCCGGCAGGACAAGCCTGGTGCCACGCAGCGTGTAGACGTAGTTGATGACGTTCCAGCGGTCCTGCGGTGTCAGCGTGGCCGCAAACGAGACCATCGGGGTTCCGCGGACGCCGACGGAAACGACGTTGTAGGCGAGCGTTGAGGTCAGCCCTGGTGTCGCCGCAGCAGATCCGATCGCCGGAACGGCAATCCCCAACGACTTCGACGCCACCCCGTCAGCAAGCCCGCGATCTCCGTGACATGAGGCGCAGCTGGCGGCATACAGAGCGTGTCCCTTGGCCGTGTCGAGTGGCGCCGTGGGGAGGTCCATCGCGCCTTCCGCGCCCAGCGCGCCAACGAATCTGGCATGGAGGATCTTGAGATCCTGCGGAGCCCGTTTTGCCTTGACTTCGAGAATCAGGCTGTCGAGGACGGCCTGCACGGCCGGAGCGTTGTAGCCCTTGAGTCGGAGGGCGACCCCTTTGGCGTCCTCGAGAAACCCCGTGGTCTCAGCGTATTCGTCCGCTGAAATCAGCTTGCCCGATGCATCGACGGCCTTGCCATATTCTTCAACGGCAACACTTACGATGCTCGAGAGTCGTTTCGCGACGTTTTCCTGGGCGCCGCCTTTAGCGGCGAAGACCGCCAGGGCCAGGACGGCGAGGCGGCCGATTTTGAGACCTGAATTCATTGCCGAGTAAATCTATCAGGATACTTTGTCGGGGCAATCCGGGATCGGCTGGCACTGCAGAAGGAGCGGAAAAAGCCGTTAACCGCCGAGGGCGCCGAAGCCGCCGAGCACGACATTCGGAGTTCTCTTGATCTGGTAGCCCGCTTTCGATTCAAGTTTGTTTTTTGGGTTAAACGTCGGAACTACGGAACGCTGCAGGTCCGCGCGGTTCTGTTGTTCCGGGGTTCCCCCCAATTATTGGAATCGGAAGTAGGATCCGGCATGCCGGGACTGAGACTTTGCGGAATTCTCGGCGCCCTCGGCGTACTCGGCGGTTAAACCCCGCAGTTCTAGATCGCAGCGTCTGAAAAGAGGTACTCGCCACGCAATTCGCGCGACGAAACCGCGGCGCGTAATCCAGTTCTCTCTTGAAAAGCGAGAACGAAATCAGCCAGGCGCCAAGTGGTAAAAGCATCGCGCGGAATTCCCAGCAACCCAATTGCCTTTTCGATCGACTCGGCTGACCCCTCTACCTCCACCAGATCATCCATGCGCGGATAGCGCTCGAATCGGACAGTCGCGCCGGCCAATGAATACTGAGCGATCTCCCGATCTATCTCGCGAACTACTCGCAAGCCGAGATTAGCCAGAATCGCAGCGAAGACGTCCGGATCTCCGACACTCGTCGATATCTCATCGCGAACCTTGTAGCCGTCCTCGTAACGCGTCTCGCCTTTCCAATCGAGATGTCCTTCCTTTTTTCCGTCGCGCTCATAAACGCGAAGTCGAAGGACATGATCGCGGCTCATGAGCTCGCTGCGCGCGGAATCGTAGCGCGCGTCGATAAGCTTGCCGACGAACGTTGGCGTGCCTCCGGCGCGCTCGACCTGCTTGCGCCGCGCTTCGAGATCAGCGACAACGGCCTTGAGCTCGACCTCACGCACTGAGAATTCGCTCCATAACTGTGGGGGTGTCCGCGAGAGTCTCGAACACCGCGTACGCGCCGTGGCTTGCAAGGTCTGCGGTGGAGTAGCGACCCGTCGCAACACCAATCGCTCGCGCGCCAATCGCTTCGCCGCAGCGGATATCTGCGGGCGTGTCGCCAATGACAATCACCCTGTTCCCGGCGATCTCCTTGCCGAGCAGCTCTTTTGCGCGCAGCTGGGCAACGCCGGGAAGCTCGGGGCGGAGCTCGTGGTCCGATCCAAACGCGTTGACCTTGAACCGGCCGAAGTCGATTCCTGCCGCGCCGAGCTTGGCCTGGGCGCCCGCTTCGACGTTTCCAGTCAGGAGGCCCAGCGTGATTTCCTCGTGTTTGTCGAGCTCGTCTATCAGCTCCCGCACTCCCTCGAACACGTGAACCTCACGCTTGCGCGCCGCGAGCTCGGCGCGAAGACCTTCGAGATAAGCCTCGATCAGCTCGTCCATGCGCTCGTCGATCTGGTCGTCGGAGAGGCCGTCGAGCCGCATCAGATCGCGAACGATCTGACGGTCGGTCTTTCCATCATAGTGATACTCCTTGCTCCCGGGCGATCCGAAAACCTGCTGCAGCGCCTTCTCCATCGCGATCCGGCCAACGCCGCCGCTGCGCAGAAGCGTCCCATCTATGTCAAACAGAACAACTCTCATGTGCGTGTCAGAAAAAGTCCGGTCATGATCGTGGCCGTGCCCACTCCCTGCCAGGCCGTTGGTGGCTCACCCAGGAATATCCATGCTACTGCGATTGCAATTACCGGTTGAAGATTGCCATACACCGCCGTTCGCGTCGCTCCCAGAACTCTAAGCCCGCGATACCAGAACAGGTATGCGACGCCCATCGAGATGACGCTCGCGTAAAAAATCGCCGACCACGCGGGCAATCCCACCTTGGCCCAATCTGTCGCCAGCAGCGCCGGGGTTGTCACGAAAAGCATCGGAATGCATCCGCCGAGCATTGTGAATGACGAGAGCTGGATGGCGTCGATGCGCCGCGCATATGGCTGCAGCAGCACCGTGAATGCTGTCCAGCAAAGAGTGCCGGCGAATACTAGCAGCGTTCCGAGCAGCGTCGTCTCGCCTTGATGAGCTCGTGCGCTGCCAAAGACGACAAGTGCAACTCCTGCCAGCGACAACGCGATTCCGCCAAGGACGCGTTTGTGAACCCGTTCAACGCCGCCGAGTCGGCTGGCAATCGCGATGAAAGCCGGCGCTGCCGCCACAATCAGCGCTGCGTTTCCGACGTTCGTGCGCGCGAGGCCTTGAACAAAGAAGAGCTGATAAAGACCGTTGCCGAGCATACCAAGGCCCATCAGCGCGAAAATGTCGTTGCGGCGTGGCCACGGCTTGCTGCGCGCGGCTGATATGCCGAGCAGAACCAGTGCTGCGAGCATCACGCGAAGGCCGGTGAAAGCCAGCGGAGAAAATACTTTCGTTCCGAACTTCACCACACTGAAGTTCACGCCCCAGATCAGCGCCATCAAAAGCAGCAGCGCGTCAGTCTTGCCGAATTTCTGTTTGGGAGGCGGATTCATTGCGCGTAAACTAGCCGCTGCGGTTCTCCTCCTGCTACTTTCACGCGATGCACATCTCGTTCGCCGTATTTGCCGATGGAGCCAATCTTTCCCAGGAAGGAAAGCTCAACGTCCTGGGAGTATTCGACGCCCTGCACGTTGGAGGGTTCCCGGCCATCCATCCCCGCACGCATTTCGTGGTGAGACTCAAGGGGAACATGGAAGACGTCGGCGCGCACGCGCTCACGTTCAGCTGGGTGAACCCCTCAGGTGAGACTCTGTGGTCCTCCGACGGCGAGCTCAATGTCGCTCCCGGAGCTAATCCGTCGTTCGAGATGGATCTCCCGATCATTGCCGTTATAGACCTGCCGCTCAACATGGCAGGTCTCTACACGATGCAGGTGGCCCTGGACAAGACTCCGACCGCGGAGGTGAGACTACACGTCAGCGGTTCGCCGCCCGTCGTAATGCCCCAGCCCGCCGGGATCTTCAGTTAGTCTCTAGGTGGCGTTCGCTAGTATTCGGCGAGCGAACCTGAATCGCGAGAGGAGGTCCCTGACGTAGTCGTCGGGGCGGTCGAACGACTCGATGCAGTGCCCGCCGCGACCGATCGCTAAATGCACAGCGCTGTTGTGAGCGACGGTGAGCGCGACGTGCGTTATGTGCCCGTCCTCCCGGTCAGAAAAAAACAGCAGGTCGCCCGGCACAATTGCGTCGAGGCCGCCCTCGACGTGCACGCCCTGGGTGGCCTGTTGCCATGCATCGCGAAGAAGCCGCACTCCGTGCAAAGCGAACACGGTCTGAACCATTCCTGAGCAGTCGGCACCCCACGGAGTGATGCCCCCCCACTGGTAGTAGGTGCCCTGAAAAAGTCCGGTGGCCGACGCGACGACCGCGCTCGCTTCAGGCGGAAAGATCTCGCGGCGATGTGCCAGGTCGAACGTCCGCCCGCCGGTGCACTTCCCGCTGCCCAGCAAGGCTCCCAATGGCAGGTCGACGATGACCCCGCGCTCATCGCGCATCGTGCAGCCCATCGATAGTTCCCGGTCGCTGTCCCAGCCCCACTCATCACAGCCGGCGCCTTCCGCCTTTTCGCAGAAGCCTTCGTGAATCCAGCCTTCGTAGCCATCGCCCCCGCGAACCTGCATCCACTTTCCGTCGGTCGACCGTATTTCTGCGCAGTGTCCGAAAAGAATCTGGGTCTCTTGGGTGCTCGAAGCCCTGGGCTCACGAAACACCGGGCCAATGGGAGTGCGGATGCGAACCTGACGAGGACTCAATGCTCGGGCCAGTCGATTAGTGGAATCTCACGCGGCGGAGTCGTCGGTGAGTCAGGGGATTTCAGTCGGTCGATGCACTTTCGGCACTGCACGATGCCCTTGAAACTGCACATCACGCAGATGAAAGTGCCACACCCGGAGCATGGATAGCCTTCGGACGCGCGCTCTTCATTCCCGCATGCGCGGCACATCATCGCGTCCTTTTCGCGAAGGTCCGTCACTTAGAATCTCCACGTGCGGAAGAAGTCAAAGCCCAGCTGCCTGGGAGTCTGCTGCTGAATCTGCGGGGCGTTCCTCGCGCATGTAATATCGCTCGATCCGGGCTCTACACCCGCCTGCGCAGTGTAGATCGAGTTGAAGCGGTACTCGATCTTCAATCCGAAATTATCCTTGAAATTGTTGGCGTTCACTACGCAAAGACCCGTGCTGAGACCTATGAACCAGTTGTTGCCAACCTGCTTCCCGACGATCGCTCTGGAGTTGAGCAGGCTGTAGAGATATGGATCGGCAGCCTGCTGCGCGCGCTGATCATTCACCCGCCCGGTCTGAAGCTCCACAATGTCCACAAGATTTCGCGGAATTGCACTTGTCAGGAGATTACCGCCGTATCTAAGCGCAAACGACGCGAGCTGCGACGCGTACAACCCATTGGGGTTGTCCAGCGCGATGGCCGGCTCACCGGTGATCAGATAGCTCAAAAGATCGGACTGCGACAGCGGAAGATTGTCAGGATTGTCGAGAGTCAGGGTCGGCTTTGAAAGATTTCCGCCGATCGTCACCCGCACACGAATGTCGCGAAGGTTCGCGCTCCGCTGCGTGGGCTGACGAATCGTGTGAATCGCGCGGATGTCGAGAGTCGGATTCAGGTCGGGAGTTCCGAAGAAACGCAGGCTTCCGCTCTCGACGTCGAAGGTCGGCTGGACGAACGGATCGACAAGCGTCAGCCGATAAGTGCCGCGAACCGCGTTGAGTGTACCTTCGAGGGCGAGCTGCGACCTGTCGCCGGTGGTCGGGCTTCGCCCCAGCGTGACGTTGAGTGACCCGCCAAGTTTGACGTTTGCTTCAGATGACCGGAGCCAGACACCGTCGCCGATATTCACCGCGACATTCTCCAGCGTGAGATTTCTCGCGAACTCGCTCGGCGTTTCCGGAAGGAGCTTCCGGTCACGCGAGAGCAGAGTATCGACGATCCCGGCGAACTCCGGGTCACTCAGGTCGACGATCTGCTTTGTAATGAGTTCCGGGATGTAGATGGTCCCGCGGTCAACCCTGACCGCACCGGTAACCGTGGCGTTCTTGTATGGACCCGTAAGCGTCAGATCCTGGTCGGTGGAAATATCGAGTGAGGCGAGACCCGGCTTCTCGACCACGTGGAAGTTTTTAGCCTGCATTCTCAGCGCGAAAACCGGATTCGTATACTCGGCCAGGCCGACAAACCCCTGAACGCCAAGCGTTCCGCGGCGGTCCCTCGATGTCTCGGCCGAGAGTCTCTGGATGAAGACCGTGTCGCGCTCTAGAAGAACGTCCGCAGTCACCTGCTCGAGCGCCAATCCGACCCTTGTCAGAGTCATCGCGCCGTTCTTGATCCTGAACTGTCCGTCGATGACAGGCTGCTTCACCGATCCGCGAACGTCTACGTTGGCGACGAGCTGCCCGTGGGCCCTCTGGAACCCGGGAATGAATGCCTCGAGGACTCCGAGGTCGACGCTGTCCGTGCGGAGGTTTCCCCGAACCGAATCTGCGCTGACGCTGACATCCCGCACGGCCAGTCGCGCAGTGCTGGAATGTCGCAGCAGAAGCGAGTCAAGAGTCCCACCGCGTGGCGTGACCATCGCATTGATTGGCGCTTCGAGCCGGTAACTGTTCCCGTTGGAGACGACAACGTTGCCGCTGTCGATGTGAAGCCGAGTCGTGTCGCCAGTCAGGCTGGCGTTACCGGCGATGGTCGAGATGACTCCGCCTTCGCTGGCGAGGTTGGCGTCGAAGGTCGCGCTCGATGCGGAGGTAACTTTTGCCTCCGCGGTCAGCGACGTGAACCCGAACGCACCTGCCCGGATAGTGTCAGCGGTAAAGGAGAGGTCGCCGTTGGGAGTGCCCGTCAAATCAGCGAGAGAAAATTTTCCGTTGATGCGGCCGACCGTTTTCCCCGTAGCGTAGAGCTCGCGTCCCGTCAGCGTTCCATCGAGCGTCAGGCGGTCTTTTGTGCCCTTGACTTCGCCAGCGATCCTGAGAGAGCCGGTGATCGAATCTCCGGAGATCGGAGTATTCTGGCCGATGTAACGCTTCACGTCCGCGAGCGAGTCGACCGAAACGACAAATCCTAGCTTCCCTTCCTTGCCTTCGATGAGGCCGATATCGCCCGAAGCGGTTGCGTGCGCAACGTCACTCTGAACGAGAAGCGTATCGATGTGCGCGATGCCGTGATCGAGCCTCACCGTCGCGGTTGACGAGGCAATCTTCAGCTTTTCGGCAGTTCCGTGAACTGATCCCTTGATAGTTCCGGCGCCGACGACAAGAGAATCGCCAATGAAGTCGATGGAGTAGTCGCCGGCCAGCATCGTTCGTGGAGCCTTTGGATTCTCGAGAAGTGTGCGAAGGTTGATGTCCGCGAGAGTTCCTGATCCGTGGTATCCGTAGTCGGGGAGACTGCCATCCACCTTTCCGTTGAAGGAAAGCGTTCCACCTGCGCCAGTGAGTGTCGCGACGACGTCCATGTTAGTTGGAACGCCTGACACCTTGATCGGGCCGGTGAAGTTTCCGCGAAGAGGGATGCTCGGATAAGAGGCGTGCATCGTCGTCATCGACACGGGGGCCGCCTGAAGATCGACGTCGTATTGCATCTCTTTCGGGAGCGACGTCATTCGCCCACTGCCGGTGATCCGCGACGTCGGAAGGTCGCCGTCATGATGAACGATGTCCGCGTTCGAGAAGCGCACGTCGAGCCACGAGGAGTCCAAAACCGTTGTTCCTGAAACTGTTCCCTTCAGCTCCGGGAACAGAGGATTCAGGAACTGCATCGTGCGGAAGTCGAGCGTCTCGATATTCACCGCGAAGCCGTGGAAAACGGTGAACGCAGGATAGAGTATGTCGAGCATTCCGCGGGCCGACCCGCGAGCCACGGCGCCAGGAACGTTCGCATCGTTGAACGTGAACTTCGTGTCCTCAACCTTGAAGCGCGTCAGCGGACCACCGCTCCCCCGCAGATAGCCCGTCAACTGACCACGCCAGGGATACGGAAACGGCTTGCCGTTGAACTGCTTGATCAGATCGAAGTCCAGCGGAAATGCTTCGACTTGGACGTCCTTCAACACGAGCACCGGCCCACCGACGCCATATGTCATGTCGCCGGTCAGGTGCGATTTCGTCGTTCGGACGTCCATCTTCTTGATCGCGTAATCGACGACGCGCGGATGAGCGAAGTTGTTGATGTACAGATCCAACCGGCCGCCACCCGTTCTCGGCAGCGTCGGGTACACCCACGCGATGTCGCTCATCGCCACCTGGTCACCGATGACGTGCACATCGTAGCGAACGGGAAGGTGACTTCCCCATACGATCTTCGTGAACGGTATTCGCCCTTTCGAGGCCGTAAGCGAGAACGCAGGCGAGGTCAGCCACACCGAGTCGCCGACATGCCGGACATCGGCGACGATGTTCTTCACCGACAGCGGAGGATCGAACGAGTTGAGACTTGCTTTCGTAATTCGGAGGAACCGCCCGACGCTGTCAGGATCCGCGATGCGAGCGTAGTTGAAGCTGGCCTGGAATTGAGTGAACCGATAAATGCGCGAGAACCCCTCGCGCGTGCGGTTGATCTCGCTCAACCACTGGTTACCGGGCGACCTGCGAGTCAACGAGCCGAGTGCGTGCCTGATGACGCTGTCGCGTTTGGCTCCTCGCAGTGTGTCGTTGGGGTGCCACGTCAAGCTCGCGATGATGGTCCCGTCGTGAATATCGGCCGAGTCGATGACGATGTATTCGCCGAATCCGCGTGCCGTTCCTGGCGGTCGCTTCGGCCCCGACGGGAAGATCCGCTGAAAATTCCAGCCATCGGTTTCATGCTGCCTGAACTCGGCGACGGGACGCTGGATGTCCACATGACTAAGAAGGATTCGTCTGTCGAGCAGGTCGCGCGCGTCGTATTTGATGTGGATCGGCCCCGTTGCGAGGAACAGGGAATCCTCTTCGTCGCGAATCTCTATCGAGTCGATTGTGACGCCGTTGAACAGTCCGCCACTGATTTTGCCGACGTAGAACTTGCCGCGCACCTTGCCCGATACCCACGATTGCACGTACGCGCGAACCTGATTCTGCCCGAAGCTGGTCTGAGTCAGCGACACGACCACCCCCGCCGCCACGAGGATGATGACGACGAGCGCAATTGCGCTCCACGTTACGATTCGCTGACGGCGTGACATCGCGGTCTAGAACGCCTGTCCGATGGCGAGGCCGAACGTCAGCCTGCTGCGGAAGGTGCCGGCCGACGGAACGAACGATGCGGGGCACTGGCCCTCATTCTGGACCAGATGCGAGACCTGCGGGTTGTTCAGATCGGTGACCCGGTGCACGGCCAGGAGATTCCCGGGACTTACACAGGGAAGGCTTCCCGCCGCGAGTCCCGCTGCATCCCCGGTCGCTCCATTCGGAACTTCAAAGTAAAGCGGACCCTGCGGGCGTCGATAAGGGTTGTAGCCGACCACAATTCTTACCGGCCCAACCGGTGAAAACGCGGTCATCTGAATTCCCGGCGTGACCTTGAACGAAAAATTCTGGAATGCGTCTGTGCCCCTGTTCCAGACATCACCGCCATCTGCAAAGACGGTCCATTGCAAAAGGTCAGGCAGGAAAGGGCTCGGTAGCCGCAGCTCGATATTGCTTACGACCATCGTGTTTCCGCCGACAGGAACGCTGCGGCGAAAACCATGAACGTCATTCGCAACGCGAAACACCGTATCGGCTAGCCCGGCACTCGGCAGCACAATCCCGAAATCGCTTTCGTTCGCGATGTAAATGCTCGAGCCCAGCTCGTTCTGCGAGAAACCGCGCACGGTGGTGGGGCCGCCCGCGTATAGTCGCTCCTGTGGAGGGATGAATCCCGTGGTGTTCCCAAAGCTTCGACCGAACACAGCTCCGCTGCGAACCCTGAATGCTATGACGCTCGAGTTCCCGATCCCCCAGTAGTGGGATCGTTCGCCGACAATCTTGTTGAACTGAAGTGCAGTGTCAGAAAGTATGAAGCGCGATGCATGGCGCGCTTCGACACGCCATTGATATCCACGCGACGGAGTGATGATGCTGTTAGTTCTGTCGCGAGAAACGACAGCACTCAAAACAGCAAGGCGCTGAGTCTCCTGCACTCGACGACGATCCTCCGCCGCGCAGAGATTGAAAACCGCGCAGAACAGAGCAGGCTGCGCTTCAGTGCGGCCGAGGTCCATCGAGTATGCCAGCGTCACCGGCACCGTCGGCCATCTCCTGAGTTCGAGCGAGGCGACGCCTCCGATCGTCGTCGTACGGAGATAAGCGTTGTACTCGGAGATTCGCTCGCTGAAAACAGTAATCGTCGGCAAAGCGCGAAGCCCGGGGTACACGGGCTGCCTCAATGTTGCGCCGACGTAGTAATTGACCTTTCGGCTGAACGGATCCCTCTGCGCCTGCGGGCAGAGCGCTTTCGCGCCGGATAGCGGGTCACCGATCCCGATTTTCGACAGGCGCGTGGTGAGGTCGAGACGTCGCGCGCCGTTCAGAAAGTTGTAATTCGCCAGCTCACCCGTGAGTCGAAAACAGTCGAGAGTTCCATATCCCGCACCCAACCGCGCCGACCGCATCGTGTTCTCTGCGAGAACGACTCGGATGTCGATCGTCGAGTCGGTTGGACCCATCGCTGTGTCGGGAAGAAGCGACGCATGCTGATAAGCCTCCGTTCGGTACAAGGTTCGCTGCGCGTCCAACAGCTCGTCTTCCTTGTACACCCGGCCAGCCTTGATACCGATGAGTCGGCGAACGACCGCATCCGGTATGTGCTGGTTCTTCCCTTCGAACGGAGTGATGCTCAGCTCGATCTTTCCGATTCGCGTGAACGGCCCCGGAGACACCGTGATTGTGTCGTAGGCGAGTCGTGCCTGGTCATCGATCTCGAAGATGTTGCTGACCGATGCTCGCGGATATCCACTGTTCCTGAGGCGGCGTCCGATTGTGTCTCGGGTTGCTTCGAGACTCACGCGGTCGAAGCGCGCTCCAACGCGTAGCGGAAGTCCTTTGACGATCGCGCTGCGATTCCCTACCGAGTCGAGTCCTTCGATGACGAGCAGAGCAAGCTTCGTCGGGGCTCCCTCGTGGATAGTGAACTTGACGTCAACGCCATTCTTGCCGGCCGGTGTGACTGCCGTGTCTACCGTAGCGTCGGGAAATCCGCGACGACGGTAGTAGATGACGAGCCGCGCTCTGTCCTTTGGAAGCTCATTGCGATCGAGGCAGCGGCGAATCGTAAGTGGGAGGTGCAGCGTCGTTCGCGCAAAGGGAGACGCAGTAGTGACGATGATCTTCGAGAGATCTGCATCGGTAAATGCCGCGTTGCCCGAAAACGACAAATGCCGCACCTCCAGGTCACCGGGATCGCAGTTGACTTCCTGGGCAGAAGCGGGTCTCGCGAGTGTGGTGCCGAGTAGGGCGCAGCCGAGGGAGAGGAGGAAGCGCGCGTACCCGCAGCGCATCAGCCGCCGCGCTTTCGATCCCACGGTCCGGCCGGCCCACTCTTCTTGTCGGGCAATGGCGGCTCGCGGACAACGGCGGACGAAGGGACCAGCGGAGTCCGCTGGACTAACAGTTGCACCAGATAGAACGCACCTAAGCCAGCAGCGATTCCGACCCCGATGGCGGGCAAGAGATCAGCGGCCGCGAGGTGGCGCCTATAATAGTAGTCTTCGCTCATGTTTGACGCCTTCTCGAGGGCCCGATAAGTTCTCGCGTCCGCCCCCACAATGTCAACGGTACAATCATGCGCATTCCGCGACTTCTCCTTGTAACTCTTTTGGCGGCAATGGCATGCACGGGCGGTGAATCGTCCCCCGCGCGCCGCACGCTCATCGACTCGCGTGATACTTACGACCCGCGGTCACTCGATCCTGCCTTGTCTACTGACGTGCCGACCGGACGAGCCGTCGGCTACGTATTTGACGGGCTTGTTCGCTTCACGCCCGACGCTCAGGTGGTCCCGGGCCTCGCCAAAACGTGGGACGTTTCTCCCGACGGAATCACCTACACATTTCACCTTCGAAGCGGCGTAAAGTTCCACGACGGCCGCTCGTTTGCCGCGCGAAATGTCGTCAACAGTTGGCAGCGTGTTCTCGACCCGGCGACAAAAGGCGGTCGTGGCTGGCCGCTCTACCCTATCGCTGGCGCGAAGGAATTCGCTGATGGAAAGGGCGGAAAAGGCATCTCCGGATTGTCGGCGCCCAATGACTCCACGGTCGTGATCAGGCTCAAGGAGCCATTCGCGATTTTTCCAAAATTGCTGGCAATGCCGGTCGCGGCGATCGTTCCCGACTCGGTTCCGGCAAACTTCGGCGAGCATCCCATCGGTACCGGACCGTGGAAGTTCGTCGAATGGAAGCACGACGACTATCTGAAGTTCGCGAAGAATGAGGCGTACTTCGACGTGGCCCCCAAGGCCGATACACTCATCGCCCGCATCATCGCGGAACCAAGCACCGCGGTAGCTGAATTCGAAACCGGTAACGTCGACGTCCTCTATGTGCCCGAAGGCGAAACCCGGAATTGGGAACAGACCGACGAGAAAAAGGCGATGCTCGAGTCAGCACCCGCACTCCGCGTTTTCTACATAGCGATCAATACAACTCGGGGGCCGCTCGCTGATGCCCGCGTACGACAGGCCCTCAATTACGCGACCGATGCCAAGGCGATCCTCGAAGGAATCGTCAGCGGTCGCGGAAACCTCGCAGCCGGTGTAATTCCTCCGGCGCTCGCGGGTGGCGACTCGTCCCGAAAGGGCTACGTGCGTGACGTTGCGAAAGCAAAGGAGCTGCTCGCAGCCGCTGGATACGCCGGTGGAATCGACATCGAGCTCTGGTCGTCCCAGACGCCTCCATTCCCCCGCATTGCCCAGACCGTTCAGGCAAATCTCAAGGACGCCGGAGTGAGAGTGACGCTCGTCCAGCGCGATGCATCGTCGATGCGCGAAGCAGCGCGCGCCGGAAAGACCGACATGGCGCTGAAAGACTGGTTCGCCGACTACCCGGACGCCGAGAATTTCCTCTACCCTCTGCTCCACAGCGCGAACAAGGGTGTCGGCGGCAACGTGTCGTTCTACTGGAATCCAAAGTTCGACAAGCTCGTTTCGGACGCGCGCCGCGAGCAGGACGAAGCAAAGCGCACGGCGATGTACAAGCAGGCCGACGAAATGGCGTACCAGGATGCGCCGATGATCTACCTGTTCTTCTACAAGGAGCTCTACGCCGTTCAGCCGTGGATCAAGAATTTCAAGGTACCGACCATCTTCACCGGCCAGCGATGGACTGACGTAACTGTCGTCAGGCAGCAGTAACCCGCGAGTAGATCATGTTTGCTTTCATCGTCCGCCGTCTCGCGCTTTCAATTCCGACTTTGATCGGAGTGATGATTGTCGTCTTCCTGCTTCTGTATGTCGCGCCGGGTGATCCGGTGCAGGATATGGTGGGCGAGCGGGCGGACGCGGAAACGATCGCGCGGCTTCGTAAGGAGCTGCACCTCGACGAGCCTATCGCCAAGCAGTTCACTCTCTATGCCGGCGGGGTGCTTCGCGGCAACCTCGGGAATTCCTACATCACGCAAAGGCCGATCATCAACGACATCAAGGAGCGTTTTCCGAAGACGCTTCTGCTTGCTGGAACGGCAATGCTCCTGGCGACTGTAATTGGCGTGACGATAGGCGTTTTCAGCGCGAGAAATCCGGGTGGCTGGTTCGACAGGATGTCACTCGGCCTCGCGTACCTGGGGATCTCATTCCCGGTCTATTGGGTTGGCTTGATCCTGATTTTGATTTTCGCGGTGAACCTTAAGTGGCTGCCACCATCAGGGTACGGCGGGGTCAAGTATCTGATTCTTCCGGCCTTCGCTCTTGGTTCGCGTTCAATCGCATTTCTAGCGCGAGTTACGCGGTCGTCAATGCTTGAGGTGCTGGGCAGCGACTTCATTCGCACGGCGCGTGAGAAGGGGCTTCGCGAAGGGGTCGTCGTCGGGCGGCATGCTTTGCGGAACGCACTAATCCCGATCATCACGGTGCTTGGCCTCGACTTCGGGTACTACCTCACCGGATCGATTCTTACCGAGACGATCTTTTCGTGGCCGGGGATTGGGCGATACGTCGTGAACGCGATTTCGCGGCGCGACCTTCCGGCGATCAACGGAACTGTTCTCTTCCTTTCCGTCGTTTTCGTCCTTGTGAACCTGATTACCGATCTCGCGTACGCTAAAGCTGATCCGCGCGTCGCGTATTCCTAACTGCGGAACGGCGGAACTGCGGAAACTTACTTACCGCAGAGCGCGCGGAGGTTCACAGAGATTCGCGGAGAAAAGCAAAACAAAGGTTAACCACAGAACTGCCACCGTGGTTCCGTTGTTAACCTTAGCTTTTGTCGTCCTCCGCGGATCTCCGCGGATCTCCGCGCGCTCTGCGGTAAGTAAGTTTCCGCCGTTCCGCAGTTCCCGCCGCTAGTCGTCCTTCTGTCCAAAGACAGCAAGATTTGACGAATGCCCCGGATTCACCTTCTTCTCGGGGTAAATCCAATGGAAGGCCTGATTGACCGCCGTAGCAGCTTCAGCGAAACCGGTGGCGATCAGCTTCAGCTTCCCCGGATATGACGTGATGTCGCCGGCAGCGTAAATCCCCGCCCGCCCGGTCTCCATCATCGAGTTCACGACAATCTCGTGCTTCTCCAGATTGAGCCCCCAATTGGCGAGCGGCCCGATGTCACTAATGAAACCAAGCATCGGAAGAACGGCGTCCGCTTCAACCGTCTTCGTCTCTTTGGTCTTCACGTTCCGCAACACAATTCCCGACAGACGACCATCGACTTCGAGCACGTCCTGCAATTCATGGAATGGCAGGAGAACCGTCTTTCCCGCATCGACAGCGGCCTGGACCTCCGTCACCGTCGCACCATGCGCCCGGTACTTGTCGCTTCGATGCACAAGCGTCACTGCCGCGGCCCTGTCGCGAAGCTGATGACACCAGTCAAAAGCTGAATCCCCACCGCCGATGATCACGATCTTCTGGCCCCTGAAATCATCGGGGTTCGCAACGTTGTCGAAAATCCCCTTCCCGTACCAAGGCTCGGCGCACTGCTGCGGAAGCCTGCGCGGCGAAAACGCCCCGATGCCTGCCGCGATCAGAACCGATCTGGTCGGAAAGCGATCAGTCTCGGTAACCAGCACGAAGTGCCCGTCCTCTTCCACCAGATCCAGCACATGCTGGCCCAGGAACGACTCGAACTTGAACTGGCCCGCCTGGTTGGCGAGGTCGCGCACGAGATCCTTTGCCAGGACCTTCGGAAAACCGGCGACGTCGAAGATGTACTTCTCGGGATAAAGAGCCGTCAGCTGGCCACCGAGCTGCGGCAGGGTATCGACAATCCGGGCCGTCGCCCCACGCATACCCGCATAAAAAGAGGCGAATATCCCGGTCGGACCGCCTCCGATGATCGTGATGTCCTTTATCTCGTGCATCGGTCAGAATATAGCGAGATTTGAAAACATGAAGATCTATACTAAGACCGGCGACGAAGGTCAGACCGGTCTCTTCGGCGGAGGCCGCGTCTCGAAGGACGACCCCCGCGTAGAAGCCTACGGCGACGTCGACGAGCTGAACGCAGTGCTCGGTTTTGCCCGAGCGGCCGAAATGATGCCAAGGATTGACGAGGTTCTGGTCCCGATCCAGCGCGATCTTTTCAGCATAGGCGCGCTTCTTTCAACACCGGACCTGAAGAAGATGCACGACCACCTCGCCAAGGCGCAGGTGGACGAAGGCCGAATCTCGGAGCTGGAGCGCGCAATCGATGCCTGTGACAAGGAGCTCGAGCCATTAAGGGCTTTCATCGTTCCGGGTGGAACGCCCAAGGCGGCTGCCCTTCACGTCGCCCGAACTGTTTGCCGTCGCGCGGAGCGCCGGGTGATCCACCTCCAGCGAGAAGTGGAGATTCCGCAGATAGTCGTCGTTTACCTGAACAGGCTTTCCGACCTGCTGTTCACGCTCGCGCGCGTTGCGAATACGCGCGCCGGAGCCGGCGAAGTCACCTGGTAGCTCCCCAAGTCCGATGAGCAAACCTCCCCGTACAGTCGCGGCCGATCTGCCCTACCCGGTCAAAGTTGAACCGGGCTCGCTGGCCTCGGCCGGAGAGTTCGTTCGCGGAGTCGCGCCGGCGTTTCGTTATGCGATCATCACGGACTCGCACGTCGGGCCTCTTTACGCAGACGCGGTGGCCAAAGCTGTCGGCGTCAGTCACGATGACATTCTGGCGGTTCCAGCCGGCGAGGGAAGCAAGACGCGCGGAAGCTGGGGATGGCTCACCGATGAGCTCCTTTCCCGCAACTTTGGACGCGACTCGGCCATCATCGCGCTTGGCGGCGGAGTGGTCGGAGACCTCGCCGGATTCGTGGCCGCGACCTACATGCGCGGCCTCCCGATAGTCCAGATTCCGACGACTTTGCTCGCAATGATCGACTCGGCAATCGGGGGGAAAGTGGGGGTGGATACGCCCTCGGGAAAGAACATGGTGGGTTCCTTTCACCCGCCGAAAGGAGTTCTTGTAGACACGCAAGTGCTTGCAACGCTTCGACTTAAGGAGCTGAGAACGGGTTTTGCCGAAGCACTTAAGCATGGCGTGATTGCCGATCGCAGCTATTTTGAATCGGTGGTAAGCTCGATCCCGGCAATTGTTTATTCGGTGGCTGAAGCAGGTGACCGAGTCAGCGACCTCGTCGTCGGGAGCATAGAGATCAAGTCGGCAATTGTCTCGCGTGACGAACACGAAGGTGGCTTGAGAAAGCTCCTCAACTTCGGTCACACTGCTGGACACGCTGTTGAGATCCTCAGTGGCTTCAAGATCAGTCACGGTGAAGCCGTGGCGATTGGAATGGTGATCGAGGCACGAATTGCCGAGGTCGCCGGCGTGGCAGAAAAGGGGACGGCGGATACGATTCGCGCTGCCCTGGCAGGTGCAGGACTTCCGATCGAGCGGCCTGAGAACATGGACGCCGACCGGATGCTCGAGGTGATGCGGACCGACAAGAAGGTGCGAGGCGGAACGATTCAGTATTCTCTGCCACGCACGATCGGACGGATGGCTGGTTCCGATTCCGGCTGGACCGTATCTGTTTCTGACGCACTCGTACGGGAGGTACTGACATGAAACGTGGCGATGTACTTCTGCTGGCTGTCGCCATGGCCATTGCCATCATCTTCATTGGTACGGGCGCCGCGCGCCTCCCGGTCGGGCGTGCTGCCTACGAACACGCCCCCGTCCTCGTGTACGCCGAGCCCCTGCTCGATCCGCTGGTCGTGACGGCAAAGAAAATTGTGAAAGACGCCGGACAGTATCGTCGCGCTTCGGCAGGCGAGGCGATCAGAATGCGCGCCGCTGGAATTATTCCCGATCCGCGTCGCTTTGCGCGAGCCCAGCCCGGTGAAGAAATCCCGATCACGCTTACGCAGTACTGCCTGAAGGGAGTCACCCGCCGGGGCCGGTTCGTGCGACCAGGTATCGTTGCTGCCGACCCGAGGATTTTCCCGCTGGCTCGCTACGTCGAAGTGTTCATGGGCAAGCGGTACCTCGGGCGCTACCTGGTGGACGACACGGGTGGAAATGTCATTGGCGCGACGCTCGACATCTGGACGCCGTCATGCAAGCAGGCGACGCGATTCGGGCGACAGCACGGAAAGGCGGTACTCGTCGCCAAAGAAGTGGAGCACGTGCTGCCGGAAATGCTCGTCGAGCTCGACAGAATTCCAGATCTGCAGGCCGTCGCCAACCTGATCGAAGGAATAGCGAAGAAAGCTCCCTAACTGCATTTAGACACAGAGACCACAGAGACCACAGAAAAGGCCGCCCAACAACTCCGCTGTTTGTTGGGCGGCCTTCTCTGTGGT